>MNXP01000067.1 GCA_001872625.1 Bacteroidetes bacterium CG2_30_33_31
TGCCAGCATAAGAAGGACGACCAGTTGCACTTTCCCCCTTTTTATAGCATTTGTTTATTTCTTTCTCAATTGGTGTCCAATTTACCAATATATTGATTTGGTTGAAAAAATCTTCTTTGATTTTTCTTCTTTGAAGAGCTAAATCTGCAAACGATATTTTATTATTCTTTTCCATGGAGCAAATTTACAAAAAAAATCAATACAATTATTTGATTACCAACATTATATCAACATTTTTTTGTTAATTTCCCTTGCAACGGTCTCATTTTATACCTCCTTCAAATTCTGGATCTTTAGGATTTTTTACAACATTTTCCCAATGTGGAATAAAGCCTTCAGCGAGTTTTCTTCCTAAAATTATTAAGTCAACGTTTTCAGTAATTTCTCTCACATATTGCGTAATATCATCTGTCCATGGCAAGCACATCCAGTCCATTTCTCCATTATCTCCAGAAATGAATCCGTCCACAGTCATTTGTATTTGGAGTTTTAATTTTCTATTCATGCATCAGATTATTAATTCATAGGATATTTATTACTCAAAAGTAGTGAATGAAATGATAGGAATGTATTTCTATTAATAGAATATTTAATAGCCGTAACACAAAAAAGACTACCAAATTTGGTAGTCTTTTTTATAAATAACAGTTTATAATTTACTAATTTTTAGCTTCATCTTCTTTCATAACGCGCAGAGTTTTATCGAGTTGATTCATTTTAGATTTCATGCGTTTTATGTTCTCATGTGCAAGGTCAATTTTCGTTTGAATTTCTTTCTTTAGGGTATCAGCGTTTCTTGAATTGGCAAAAAATCCAATGTTATTTTCATAGACCGTGATTTCAGATTTTATCTTATCAATTTTGAAACTCAAAGCGTTAATTTCCTTTTTGATAATATAATCTGCTTCTTTGTTGGATGTGGAATCACCAATTCTTTCTTTTATTTTCAATATTTCAACATCTATGGCAGTAAGTCCAATATCGCTAAGTTTTTCTTCAACAGCTTTTCTATAATCATTGTAAAGATTGCCTTTTTCGGTAAAAGGAACCTGTCCAATTTGAATCCATTGTTTTTGCAATTCCTTCATCTCATTAAGAGCCGTCTCTTTGTTTTCGCTAAAAACCTTAGTTTTAATTTGTTCAATAAGAGCAATTTTTTTGTCTAAATTTTCTTTCTCAATATTTTTTATATTTTTGAAATACAACTCTTTAGCATTAAAATAATGATCGCAAGCGGTTCTAAATCTCTTCCAAATTTTTTCTGAATTTCTTTTTGGAACTTGTCCAATTTTCTTCCACTGATTTTGCAAATTAATGAGCTCTTTAGTGCTTTCTTTCCAGTCGGTACTATCTTGAATCGCCTCAGCACTTTTGCACAAATCTATCTTCAAATTTAGATTATCAAGGTGTTCATCTTTCAAAAGGTTAAAATACTGCTTCTTATTTTTATAGAAGATATTCATTGCCGTTTTAAATCTTGTCCAGATAGTGTCATTTTGAGCTTTTAAAGCTGGGCCAATTTTTCTCCATTCAGCAAAAAGAGCATCAAATTCGTTAGATTTTTCATTCCATTCTTTGGCACTTCCATATTCAATTTCAGCCAAACTCTCTGCTTTTTCGCAAAGATCGGTTTTAAGAATTAGATTATTTTTCTGTTCGCCTTCAATAGATTCATAGTATTCTTTGCGGCGTTCGTTCACTTTTTCGGTGGCGAGTTTAAATCTCTCCCAAATTTCATCGCTTTTATCGTGAGGCACTGGTCCAATTTCGCGCCATAAACGATGGTATTCTTGCAACTTACCAAATGAATTTATTATAGATTTATCAAGGAGTAATTCTTCAGTTTTTTCTGTAATTTCAATTTTTGCTTCAAGATTTTTCTTGAAACCAATATCTCTTAACTCTCTGTCGATTTGTACTTTGTCGAAGAATTTATCTACAAGAAAGTTATAATTCATCCATAAATTCTTCGCGTCATTTATTGGCACCATACCTATTTCGCGCCATTTATCTTGAAGATTTTTGAATTCATCATAAATTTTTTTCAACATCTCATCCGAATCAATTAAGGCTCGCAATTCTTCAAGAATGATATTCTTCTTTTTAAGATTTTCTGCCTTTAAAATTTCTTGAGCTTCATTGTACTCCTTCCTTTTTTGCTTGTATATCTTAAAGCTTTGATTGAAATTATTTTGTAAACCATTATCTTCAAATTTGTATTCTTCCAAAGTTTTCCCTTCGGCTAAATAACTCTCTTTATGATTGTTTTTGAATACTTTATATTTTTCTTTATAAGCAATATTTGCTTTAATAAATTTGTTTTTTACGCTATTTATGTCTTCGGTTTTCACCAATTCTTCCATCAAAGCAACCAATTCTTCCAAACTTAAGCTTTCGTAATCTGTTTCGTCTTCAGATTCAACAAAAGGATTTTCCTCTTCACTTACTCCAACTTTTTTGGCTATTTCATCGATTTCGTCAAGAACAATGTCTAACTTTTCTTGCTCGATAACTTCTTTTTTCTTTGAACTTTTCTTGTCAGTTGTTTTTTTGATTGCTGATTCATCTGTGGCATTCTCTAAAATCTCAACAGCATCTGCGTCAATCACTTCTGCTTTCGATGCAGCAATATCAATAACATTGACATCTGTAATTTCCACCATTTCTGGATTTACTTCAATAGTTTCGGGGCTATCGGTTAAAATTTCTTCGGCAGCTGTAGCTTCTATTTCTACAGTTGAGGCATCTTGTGGAATAGCATTGGTTTCTTCCGCAATTTTAGTTTGATTCAATTCTTCCATTATTAAATAAAATCTAATTTGATTATTAATACCTTAATTTTTACGAACTTAGGTAACGAGTAGCCGAAAACATTTTTTTATTGATGTTTAAGGGTTGCAAAAGTAAAAATATTTTAATACTAAGATTAACTATTAGTTGTGTTTCTTAATCTTTTTCGTTCAGCCTCGCTGAGTAGAATCTTTCTTAAACGAAGACATTTTGGAGTTACCTCTAAATATTCGTCTTCTCCGATATATTCCATATTTTCTTCTAATGAGAATTTTACTGCTGGTTCGATGCTTACTTTATCATCACTTCCAGAAGCTCTCATATTTGTTAACTTCTTGGTTTTAGTCACATTAACAGTTAAATCATTCTGACGAATATGCTCGCCAATAATTTGTCCTGTATAAATAGCTTCACCAGGGTTAATAAAAAATGTGCCTCTATCTTGTAGTTTATCTATAGAATAAGGTATTGCAGTTCCTGTTTCAAGAGCAATAAGAGCTCCATTTCTTCTTAAACCTAATTCACCTTTCCAAGGTTCGAATCTAAGAAATCTGTGTGCAATTACTGCTTCACCTTCTGAGAGTGTAAGTAAAATGTTTCTTAGACCTATAATTCCACGCGATGGGATTATAAAATCAAGATGACTGCGGTCGCCCTTTACTTCAATATTTTCAATTTCACCTTTTCTTTGGGTTACTACTTCAATCATTTTACCAGCAAAATCCTGTGGAACTTGAATAGTCAAAGCTTCTACAGGTTCATTCTTTATGCCATCAATTATTTTTATAATTACTTGTGGTTGACCTAATTGCATTTCATAGCCTTCACGACGCATGGTTTCTACTAAGATGGAAAGATGAAGAATTCCTCTTCCGAAAACAATAAATGAATCTGATAATGGAGTTTCCTCTACCGAAAGAGCTACATTTTTTTCTGTCTCTTTCAACAGTCTTTCACGAAGCTGGCGGGAAGTAACAAATTTTCCATCTCTTCCAAAAAATGGTGAATTATTAATAGTGAAAAGCATACTCATGGTTGGCTCATCGATGCTTACAGCTGGCAAACTTTCAGGATTTTCAAAATCTGCAACTGTATCACCAATATCGAAATTTTCTAATCCCATTATTGCGCATATTTCCCCACTTTTAACTGGTAATTTGGTTTTTTCTTTTCCCAATCCTTCAAAAGTGTAAAGCTCTTTCACTACCGATTTAATATTGCTGCCGTCTCTTTTCATCACAACTACTTGATCACCAGCCTGAATTTGACCACGTTTGATTCTTCCAATGGCTATTCGTCCTGTGTAACTTGAATAATCTAAGGAAGTTATGCGCATTTGCAAACTTCCATCCTCTTGAACTGGAGGAGGAATGCTTTCAATGATGGTATCTAAAAGAAAGCTTATATTATCAGTAGGATTTTTCCAATCGGAACCCATCCAACCTGCTTTTGCTGAACCGAAAACAGTGGGAAAATTAAGCTGATCTTCGGTAGCATCGAGACTATACATTAATTCAAAAACAGCTTCTTGAGCTTCATCAGGAGTGCAGTTTGGCTTATCAACTTTATTTACAACTACAATCGGTTTTAGACCTAATTCAATAGCTTTATGTAGAACAAATCTTGTTTGAGGCATTGGACCCTCAAAGGCATCAACAATTAGCAAAACTCCATCGGCCATGTTTAAAACTCTTTCAACTTCTCCTCCAAAATCAGAGTGACCAGGTGTATCTATAATATTTATTTTTATGTCTTTATAGCGAACTGAAACATTTTTTGATAAGATTGTAATTCCTCTTTCTCTTTCTAAATCGTTGCTATCGAGAATTAATTCTTGTACCTCTTGGTTTTCGCGAAAAAGTTGCGATTGATATAAAATCCTGTCAACAAGTGTAGTCTTACCATGGTCAACATGGGCAATAATTGCTATATTTCGTATTTCTGTCATTGTAAAATATTTGGGGCGGCAAAGATAGTTTTATTATCGCATCTTTAGCTTATTTTATTTGCCTATTTATTATTCTAATAATGATTGCTTTATGATTTTTTTCATAGCTTTTTAGCTGCTTTATATCCGTCAATTGAAGTGCTGCTGATAAAAATTATAAAACAACCTTATTCAATTTTCCTACTTTTGCGCAAATTATATTTTAATGAATTATCTCTCTGTCGAAAATTTAACTAAATCCTACGGTGAAAAACTTTTATTCGAAAACATCAGTTTTGGAATTGATGCTGGACAAAAAATAGCTTTGATAGCAAAAAATGGAACTGGCAAAACCACACTTCTAAATATCATTACTGGGAAAGATTTTGCCGATAATGGTTCTGTGGTATTGCGCAAAAATCTGAAACTTGCTTATCTTTCTCAACAGCCTGATTTTGACGATAACTTAACAATTTTTGATGCAATTCTTTCATCTGATACAAGATATGTGAAAGCTGTCAGAAATTATGAACATGCTATAAATAACGCTGCAAATAATGATTCCGAAGAGCTCTTGCAAAATGCTATCATTGAAATGGATGCTGCAGCAGCTTGGGATTTTGAATACCGTGTAAAAGAGGTTCTTGGTAAACTAAAAATTGAGGATGTAGATAAGGAAATTGGCAAACTCTCTGGTGGGCAGAAACGTAAAGTGGCATTGGCAAAAGTGCTTTTAGATGATATCGACTTTTTGATAATGGATGAGCCTACCAATCATCTTGATATTGATATGATTGAATGGATGGAAGGCTTTCTTAGCAAACAAAATCTTACAATTTTAGTTGTTACTCATGATAGATATTTCCTTAATAACCTTTGCGACGAAATAATTGAACTCGACAATCAATTTATTTATCGCTATCAAGGGAAATACGATTATTATTTAGAAAAAAAGGCAGAACGCGAAAATGCTGAACGTCAAGAAGTTTTAAAGGCTCGCAATCTCTATCGCAAAGAACTCGACTGGATTCGACGAATGCCAAAAGCACGTACTCATAAATCGAAATCAAGAATTGATGCTTTTGATGGGATTAGCGAAAAAGCTTTTAGAAATATAGAAGATGAAAGAGTAGAAATAAAGGTTAAAAGCGGTAGAATTGGAAATAAAATACTGGAAATTAATAATATACATAAATCATTTGGCAATAATGAGGTTATAAAAAATTTTTCTCATACTTTTAAAAGAGGTGAAAAAATTGGAGTTGTAGGCCCAAATGGCTCGGGCAAATCAACTCTTTTTAAACTCATAATGGATGAGATTAAGCCCACTTTGGGCAGCATAAATCGTGGACAAACTGTCGTTTATGGATATTTTTCGCAAGATGCTCTCTTGCCCGAAATTGATAAAAAAGTGATTGAAATGGTTAAAGAAGTTGCAGACGAAATCCCTATGGGACATAGCTCAACTCTATCAGCATCAGGATTTTTGTCTTATTTTGGCTTTGACCATAACACTCAATATAATTTTTACAGAAACCTTAGTGGTGGAGAAAAACGACGTTTGCAACTTCTTCTTTCATTGGTTAATAACCCAAATTTTTTAATATTTGATGAGCCTACTAATGATTTGGATATTGAAACATTAAATGTGTTAGAAGATTTTCTTTCAAATTATGAAGGATGCTTGCTTATCGCAACTCATGACCGTGCTTTTATTGATAAAATTGTCGATCATATCTTTGTTTTTGAAGGCAACGGAAAAATAAAAGATTATCACTCAACTTATAGCGAATATCGCTTATATAAAAATGAACAACGAAAGTTGGAGACTAAAAATAATTCCAAAGAAAAAATTAATATTGAAAAACCATCTAACCAAAAGAAAAAGCCAAGTTTTAAGCAATTAAAAGAACTCGAATCCTTAGTCGAACAAATTGAGAATTTGGAAGTAAGAAAAATAGAAATTCTAAAAATTCTGGAAGGTGGAAGCACTATAGCTAATGTAATTACCAAAGCATCAGAAGATTATGCTTTAATTTGCAAATCTATTGATGAAGTTACTGAGCGTTGGATTGAATTGGAAGATATAATAGAAAGTTTAAATAATTAATCTTTCACATTAAATATCATGTTAGAATTATTAAAAAAATTATCATATTTGAAATCTTTAATTTAAAATTTCAATGAAAATGAAAGATAGGACTTTTGTAGAAAAAATTTTTGATGCTAAGGCTGGTAGCATAGTTTTCAAAAAACCTGATATAGTGCTCACTCATGATAACACAGCCAGTATAAAAAATACATTTATGCAAATGGGCGGAGATAAAGTATTTGATTCAAACCAACTTTTGATTGTGCTTGACCATAATGCACCACCTACTACAGCAAAGCTTGCCACTCAATATCAAGAAATTAGAGATATTGTAAAAGCACAAGGAGTTACAAAATTTTATGATGCCGGCAGAGGAATTTGTCATCAAATAATGTCATATCATGCCATGCCAGGAATGATAATAGTTGGCAGCGATTCTCATACTTGTACCGCTGGAGCGTTTAATTCTATGGCTGCTGGCATAGATCGCACCGAAGCTGCTGGTTTGTGGCGTCGCGGTGAGACTTGGTTTCGCGTGCCAGAATCTATGAAAATTACTCTTCATGGCAAATTGCCGAAAGGAGTTTATGCTAAAGATATCTCGCTTTGGATTATTGGTATGATTGGCTCAGCAGGGGCAAACTATATGAGTATAGAGTTTCATGGTGATGGATTGAAAAATTTGAATATAAGCGAACGTATGACTTTGGCAAATTTAGCTTCTGAAATGGGCGCAAAAAATGCTGTTTTTCCTTACGATGAAATATTAAAGAATTTTTATCATGGCGATGCAAAAAATGGAGTTTGGGCAGATGAAAATGCCTCTTACATAAAAGAAATTGAAATAAATCTTGATGAAATATTTCCTGTTATTGCCGCACCTCATCAAGTGGACAATGTAAAATCCTTATCAAGTCTTGTGGGAACACCTCTAAATGAGGGACTTGTTGGTACTTGCACAAATGGAAGGATTGAAGATTTGCGCGAAGCTGCTTCAGCTTTGAAAGGAAAAACAGTTTTCCCCGGTTTTCAGCTTTTAATAACTCCAGCTTCAAGAGAAATTTATAAGCAGGCACTCGAAGAAGGTTTGGTAAGCATTTTTATTGATGCTGGCGCAAACATTTTATCTCCTTCATGCGGACCCTGTTTGGGCACTGGACAAGGAATTCCTGCCGATGGTTTTAATGTAATCTCTACTTCCAACCGCAACTTTAAAGGTAGAATGGGAAACCCAGAATCAAATGTATTTCTTGCTTCACCATACACCGTAGCTCTTTCGGCTGTGGCTGGAAAAATTGTGGATCCTCGCGCTGAAATCCATCACGATATTTACCCTTATACAGTTGAACAAAATACAGTTGTTGAAATTGCTGATGACGAAAATAGACGGATTAATGGTGTTTGGAATTATGCAGATATTGATAGCTTGAATACCGACTTAATGTTTGCAGGAAACCTAACCTATAAAGTGCTTTCATCAGATGCTGAATCTATAATGCCTTATTTATTTGCCGGTTTCGACAATAATTTTTCTGCTAATCTACAAAAAGGCGATATCATAGTGGCTGGAGATAATTTTGGCTGTGGAAGTTCACGAGAACATCCCGCTGTTGGCCTGGCTCATGCTGGCGTTACGGCGGTTATAGTGAAATCTATCAATAGAATTTTTTTCCGCTCATCTGTTAATCAAGGGCTTCCTATAATTGTTAATCCTGAGGTTGTTGATGCTTATAAATCTGGAGATATAATAGATATCGACTTTAATGCTGGAATTATCAAAGTTGGCAATAAAAGTTTTGAATTCAGCCCTTTGCCAGATAAATTATTGTCAATTTTTAAGGCTAAAGGTTTAGTAAATTATATAAATTCCTTATAATTAATAACATATAAAATCAAATATTTCAAAATATTTTTTTGTTCAAGAAGTAAGAAACAATTATTTTTCTCAAACATAAATATATTAAATTTGTTCTTTTATGCAAAATAATATCTAAAGCTAATAATTATTACGTAAAATTTTGAAAATCAGTCTTAAACATATCACAATTGGGTTTTTGCTTTTATTTGGAATTCTTATTTCTAATCAAATTAAATCCCAATATAACTATCGTGTTTTTAATTATTTTACCGCTGGCGTAAAAGGAGGTTATGAAATTTACCATTATAATATGGATCCTAAAAGAAGTGTGGAGCATGTAGTTTTGCCCAACTATTCTTTTGGACTAACAGGCGGTTATTATCTACGTTATTTTATCGAATTTCATATTGATTTGCTTTATGCTAATCGCGATTTTACCGTGAAATGGTTGTATCCTAATGACCCAATTGGTGATGTACCTGCTCAGTCAACTTATAAAGTTAATTATCTAAGTTTTCCAATGCAAGCTCGCTTCAATTTTGTTTATACTAATTGGGTTAAAATGAATGTGGGAGTTGGTATTATGCCTGAAATTCGTTTGAAACCTCATGAAATAGTAACATTTCAAAATGGCAAAATTGCCGAGTCTTTTGATGATTTTTTGACTAAAGATTTTCGAAGAGGTTTATTTGCTTTCCCATTGAGTTTGCATTCTAAATTTAGTTTTAATCGCCATTATTCCACTGAGATATCGGCTAATTATTTTTATTATGTTGTAAAAATGAATAAAATTTTGATGAAAAGCCCAGGTTATGGATATAGCTTCTTTCTTTCCTTCTACTACGATTGGTAGATAAATTTCTTTTATTATATCACAATACCTCTTTCAAAAAGCATAATAATTTTGCAATTTTAGTGGATTTTTGTCTGAATTCCTTTAGATAAATTTTCTTAAGATATACTTCGGTTTTATTAGGGAAACGGTATTTGGATAAATCTTTTGAATTTTTCGTTTCCAAATTTTCAAAGTCTAAATCAGCTAAAATTTTGGTAGAATGAATTAACAAGATTCTATACTTAGGTTGTAAAGATTGGTAAATTAACATTGTATTTATAGCATCAATTAAATTATTATAATCCTTATTATTGGCAATATTATTTAGTGCAAAATATTGGATTTCAATAGAATGAATATGTTTCTTTGAAAATTCTAAAACATTTGGCTTAATAATTTTCTTGTCTTTTAGGTTTTTATTTTCATAATAATTTATGGCATTAACAAAAGCTTCAAAAGCAATGCTATCCTGATTACAAGTAGCAAGACTATCGGCTTTTGCTAATTTTTTGGAGTATTCAATTTCATTTTTATAGGTTTCTAATTTCCTAAGAGGGATGTCAGATTTTAATCCGCAATGATTATAGTTTTCCACAATTTCTGCTGCTGAAATCCAATTCTTTTCTGCCGATTTAAAATCCATATATACAAGATTATTTTCGGCAGCTAAAAGATTGTCACTAAATATTTTAGAAGCTTCATTGCATTTATTTTTTAATACAATATTTTCAATATTTGCAATTTCAGAAAATAGATTGCTATCATTATGTAAATTTGTTTTTAAAGCTTTTTCTTTCACAGAATCAACTAATACTATTGCTGCTTCATAATTTCTTGCAATCACCAACAAATTGGCATTTTTTAATTTTTCCATTAATACAGGCAAGGCCGCTTTTTGAATATAAGTCGGTAAAGAATCATTAATTTTGATAGAATATGGGATTTCAATTTTTTGGGCATCTTCCAATGTAGCTAAGGCGTTTACGTAATCACCTATTTTTAAAAACTGCAAAGCATTGCTGATTAGTAAATTATATAATTTTTGTTGTGTCTTATTATCGTTGCTGATATCATTTTTTTGAATTACATTTTTATCTAAGTCTGTTAATTTTTCATCATTTATTTTAGATTCTGACGCAATATTTGCTTTGTTTTTTGAATTTTTGTAGGCGAGTCTCGAAATGGATTTTGTCTTTAATCTCTCTATTTCCGTATCATATTTATGAAAATTCGTTGCAGTGCTCAAACTGTCGGCGAGGGAAGTATATTTGAGTGATTTTTCATATTTACCAGTATTATTTTTCTTCTGAGCGTTTATAATTAGGAGGTCTATTAATCTGATGCTCAGTAAGTCAATGGAATTTTCATCACTTAAATAAGAGATGTTTTCACGAAAAAAACTCTGAGTCAAGAGTAGATAGGAAATAGATAAATCGACATTCTTACTTGAGATTGATTTGTCAGTGATTGACTTCCATGAATTGAACATGGACTCTTTAGCGGTTTTTAATAAAATTGTTGCTCTTCCGCTACAAACCAGTTCATTAGATGAATTACATAAAGATTCAGCAATTAATAAAATCTTTATTGCTTCATTGAGATTGCTTTCCGACAGCAATATTTCAGCTTCATTGGATATTTGATCATACATGCGCACTCCAAGGGCTAAAGTGTTTTTTCTTGTTGAAAAATCGGGTTTTAAAACATTTAAAATATACAGAATTGTTTTTGAACAGCTATCCCAATTTTGTTTTTGAAACTCGATTTCTGCTAAATAATAAAATGGTGGTGCAAAATCTTTTTTTTGATTTATCGACTTTTTAAAGTTCATAATTGCGAGATCAATATTTCCAACGCGCCATGCTTGATAACCATCGTTAAAAAACTCATATTCAGGCATATTTATTAGTCTATCAAATCTTTTTCTTGTGTTTTTGGTTTTTACCACAAGGCTGTCATACAGAGCAAAAAGTCCTTCATTTGGCAATGTTATAAGTGCATCATCAGAAATATATTTATGTGGATTTTCTTTCTGTAATTTTAGTTCAATATCTTTTAAATCAATATTATAAAGTCTAATCATGCCTGTTTTTATCGATTCCATGTACTCTAATTTTCTCTTTATCTCAAAGAGATTTGGTTTGGAGTTGATATATTTTTCAATCAATGAAAAGCTTGAATCAAATATTATTTTCTGCGAATCGGCGAAATTAAATGAGACGGATAAATTTTGAATGGCGTAATTAGCTTTTTTGCTTTCATCAATAATTAGGGTATCTAAAATTTCCTTAGAAAGTATTTCAAAGCTACTATGAGATTTTATGTCAAAACTGAGCTGTGTATTTTTTTCTACTAAGGCAAACTTAAGATTGATTATTCTTGGAAAGATTAAATTATTTAGGGTAAAACCATTGTAATTTAAAGTATTGTAAACTTCAACTGAATCAATTTGTATTTTTATTTGATATGAATTACTGTTTAATTTTATTATTTTAGTGATTATTAATAATTTCAAATTAAGATAACTTCGGTTTTCAATTGTATCGCCATCTGTCATTATTTTTATAAAATAATTGGGCAAACTTTCGGAAGATAAATCTGGAGAATATGAAAAATTATAATTTAAATTTTGGGTTGAGTCAAAAATTATTAGAGCCTGAGATTTTACATTAATTGCAGGTAGAATCAATAATATAAATAGTAGTTTTTTAAGCATCTATCTTTTAATACCCATTTGATTATATATCTCTTTTTCTATTTTAGTCCTTATATCCATAGATCCAAGTTTCTTGTTTTCGGCATTAGGATAAACTCTATTGGAAAGAAATATGTAAATGAGATTATATTGAGGATCGACCCAAAAATAAGTTCCAGTAAATCCACTGTGACCGTAGGAAGCTGCAGAAACTTCTGGACAAGATGGACCGCCATTTTCATGTTGAGGTAAAGGTTTATCAAATCCCAATGCACGACGGTTGTTATTTAATGGAAATTGTGTACTCGTAAACTCCTCCAAAACAGCGGAGTCGATATATTGTTTTCCATCATAATTTCCTTGCTGCAGAAACATTTCGAGCATAATTGCAATATCGCTTGCAGTGCTGAAAAGACCTGCATGACCGCTAACACCACCCAAAAGTGCAGCGCCTGGGTCATGTACATATCCTACTATTTGCTGCTTCCTGAAAATTGTATCTTTTTCTGTTGGAGCAATTTCTGATTTTGAGAATTTATTCAAAGGATTAAAAACCGTGTGTTTCATGCCAAGCGGATTATAAAATACTGAATCGCAATAGTATTCAAAATCAACATGAGTGATGTTTTCAATAATTTCTTTCAAAAGATACATTCCAATATCGCTATATTTGTATCTATTCGAGTTCAATAATGGTGAAAGTGCAATGCTTCTTAATATTGTATCTTTATATGAGTCAATAACATACAAGCTGTCCGCTACTTTTGTGCAGTATCCAAAAAATTCTTCTTTACGATAAAGGTTGGTGTCGAGCTTGCCATCAGCCATGGTTTTTGCGTAAAAAGGAATCCATGGTTGCAATCTTGCTTGATGTGCCATTACATCTCTGATAACAATATTTTCTTTGTTAGTTCCAATTAATGCTGGTAAATAATGACCTAAATTCATGTCAATATCTATTTTGCATTCCTTATAAAGTCTCATTACGACAGAAGTTGTAGCCAAAATTTTTGTAAGACTTGCGAGATCATAAATTGTTGAATCAGAAACTTTTGTAATATTATCATAAGTGAAACTGCCAAAGTTTTTATTGTAAAAAATATTTCCATCTTTAGCAATTAGTACTTGACATCCTGGATATGCCCCATGGTTTATTCCACTTTGAACAATGGTGTCTATTTTTTGTAATGAGTCAATAATAAATCCGGCATCTTCTGGATTAGCAATTTTCAATTTTGCTTTCGAACAAACAATTCCGTGACCTTCTTTATATAACTCGCTAATGCTTACTGGTAATTTGCCGCTGATAGTATTTATTCCAAAAATTGAATTTGCCGATATTTTTCTTACTATTGAATTATCTTCATAAGTTATTATAACTGAAGATGGTTCACATTGGCTCAAAAATCTACCTGCAGCATAGGGATTTCCTGATATTAATAAAATAACTTTATTGTTCTGACATACTAAATTTACAAAATCGACTGTAGTCTGTGAGATATCATAATTCAGGCTCGCACTATTATTTGTCCCCATAATATTAATAATCACATAATCAAAGTCTTTTAAGTTAGTCAATAGTTCTTGTGCATCAGATTGGCTTGCAGTTTTTTCTAAAGAAAATAAACTCGATGGTTGAATTTCATCAATTGCATTTGAGAATTCATTGCATTCATCGGCGCCAACGGATACAATTGCATATTTTGTTACTTCATCAACGGTCAATGGGATGGCATTATCTTTATTCACAATTAGAGTAATTGCCTCTTTATAGGCATTGTTTATCAGTGCTTTATTTTTAGGACTATTTATAATTTCATAAACTCTGTCTTTTGGTATTAATTTATTCATATTAAGTCCTAAATCATACTTTGCCGCCAATATTTTTTTTATTTTATCTGCAAAATAAGTAGAATCAATTTCATTAGTAATTAATGCGAGGGAAATTCTATTTATAGCTTTTTCAATATCTGGTGGAAGTAGTAGAATATCATTTCCAGCTTTGAGCGCCATAAGTTCAAGTTCACCAGGCTGGAAGTAATTGCTTACGCCATTCATTTCGAGAGCATCAGTAAAAACTAAGCCTTTAAAATTCAAAGTCTTAACTAATAAATCGTTTATAATAATTGGAGAAAGTGATGAAGCTCTGCCTTGAGCTGTGTCGAGAGCTGGCACAAATAGATGAGCTGCCATTATTGAGTTTATACCATTATTAATCAATTTTTTGAAAGGATATAAGTGGATTTTATTTAGTTCTTCCAAAGTGGAATTAACTATTGGTAAGGTTTTATGAGAATCTGTTTTTGTATCTCCATGACCGGGGAAGTGTTTTGCGCAAGCAAAAATGCCTTCATCTTGCATTCCTTGGGCAATAAGAGTAGCTTTTTGGGCTACTTTAAATGGATTTTCTCCAAAGGAACGGCTGTTGATAACTGGATTTTCGGAATTGGAATTTACATCTACAACTGGAGCAAAATCAATATTTACACCCACAGCTTTACATTGATCTCCGATTGCCTTGCCAATTTCAAACAAAAGTTCATCATTATTATTTATTGCTCCAAGAGTCATCTGTCTTGGAAAATTTACTGAACTATCGAGTCGCATTCCAATTCCCCATTCACCATCAATAGCAATAAACATTGGCAGTTTGCTCACCCCTTGATATTCGTTTATCAAGTCTATCTGGCGTAATGGCCCACCTTGAAAAAAACAAACTCCTCCCACCTGATATTTTTCAATATCACTTTTTACTTTCTGTTGGTATTCAAAAGTTTTATTGGAATGTGCTCGCAACATAAAAATTTGCCCAATCTTTTGGTCAATTGTCATTGCATTGAATACTGAATCGACCCAATGAGTTTTCAAGGTATCTATTTTAATAGAAGTAACTCCTGATTTATTTCCATCAAGAGAAAACCTTTGTGCTGATAAATAAATTGGTGAAAAAATTATGAGGAGTATAATATATTTTATGCTTTTCATTATAATGTTTAGTCGTAAAAATTAGTTTAATAAAAGTAGCTTTAATGAATATTTATGGCCTTCTCTTGTTAGAAAATTACTAACAATAAATTGTTAACTCATCAATAAATCTATGAATGGAAAATGTATGAAATCAGATTATTAAAAGAGTTTGGCACAAAAACAAATGTATAAGCTATGCCATAAAATGCTCCCCAAAGATGAGCATCGTGACCAATATTATCAATCTGCTTTCTGGCCATAACAACAGTAAAAATAAGGTAAAGACCTCCAAAAATCCATGAAGGTATCATAAAAGGAAGAAAAATAAACCCCATTTGACCTTGAGGATATAATACTATTGACGAAAATACTACTGCTGAAATCGCACCCGATGCTCCAACGGCATTATAACTTGGGTTGTGTCGATTTTTGAAAAAACTAAAGATTGTAGAAACTGTTATAGCAGGGATAAATAATCCTAAAAAATAAATGTTGGCAAGATTACCGAAAAACATCTTGAAAAATTGAATCACTATAAGTCCGAAAGCCCATAGCACATATACATTTAAAATTAAATGAGTCCAACTTGCATGAATGAAAGCATAACTAAAGAATCTATACCATTGTTTATATTGATTAATTGCGTATGCATTAAACTTAAGATTGTCGAAAATTTCAACATTTGAAAAAGCTACATACGATGTTAAAGCAATGGGAATTATAAGTATAATAAGGATTAAATTCTCCATGATTAAATCCTCTGTCTTTCTAAATCACGAGTAACATCTTTTTGTTTAATGGTGTCTCTTTTGTCGTAAAGTTTTTTTCCTTTGGCAATGGCAATTTCTAATTTTGCAAATCCCTTTTCGTTGAGGAACAGTAATATTGGGATTATTGCAAATCCTTTTTCTTTAGTTCTATTTATCAATTTTTTTATTTCACGAGCATTGAGCAACAATTTTCTTTCTCTTCTTAGCTCATGATTATTTTCGGCAGCATATTTATATTCGGCTATATGCATGTTTTTTACAAAAAGTTCACCATTTTGAAAAGCGCAATATGCTTCAGTAATTGAGGCTTTTCCTTCGCGAATTGATTTAATTTCAGTTCCAGTAAGAATTATTCCTGCTGTAAATTTCTCTTCTAAAAAATATTCAAAGTAGGCTTTTTTATTTTTAATCTCAATTTTCTTTTGCATAGCTTATGGTCTTAGCACTTCAAAACTGCCATTGTCATCAATTTTAATTATGGTTGATGCTTTATTTTCAGAGAACCCATCTCGCCTATAATCAACAATGTAATCAACATTATTCTTAATATTTTGAGAAATAAATTTGAAATTTAATGGTGCTGGCTCCCCGGAGAAATTTGCAGAAGTCGCCGTTATAGGATGGTTCAATTCCTTTAGCAAAGAATAGGTAAATCGCTCTTTTGTAACACGAATAGCAATTGTATTATCTTCTTGCAACAATATTTTAGGAAGATTTTTTGCTCGTGGAAAAACAATTGTCAAAGGTTTTTTCCATTGTTCAATTAAGTCGAAAGCAATTGGTGTTGGTTTATCTACAAACCGATAGATGGATTCTGATTCGCATACAAGAATTATCATACTTTTAATTTCGATCCTTTGTTTGAGTTGGTAGATTTTTTTCAGTGCTTTATCATTAAAAGGGTCGCAGCCTATTCCCCACAAAGTGTCTGTTGGATATAATACGATGCCACCGCGACGAATTATATCTGCAGTTTTTTTTACTTCACTATCAATATGTTGCTGTGCTAATTTATTCAATTGTCCTCACTAATTTATTTACATTAATTTCATTTCCGCAATCGAAATGTTGCCTTGGACATTTCGATTTTCCATGCAAACCACATGGCCTGCAGTCCAATTTTTTTTCTGCTTCAATAACTATTGAATCATATGCTAAAGGGCCGAAACCAAAACCAGGTATTGTTGAACAAAATATGGCGGTGATTTTTGCATTTACAGCTGATGCAATATGTAAAGGAGCTGAATCATTTACGAAACAACGACTTGCATTTTGCATTATTGCTGCAGATTGCAGAAATGATAAACGACCGCACAAATTTATTACATTATTATTACCACTTTCAACAATAATTTTATCTGAAAGTTTTATATCGCTGCTACTTCCTATTAAAATAATCTTAAATTTAGGGTCGATACTTTTAATTAATTCTACCCATTTTTTTAACGGCATTTGCTTTGTGAACCATACTGATGCTGGAGCAATTATTATGTAATTATCTGTAATATAATCTTTTATAAAATTATAATCTTCTATATTTGGATATAGTTTTGGAATTGATGCCCCTTCATTTTCATCTAAAAAAGCCTTTATTAATAAATGGTTTCTTTCAATTTCATGTTTGTTCGAAACATTTGAAATTGTATGTTCTATCCGTTTAGTAAAGGTAAAGGAAAATGGATTTTTTTTGAATCCAATAATATTTTTTGCATTAGAAAGTGCTGATATTAAACCTGTTGAAGCAAAGCGTTGTATATTTATTAAGATATCATATTTTGTGGCTCTAATATTTTTAATAATTTTAATCAGATTGAAATATTTATTATTTTTCTTATCCCAAATCAATAAATTCTCAATATGAGGATTATTTTTCAAAATACTTTCATTGCCTTTTCTAAGTAGAAAATTAATCTTTGCATTTGGAAATACTTTCGCGATATTTTCAATAATAGATGTTGCTAAAATCACATCTCCAATATAGGCTGTCTGAATAATTAATATTTTATGGGGATGCAATTTTTCCATTTAAATTCTTCCAGGGTAAACTTTTAATGCCTGTTCTAAAACGTCCATAGATTTTTCTAAATCACATACTTTTAGGACATAACTAATTCTAACTTCATTTTTACCAGAATTTGGAGTTGCATAAAAACCTGTAGCTGGAGCGAGCATTACTGTTTCCCCATTAAGGTTGAAATCCTCAAGTAACCAACGGCAAAACTTGTCGCTATCGTCAATAGGCAATCGAGCTACCACATAAAATGCTCCTTTTGGTTTTGGACAAAATGCTCCATCAATTTTATTGATTTTATCAAATACGATATTTCTCCTTTTGTGATATTCTTCCATAACTTTTACAAAATATTCTGCTGGAGTATCAATAGCTGCCTCCGCTGCCACCTGACCAAAAGTTGGTGGACTTAATCGTGCCTGAGCAAATTTTAGAGCAGTGGACATAACTTCTTTATTCTTGCTAATTAGCATGCCAATTCTGAAACCGCATGCTGAATATCTCTTTGAAACTGAATCTATTAAAATAACATTCTGTTCAATTCCTCTTAAATTCATTACGCTGAAATGTTCATTTCCATCGTACACAAATTCACGATATACCTCATCTGAAATTAAAAATAAATCATGTTTAAGAACTATATCTTTAACTATTTCGAGTTCAGCTTTTGAATATAAATATCCAGTAGGATTGTTAGGATTGCAAAGTAATATGGCCTTAGTTTTTGAAGTTATTGCTTTCTCAAATTCATTAATTGGTGGTAAAGCGAAGCCATTATCGATAGAAGATGAAATGGGAACCACCTTTATTCCAGAATTAATGGCGAATCCATTATAATTGGCATAAAAAGGTTCTGGAATTATTATTTCGTCTCCTTCATCCATACAGGATTGCATGGCAAATAATATTGCCTCTGAAGCACCAGTGCCAACGATAATTTCTTCAGGGTTTACGTTGATATTTACAGATTTATAATAATTACAAAGTTTTTTGCGATAAGATAGAATTCCTGCCGAGTGAGTATATTCAACTACTTCTTGGTGGAAATTTCTAATAGCATCCATAGCACACTTTGGAGTTTCAATATCTGGTTGACCAATATTAAGATGGTAAACTTTAATTCCTCTTTCTTTGGCAGCATCGGCAAAAGGAACCAATTTTCTTATTGGTGACTCTGGCATTAACTTGCCTTTATTAGATATTTTTGGCATAATATATTGACTTTTAATAAATTAAAAAAACTGACACTTTTTTTAGTGCCAGTGCAAATTTGATGAAAATATCTTTACAAATTTTGAATTAGTGCTCTTATTATTCTATAATTTCTCCTTTAATTGTCAAGATTACAGAACTATTTATGGCGTTAGAGAATACAGTTATTTTTTTATTAAAAACTCCAACAATCTTTGTATCATAACCAATCTTTATAACTGCAGTTTGGCCAGGCATAAGTGGTTCAGTTGAATATTCTGGGGTCGTGCAGCCACAGGATTTAGCAACTCTGGTAATAAATAAAACATCATTACCACTGTTTTTATATTTAAAAACGCAATTGCCATTTGCATCTTTTTTGATTTTACCGTAATCATAAACTGTTGAGGTAAAATCAATTTTTGCTGCTGGTTTATCATTTTGTACAATATTTTCAGCGTAATTTACTAATGTTGTAATGATTAAAATTGCAAAAATGAAAACTGTCTTCTTCATAATTTTGTTAATATTTATCTATTTTGATGTAGGTGTATAAGTACCATTGTCTGGTTTTACAGGTGCCTCTTCTGCTGGTTTTGCTTTCACTTCTCCACTTATCGTTAAAACAACGGATGGATTGTCGGCATTACTTGTTACAGTAATGGTTTTGTGAAATACTCCAAGACGTCTTGTATCATATTTTACATTTATAACATCACTTTTTCCAGGTAATATAGGTGCTTCAGGTTTTTTTGCTACAGTGCAACCGCATGACGTGCTAACTCCTTGGATAACCAATGGTTCTTTCCCAGTGTTTTTAAATGTAAAAGTAAAACTACCATCAGCTTCCATCTGAATAACTCCAAAATCATGAACAGTGGTTTTGAAATCAATATGAGCTGCCTTGGTAGCTTGAAAATTTTTACTGGGACTATTAAAAGTAGATTTTTCCATACTGGTTGCAAAAATACCTATAAGTACTAACATAATTAAATTGAAATTTTTCATAATATTAATTGTTTGATTTGGTGCAAAACTAATAAACTTATTTATATCGGACTTGGATTTAACAATTTTTATACCACAATTTTCTGCTATTTTGCCCTTATATAGAATATAATGATATTTATTATGGCCAAATATCAGATAGTTTATACTTTTGCATTTTAAATTTAAATTATAGAAAATGTATTCGACAGAAGAAAATATAATTTGTAATTGTATGAATATTAGTGAGCATGAAATAGTTTATGCTATAAAACATAGAGATGTACAAATAGTTCAAGATATAATTGATATAACTTCAGCAGGTACTGGCTGTGGTTCATGTATTCCAGAATTAGAAGAAATTCTAAAAAGAGAGCGGGGATTCTAATTGTTTGAAATGTTTTTTAAGCAAAATACATTTTTAAAAAAATTGACCTTTGTTTATCATAAATTACTCAATTAATCAATACTTGAAAATTGTTTTTATACTGCTTTGTCAAAGTTTGAATCAGATTATTATCAATTAATCTTTCCAAAAAATTGTCATAATAGTTATTAAATAAGGCTTTTTCTTTTCAGAAGGTAATATATATCAGTATATTTGCGTTTTATATTCAGTTTTATAATTAGATTTAATATTTTTGTTGCTCAATCGCTAATATTTCAAATGAGATTTATTATTTATAAATTTATTGACATTTTAATTGTACGGATTGTAAGTTTGTAGTAATTAAATTATTAATTGAGGAGGAACCGAAAATCCATAAGAGTAGGGTAAACAGTAAATATTTAGATTATGAAATTAAGATTTTTAGTAGTGTTTTCCTTTTTAGCTGTATTTGGCACAACAAATCAGTCTTGTGAAAAAGAAAAGGGAAGTAACACCACAAACATCAGCTCCCATGGTGCTTCAGAAAGTCATAACATGGGTAAAAATTGTATGACTTGTCATGTTTCAGGTGGGGAAGGGCAAGGCTGGTTTCAGGTTGCTGGTACTTGTTATAACAGCGCTTTGACGAATACCTATGCCAATGTTACCGTTAAATTATATACAGGCCCCGACGGTACAGGAACTTTGAGAGCAACCATTGATGGAGATGCTAATGGTAATTTCTTCACAACAGCTTCTGTTGATTTTACTGGTGGTTTATACCCTGCTGTAACTGGCAGTGGTGCAACTAAGTACATGCCAATGGCTATTTCCAATGGTCAATGTAACAGCTGTCATGGTGTAAGTAGCGACAAAATTTGGACTAATTAATTTTCTAAAATTTTAATGAAAGGTTTCTATCAAATCTAACTTTGATAGTAACCTTTCTATTAATACAATTTTTATTCAAAAATCAAAGTTTCAATTATTTGCAAAAAAACTAAATCAGGTATAGCACCATATTTCATATATTTGCGCCCTAATTTTTGGCTATGAAATTTGATGATTATAGAATTGATGAGGAGATAAAAAAAAGTATTGATAAACTTGGTTATAAAAAACCTACCGACATACAATATAAATCAATACCACCAATATTAAAGGGTGAAGATGTGCTTGCTATTGCCCAAACTGGTACTGGCAAGACTGCCGCATTTGCAATCCCAATTATTCAGGTTTTGCATGAGCGAAAATTAAAAAATAGACCTGATGGCGTAAAATGCCTTGTCATGGCGCCAACTCATGAATTGGCTCTGCAAATACATTCTGTCTTTAAGTCCTTAGGTAAAAATACTCGCGTCAATTGCTACTGCATTCATGGTGGAGTCGAGCAAGAACCACAAATTAAGCAACTGGAAAAAGGTGTAGATGTACTAATCGCAACTCCTGGAAGGCTTTTTGACTTAGTAAGCCAAGGTGCATTGAACCTCCATAGAATTGAAATACTTGTTTTAGATGAAGCAGATCACATGCTTGACTTAGGTTTTATTAAAGATATCACAGACTTGATGAGGCATATCCCTAAAAAAAGGCAAACTTTATTCTTTTCTGCTACAATAAACGAGAAGATTAAAAAACTTGCTTACTCTTTAGTTTCCAACGCTATAAGAATTCAAATTTCACCCAAAGACCCAGTGGCTAAAAATATTGAGCACGCTGTGGCTTTTATTGAGATGGATGATAAAAGATTCTTTCTTGAATACTTGCTTAAAGAACATTCTGATAAGAAGATTTTGGTTTTTATAAGAACAAAAGTTAGAGCCGAGAGAGTTAAAAAAGCCATGGATAGAGCAGACATTATTACTGATACAATTCACAGCGATAAAGAACAAGCGGAAAGAAATTTATGTATGAAAAATTTTAGAAGCGGTGAATTGAAAGTGCTTATTGCCACCGATATAAGTGCTCGTGGGATTGACATTCCTGATGTAGATTACGTTATTAATTACGATATGCCTGAAAGCCCAGAACAATACGTTCATAGAGTTGGTCGTACTGGCCGAGGTCGCCAAAAAGGGCAAGCATATTCATTTTGCAGCAGCGAAGAGAAGGACTTGCTTGCAACCATTGAAGAAAGATTGGGAAAACCAATTGAACGAATAGAAATTTCCAAGAATGACTATCAATATACAATTGAAAGTGCAGTTGACAAATCTCAAGACTGGAAAAAATTGATGAAGGAAGTTTATCAAGAAGATTTAAAAAGAGCAAAAAAGAAAAACAAATCGAAAAAATAAGGATTTAGATTTAAATAAATGAAAGAGGAAATTCCAAAAAAAATGAAAGCTATTATCCAGAAAGAAACTTCTGGAGCACTCTACATAGAGTATGTTGATATTCCTCCAATTGGTAAAGGCGAAGTTCTTGTAAAAATGGAAAGAAGTCCAATAAATCCAAGCGATTTGAGTATGCTCAAAGGAAGTTATGCTGAAAAACCTAAATATCCTTTGATTCCTGGTATTGAAGGTAGCGGAACAGTGGTAAAAGCTGGCAAAGGATTGATTCCAAAAATTAGATTTGGTAAAAGAGTTAGTTGCACCTCAACTCATGGAAAGGGTGGAAGTTGGGCTGAATATATGGTTACTTCTGCTATGAATGTGATTCCAATTGGTAATAAAATTGATTTCAACCAAGCAGCTTCACTTATAGTTAATCCATTGACAGCAAATGCATTCATAGATATCGCTAAAAGTGGTAATCACAAATGTATTATGAATAATGCTGCTGCCGGAGCATTAGGAAAAATGCTTCAAAGATTGGCTGATAAAGAGAAAATCAATCTTATAAATATTGTTAGAGATGATGATCAAATAAATTCATTAAAAAAAATTGGAGCTAAAAATATATTAAATTCATCAAGGATAAATTACTTAAAAGACCTAAAAATTATAATGGAAGAGATGAAACCAACGCTGATTTTTGATGCTGTTGGTGGTGAACAAACAAAGTATCTGGTTGAATATTCTCCCTTTGGCTCTATAATAATGCCATATTCTAATCTATCCGAAAACAATTCTACTTTCGACCCTAGATTGATTCTTCAGATGGATAAAAAAATTATAGGATTTTTTCTAGGAAATTATACTTCAAAACAAAATATTTTTAAATTGATAAAGAGTACAAAAAAAATACAAAAATATATAAATCAAGAGCTTAGCACCGATATTGCTAATGTGATTCACCCCAAAGATATAAATAATGCATTAGAATTATATATTTCTAATATGAGCAGTGGGAAAATTCTAATTGATTTTACTACTACAGAAAACAGTAACAAATAATTTTTTCCATAATTTTATATCCAAAATAATTTAATTTTGTTTATCTTTTACAACAAATTAATAGATGGCCAAACAGAATCAATTTTACAAACAAAATCGAGAGAAGATTAAGACGAACAATAAAGTGGAACAGAAATCAACTGGGATTTCTGAAAGAAACAGAATCATAATTTATATAATTATCGTTGCAGTAGTTTTTGTGCCCATTTATAATAGCATTTTCGATAAAAAAGTCGCACTTCTTGGCGATAATGCATCATATTATATTCTTGCAAAAGCTATTAGTAATGGTGATGGATTTGTTAATACCAACATCATTAGCAAGCCTAAGGCAAGCCAGTTTCCTCCCGGGTATCCTGCTTTTATGGCAAGTGTTATGAAAGTTTTCAATGATGAAATAACTACCATGAAAGTTGCAAATGGATTTTTATTCTTTCTTTCATTGGTTATTTTGTTTTTCTTTTTTAGGAATATAAGTAAAAATATTCACCTAAGCTTCATCATTACTTTGGCTCTAATATTTAATATGCACCTTCTTCAATATTCCACAATTATGATGAGTGAAATTCCATTTATTTTCATTTCATCACTTGCATTACTTCTATTAAGCAAGATTAATTTTGAAAAAAAACCATGGAAGGATTCAAATTTTATTTTGATGATTTTTGTTGTAGCTGCTACTTACTATGATAGAGGACAGGGACTTGCGATGTTTGTCGCCATGTTTATTTATCTACTTATCGAAAAAAAATGGCTACACCTCGCGATTTCATCTGTTGGATATTTTCTCCTGCTGTTACCTTGGCAAATACGAAATTCAGATTTAGGCGAATCGGCATATAGCACAGCATTAAGACTTAAAAATTACTATAATCCTGATGAGGGTGTGATGCATTTTAGCGATTGGATAAGCAGA
Organism: Bacteroidetes bacterium CG2_30_33_31; assembly: GCA_001872625.1. Lineage (GTDB taxonomy): Bacteria > Bacteroidota > Bacteroidia > Bacteroidales > UBA1556 > UBA6267. Next base: position 24,751 of record MNXP01000067.1, read on the forward strand.
TTTTTTGTAAATCTTGAAAGATATATGAAGTTTGAAATACCAAGCTCTATGTTTGGCTATGAAGCAGATTATCAAACCGCTGGCTCTTTGATGCTGGGAATATTTGCCGCCTTGTTTGTGATATTTGGCATTTTCAAATTAAAAAAATTCAAGTTTGCGGTTTTAGCATACATCTTTGCCACTTTTGGGATTCTTTTTCTGTGGCCAGAAATATGGAATGGAATAAGATTTATTTTGGCTTTGGTTCCTTTGTTGGTTTTCCTATTTTATTATGGAATTTACTCATTGATAATTCTTATTTCGGAGAAATTAAAATTGAATAATGCCAAATTCTTGGCAAACATATTACCATTTTTCTTCATAATTTCAATTTTTGTGTTTGTAAATAAAATGGAAGAACTTCAGAAGAAATCTTCAATGCCAATGGATCCACTTTTTAAGAACTACTTTGCAGTGGCTAAATGGACTAAAAATAATCTTCCAGATTCAGCCGTAATAATTTGTCGTAAACCCGATTTATTCTATCTCGATTCAAAACATTTCACCGATGGTTTTACTAAAGTGTCTGATATAGCTGAGTTTTTAAACTCTCTTGATAAGAAAAAAACTACCCATATAGTAGTTTTTCCTGATGGAATTACCCAAAGATATTTTGTTCCTGTTTATGAAAAAAATCCGGAGAAATTTCCTGTTATTCAACAATTTACAAATCCTGATGTTTGGCTTTTAGAATATAAACCCTTGCAAGGCTACAATGGCGAATGGAAAGATGGCAAAAAACAAGGAAAAGGTTCATTCCTTTTTCCAAACAACAATAAATATATAGGTCAATGGTTAGATGATAAAATGAACGGACAAGGAACTATTTATGACGCTGTTGGCAAAATCTTGCAAAAAGGTATATGGGAAAATGGCCAGTTTAAAAAAGAAAATTAGAAAATGATAAATAAATTATCCATAATTATTCCAGTTTATAATGAGGGGAAAAGCATTCATTTAATGCTAAATAAAGTACTTGACGTAAATCTAATAAATGATATTAGGAAAGAAGTGATTATTGTAGATGATTGTTCTTCAGACAATACCAAAGAGGTTGTTATTAAGTATATCGAAGAACATCGTGATGATAACTTAAAGTTAATAAGCCATGAAATAAATAAGGGAAAGGGAGCGGCACTTCATACAGGAATTGCTGATGCCACCGGTGAATATCTTATTATTCAAGATGCTGATTTGGAATATGACCCGAAAGAGTATAATAGTCTCCTTCAACCAATAATTGATGGCTTTGCTGATGTAGTTTATGGGTCGCGTTTTGAAGGTGGGCATCCTCATAGAATTTTGTTTTTTTGGCATTCATTAGGAAATAAATTTCTTACATTTTTATCAAATTTGCTTACGAATCTGAATCTTACAGATATGGAAACATGCTATAAAATGTTCGATACCAAGACTATACAATCAATACATTTAAAAGAAGATAGGTTCGGATTTGAACCTGAAATTACTGCCAAAATTTCAAGAATAAAAGGGATAAGGATTTATGAAGTTGGAATTTCATATTATGGAAGAACTTTTGAAGATGGGAAAAAAATTGGCTGGAGAGATGGTCTTAGAGCAATTTATTGCATATTAAAATATAATATTTGGGATACCAAGGGATGAGCGAATTTGAATTTAAAGAAATAGATAATGAAGGAATGCTTACTCTCGAAGCAATTTCTATTGCGAATAATTTCAATAATTGGATGTTTAAAACTATTGAGCCCTTTTGCAAAGGTAAAATACTTGAAATTGGCAGCGGCATTGGAAATATTTCCTCGGAATTTATTAAAAATGGACATCAAATTACTGTTACAGATATCCGCGATATTTATTGCGCATATTTAGAAAGAAAATTTGCTAATACAGTTGATAATGTGTTTATTATGGATATTATTGATAGTGATTTCGATAGCAAACACAAACATTTATTCGGCCAATTTGATACCGTTTTTGCACTAAATATTGTTGAGCATGTTAAAGATGATTCTGCTGCAATCTCTAATGCAAATAAATTGCTGAAAATTGGTGGAAATTTAATAATATTAGTGCCAGCCTATCAGGCTTTATACAATCAATTCGACAAAGAATTAGAACATTATAAAAGATATACTTTGCCCGAATTAGCAAGCCTTATCGAGCAAAATAAACTTCATATAATTCATAAGCAATATTTCAATTTTATAGCCATTTTTGGCTGGTGGTTTAGTGGGAAAATTCTTCGTAAGAAAACTATACCGCAAAGGCAAATGAAAGTCTACAATTCTTTGGTTCCTGTTTTTAAAATTATCGACAAAATTATCTTGAATAAAATTGGTATAAGTGCAATTGTTGTAGCGCAGAAATAATGGAAAAAGAAAAAGATATCATATTTGGAAAATCTCTGGAGGAAATTTCCTTGATAACTCAAGAACTTGGAATGCAAAACTTTGTGGCCAAACAAATAGCCCACTGGCTTTACAAAAAGCAAGCTATTTCTTTTGAAAACATGAAAAATATCTCTAAGAAAAATCTTGATTTATTATCAGAAAGATTTATTGTAGGAAGGAGTCTTCCAATAAGCGTTCAAAGTGCAAAAGATGGCACCAAAAAATATTTGTTTCGCACCAATAATGGTAGATTTATTGAGTCAGCATTTATTCCTGACAAAACCAGAAATACTCTTTGTGTTTCCTCACAAATAGGATGTAAAATGGGCTGCTTTTTCTGTGCTACTGGTGCACAAAAATTCCATGGTCATTTGACAGCTGGAGAAATTGTAAATCAGCTTTTTAGCTTGGAAGAATTCTCTGAAGTAAGTAATATTGTGTATATGGGAATGGGTGAACCAATGGATAATTATGAGCAAATGTTAAAGAGTACGCAAATTCTTACTTCCGATTGGGGTTATGGAATGAGTCCTCGGAAGATTACTGTTTCTACTGTAGGAATTATTCCAAAGCTGAAAAAATTTATTGAAGAATCAGATTGCAATTTAGCACTGAGTCTTCATTCACCTTTCGATGAAGAGAGAGCTTCTTTAATGCCTGTGCAAAATGCATATCCAATCAAGGAAATAATAAACAACTTGAAGCAATATGACTGGAAGGGACAAAGACGAATTTCTATTGAATACATTGTTTTTGAAGGAATTAATCACGATCAAAAACATGTAAATGAACTCGCCCGCCTTCTAAATGGGCTTAAATGCCGAATTAATTTAATTAGGTTTCATAATATTCCCGATACAAAATTTGGAACAACAACTGATGAAAGTATAGAATTATTCAAATCACAATTGGAGAAAAAAGGAATTCTTACGACTATAAGAGCATCTCGTGGGCAAGACATTGATGCTGCATGTGGTTTGCTAAGCACTAAAAAGCTCATGGAATAGCTTCAAAAAAAATTAATTTATTTTTGGTGTTTTAAACATTTGGAAAATTTATAATCATCAACTAATCTTCTCATTTAAAGTCTTTATAAATTGTTATTCTTGAACTGCAAAAATCAAATTGTCGTTTTGCAATTAAAGTTTAACAAGCTAAAGACATCTTCTATCTGGTGAACTGATATCAAATGGGAGAGCTAAATAGATTTATTATTTTGTTTATAAAAAAAAATACCGAAAAAGATAGAATCTTTTTCGGTAAAATAGATCAAACCATTAACCAATGTTTGACTTTGTGTATTTCACTTAGTTAGGGAAGACTACAGTGTCGTTTAATGCTTTGTAAAGATTTTTCATTTCGGTTGGTGTAATTGCAAATTTACCAGCCATAATTGAACCAAGTTGACCATAATGAATTTTATGTTGTGCTTCATTCGATTTTTTGCGTACAAATTTACCAGCAGTCATGCCTGGAGTTGCATCAAGATCAGGTATCGTTGTTCCATCAGTGCCGTGGCACATTTTACATCCTGCATTATAATATGCCAAACCAGCAGTAGCATCACCATCAGTACCAACATTTGAAAAAACAGCCTTTCCTGTTGGATAAGCACCAGTATAAGTGGCATCGTATAATTTAGTCACATCCATCATTCCTGTTTTTAAGAATTTAACGATGTCCCAAATTTGATGTATAGTTAAAATTTTGCTAAAATCAGGCATTTTGTCGCCTTCTGTAAAGTTGGTAGCTGGATCATAAGTTGATAAATCATAAGACATTGCTCTTCTGCCAGCTGTTTTATTAAGCATATCAAAAATTACATTAGGCTCATTTGCTTGAGCATATTGATATATATTGAATCCAGTAACTCTAGGGCGATTTGCTTTTGGAGCTCTATTGATATAAGCGCCTTGGTTTCCTAAACCATCCCAACCATGACATTGTTTGCAACGGAAGAAATCTCCTTTTGCCTTGAATGCTGGAATATTTGTATTTGTTTGATCAAAATTTGATTCTTCAGCCCAGAATTTATCATACAAAATACCTCCATTTGTGGCAGATGCTTCAGCATACTCAGCTTTCCATTCTGGTTCAACAACCACAGGAACAGGATCTTTTCCACATGAACTAAAAATTGCGGCTAAAACCATTATAGCCATAAAAAATTTAAGTGTTTTCATAAAAAAATAAATTAAAATTAGTAAATAAAGTTTGTTAATAGTTTTGTTAATGAACTTCAGAAAAAAAATATCGATTATAATTAAGACAAATTGTTTTTTAATGTTTACAAAAAAACAAATATTTAATATAAACTTTTTGTAATAATTCAATCAACCTTTAGATTCTGTTATGTCGCAAAAATATAAAAAATTGAAAAGTAAGTTAATATATATTAAATTAAATAAATATTTATTATACTAAATGATAATCAAAATGATACATAATAATTTATAATATATATATCTATTGTTATACATATATTCGCTTTATTGATAATAATATAACACTCAAAATACAATATTTATCATGCGAATGGATAAATTTAAAATATACTCATTAGATGTATATCATTATTTTTTTAATTTCTTGCTATAAATAATTCTGAAAATATTTACCTTTGAAAATATGTAAGAATAAAAAAATTTACAAAATTTTTATATACTTTTGCAGCGCTGATTTAGCATCGAAAACATTCATAACAGTTTTATTATGTCCATAATTAAAATAAACATTAATAGTAAGTTAGGTTTTTTTATAGATGTCATCCTAAATCAACATAAATTTACCTTTTCTGGATTTTTTTATTTATAATAAAATATACATTTTTTTAAATTTACAAACAATACTAGATGGAAATCATCATATTTAAATTAGCAATAATTTTAAGCATATTAATCTTTTTAATTTCAAGGCTTTATCAAATTTATTGGGTTTATTTAGTTCAAATAATAATTATTGCTGTAAGCAGTTTATGGGCAATACAATGTTTGTTTATCAGTGATTCTTCTTTTGAAATTCCTTTGATGACATTTATGGGCAGTCCTCTATTAATTGTCATCGATAAATTATCTGCATTTTTTATATTGGTAATTAACTTTACCATGATGACAGGTAGCATTTATGCAAAAGGCTACCTAAAACCTTACCTTGAAAATAAAAGTAAGTTGGAAATGGCATTTCATTTATTCAATCTGCTTTGGTTGCATATCTCAATGCTTTTTGTAGTGATGTTTCGCGATGCATTGTCATTCCTTATTATATGGGAAATAATGTCATTATCATCTTTTTTCCTTGTAATTTTTGAAAACGACAAAAAAGAAACCATAAAAATTGGTATTAAGTATTTGATTCAAATGCACATAGGAGTGGTTTTTATTTTATTAGCATTCATCATAGCTGCAGTTCAGAGTGGAAGCGAATTTAGTTTTGATGGGCTTTCAGTTTATTTTGCCAGTCATAATCCATTCTTTATTTTTTTGCTATTTTTCATGGGATTTGGCATTAAAGCAGGATTTATTCCATTACATTCGTGGCTGCCACACGCACATCCTGCCGCACCTTCGCATGTTTCTGGAATTATGAGTGGCGTGATGATAAAGTTAGGAATTTATGGGATTCTAAGAGTTCTTACATACATTCATCACGACCTTTTTTACATAGGATTATTCATCTTAGTTATTTCTCTTATTTCTGGTTTGATAGGTGTTTCCATGGCTATTGTTCAACATGATGTAAAAAAATTATTGGCTTACCATAGTATAGAAAATATTGGAATAATTGGAATTGGAATAGGTTTAGGTGTCATTGGAATAGCAGTAAAGATTCCAATTTTAGCTGTTCTGGGTTTTGCTGGAGGAATTCTGCACATTCTCAATCACTCGCTTTTTAAATCATTACTATTTTTTACAGCGGGTTCGGTTTATAAACAAACTCATACCAGAAACATTGAAGATTTAGGTGGATTAATAAAAAAGATGCCTAAAACAGCAATATTTTTTCTATTAGGTGCATTAGCAATCAGCGGATTACCTCCATTTAACGGATTTATTTCTGAGTTCCTTATTTATTCAGGCATGTTTAAATCTCTTCAAGTTGGTGATTTATTTACTGATATAGTTTTACTTTTTAGCTTTACAGGATTGGCAATTATTGGAGGATTAGCTGTCTTTTGTTTTACTAAGGTTTTCAGCATCATATTTTTAGGAAATCCAAGGACAGAAAAGGTAGAGCATGCCACAGAAATAAGTTCTTCAATGTTTATACCTTATTATATGATAGGATTTATGATTATTGCCATTGGCTTAGCTCCAGTAATCTTCATACAACCTATTGGAGCTATCGTAAATATTTTTGTTGGCAATACTTCTGCAATAGAGCAAGTAATCCCAACTCTTAATAATATTAGTATTTCATCAGCGATTTTTATTGTAATGATAGGCATTTTATTTTTTCTTAGAGCATTGCAGCAAAAAAATCAAACTATAAAACAACAAGCCACCTGGGGCTGCGCATACAAAGGAGCAAATGCTGGTCTGCATCAATATACCGCAACTTCTTACGCCGATAATTTTGGTCAACTTGCTAAGCAATTGGTTAATGTAAAAAAAGACTTTAAAGAATTTGGAAAAGAAGAAATTTTTCCGGAAAAACGTGAATTTGAAACTCACTCTTCAGATATTTTTGAAAATAATCTAATTACTAAACCAAGTGATTTTGTGATAAAATGGTTTGAGAAATTGGCGGTTTTTCAAACTGGTAAGATTCAACATTATTTGCTTTATTCTCTTGTTTTTCTGATAGTTGTATTTTTGTTAACTTTTATAAATTGGATTTAAGATGTTAAGTTTAATATTCATAATCATTTCAGCGATTTTCATTCCGGGAGTAATTGCAAAGATTAAATCAAAAATTGGTGGGCGCAGAATGCCATCTGTTTTTCAACCACTTTTTGATATAATAAGACTATTCAAAAAAGGTGCAATCTATAGTCCAACCACAAGTATTATATTTAAAATAGCGCCAATTATTTATTTTTCTTCTGTTTTGATGGCTGCGTTTTTTGTCCCGATGGCTGGTCAGCAAGGCTTACTTTCGTTTGATGTTGACTTTGTATTTTTTGCTTATTTATTAGCATTAGGAAAATTTATGATGATAATTTCTGCAATGGATACTGGTAGCGGCTTTGAAGGAATGGGTGCAAATCGCGAAGCATTATATTCTATGCTCGTGGAACCAGCATTTTTTGTCTTAGTAGGCACTCTCGCACTTTTTACCCAGAATTCATCATTTCAAGATCTTTATGTAAATCTTCATACAAGCACTCAACTTTCTATAATTATTGGAATAGCAGCACTTTATGTAATAACTTACATCTCAATGGTCGAAAATTCGCGAATGCCAATTGATGATCCAAAAACTCACCTTGAATTAACAATGGTGCATGAAGTAATGATTTTGGATAATAGCGGCTTCGATCTGGCAATAATCCATATTGCATCGTGGCTTAAATTTGCCATTTATGGTACAATAATTTCAAATTTTGTTGTACAATCTTCATGGCCAATTTATATCCAAATTGTTTCTTACCTTTTGATTCAGATGGGCTACGCCAGTACCGTTGGAATTTTGGAATCGTTTTCAGCAAGGAACAAAATGGGGAAAAACCCACAATGGATTATTATGTTATCGGCAATTGCCGTGGTAACTTTTTTGACAACTTTAATCATTACTCAAAAAATAATTTTGAATTAATATGACCTATCTATTCATAATATTATACGCAATTACGCTTGTATATTTTGCCCTTTCGGAAAGGGTAAAAAAATTCATCTGGCTGTTAGCCATTCAAGGGATTATCCTTTTTGGAATAGTATTCTATAGCCTAAATGAAATCGAAATATTCGACTTTATATTTATTCTTTTGGAAACAATTATTGTAAAATCGCTTCTTATACCAAGTTTCTTGAATAAAGTTCGTAAACACAACCAATTAAAGCGAGAAGACGAACCATCAATACCTGTATTTTATTCTATCATTGTGGTTGTTATAAGCATTTTAATTAGCTTTTTGCTTAGCAATTATCTAAATGATATTCATCTGCATACGCAATATTTCACAATTTCTTTTGCATCGGTAATCTTCGGAATTTATTTTATTATAATTCATAAGAATATTTATTCTCACTTAGTTGGATATCTTATTATCGAAAACGGCATTTTTCTTCTGTCTTTGGCCGTTGGAAATGTGATGCCCTTAATGGTAAATCTTGCTGTTTTACTTGATGTTTTTATGGGAGTTCTTGTCTTAGGAATCTTTATAAATCGCATTGGCGATACTTTCAATAGTGTAAAATTGGATCAAATTTCAAAATTAAAAGATTAATAATATGCTTCTTATTTTTCTAATATCATCAATCTTAATTAGTGCAGCTATTTATTTTATAAGGAACAGATTTGTCTTAATGTTTATGTCAGCGCTTTTTATGATTTCAATTAGCGCCATTGGAGTATATTCATATTTCAACATCGATAAAGGTGACTCGGTGTATTTTAAATTTGATTCTATTTCTGTGATTTTAACTTTTATAATGGTAATTTTAAGCATTGCCACTTTCTACCACAGTCGATTATATATAAGCAGAAACGATTTCTCTAAAAAAAGTATTTCAATCTATTATGCTACTTTTATTTTATTGACAGTCTCCATGACGATGGCATATTTTGCCGAAAATCTTGTTGTTATGTGGGTCAGTATTGAAGCTTCCACTCTTTTAGTTTCAATTTTGACCTTCCACGAACGAACCAAAGAGGCATTGGAAGCTACTTGGAAATATTTATTTATCTCCTCACTCGGAATTGCTTTTACTTTTATTGGTATATTATTCTTAAGCATTACGGCAAGTAGCCAAGGTATCACCGATTTAAGTATTTCAAACCTAATATCGATTTCCTCAAGCATGAATCCATTATGGCTAAAAGTTGCTTTTCTTTTGGCTCTTACAGGTTTTAGCGCCAAAATGAATTTATTCCCATTGCACACTGTAGCCGTTGATGCTAAAACATTTGCTCCAACGCCTATTTCAGCTTTTTTATCTACTGCTCTTATAAATATAGGTTTTATAGGAATTTTTAGATTTTTTACAATAATTTCATCTACTGAAATTCTTCATTGGGCACAAAATGTTTTATTGATTGCTGGTATTGCATCTATTTTAATGGCTGCTTTACAAATGTTTAGAGTTAGAAATTACAAACGCCTTTTCGCCTTTTCGAGCTTAGAGCACATGGGATTTATTGCAATAGCTCTTGGCGTTGGTGGACTTGGTTATTATGCAGCAATTTTGCATTTAATTTTCCATTCTTTTGTAAAAGCAAGTCTTTTCTATCAAATTGAACAAGCACATCAATTTTTTAAATCTTATTGGATAGAAAATATTGGTGGCTACTTTAAATTGAATCCGGTGGGTGGCTTGGCAATGATTTTAGCCTCAATATCCATTTTAGCAATTCCTCCTTCCGGACTTTTTATTAGCGAGTTTCTTGCATTTAAAGCTATGTTTTTAGGTGGATATCAATATATTGCAATCTTTGTGCTTTTGCTTCTGACTGTGATAATTTACAAATTCAGCAAATTTATTTTTCATCTTTTATATAGTGAAGTCCCAAGAGATTTAAAAATTGAAAATGTAAAAATAAATCCCTTTGAATCAATTTCGCAATTTTTACTTTTGGGATTAGTCATTTATTTGGGAATTGACCCACCAATATTTTTTACTAATTTAATAAATTCAGCAATCGCTGCTTTAAACTAATTTATCATGCCAGAAATTAATAATAAATTAAAAATAAAAAATGGGGATAATGTTGGTTTAGAAGAAATTGAAATACTGTCTTACGCAGATTTCTCTTCAGAAGCATTAAGTATTTTAAGTAAAATACAAAACCATTGTGTTGCTTATTTTGCCTTTCATAACAAACTAAATTTGCAATTTATTATGGCTATAGCTGACGATTTAAACCAAAATATAATCATACTTTCACACCAATTATTAAATTCCGAAAAGCAAGAGTTAGCATCCCTTACTCAACAAATTTTTGCATTGCATATTTTTGAAAGAGAAATTCATGAAAATTTCGGGATTGAATTTTTAAATCATCCATGGCAAAAACCAGTGAGATTTGCTCATAACAGATTTCATAAAGACTTAAAAATCAATGATTATCCTTTCTATTCCATAAAAAGTCATGAATTACATGAAGTGGGCGTAGGCCCAATTCATGCAGGAATCATTGAACCAGGACATTTTAGATTTATTTGCAATGGCGAAAATGTTTTGCATCTCGAAATTCAATTAGGTTGGCAGCATAGAGGTGTTGAACAATTGTTTTTGGACAAAAAAAGTAATTTGCAAAGAAATATTTTAGCTGAAAATATTGCTGGAGATACAGTAATTGGCCACACTTCTACCTTTGTTAATATTGTTGAAAGTCTTGCTAACAAACATATTAGTGAACAAATTCAGATTGAAAGAGCCATTGCATTAGAGTTGGAACGCATAGCAATTCACACTGGCGACATTGCTGCTTTGTGTACCGACGCGGCTTACCTTTTGGGAGCCAATGTTTTCGGAATCTTGCGAACTGGCATTATTAATTTTACTCAGTCGTGGTGCGGAAATAGATTCGGTAAAGGCTTAATAAGAGTTGGTGGTACTCATTTCCCTTTTACTGAAGAATTAAAAATTCAACTTTTAGAAGTTTTGAAAGATTTTGAAAGCAGATTTATCGAAATGTCGCATATAACTTACAGATTGCCAAGTATTCAAGATAGATTTGATTTTGTTGGGGAAGTAAATGAAACTCAAGCTCGACTTATCGGTTGTGTTGGAGTATCCGCTCGTATGTCCAATATCCAAAGAGATATTCGTGTAAACCAACCTACTTTTATTTATCAAAAATTTCCTTACGAAACAATTGTGGCTGAAAGAGGAGATGTATTTGCAAGATTTCTTCTTAAACGAAAAGAAATAAAAAAATCTATTGCTTGGATTCGTAACATATTGAATAACTACATTTTCAATAGTCATTCTGGCAATGTCCCCGAATATAAACTATCACTAAAACCAAATTCATTTTGCCTATATCTTACAGAGGCTTGGAGAGGTGAAATTTGCCATTGCGCTATAACTGGCGATACTGGCGAATTGATACATTATAAAATAAAAGATCCCTCGATGCACAACTGGAAATCTTTGGAAATGTCTTTAAGAAATGTTGAGATTTCTGATTTTCCTATTAATAACAAAAGTTATAATTTAAGTTATTGCGGACACGACTTATAAAATACAAAATCAATGATAAAAGATTCTAAAATATTGATTCACAATGGGAAACAGTATATTCCAGATTTACAAAACGCCGTTATCAAAGCTCCATTTCGTGGGAAACCTGTAATTAGTTTTGCCAAAGTTGACGAGAAAGAATTGGTGGATTTATGCCCTCTGAGAGCAATAAATGCAAACCCTGTAAGCATAGATT
>MNXP01000043.1 GCA_001872625.1 Bacteroidetes bacterium CG2_30_33_31
AGCTATCTCCTTGCTTTTTTTATAGTAATAGAGTCAATTTTGTCTTCATTAGAGCCATTTTGGCGAGGGCAAAAAAATCAATATCCGTATTTAACCAAAAAACATGCATTCGTTAGAATCGATTTAATTCCTATTTTTGTAGGGCAATGTTGCAATAAAACTAGAGTTTTTAAAGGTTATTAGACAGCTTGCCTCGGCTCCGACGAGGAACTGACGTTAGCAGTAATTAATAAAATAAAAAAATGAAAACACGTATATACATTTTGACCTATTTAATTTTCGGACTATTTAGTTGCTCGAATGGTCAGATAAATACAAGTGCCAATAGCGACTTGACTGACTCAATCGTTAAAATTGAAATGAATCTGAGTGCATTTGGTGTCGAGTCTGACGAATTTCCTTCCATTAACGTTGTAATTGACTTTTCCCATGACACAAGTATTTGTGTGAAATCATTTTATAATCCTGCAAATAAAGGTTCTACATACTCATTGACTAAAAGTGAATTGAATTCAATATTAAAGTTGGTTAAAATTGCTGACCTCGAAAAACTTAAAAAAGAATATAAAGTGGAAATGACAGACCAGCCAAGTTCAATGACCAAAATTTTCACGACTAAAAAAACATTTGTTCTTTACGACTATGGACTAAAAGGGGATTACCCTTTACAAGAACTTTATAAAATAATATATAAATATTAACTAACCGCTAATCGTTGAACAAAATTTCCAGCGTTGCTTTTAATTCTATGGGTTTACAAAGGAGATGGGTAGTTTAGGATGAAAGCTTATTAGCCATAATATTTTATGTTTGGCGTTTAAATTATGTTTTTCAGAACTAAACGAAATTATTAAAAATCTATGATGGCCTTTGGATCTCCCTTCTTTTGAATTCTTTTGTTGGACATCAGTGAATTTATTTATAAAAAGTAGATTTTAAAGTCCAATATTTTTTTATTAACAATATATATTTTACAAAATTTTTCTTATATTTTTATCCTGATTTTCTCAGATTTATAACTCATTGATATGTATTTAATTTTCGATACTGAAACCACTGGAATACCAGCAAATTTTAATGCTCCCTTAACTGATTCTGAAAACTGGCCCCGCTTAGTTCAAATCGCTTGGCAATTGCACAATTACGAGGGGGAACTTGTTGATGCTAATAATTTTATAATTAAGCCCGATGGATTTGTGATTCCTTATAGTGTTGAAAAAATTCACGGAATTTCTACTGAAAGAGCTATTCAACAAGGATTTCCGTTGGAAGAGGTAATCACGAAGTTTAATTCTGTGGTGGAAAAAGCCACAATTATTGCAGGCCATAATATACAATTCGATATAAATATTATTGGTGCTGAATACCACCGAATAAATTCTGATAAGCCATTATTTAAAAAAATTATTATCGATACCATGACTTCCACGGTAGATTTATGTGCTTTGACAGGAGGTAAAGGAGGTAAATTTAAATATCCTAAACTTGGCGAATTACATCGCCACCTTTTTGGTAATGATTTTAGTGCTGCTCATAATGCTGCCGCCGATGTGGAAGCCACTGCAAGATGCTTTTTAGAGCTTATTCGCATTAATTTATTCAAACCAAAGGATCTTGATATTAGCGATGAAATATATCAAAACTTCTTGAAAAAAAATCCAAATCAAATTCAAGCAATCGGTTTAAATACAAAAGCTTATGAACCTTTGGAGATAAAAGATGAAGAATCTGAAGATTCAACGAAAGAATTTGATTTTGAAGATATTATTGAAGAACAAGAATTAGAAGAAATAAAAGATATTGAGCCTATTGAAGAAGAAATTCTTGAAAAGGACAAACAGACTAATGTTCCCAAATTTGTTCATCTTCACCTACATACCCAATATTCAATTTTGGATGGGCTAACCAATATAAAAGATCTCGTAATTAAGGCAAAAAAAGATGGGATGAATGCCATTGCAATTACAGACCATGGAACCATGTTTGGCGTAAAAGATTTTTATAATCAACTTAAAAATGCTGGTATTAAGCCTATACTGGGCATGGAAGCTTACATGTCATTCAGAAAAATGGAAGACCATGATAGGCAAGATCAAAAAAGATATCATCTGGTATTATTGGCAAAAAACTTAATAGGCTATAAAAATCTTGTAAAGTTGGCTTCTTTGGCTTACGAGAAGGGCTTTTACTATAAGCCAAGAATTGACGCTGAAGTATTAAAGCATTATAGTGAGGGAATCATTGGCCTTTCTGCTTGTCTGGCAGGCGAAATTTCTAACAAAATTATGGAGCAAGGTGTTGTAAAAGCTGAAGAAGCTTTGCTGAAATATAAAGATATTTTTGGCGAAAACTTTTACATCGAACTTCAGCGACACAAAGCCACTAATGCAGAAATGAACCAAAATACATATCATGATCAAGTTTTTGTAAATGCTGAATTGATAAAATTAGCTACAAAATATTCTGTTAAAATGGTGGCAACCAATGATGTGCATTTTTTGGAAGAAGAAGATTCGTCAGCACATGACCGACTTATTTGCCTCAATACTGGTAAAGACCTCGACGATCCTCAAAGAATGAGATATACTGGTCAAGAGTGGTTTAAAACACAAGCTGAGATGTGTGAGCTCTTCTTGGATATGCCCGAATTACTACAAAATACTGTGGATTTATCCAATAGCATTGAGCAATATGAACTGAATCATGACGCCATAATGCCTGATTTTAAAATTCCTGATGGTTTTGAAAACGAAGACGAATATTTAACTTATATTACTTACGAAGGAGCCAAAAAAAGATGGACAGTCATTACCGAAGAAATCAAAGCCAGACTCGATTTCGAACTCGACACAATTAAGTCCATGAAATTTCCTGGTTACTTTTTGATAGTATGGGATTTCTTGAGAGCGGCCAGAGAAATAGGCGTTGTAGTTGGCCCAGGAAGAGGAAGTGCTGCTGGCTCCACAGTAGCTTTTTGCCTCAAAATTACTGATATCGACCCACTAAAATACAACCTCCTTTTTGAAAGATTTTTGAACAAAGAAAGAATTTCAATGCCAGATATTGATATCGACTTTGATGATGAAGGAAGAGATAAAATTCTGCGCTGGGTGAAGGAAAAATATGGAGCAAAGCGTGTAGCACATATTACCACTTTTGGAAGTATGGCCGCTAAATCCTCTATTCGCGATGTTGCCAGAATACAAAAAATGGACTTGCGCGAATCCGATAGACTTGCCAAACTAATACCTGAAAAAGTAGGAACTACATTAGCCAACGCATTTAAACTTGTGAAGGAACTTAACGACGAATTGATATCTGGCAGCAAGGAAACCAAGAGTGTTTTGGAATATGCAGTAAAACTTGAAGGATGCATTAGAAATACTGGAACTCATGCCTGTGGAATTATTATTGGTAAAGACGATCTCGATAACTATCTGCCAATTAACACTGTAAAAAATACTATTCTCGATTTTGCCACTCAATATGATGGCTCGCATGTAGAAAGCGTTGGACTTTTGAAAATGGACTTTTTAGGTTTGAAAACACTTTCGGTGATAAAAGATGCCATAGAAAATATACGCCTTTCTAAGAACAAAATAATAAAAATTGATGAAATTGATTTAAACGATAAAGAGACTTACGAACTTTATTCTCGCGGTGATACCATAGGCTTATTTCAATTTGAATCTGAAGGCATGAAAATGCATTTGCAAAACCTAAAGCCTTCTAAAATAGAAGATTTAATAGCTATGGTTTCACTCTATAGACCTGGTCCAATGGAATATATTGGCAGTTTCATAGCACGAAAACAAGGAAAAGAAAATATAACTTACGACATTCCAGAGATGGAAGAATTCCTGAAAGAGACTTATGGTATTACTGTTTATCAGGAGCAGGTCATGCTCTTATCGCGCAAAATTGCTGGATTTAGTGGCTTTGAATCAGACTCGCTGAGGAAGGCTATGGGCAAGAAGATTATACACATGATGGATGAACTTAAGGAAAAATTCATTATTGGTGGACTTAAAAATGGACATAAAATCGAAACCCTCAGCAAAATATGGAAGGATTGGGAAGCCTTTGCCAAATATGCTTTTAATAAATCTCATGCAACTTGCTATACTTACGTTTCATTTCAAACTGCATTTCTCAAAACGCATTATCCAGCAGAATTTATGGCATCTGTTTTAAGTCATAACTTTAAAGATATTAAGAAGTTAAACTATTATCTTAATGAATGCCAACGAATGAAATTGAAAGTATTGGGTCCAGATATCAATGAAAGTTATTCGGGATTCACAGTTAATAAAAAAGGTGAAATTCGTTTTGGACTTTCTGGTGTTAAAGGTGTTGGAGAGGCAGCCGTTGAGGCTCTAATTAGCGAAAGAGATAAAAAAGGAAATTTCAAAGATGTCTTCGACTTTGTAAAAAGAGTAAATCTGCGAACAGTAAATAAAAAGACTCTTGAATCACTCGCTACGGTTGGAGGTTTTGACGATTTTCAGGATGCTCATAGAGCCCAATATTTCTTTATGGAAGATGAAAATGATTCTATCTTTTTGGAAAAAATTATTAAATTCGGTTCCAAATATCAAGAAAATGAAAACTCAAATCAGATTTCTCTGTTTGGAAATACCGAAGATAATGATGTCAACAATCCAGATTTCCCCAACTGTGAGCCTTGGTCTGACTACAAAAAATTGAAATTCGAGAAAGAGCTCCTGGGATTTTATTTATCTGGGCATCCTCTGGACGAATATAAAGATGCCTTTGTTTTTTTTGCTAAAGACTCGATTGAAAATGTGAAAAGAGCAATCTCTTTGAAGTTAAAAAAGAGTTTTAAATTTGGTGGAATCATCACCAAATCTCAATTAAAAATATCCAAGAATAATAAACCCTACGCCATCTTTACTATTGAAGATCTTAACGATTCTATGGATATTTTTCTGTTTGCAGAAACTTTAATGAAATACAAGCATCTTCTCAACGAGGAAGTTTTTATTTATGTAGATGCAAGCATTGTAAATTCTTCCAGAAATAATGGCGAAATTGATTTTAAGATTAATGATATGATTCTTTTGGATGAAGTTGTTGAAAAATTTACCAAAGAAGTTCAGGTACAAATTGATATTAAAAAGATAGATGAGGATGGCGCTGATGAATTTATTAAAATTGTGAAGAATAATTCTGGCAAAACTAAAATCAAAATTTATTTTGCAAATGATACTCAATATGCATCTTTTAAAAGTGGAAAGTATAAAGTGCACATCAAAGATTTTGTTGCTGAGCTTGATAAATTGGATTTTGTTAAGTACAAACTCTTATCGAATAGCCTAAAATAATTTGTTTTTAGAAGTCATTTTATTTCTTCTGTTAATAATCTATTTTTTCCACAATATTCTATAACCTACATTCCATTCAATGAAATCTGAAACATGAAAATCGTAAGCGCGCAGATTAAGACCCATGAATATATTATTATTGAAATGATATTTCAGTCCAACCCTTTGATAAAAAATCGGAGTGTTAGTAATCATTTTCAACCTATAAATATAAAATGAAGGTTGAATTATCAAAGAAAGTTTATCCACTACTAACTCATAAGATGGGAAAATGCTTATTTGAAATTTATCTTTGAAGGGGGTTTTCAAAGGAGTAAGCTCATTCTTATCAATTGCAATTTGTGCATTTATAGAACCATCGTACGACAGAGAAAATCCAAAGCCAATTTTTGATTTATGCGAGACCTGTTTATTTACGGCAGCATTTAATCCTGCTACAGTAAAAAACACGCCTTCATATTTTTCTAAAATGTCAATATTTACGGAGTCAAAGATGACGTTTTTCACGCCAGCAAATACTGAAAATGCAAATTCATTTTGTTTGAATTTCTTTGGCAATTGTCTTTCTTTAAAATTTAGTTTGTCGTAAAGATTATATTGAAGGCTAATTTTTGGAGCTATGCTGTTGATGCCATAATTAGGTTTTTTAATTCCGCCATTAGAAAAATGGCTAAGAGAAAAACCGCCAATAAAATTAATTCTTTCGGTTAAAGGATAATTAATATTAAGGCCAGCATCAATATAAAATGAATTAGATGCTCCTATAGAAATATTGTATTTATTGGTTACTGGATTATAAGATTTCCAGTTGAAAGTAGCGCCAATACCAAGTTCCCAATTAAAAGTAAGCTTTTCTTTTCTCACGAAAGGGGCATTAATAAAAGCGTAAAAGGCAAAAGGATTTCCTATTTCTTTTGAATTATCGAAATCAGCAATATAGAAACCAAGACCCCAATTTGGATAATTATACATCTGCTCCCAATCATTATCGCCTGTGGTTTGTTTGGATACTTTGAGTGAAATAGCTTGAATACTGTTGACTTTTTCAGATTCCACATTTACACCTCTCAAGAATTCGTTGGTGGCAAAAACATATCCTGCCTGATACATAGCCAAAAAAGAAAGGTTTTTTAAAAACCTTTCTTTTTGTTGTAAAGAATCTTGCTGAGCCATAGATAAATACGGCAAAAGCAATGCAAAAAATAAGATGTTAATTCTAATATTTTTCAAGCTAATTTTACAGAATAATTTACTTTTTCACCACTTCTGTCATTAGAGCATTTTCAGGAATTTTTCCCGTTAAAGTTTTTAAAAATGCTAAAATATTTGCTGTCTCTTCAGCACTTAAGTCTTTATTAAGCTGTAACTTTCCCATTATTTTTACAACATCATCTAATTTAGCTATGCTACCATCGTGAAAGTAAGGAAAAGTCTTCTCAATATTTCTAAGGGATTGAACTTTAAAAACAAACATATCGGCATCAGCTTTAGTTTGAGAATATTTACCGCTGTCAATGGCAGTGCTTTTTGTCAATTCCCAATAATTATTGTTTACACCGAATTTCATCAGTATATTTCCTCCTAAGACAGAACCAGAATGGCAAGTAGTACAGCCAACATCCATAAAAGATTGCAGACCTTGAGTTTCTTGTTCATTCAAAGCATCTTGATTTCCTGCCAAATATTCATCAAATTTTGAAGGAGTAATAAGAGTGCGTTCAAAAGCCCCAATTGCTCTGGTTAAATTTAAATAAGTAAAGGGTTTTTTGTCTTTGGGATAAGCTTTTGCAAACATTTCTCTATATTCAGGAACTTTCTTCAGGCGGTTTAAAACAAACTCCTCATTAGGTATTGCCATTTCTTTTGGATTAAGAATTGGTCCACCAGCTTGTTGTTCAACGTCCTTATTTCTGCCATCCCAAAATTGTGAAATATGTAAAGCAGCATTGAAAGTTGATGGTGAATTTCGATTTCCAAATCTTCCATTATCACCTTTTGATGTTGCTAAATTATCTACGCCATAAGTAGCTACATTATGACAAGTATTGCAACTTTGAGTTTGGTTTTCCGACAATCGATTGTCGAAATAAAGCGATTTTCCCAAAGCAATTTTTTCGGCTGAAGTGGGATTTTCAGAATTAATGCTTTCAGTGGGCAATACAGCAAAGACTTTATTTGCTTGTTTAAGTACAGCTGCTTTGTCGAGGCTTGGAACAACGGCTGTTTTTGGACTTTCTGTATTATGGCAACTAAGAAAAAAAATGAAAGCTGAGCTAAGTAGTAATAAAATGGTTTTTTTCATAATAAAATTTTTTATTTATAAAATTGTTGGTTCTTAACATTTGCTATTTTCAGCCCACTCTAAGGGCCCAAAAAGTGTGCTAAAAAGTGAGGCAATTTTACGAAAAAAAATCAACAAATCAATAAAGATTCAAGATATTTTTATGATTTTGTGCCTAAGATGACATCAAAAAATTAGATTTATAAAGGTAGATGAAATTTAAAACCATCACTATCGGAATTTCACTTTTAGTTATTGCCAAATTATCAAATTACCAAATTATCAAATTATCAAATTTACCATTATTTTAGCAAAGGGAAGATCATTTTTAGTTTTTATCCCGATATTTTAAGATAGCAATTGTACCTAAAAATTTTGAAATTGAATAACAATGAATGATAGGCAATTTATAGAAGTCTTCCTAATAATATAAAAAAAATTAATCTACATAAAGCACCAAACCTTTTAGGTAACTACCTTCAGGGTGGAAAAGTGAATAAGGGTGATCGGCTGGCTGAGAAAGATGATGTAACACTTTTACTTTGCGGCCAGCAATAATTGCTGCCGCTGTAACGGTTGCCTCAAAAAGTTTCTGATCTATAACCTGCGAGCAAGAGAAAGTGAATAGGATTCCACCAGGAGCAATTTTTTGTAAGGCAGTGGCATTGATGCGTTTATAACCTTGAATTGCTCTATGTTTTACATCTCTATGCTTTGCGAAAGCTGGAGGATCGAGTATTATCAGGTCATAGTTCTCTTCAAAATCGTTAAGATAATCCATAGCATCCATAGCAAAAGCTCTATGGTTTTTTGCCTCACCAAAAATGTCTATATTTTCGTTGGTAAGCTCAATAGCTTTCATTGAACTATCAACTGAATCTACTGAAAGTGCTCCATTAGCAAGCGCGTAAATAGAAAAAGCGCCAGTGTAACAATATGTATTGAGTACTCTTCTTCCCTTTGAATATTTACCTACGAGTTCACGGTTATACCTCTGGTCGATGAAAAATCCAGTCTTTTGTCCTTCAACCCAATTAACATTAAAACGAAGTCCATTTTCAGTTACTATTTCCGAAACTTTGTTGCCAAGTAAAAATTCATTTTGCTTTTCAAAATCAGTATTTTTTGGTAAGGTTTCGGTGCATTTATAATAAATAGTATTGAGTTTTTCGCCAAATAGTTTAATCAGTGCATCAGCAACTGTGAATCTTAAAAAATGCATTCCAATGGAATGTGATTGAATCACCGCACTGTCTTTATAAATGTCGATTATTAGTCCTGGCAAACTATCGCCTTCACCAAAAACTAAGCGATAAACATTAGTCATCGGATTATCTATAAGGCCTAAAACTTCCCTTAGCTTATAAGCATCATGGAGTTTATTGAACCAAAAAAATTCATTTATTTCTATCTTTTGAAAGCAAAAAACCCTCACCGATATACTTCCATTTTGATAATGTCCAAAGCCCAAAAATTCTTCTTTATTGGAAATAACTTCTACAATATCTCCCTCGATAGGTTCTCCGTAAATTTTTTTTACAGCGCCAGAAAAAACCCAAGGGTGTTGGCGCAAGACTGCATCGGATTTCCCCGATTTAAGCATTATTTTTATGTATTCCATTTTCAAATATTTAAAATTCCAAGTATTTGCTGGTCCAAAAATTTTGCACCAGGATATTTTCCAGTATAGTCAAAATTCAACCATATATTTGATTGTCTGTCAATATGATAAAAAACCTGATTCCCAAGAGATTCTTTATAGAAAAGTTGTCTTTTTATTAGATAGTATATGTCGGGCAAATCTTTAGTTTTACCCACTTTCACCTCAGGGTATAAATGCTTGCGCGTATGAATAAGACGAACCTCGCCGCCAATAGCCTTGATAGCTGCCGCCATAAGAATAGCATGATCGTCGCAATCGCCAGCCAACAAATATGATGAGGTAGAAGCTTTAGCAAAATAATCAAACTCCTGAGGATCGGGAACATATCGCCATTGATTGATTACCTTAAAAACCGAAAAATATCTTAAAATTTTGCCATATTTTGCAAAGTTATTTTCATCGCTAAAATATTTTACTGATGCAGCTACTGCAAAATCTCGCGTTACAGGATTTGTAAAATCAATAGAATTTTTAATTTTTGCAGCATTCCTTATGGTCATATTTGTTTCTTGCAAAAATGGTACTTCTATCGGATTATTTTCGACATAACTTATGATATCTTGATATGAGTCTTTCACTTCTTTGTACGAATATAAGCCAAAAATTTGTAATAGAGCAAGTGCCAATATAAAGGATCCAGCAATGCTCAACAAAAATCTGCTCTCAATAATTCTTAGCAAACTAAAAATAACTACATAAATTATTGAAAAACACAGAATGACATCTATCCTGATTATTGTTCCTATGTTGACCGTGATATTGGGAAAAAATCGAAAAGCAATGACAAATAGTGGTGCTGTAATTACAAGAGAAAATATAGTAATTATACTATAATAGAGAACTTTACCTCCTTTAAAGTTGCGAAAAGACTTAGAATTTATATACGAGGAATCTCTCAATTTATTCACATTCAAATTGTTATTAATTTATTACAAAAGCATTTATTATTATGAATAAATAGATACTTTTGTACTGACGCAAAAGTAAATATAAATAAATTTAAAACATTTTTATTATGAAGAAAATAAATAGCTTCTTTTTGATTTTATCAATTTTAATCTTTGGTTTGAACTCTACAGTCTATGCAAACGTAAAAGGGAAAAAAATATGGAAAGGCAAAATCACCTACAGCATAAGTTATGAAGGTGAAAATATCACTCCAGCAACTGTTGCCAACGCACCTAAAACTATTACTACCAGCATCTATGGTAACAAACAATCTACTGAAATGATTCAGGGACCAATGATTATTACAATGATTCAAGACCCAGAATTTAACCGTTATTATCAACTTTTTGAAATGGGTGAGAAAAAAATTGCCTTAAAACAAGATTTAAGCGAATTCAATGCCGATAGTTTAAAGAAATTTGATTCGCATATAGATTTGGTTAATGAGACAAAAATAATTGCTGGAATTTCTTGTAAAAAAGCTGTTGTTACTCTTACTCCAAGAGATCCTTCTGAAGGTGAAGAATCTATCTTTGATGTGTTTTATGCTCCTGGAATTGGCGATGATAATATAAATGACGGCAGTGAATTTGCTGGAATACCAGGAATGTTGCTTCAATTTCAATCGAACAATTCAGGAATGATAATAAAATTTGTAGCTACTGAAGTAAAACCAGGTGGAGTAAAAGATACAGACTTTTTGCTGCCATCGGATTACAAAGTTGTGGCTCCTGCAGATTTAGAAAAAGAATTTTCAAATTTATTTTAAAAGAAGTTTAATAGTTTATGGCGAACAAAATAAAAGAGCATTCGAAAAATTCTTTCAAAGAAGAGGACGACGATAGCCCTAAAAAATCAAAGAATAAATCTGATAAAAAGGAAAAGGCAAAAATATCAAATCCCTTTTCCATTTTTATTAATGAAAAATTTCTCAAAATTACTGGGCTTTTTCTTTTAGTAATTTCAATTTATTTGCTCATCGCCTTTGTTTCCTATTTCATAACTTGGTTCAGTATGAGCACCGATGATATTCTGACTGACATAAGTTTGAATCGGATTTTGTTTGACAATTCAATAGAAGTACAAAACTGGACTGGACGAATGGGCGCCGCTATAAGTCAAATATTTATAAAAAATTGGTTTGGTATTGCTTCATTTTTATTCGTTATTAATATTTTCCTTCTTGGTTTTAAATGGCTGACCAACATAACATTATACTCATTATTAAAATCATTTAACTACAGCTTATTTTCATTAATTTGGCTTTCGGTAAGTCTTAGTTTTTTCTTCACAGGACCAAAATCTTCAATCTTAGGTGGAATTATTGGATTTGAATCGAGCAACTGGCTCAATGGTTTGATGGGGAAACCTGGTACTTTTATCGTCATTTTATTTTCGCTCATCAGTTTTCTAATAATTAGCTTCAATATTCATAAATATTTTAAAATGCCTTCAAGAAAGATAGATGATGATGATATTGCCGCTGGCACTGATGGGTTAACATACAATGAATTAGCTGCTCTTGCCAAAAAAGATGATGAAGAGGAATTAGCATATCCAACTGAAATGGATATGGAAATTGCTAATGGCGATGTTGTAAATTTTGAAAATGTTGATGACGACATTGAACCCTTTGAAACAGATTTAGACGAAGATTTAGATGAAGGTGAAACATCTAAAATTAGCGATTTTGATGTAAATATTGCAAAAGGTGATGACAAACATATAGATATTCTTGACGATGAGGTAGAGGTGGAAAATGGTGAAAATGCTCATGGTATTGAAACTGAATATGACCCGATGGAAGATTTGAAAGACTTCAAAATTCCGTCATTAGATTTTCTTAAAGACCATGGCTCTTCAAATGAAATCAGCATCAATAAAGAGGAACTCGAAGACAATAAAAATAAGATTGTAAAGACATTATTAGATTATTCAATAAAAATTGATAAGATAAAAGCTACAATTGGGCCTACAATTACACTTTATGAAATAGTGCCAGCTCCTGGAATTCGTATCTCAAAAATTAAAAACCTCGAAGATGATATAGCCCTCAGTTTAGCAGCATTAGGAATTAGAATTATTGCACCAATTCCTGGCCGTGGAACAATAGGTATTGAAGTGCCAAATCAAAAACCAGAGGTGGTTTCTATGAGAACAGTTTTAGCCTCTGAGAAATTTCAGAATTTCAAAGGCGAGCTCCCTGTTGCTTTGGGTAAAACCATAAGCAACGAAACATTTGTATTCGACCTAACAAAGATGCCACATTTGCTTATGGCTGGCGCTACAGGTCAAGGTAAATCAGTTGGATTAAACGCAGTTATAACCTCTATTCTTTACAAAAAACATCCATCGCAAGTTAAATTTGTAATGGTTGATCCTAAGAAAGTTGAGCTTTCGCTATTCTCCAAGATTGAAAGACATTATTTAGCAAAACTTCCAGGCAAAGGTGAAGCAATAATTACCGATGTGCGCGATGTAGTTACTACTTTAAATTCTCTTTGCGTTGAAATGGATACCCGATATGATTTATTGAAAATAGCTCAGGTAAGAAATATAAAAGAGTATAACACCAAATTTATTCAGCGAAAATTAAACCCACAAAATGGACATCGCTATCTGCCATATATTGTGCTTATTATTGACGAATTTGCCGACTTGATAATGACTGCAGGTAAAGAGATTGAAAGTCCAATAGCACGACTTGCACAACTTGCAAGAGCAATAGGAATTCATCTTATTATTGCTACTCAAAGACCCTCTGTCAATATTATCACAGGACTTATTAAAGCAAATTTCCCAGCAAGAATAGCATTCAGAGTTACTTCAAAAATTGACTCTCGAACAATTCTCGACCACGGTGGTGCAGACCAACTTATTGGACGTGGCGATATGCTTTTTTCTTCGGGCGGCGACCTTGTTCGTATTCAATGTGCATTTGTAGATACTCCTGAAGTTGAAGAAATTACTGATTATATTGGCAAACAAAAAGGTTATAGTTCTGCCATGGAATTGCCAGAATATGAAGCAGAATCTGCCGAGCAAAAGGAAATAAATATGGATGATCGTGATGAACTTTTTGACGATGCTGCGCGTGTAGTGGTCGATCACCAACAAGGCTCTACCTCGCTCATTCAAAGAAAATTAAAATTGGGTTATAATAGAGCTGGTAGAATTATCGATCAATTGGAAGCTGCTGGAATTGTGGGTCCTTTTGAAGGTTCTAAAGCACGTGAAGTTAGAATTTCTGACCTCAATTATTTGGAACAGTTTTTGAAAAGTCTTAAAAACAATTAAATTTTTTTATTATGAAAATAATTATCTCGTTATTCATCATTTCATTATTCACAATGAAATCTTTCGCCCAAGTTGATGATGCTAAATCCAGAGCCATTTTAGATAAAGTAAGCGCCCAAACCAAAACATATTCTAATATGAAGTTCAAATTCACTTATATTATGACTGATAAAAAAAATAAAATAAATGATAGCTTACAAGGTGATATTGTGATGAGTGGCAACAAATTCAATCTGAATTTTATGAATAGGAAAATTGTAAGCGATGGCAAAACAGTTTGGACTTACGACCCCGATGCCGAAGAAATTCAGATAAATGTTGTAAAGGAAGATCAAGATGCTTTTAACCCTGGAAAAATACTTACTGCTTATGATAAATCCTTCAAAACCAAATTGATAAAAACCATAACTATTGCAGGCATTCAATATAATATTATTGATTTATATCCAAAAAAGGGGAAATCTTATTTTAAAATTCGTGTTAAAGTGAAAGCAAAAGCTTTTCGAATTGTCGAAGCAATAATTTTTAATAAGGATAATGTTGAGTACAAATATAGAGTTAATCAATTTGTACCAAATGTGAAAATACCAGCAACATATTTTACTCTGGACCCTAAGAAATATCCTAAAGCAGAGGTTGTGGATTTAAGATAAAAACCAAATTATTAATTATGAAGAGTTCTTACCTCGATGGCTATCAGATTTAGAATTCCCATGATTTAAGAATAAAAAAAGGTGAAACTTATTTAAGTTTCACCTTTTTTTGTTAGCATGTTGAGATGATTTAAACCGACTCGGTAACAAGTCGAGCAGCATCATTTAGAGTAACTGCAGAGAACACTTTTAAACCAGATTTATCAATAATTTCTTTGCCTTCAATCGCATTGGTGCCTTGCAGACGCACAATAATTGGTACATCAATTTCGCCAAGATTTTTATAAGCCTGTACAATGCCATTTGCAACTCTATCACAGCGAACAATACCGCCGAAGATATTTACCAAGATAGCTTTGACATTTGGATCTTTGAGTATGATTCTGAATGCTTGTTCCACTCGTTCGGCACTTGCTGTGCCTCCTACATCCAAAAAGTTAGCAGGGTCTCCACCGCTCATTTTTATAATATCCATTGTTGCCATTGCCAATCCAGCACCATTTACCATACAGCCAACATTACCATCAAGCTTCACGTAATTCAAGTCAAACTTTCCAGCTTCTACTTCTGTTGGATCTTCTTCATCGAAATCGCGCATGTCGGCTATATCGAGGTGACGGTATAAAGCATTATTATCTATAACAACTTTTGCATCAGCAGCATAAATCAAATCATCTTTTGTTTTTACCACTGGATTAATCTCAAATAAAGTCGCATCAATTCCTTCAAAGGCTGTATAAAGTGCAGTTACAAATTTTGTCATCTCCTTGAAAGCTTTGCCGCTAAGGCCAAGATTAAAAGCAACTTTTCGAGCTTGAAATGCTTGAATTCCAACTTTTGGATTTATCTCCTCTGTAAAAATTAATTCAGGAGTTTCGGCGGCTACTCCTTCTATATCCATTCCTCCTCGAGGCGAATACATAATCATATTGCGACCTGTGGCTCTGTTCAAAAGCACACTCATATATATTTCCGTTGGCTCACTTGGGCCATCGTAAAAAATATTCTGCTCAATATAAACTTTGCGCACTAGTTTTCCTTCTTTTTTCGTTTGAGGAGTTACCAGATGCATACCTATGATTTGCGAAGCATACAATTTTACTTCATCTAAAGTTTTAGCTATTTTCACGCCACCACCTTTTCCTCTTCCACCAGCATGTACTTGAGCTTTAACAGCCCAATATTCAAGGCCAGTTTCTTTAGTAATTTTTCTTGCAGCTTCATAAGCTTCGTTGGCGCTTAAAGCTACAATCCCATAAGGCACTGATACTCCATACTTTTTGAGAATTTGCTTGCTTTGATATTCGTGTAGATTCATTTCCAGAGTTCTTTGTAATTGTATTTATGTTTACTTATTTAGAACGCCAAAAGTACCATAATTTTGAAAATATATACCCTATAATAGAAAATATTTTAATTATTAATCTTCTTCATTATTTTATCAATCTTACTTAAAATTTGAAAATTTCGCACTAACTGTTTGGTGTATTAATTTTTAGGAAGTTCTTAAAAAATATTCCAAATATTGTTATCGGGTGGTGGGGCAAGAATATGTACCAATTCATTTTTTATTGGATGAATGAACTTTATTTCTCTGGAATGCAAACAAATAGAGGCATCTGCATTAGTTCGTTTCGCACCATATTTTAAGTCTCCTTTTATTATACAGCCTATGGACGAAAGTTGAGCCCTAATTTGATGATGTCTGCCAGTAATAAGCTCAACCTCAATTAGGTAATACTTCTGACTTGCTGCTAAAAATTTATAATTTAGCTCTGCCCTTTTTGAACCTTTTACAGATTCTTGTACAACATAAGATTTATTTTGTTTTTCATTTTTTTTGAGAAAATTTATCAAAGTGCCTGTTTTTGATATCGGCATATTTTCAACGATCGCCCAATATTTTTTAGTCAATCCACCATCTTGAATCAGTTTATTCATCCGCGTTAATGCCTTGCTGGTTTTTGCGAAAATTACTGCTCCACTTACCGGCCTGTCGAGGCGATGAATTACTCCCACAAATACATTTCCTGGTTTTTGATATTTTTCCTTTAGAAAGTTTTTTAATAATTCTGGCATAGGAATATCTCCAGTTTTATCACCTTGAACGATATCTGAAGGTTTTTTATTTATGATAATCAGATGATTATCTTCAAATAATATATCTTTTGAAATGTCTCTCAAGGCAAATAGAAATTAATTTTTGATGAACAAATGTTAGTATTGTTCTCTCTCATTAGGAAAATCACGGGTTTTAACATCTTTAATATAAGCTTGTACCGACCCCAATATTTCTTCTTTTAAATTATGGTATCGCCTGAGAAATCTTGGTGAAAAATCTTGAGTAATGCCGAGCATATCGTGCAAAACCAGCACCTGGCCATCAACTCCCCCGCCAGCACCAATCCCAATAGTGGGTATAATTAGGCTGTCGGTAACCTGCTTAGCAAGTTTGGCAGGAATTTTTTCGAGCACTATGCAAAAGCAGCCAGTACGTTCCAAAATCTTAGCATCTTCGCTAAGCAAATTAGCCTCATATTCATCCGTGGCTCTAACTACATAAGTTCCGAATTTATTTATCGATTGAGGTGTAAGTCCAAGATGTCCCATAACTGGTATCCCCGCAGAAATAATTCGTTCTACAGATTCCACTATCTCACGACCACCTTCCATTTTTACAGCGTTGGCGCCTGATTCTTTCATTATTCTTATGGCAGAATTTAGTGCCTCTTTTGAATTACCCTGATAAGTGCCGAAAGGCAAATCTACCACCACCAATGCTCTGGTAACAGCGCGCATAACTGAAGATGCATGATAAATCATGTCGTTTAAAGTTATTGGCAAAGTTGTTTGATAGCCTGCCATCACGTTGGAAGCAGAATCTCCAACAAGAATGATATCTATGTTTGCTTCGTCCAAAATTTTGGCCATAGAAAAATCATAACCAGTAAGCATGGCTATTTTCTCTCCTTTGCGCTTCATCTCTTGAAGCACATGAGTTGTAACTTTTGTCTTATTTGATTTATTTGCTACTGACATTATTTGATTATTTAGAGCAACAAAAGTAACACAAAAATTTGGCAATGGAGATTTTAGAAAAAAACTTGAAAGAAATTAATTTATTGGTAGGATTCCTATAATAGCTGCTTTCTTTGGTAATTAGCCAGCTATTTTCAATTAATATTTTTGAAATTATGGTGAAAAGATAAGAAAAAAAAAGCTGGCTAATGCCAGCTTTTTAGAAGATTTTTAAAAATCTAATTATTTAACATTAAGCTTTTTGCTTATAAATTTACCATCAATATTCATATTAATCATATATAATCCGCTTGATAAAGTAGATAGATTAATGCTTTGAGTATGTTCACCAGCGGTTAATGTGCCAAGGTTTTCAGAGATAATAACTTGTCCTAAAGTGTTCATAATTGAATATGAAACATTTGAGATATTGCCAGTTGTAAAACTCATGAAAGCTTTGTTGCTTGCTGGGTTGGGATATATTTCTAAGCTGTTGTTGGTTTCAATTTTTTCTATTCCAACATTAGTGCTGTTATAAATATTTATATTGTCGATATAAAGATTATTGCCATAATCGGAAGTTCCTACGAAAGCAATAATGACTTCTGGTTTTCCATCATAGCTGCTTAAATCTATATTAGCTGATGCCCATTCGTTAGCTTTAGGAAAGAATCTGGCAGTTGTTGGGGCGGCAGTTTTTAGCGAGCCTCCATATTTTTGCCATTTGGTTGTCCAAGTAACGCCGCAATTATCTGAAACACGAATCTGAAGATTATCATTTTCAGCAGAATATTGAGCATAGGCATATTGAAATTTGATGCCGTGAGTTGTGCCAGAAAAATTCAATTTCTCAAACATAATGTTAACAGATTTGCCTGCATCAATAGAATAAAAATCAAACATTAGACTGTTGGCAGAAGCTCCGTATCCACCTATATCCCAAGTTACAGCTGATGACACTGTAGAGTTAACTGTGAATACTGAGGCAGCTGTTGGATTCTCAATAATTGTGTGATTCAAATCGGTTGTTCCTGTTGGATAGGATTCAAATTCTTCTGCATAAATTGAGCCCATTGTGGCTGAAGGCATAGTGTAAAATGTGTGAGTGGTTGCTAAACTATTTCCCGTATTCATATCAATCAAATGATAAGCGCTATCCACATCAACTTTATAATCAAATTTATTCACTTTACTGCTGAGAGTTACACTTGGAAAAGTAACTGTAATAGAGTCGCCAGCAGCTAAAGGAGTGGTGTAAAACTGAGAAACTGGTGTTCCACCATTATAAACATATTGCACATTAAAGGAATCTGCAATTACAGTAGATGAGGTGTTTTTAATACGAACTGATGGTGTAAATGTTGTTCCGCACAATTGAGGTACAACTGATAAATCTTTAATTGCTAAATCAACAAGGCTAACTCCAGCTGGAGTAATATAATTCATTGTAGCTTTATTTCCAGTAATTATTTCTTGTTGTCCTTGTGCAATAAAAGCAACAACTTCTAAGTCGCCTAATTCCATTGGAACGCCATTAATATTTGCAGGTATAGCATAAGAAAATGTTCTTGAAAAAAATGTTCCCTGAGTTGTTGTGTCAATGCTAATTCCCCATTGTCCAGTAATAAACTCGCGTAACATGTGCATGTGACTATAATTCCCGTTTGGTAGCACCTGCGTTGGATTATAACTACTACCAGTTTGTGGACCTTCTACGTTGTTTTGCAAAACAGCTACGTTCAATTTCATAGTGCTTGGCGCTGTGTTTCCTGTAAAATAACCTTCAACGAGTATTGTCATCAATCGTGTACTTAAGTTAATAGAAGCAGTAGCTGCCATATTTACATAAGAAGCCTGAGCTAAAGTTGTGGCGGTGGTAGCTGCCCAATCTCCTCGGCTCATTGCTGTTCCAGTACCTTGTTGGTGGCCTGCAAATAAATGACGATTTATAGTTCCAGCAGGATAGCCAGTTAAACCTGACTGATTGGCAATAGCGGGAGCAAGGGCGGTTCTGAAATCTGGCTCGCCAGCGCTTGGTGTAGCATAACTGCCAGTATGAATGTTTATTGCAAAAAAACGACCTGGATTTGCAGCTTGAATCTGGCTGGAAATTTTATGCCCATCAGGGCAATAAACGCAATGAATTCCAGTAAATTCTTCCAGAATTACATTTTTGTTTTGTGCGGTTGTGTCAACTATTGTTTGTGCAAATGTTGTAAAACTTGCAAAAGCCATAATTAATAAAAGAGTAGTTTTTCTCATGTGTTTTTGATTGAATTAATATTGGGGCAAATGTATAGAAAAATCTTTCTAAGAATTGTATTTTAGTTTAAAAAAAATGGAGGCTTTGAAACCTCCATCTTATAAAAATATTCATAATTTTATTTCTTACGATAAACTATTTTATCATTACTGGTTTCATAAAATATGCGCCTCCTACATTAAATTTGAAGAAGTATACTCCACTTTCAAGTGTAGAAATATCAACACTAAGTTTTTGAACGCCAGTATTTTGAATTCCAAAATCTATGTCTTTGATTTTTTGTCCGCTGGCAGTAACAATATTCAATGCAACTTTTTCATTTTTCGACATTTTTATATTGAAATTTACTATGTCGCTTGCTGGGTTAGGATAAGTAGCAGAAATAATATCCTCAGGGTGTTGGTCAGCAATACCAAGTGTTACTGAGGAATAGCATGATTGATAAACTTCTTTGGTTGAATAATTTTGAATCCAACAAACAGCTATCACATCTGAAAATTCTTCAACAGAATTTTCTGTTGCATTATTAATTGGGCTTAGTGCATTTGCTGGAAGTCTATAATTGCCATTGAACTTATAGTTGGTATATTCAGCAAAACCAGTTCCAGCGGTTTTAGGTCCAATAACTTTTCCGTTTCCATCTGGCATCATTTTTTTCATTACCCAATAAAAATCAGTCTCGCCATTAGTTCCAACATTATTACTTGTATGTTTTTCAACTATGCCAACAAATAATCTTGCAGATGCAGGCAGGTCAATTTTTGGATCGATATAAACGCCTACTGTAAAATGATGAGTAACTGTATCCATTACTAAACTGGCGCTCATATCTACAAATGCTGGATTGCTGTATGCTGCATCAAAATCAGATTGTAATACACTTGAAGAATTTCCATCATATCCACCATCAATAAATTGATGAGGCACTGATGATACATTATAATAAACTCTGCGGTCATATCCTTCTAAAGTGTAGTATGGATCGCCGTTTCCTGGCCAGCTCATTTGGTATTTTATGGCAACATATTTATTTGGATTATTTGCATATAAACCTTGCATATTGATATTTCCTGCTACACAAGGAGCACAAGTGGAGCTTGTAAATGTTTCGTAAAGTGGCATCCTTTGTACTGAGCTCGAAGGATTATATCCCGTGGCTGAACTTGCTAAAGTATCATTACTCATATTCTGGTCTGCATGTCCATTTGGGCTCGATGTCCAAACTTTAATATTATGAAATCCAGAAGTAGGCATCCAAGCTGTTGAATGTGTGAACGAATAAGATGTGTAACTTGGAATGCTAACACCAGTAACATTTTGCGTTACAGCAGCCCCGCCATCGATGGAATAATTTAAATGGAAAGCTGTTATTGTCGAAAGTCCGTTATTTTCAACTGATCCTTGAATGTTAACATTTTGTCCTATAGGAACAAGGTTCGGGATATTCAAACTTGAAACTGAAATATCAAAAGTATCGGGTATTACTGAAGCTAAATCGTAACCAAAGATTACATCATTTTGGATTAATCCGCCTAATGTTACAGTGCCGGCAACGATATTTGGTTGAATCCATAATCCACCGCCAAGATTTCCTGCGGCTGTAATATCTGTAGTTACATCGTGCGACAAACCTGTTTGCATACCTGTGGCTACAGAAATCTGAAAGATTGTAGTGTTAGCTGGGCTGCCAGCAGAAATAGCCCAAATATATGGTCCTCCTGGGGTAACATTATCGTAAGCTGTTCCATAAGTTGACAACAATCCATGTGTTGCAGCTGGAATTGTTGCTAATGTGGAGCCAGTGCGGCTAACAAGTACTAAATCTGTAGCCCAGTTGCCTACCCAAAAACCGCCAGCACCACTGTTAGCAGCAGGGTTATAGCAAATATTTCTTACAACAACCGGTGTTGTTATTTGCCCAATTAAACTTGGAACTGTGGTATCGAATTTCATTTTATAAATCAGATTGGTAGCTTTTCCTCCATAAAAGTAATGGCCATCATAAGCTAAATCTCGCAATCCAGATACTCCTGGAACTGAAAATTTACTGATATAGGTTCCTGTAAGGCTGTATTTGAAAATTGAGTCGGTGTTCCAACGTGCAACATAAAAGTTTACTCCATCAGTTTCGCAACCTGCGGTACCTGTGGTGAATACTGGATAAGTAAACTGTACAGTCCAATTTCCTTTTGCCGAACTGGCTTTTGTAGAATTATTAGTAGCACTCGCTGGTGCTGCTTCATTTGCTGGTGAATAGGTTTGTGCAAATATCATTGCTGATACAAACAAAAACACCAAGGTTAGGGTAAATTTTCTCATGTGTGTGTCGATTATATGTTATTAAATTAATAAGATTACAAATGTATTATTTTTTGACTTTTGAAATGATAAATATTTTTGGAAAATTATAATTCGAACAATTTTAGTTCTAATAGATAAAAATTTCACCTATACTAAGTGATGTTAGAAGCCCCACTAAGAATCCAAGATATATTTCAGATTGGGTATGTACTTTAAGATAAAGCCGAGAACTCATAACAAGTCCACTTATTATTATAGAAATTATTAATAAGTTGGAAGTATTAATTTCTAAAGTTCTAAAGATTATATAAAACCATACACTTGCCGCTGACACAGCTGCTGAATGTGCAGAAACTTTCAGAAAATTATTTAAAATGCTGATGATTAGTACTATCAAAGAAATAGAAATGAAGAGGCCATAGATGAAAGGAGGCATATATGGAATTCTAAAAAATAAAAATCCAGTAAAAGAATATACTATAAGCATTATAATGTAGGGGAAAGTTCGCTCCTTGGCATTTTCTAATTGCAGATTTGAAATTATCTTAAAAATTTTTAAAATTTTGAAGGCCATAATTGGAATGGCTATATCTAATATCAAAACATATATGAGCAGATATATTTTATAATGGAAATTGTAGCTCTGCATTCTGTAGTAAGGTAAGAATAAAATTATCACCATCAAGTAAAATGGGATAAATAGGGGATGAAAAATTAAAGAAATAATTTTTGCTAATTTGTTCATTTTCAAAGTTGTTTTCTCATACGAGCTACTGGAATTCCAAGTTGCTCTCGGTATTTTGCAATGGTTCGCCTTGCAATATTGTATCCTTTTTCTTTCAAAATTATCACTAATTTCTCATCAATTATAGGCTTCTTTTTATTTTCTGCTTCAATCACATCCATAAGAATTTTTTTAATTTCTCTGGTTGATACTTCCTCTCCATCAGTATTCTGCATCGACTCGCTGAAGAAACTCTTGAGCAGAAAAGTTCCAAAAGGTGTTTGTACATATTTGCTATTTACAACTCTTGAAATAGTAGAAATATCTAGGTTCACTTTTTCTGCTATATCCTTAAGAATCATTGGTTTTAAATTAGTTTCATCGCCAGTTGTGAAGTATTCATATTGGTGAGCCATTATGGCTTCCATAGTGAGCAAAAGAGTTTGATGTCTTTGTCGGATAGCATCTATAAACCATTTTGCAGAATCAAGTTTTTGCTTAATGAACATAACTGTATCTTTCTGCTTCTGGTCTTTTTTCGTCGAAATATTATATGTTTCAAACAAATCTTTATAAGAACGCGACACATGAAGCTCTGGCATATTTCGACCATTAAGAGTTAGAACGAGCTCGCCATCGTCATTTTCTATGAGAAAATCTGGAGTTATGAATTGGTTAACTTTTATGGAATCTATGAGCGAATTCCCTGGTTTTGGATTTAGTTTTAGAATTTCATCAATAGCGAGTTTTAATTCTTCCTCACTAATATTTGCTCTTTGAATAATTTTAGAGTAATGTTTCTTGCTAAATTCTAAAAAATATCTTTGTATAATTTTGAGTGCAACAGCAATCTCACGTTTATCTGTATCTTTTAATTTCAATTGATTTTCCAAACATTCTTGCAAATTTCTTGCTCCAATTCCTGGAGGTTCAAGGCTTTGAATTATTTGCAGCACAGCTTCAATTTCTTCCACCGTGGTCATAATATTTTGTGTAAAAGCAAAATCATCAACCATGGCTTCAAGTTCACGGTTCAAATATCCAGAATCGTCGAGATTGCCGATAATAAAATCGCCGATAGCTTCTTCTCTTTCGGTAATATCTTTAAAATGAAATTGTGTAGTTATTATTTCCTGAAAACTACTGCCAGAAGCATAAGGAATAATTTTTTCTTCATCATCTTTGCTTGTATTATTTGCATTGTATTTATAATCAGGAATTTCGTCGTCATCTACATAGTCCGAAAGGTCAAATTCATCATCAGAAGTTTCTGTTTCCTCATCTTTGCCATCATCATAATCGTCCTCCTGAATTTGGTCTTCTTCGTTTTCTGAGCCATCTTCAAGTGCTGGATTTTCTTCCAATTCTTGCTTTATGCGTTGTTCAAGTGCAATAGTTGGCACCTGAAGCAATTTCATAAGTTGAATTTGCTGTGGCGAAAGTTTTTGTTGTAATTTCTGTTGTAGTCTTTGTGTTAACATAAATCTTGTCTAAAACAAGTTGCAATTTAGGAAATAAAATAATGCTAAATCTAATTTATTTTGCTGTTTTTAAAATTCTGCTGATTTTGGAAATCGAGGAAATGGAATCACATCTCGTATATTTGTCATGCCTGTTACAAACAACATAAGACGCTCGAAACCAAGGCCATAACCGCTATGTGGAACGCTCCCAAATCTTCTTGTATCTATATACCAATACATTTCCTTTTCGGGAATATTCATTTCGTGCATTTTTTGCAAAAGGATATCTAAGCGTTCTTCTCTTTGCGAACCGCCAACAATTTCGCCAATACCAGGAAATAAAATGTCCATAGCTCTTACAGTTTTATTATCATCATTTGCACGCATATAAAATGCTTTAATATCTTTAGGATAATCTATTAAAATCACAGGTTTTTTAAAATGTTTTTCCACAAGATATCTTTCGTGCTCGCTTTGCAAATCGGCACCCCAACTTTCAATTATATAATCGAATTTCTTTTTCTTATTAGGGTTTGAATTTTTTAAAATCTCTATAGCCTCAGTATAAGTCAACCTTACAAAATCATTGTTTGCTACAAACTGAAGCTTTTTAATTAATTCCATAGATCTATCTTCTTCCTTCTTTCCTTTTTCTTCTTCTTCCTGTCTCTTGCTCAAAAAATCAAGATCATCTTTGCAATTTTCTAAAACATAATTAATTACATATTTTAGCATTTCCTCTGCTAAATCCATATTATCGTTTAGGTCGTTGAAAGCAACTTCAGGTTCTATCATCCAAAATTCGGCAAGATGGCGCGTTGTGTTTGAATTTTCTGCTCTGAAAGTTGGCCCGAAAGTATATACTTTTCCAAGAGCCAAAGCAGCAAGCTCAGCTTCCAATTGTCCAGAAACAGTAAGATTGGTTGGACGTCCAAAGAAATCATCTTTATAATTTACTTTTCCTTCGTCGTTTAAAGGTGGATTTGTGTCGCTTAAAGTGGTAACTCTAAACATTTCTCCAGCGCCTTCTGCATCAGATGCTGTTATGATTGGCGTGTGAATATTGCAAAATCCATTATTATTAAAATAATTGTGAATAGCAAAAATTACTTTATGTCGTATTCTAAAAATAGCTCCAAAAGTATTGGTGCGGAAACGAAGATGGGCATTTTCTCTTAGAAATTCTAAAGAATGTTTCTTTGGCTGAATTGGATATTTTTCGGCATCGGCAAGACCCAAAATAATTACTTGATATGCAGCAA
The DNA here is from genome assembly GCA_001872625.1 of Bacteroidetes bacterium CG2_30_33_31. Classification (GTDB taxonomy): domain Bacteria; phylum Bacteroidota; class Bacteroidia; order Bacteroidales; family UBA1556; genus UBA6267. The sequence continues at coordinate 25,219 of MNXP01000043.1, forward strand.
CTTCAAAATTTTGTTGTCCTCCTTGCGATTTCACTAATTTGCCTCTCACAAGCAGAGCTGCTCCTACAGTAATTCCTTCCATCACACTCTCATTAATGCTTGCAAAATCGACAACCACTTGAATGGAATTTATTGTTGAACCATCATTTAAAGCTATAAATGCTACATTCTTACTGCCGCGGCGATTTCTTACCCAGCCTCTAACTTCAACTTCAATATTTTCTTCGGTGGAAGAAAGAATATCTTTTATGGTTTTACCTTTCATAATATTTCTGATACTTTGTAAATACTTTGCAAAAAAAAGAAATTTTAAGGTGTGAAAAGAAAAAAAGTCCCACGATTGGGACTTTTAGCACAAATAACACTAAATTCGGTGGGATAATGTATAGAACAAACCATTTTAATAAGATGTAAATTGGTTTTATAATCATACGACGGTTGCTGTTTTACATAAGTTACTATTGATTTTGACTTTATTAAAGTGATATTTCAAAATAAATAATTTGTGTTTTGCAATATGTTAAACTTCAGCAAATTGTAATTTTTACCTTTTTAAATAACAATTCACCTTCAAAAATTTATGTTATAAAATTCGTTTTTTATCTTCTTAAGAAATGCTATAAATTTGCCGAAATTTAATTTATAAATGTTTGACAAAATGAAAATACAAAATAATACTGTTCCTGCTATACTTTTTGACCTAATGGTTGGTGGATTTGATGGAGAATTGGTTGAAAATGTGGATCCAGAAAAACCATTTGAATTTCTTTTTGGACATGGAAATCTGCTTCCTGCTTTTGAGGCAGAACTGCTTGGCTTAGAAGCTGGTGACGGATTTGCGTTTATTTTGCAAAGTGATGAAGCTTACGGTTCTTACGATGGCGAACTAATTCACAAATTTGATAAGGCGAGTTTCTTTGATGAAAATGGCATTGTTCCAACCGATGTGGCCGTCGATAATTTTATACCAATGAAGGATGAAGCTGGCAATACTTTGAACGGTAAGGTTATTTCAATAACTGATAATATTATTGAAATGGACTTTAATCACCCTCTCGCCGACATTGATTTATTTTTCAAAGGCGAAGTTGTACGAGTGAGGGCTGCCACACAAAATGAAATTGATAATGGCGATGTAGAAATTCATGAACACACAATGTGGGATGATGCTGGTACTGAGATGCCTGCTTGTAATGCAAACGAATAGAGTCTTTTAATCGAAATAATTAAGAATTTAATTTGCTTTTAAATTCTTGTTGGAAATGTTAAAATGAAATAAATGAGAAATTTGATTTCTCAGATATATCTAACCACAATAGAAATATTTACTCAATAAAGGTTCCATAATGTGAGAATTTTTATCTGCCTCATCTCTAAGGTTTTCGTCATTAAAAGACTTTAAATCGCAGATAATTTGATCAATAATATCGGCAGTAAATATTCCATCTTTCATATAATCCTCTTTGTGATTTTCGAGGTTCAGGGCAGACTTATGACATGAATCTGGTAAAACATCAAGACTTTTTAATCTATTTTGGTTTTTACTATCAAATATATTCATATCAATATATGTTTTCTTAGCAAATTCGAGAGCATTTTCCCAAAGAAGTCCATCCTTTGCTGCCACAGTGAGACCAGCTAAAAGCAAATAAATATCGGCAGAACCATCGGGACAGCGGAATTCAACCGTTTGTTTAAAGGAAAAATCACTCTCGGATTCTGGTTCAAACGAATTAGCAATTTTGGCCATATTTCCTTTGCCAGTCCAGCCCAAAGGCACTCTTACCAATGCTGACCTATTGCGATCGCCCCAGCAAATATTTGTAGGCGCTTCTTGATTAGGTACAAGCCTAAAATATGAAGTTGGAATTCGATTGCCGAAAGCCGTTAATGAAGGTGCATAATGCAAATAACCAGATATTAATTTGCGGGCAACATCATTTATTTCCCCATCGGTAACCATTGCATTTTTACCGCCTTTTAAAAGTCTGGTATGAATATGTAAACCACTTCCAGCTTTTCCTTTGGTAATTTTTGGTGCAAAAGTTATTGTTACACCATATTTATATGCTAATTTTCTGATAATCCATTTTGCTATAATAAGTTGATTTGCTGCATCTTCTACTGGACAAGGTAAAAATTCAATTTCGTTTTGCTCGTAGTTTTTGCCGTTTAATATAAAATTGCCAACTTCGGAATGACCATATTTTATGTTTCCACCACAAGAGGCAATTAACAGCATGGCTTCGGTGCGAAAATCTTCGGTTTTATTAAATGGTCCAGATTCATGATAACCTTTCTGATCGTAAGCAGGGAATAATTCTTCAGATTCCGTGATGACATAAAATTCCAATTCGCCCATAACTTCGTAGTCGAAACCAGTCTTTTCTTTTAGTGCGATATTAGCTTTATGCAAAATATATTCTGGAGAACTTTCCCAAGGAATTCCATCTTTGGTGAAAAATGAACACATTAAACCAATTGTAGGAGTTTCGTTGAATGGGTTTATAAATGCTGTCCGATATTTTGGAATTACATACAAATCGCTTTCTCCTGCTTGTATATGCGAAAATAAACTTGAACCATCAACACGCTCACCAGAACTTAAAATACTGTTGAGATGTTCCAGATTGTTTATAACAAAATTAAGAGTTTTTAGCCTGCCATCTTGGGCAAGATAATGAAAATTAATTAGTTGAATATTATTATCTTTTATGTATCGAACTAAATCGGCCTTGGTAAACTCATCTGCTGTTTTCTCGAAATATTTAACTATCGGGTTTGGACTTAACATATATTTTGACTTCTTCATTTTAAAACTTAATTAAAATTATTAATACATAATTAACTTCAAAGAAATGAAATATTTCGATACATTTTAAATCTGTATGAGTAAATTTCTGTTAATTTGCACAAAGCTTTTGAAATTTAATAATGAGAATTGCTGTTAATACACGTCTTCTGTTGAAAGACAGATTGGAAGGCATTGGAAGGTTTACTTTGGAATTGATTAGTAGAATTGCTATTTCCCATCCCGAACATGATTTTATTTTTATTTTTGATAGAAAGTTTGATGAGAAGTTTATTTTCTCAAAAAATATTCATGCTGTTGTTGTGGGTCCACAAGCACGTCATCCAATACTATTTATTGTGTGGTTCGAAATTTCTGTCAGATATATTCTTAAGAAATACAAGGCCGATATTTTTATTTCTCCTGATGGTTTCCTTTCATTATCTTCCAAAATTACTGCTATTGCTGTAATGCATGATTTGAATTTTGAACACAATCCAGAAGACATTCCTTTTTTGGTTCGCGTATATTATAAATTTTTCTTCCCACGATTTGCTGCTAAAGCTCAAAAAATTGTTACAGTTTCCGATTTTTCAAGACAAGATATAATAAAAATTTATTCTCAAATTCCTTCTAAAGTTGATGTGGTTTATAATGGAGTAAACTTAATATATTCACCTTTGGAAGTCATAGAAAAACAGCAAGTTAGGGATAAATATACTCAAGGAAATGAGTATTTTATTTTTGTTGGAGCACTGCATCAGCGTAAAAACTTGGTAAATTTATTTTTAGCATTTGATAAATATAAATCAAATTCGGGTAACTCAGTAAAATTGATGATTGTAGGAAATAAAATGTGGTGGACTAAACAGATTGAAAATACTTATAATTCGCTCAGCTTCAAGGAAGATGTTGTATTCCATAATCACATGAGCACCAGCGAACTAAGGCAAGTTTATGGCTCTGCAATAGCTCTGACTTATGTGTCGCTTTTCGAAGGATTTGGAATTCCAATTATTGAAAGTTTCGCTTGCGGAACTCCAGTTATTACATCCAATATTACCTCGATGCCAGAAGTTGCTGCTCAGGCTGCAATATTAGTAAACCCTTTAAATATTGATGAAATTTCGGAAGCAATGCATAATGTGGAAACCGACAAAATATTGAGGGATAAGTTGATAGAGCTTGGTTTGGAAAGAGCCAAATACTTTTCGTGGGATGATTCAGCGGTCAAATTATGGAAGATAATTTGCGAAATAAATTCTTAGCGTGGGAGCTAAAAATTTATAAAGGCAAAAAATATCTTATTAATTGAAAACTTTTTTTGCTAAATAAAAAAATAGTGTACTTTTGCAGCCCTCAAAGGAGGTACCATAGCTCAGTTGGTAGAGCAATGGACTGAAAATCCATGTGTCCCTGGTTCAAATCCAGGTGGTACCACAAATAAAAGCCCTTAATTATCAAATAATTAAGGGCTTTTTATTTCTATGTTTTGTGAAAATTATTGGCTGATATTTATTTTTTAGCCTTATGAATCACATTATTTTCCTTCTTAACTTCTCTTTTAGGTTGGGCCTCTTTATATTCGAGATGGGCTTTATTTATTTTTTCAGCCATAGCGTTTAGTTCAGCTTCGCTATATTTTTTCGCCTCTATATTAAATGATTTTAATACTTCTAAAGCATGATTTGCTTCCGAAAAATTATGCAATTTTATCGATATATCTATCATAGTTGGCTGATAATCAATTTTATTATCTATCGATATAAGTTCATTAAGCTGCGTAATTGCCATCATCAAGAATTCCTGATTATTGCAATCGTTGGTTAATTCTTTAATATACGAATGCAATTCATAATTGTAAAGTAACCCATTTGAAGTCATCAAATATTCTGTTAATGCTCTGAAGTAATTATCCTGATTTTTTTCAATCTGTTTGTAATATTTCATTTTCACAATTGACATAACTACCATTGGATCATCTATATGGAAAGTTCTGCATGTGGATGATATGGTATCATCGAGCACTATTTTTTTGTTAGCCGACACACTTAGTATTATTGAAATTGAAATAATCTCATTAATTTTTTTATTTACGAACCTTGGATTCAAATTGCCAGGTCCTATTGCCGAATAATCTTCCATAAAAATGGTGAACCGTGGGTCGTTCATATCTTCTGTAAAAAGCAAAACTGCTTCTATTCCATTCATATCATGGGCATAATTAGCTCCAACATTCTTAAAATATTTTTCCTTATAAAGTTCATAATTATCACCTCCATAATATAAACCTTTAGCATAGTTGAATAGGATTCCCGATTCAGCATCAGGGTTTTCATCTATCATTCTTTTCCATAAATGCATATTATTGTCGGGATTTATTCCAAAATTGCTGGCATCTAAAAATATATTTGGTTCTACTTTGCCTGCGAGTTTGTACATTATATTATCATCACCATCAAGAAAAAGGAAGGTTGGATATTTATGAACATTATATTTTGCGTATCTCTTTATATTTTTGTCAGTTTTAAGATTTACTTTTAATAAAATATAATTTTCTGGAATAATTCTCGAAACCTTTTCATGTGCGAATACAATTGTATTAAAATATTCATCATCAGCTACTTGAGTTCCATTAATAATTTCTACCAGTAGATGTTTGTTTTGATTTTTAGCGGTTTTTAGCATAGCATCTATCTGTCCTGACTCGAATCGCAAGGCATCCTTTTTTTGGCTATATATGCCAGTGGAAAGTAAAACAGCTATTAATAACAAAAAGAAATTTTTAAGGTTTTTCATAGATTTAATGTTTGATAATTTTGCTTTATAATTTATGCAAAAATAGAAAAATTGATTTAATACTCATTTACAAATATTGATGCTAAAAATGAATTACAAATTTACTTTCGAAGAACTCTTCATCAAAGTAGTTTTTGATTGGATAAAGGCGAGCTTTTTTGCCAAAAAATATTACATCCTCAGCAAGATCTCCACCTTTAAGGTATAAAACTCCATTTCTTATATAATTGAAATTTTTCTTTTTTATCTTATTTTTCGACCAATGATAAAACATTGGAAGATCTGTTACAGCGCGACTTACAATGAAATCGAAACTTGCATTTAGATTTTCAACTCGCATTTGTTGTGCGTTAATGTTTTTTAATTCTAATTTTTCTACCGCATCATTTACTACTTTTATTTTCTTGGCAATGCCATCGATAAGAGTAAATTGAACCTGCGGAAACATAATTGCCAATGGAATTCCAGGGAATCCGCCGCCTGTTCCTAAATCCAATATTTCAGTGCCGTTTTTAAACTCAACGACTTTAGCAATTGCCATAGAATGAAGAACATGTCTTTGATAAAAATGCAAAAAATCTTTTCTCGAAATTACATTTATCTTCGAATTCCAATCTTCGTATAATGGCATAAGACGCTCAAATCTATCTAATTGCTCTGAACTCAGCAAGGGAAAATACTTTCTTATGTTATCCATAATTGGCTAATTTATATTTGGCAAAATTAGTTAATAGGTTGCTGCAATAAACATTGGAATGTGAATAAAATTTTGTTTGATTGAATTTATCGACTTTTTTGTTGTTAAATTTGCAAATATTCAGTACATATTAATTGTATATAATTATGAAAATTAGAGGATTAACATTAATAGCATTTTTACTAATAGCTAATTCAGAGCTTTTGGTTGGTCAAAGAATAAGCACTTTAGATTACATCAATAAATATAAATATATTTCAATAAAGGAGATGCTTGATTATAAAATTCCAGCATCAATCACCTTAGCGCAGGCAATCTTAGAATCATCATCAGGCAATAGCAGCTTGGCAACTGAAGCAAATAATCATTTTGGAATTAAATGCCATAATGATTGGACTGGAGAAAAAATCTACAAGGATGATGATGAAAAAAATGAGTGCTTTAGGGTTTATAAATCTGCTGAATATAGCTTCCGCGATCATTCCATTTACCTTTCCACTTACAATCGCTATAAATTTCTATTCGATTATAAAATAACAGATTATAATGCATGGGCAGATGGATTAAAGACGGCCGGATATGCTACCAACTCTCAATACCCTAAACTTTTGACCAAAATTATTGAAGATTATGATTTGGAAAAATATGACAAAGTAAGCCAAAAGGAGTTTGAGAAGATGTTGAGAGAAGATAATGTTACTTTGATGGACAATTTTGACTTTAATAGTCCTTCTATAACTAAGGATACCGAAGAAAATAAGAATCAAGTTTATTTACCAATGCCAAATCATAATATACTGTTTTACAACAGAATAAAATATATTATTTGTAAAAAAGGAGATGATATTAATAGTTTAAGGAAAGAGTTTGATTTGTTTGTATGGCAAATTCCTAAATATAATGACATAAGCAAAGATCAAGTTTTGGAACCTGGTATGTTGATTTATTTACAGCCAAAAAGAAGAAATTGCCCCGAAAAAATTCATAAAATAAAAGAAGGCGAAACTATGTGGGAAGTTAGTCAGAAATATGGAATTAAGCTTTCTATTCTTTATAAAAGAAACCAAATGCAGCCTGGTACTCAGCCCACTAAAGGCCAAGAATTGAGCTTGAGGAAAAAGAAAAAATAGTTTATTCTTCAAAAATATTTAGAAGTGCATTGTATTTATCTCCATTAATTTCATCGCCTCTTTCATTATAAATAGAAATCAAGTTTTTTAACATCCTCGAAACTGTAACTTCATTTTGACAAGGCAAAATATTTGAGTCCTCGACAGCAACATTGAGTTTGTGCAAGAAGCCGAAAACTTCACTCAGGCTATAAATTTCGCCTCCGCTAAAAGGATTTATATAAAAAAGAATATTATTTCGTTTGATGTCGTGAAATGGATTGGCATATAATCTATCTACATAAGCAACTATATAATGCTTTGGCAAATTAATCCCATATATTGGTATGCCAACACTTTGAGCTACAATAGAATATAATGAACAAATTGAAATTGGATTTCCTTTTTTTCTCTCCAAAACATCAATTAAAAAGGAATTTATTGGATTAAAAAAATCTTTAGAATCACCCGAAAATTTGTAAATGTTGAAAAATATATTATTCAAGACCCTAACTTTTTCGAGAGCTGTAAGATTGTCATTAAGCTCAAGCCATAGGCTGTCTTTTATACGATTTATTTCTTTGTTGATATAAGTTAAGTCGAGATTTGGGTATTGAAATTTTGAGATTATTGCCAAAGCCTTGAATAGGTTTTCTGAATTGTAATCTCTCCAGTTTTTCAATTCTGAGCATGATATATCGAGTCGAATTTTATCATAAACACTTTTCAATCGGCTTGTCTTTTCAAGATCAAGACAGCTTTCTAATTCTTCATCGATAAAAGCAAGGGCAGAGCTGCCAAGTTTTATAATCTGCTCTTTCACAACATCATAAACCTCATTATCGTCTATCAGACTTATTAATGATTTTATCTCCCTTGTATTTAAAACTTTATCCATATTAGTCACAAATTCTCTCCAAAATTAATTCAATAAGTCTAACTACGGTAGCTTTATAATCGCTGCTGAAAGTTTTCGTATATCTATTAGCAACTATGGCACAAACTGTTGCAGTGTTATGACCTAACATTGCCCCCAATCCATAAATTGCTGATGTTTCCATTTCAAAATTAGTAATTTGTTTATTCTGATAATTGAATTTACTTAATTTTTCATTCAGCTGATTAATTGCAAGTCCGAGGCGAAGCGAGCGTCCTTGAGGGCCATAAAATCCAGAGGCCGTGGCTGTTATGCCTTTTAATAATCCAGCGCCTATTTTATCTTCCAAATTTTTAGAACACTTCACAACATAAGGTTTAGCAAGATTTGCATCCCATTGCATTTCTTTAATAAATGCTTTGGTAAATGCTTTATCAATTACTTTGTCGGATTCTGCATAAAAATTTAGTAAACCATCAAGCCCAAGGCCGTATTCCGAAAAAACAAAAGAATCCACAGGAATATTTTCTTGTAATGCTCCTGAAGTGCCTAATCTTATGATGTTTAAACTACGCTTATTCTCATAAATTTTCCTGTTTGCCAAATCAATATTTACAAGTGCATCAAGCTCATTCATTACAATATCAATGTTATCTGTTCCAATTCCAGTTGCTAAAGCACTGATTCTGTGTCCGTTGAGATACCCAGTATGAGTTACAAATTCTCTATTTGAAACCTTAAATTCAATCTTGTCGAAGTAATTTGAAATCACTTCAACTCTCTGTGGATCACCTACCACTATTATATCTTCTGCAATCTGCTCAGGCAACAAGTGCAAATGGTAAATGCTTTTATCTGGATTAACAATTAATTCCGACGCTTCTAAATTTCCCATATAAAAAAATATTATTGCTATTCTATAAAAAAATATGTCTAAGTTTGTAACTTATTAATATAACACAAAAATAGTCAAAATTATGGATACGAACATGAATATTTTAGTTCCCATCGACTTTAGAGAGCAATCTTTAAATGCTTTGAATATTGCAATTGGTCTTGCAAAAACATTAAAATTAAAAATCAGCTTATTATATGTTCATCAGGATAAGGGAGCTTTAACTTCATTATTTTCAAGTGAACAAACAGCCCTTTTTGATGAAGCCGTTTTAGAAAAATTGCAGGATTTAGCTAAAATAAATGCAGAAAAAAATAATGTTGTTATCGACTCAAAACTCGTTCATCATAATAGCGTTCATACTGCAATTCTTGATTATGCTGACAAAAATTCGACAGAAATTATCGTAATGGGTCGAGGTCAAAAAGATAATGATGTCGTCATTGGAGCTAATACTTTGAGAATTCTTCGTTCGTCGAATGTGCCAGTTATTACAGTTGACCAAAATTACGACCTGAGCAAAATTCGCAATATTCTTTTACCTTTGGATTTATCAAAAGAAACACGCCAAAAAGTTAATTGGGCAATTACTCTTGCTAAACTTTTTGATGCTGACATAAAAGTTATTTCAGCTCTTTGGTCACCAAATAACGAAAATATTGTTAACCAGCTTAATGCTCAGTTGATTCAGGTTGATAATTTTATAAAAAAAGAAGGTGTTACTTGTACAGTAGATGTAATAAATTCGACCGATGATGCTAAAACTTTTGTTCCAATAATCTTAAAATATGTTGAATCAGAAGGGGATATTGATTTAATTTTAATCATGACTCAACAGGAAACTGGTTTTATCGAATTCTTTATTGGAACTCATGCTTCTGAATTAATCAGAAAATCAACAACTCCTGTAATGTCTATAATTCCTCACGAAACTGGACAAATTAATTGGGGATTATTTTAAATTGGAAGTAGCAAAAGTTATTATAATAAGCATTGGCGACGAAATTCTTATTGGACAAATAGCCAATACCAATGCAACATGGATGGCTGAAATTCTAAATTCTAACGGTTTCAATACTGTAGAGATTAGATCAATTGCCGATGATGAAAATGCTATCCTTAACACTCTGAAATCAGTTAGGCAATTAGCAGATTTGGTGCTTGTTACTGGAGGACTTGGCCCTACCAAGGATGACAAAACAAAGCAAATAATTTGCGATTTTTTTGATAGTCAAATTATTATCAATGATGCTGTGTTGGCTCATGTGAAAAGCTTTTTTGCTATTAGAAATAAAGAGCTTACAGAACTTAATTATAAACAAGCTGAGGTTCCTGATAATTGTGAAGTCGTACATAATGCTATGGGAACAGCGCCGGGAATGTATTTCGTGAAAGAAAATATCCATTTTGTTTTTATGCCTGGCGTTCCTTTTGAAATGGAAAATATAATGAAAACTTGGGTGATTCCCGAAATGTGCAAAAGGCTTTTCACTAAAAATATTATTCAGAAAACTATTTTGACCCATGGTTTGGGTGAGAGTTTTTTGGCTGATAAAATTTCCAAATGGGAAAATTCATTGCCCACCCATATTAAATTAGCTTATCTTCCTACTCCTGGAAAAGTTCGCTTGCGCCTAAGAGGTATTGGTGACAATAGGGGGGAACTTCAAATGGAAATAGAGAAAAAGATTCAAGAGTTACAGATTATAATTCCTAATTTAATTTATGGATTTGATGATGATTTAATGGAAGAAATTATTGGTAACTTATTAAGAAAAAATAAGTTAACTCTTTCAACTGCTGAGAGCTGTACAGGAGGATTTATTGCTCATAAGATAACAGAAATTGCTGGTAGCTCCGATTATTTCAAAGGCTCTGTAGTAGCGTATTCAAATGAAATAAAGGAGAAAGTTTTAGGCATATCGGCGAAAAATCTGCTGACTTATGGTGCAGTTAGCGAACAAGTTATTATTCAGATGGCTGAGGGAGTTAGAAAGCTGTTCGATACAGATTATGCCATAGCAACATCTGGAATCGCTGGACCAAGTGGTGGTACTACTGAAAAATCTGTAGGTACAGTTTGGATTGCTTTAAGTAGTTCCTCAAAAACTATCGCCAAGAAATTTAACTTTGGAAACCATCGCATTAGGAATATCAATCTTTCTTTTCTGTCGGCTATAAATATGCTTCGTATGGAACTTTTGAATTCTGATTAATTATTTTATCAGCAAAATACAAGCATAATTGTAGCTATAATGTTGAAATTCAATTTTATACGTATAATTAATAAATTATAAATAAATTGTAAATAAGGCTTGGTGGTTTGAAATATTTTTCATTATTTTGCACTCCAATTTCAAGGATTATATTAAAATATAAGAACGATGTCTAAAATTTGTGAAATAACAGGAAAGAAAGTAATGACAGGTAACAATGTTGCCCATTCAAATAAACGTACCAGAAGAAAATTTTATCCAAATCTTCAAACTAAGAAGTTCTATCTTCCTGAAGAAGATGAGTACATTATTTTGAAAGTTTCGGCTGCTGGAATTCGTAAGATTGATAAAAATGGAATTGTAGCTTGCCTTAAAGACTCACTTGCTAAAGGATATATTCAATAAAAAGATATTCTTTTTTAAAACATTGCCGAAGTAGATTTGTCTGCTTCGGTTTTTTTGTTATTTATAAAAAAATGTTACTGAAATAATAACAAAATTTTTGGTAGAAATATAATGAGTCCAATTACTAAAGCTCCGATTGAAGCCAATAAAACAGCTCCCGCTGATAAATCTTTGACTTTTTTAATTTGCTCGTTTTTTTCTTTAGAGAAAGCGTCGGAAAGGGTTTCAATCGCGGAGTTTATAATTTCAAGTGAAAGTATTAAAATAATAGATAATATCAAGATTAACCATTCAAAGGCGCAAATTTTTAATATAAAACCAAAAATTATTACAAAAAATGCAATTGACGATTGTATAATAAAGTTGCGTTCGCCATTTAGCATCAAATTTAAACCTCGGAAAGCATAAATAAAACTTCTAAAAAAGCGTTTCATTTTTTGGGAAAACTATTAATATTATTGCATATAAATTACTGGTAAATCTTCTATTTCTTCAATGGCAAAATATTTCTTTTTCCCTTTTAAACTATATCCTATCAGTGCTTTGCCTTGGTATTTGTAAGGAAGATTTTTCCCAATATTTTCTTCTTCAATAAGCTCTCCAGAGCCATTAGGAATCTTTCGCTTAGCTGCTTTTATGTAAATTGAATCTCCTTTAGAAAAATCATTGCTGAAAGATAGATCAGAGTTCTGTTTATATGCCACTGCTTGAAAGTAAGTAGAATCTATCCATAAATCCTCGAATTTCAATTTTTTTGAGTCAGTGTAAGCGAGAATTTTAAAGCTGTAAGAGGTGGTGATGCCGCTCTCAGCTCTTCCACCATTAGATGTTTGTTTTGTAGATTTTATGACTTCAAAAGGTTTTGATGGAATTAATCCAAATAAACATAATAATATCAATAAAAAAGTTTTCATAAAAATGTAATTTAATTTGTTCTAATTGCTTCCACAGGATTAAGTCTTGAAGCTATAAATGCAGGAATCATACCAGCCACAAGCCCAATAAATACTGATACTGAAAGGCCTGTCATAATGTTTCCTAAAGTTAAAACCACATCAAATTCCAGCCCATACTTCACCCCTAAAACTATAAAAAATACGAGTAATAAACCGAAAATACCACCAAAAAGTGATAAAAAGACTGATTCGAAAAGAAACTGCATAAGAATAAAAAAATTCTTTGCGCCAAGTGATTTCTGAATCCCTATCAATTTGGTGCGCTCGCGAACGGAAACAAACATAATATTAGCAATTCCAAAGCCACCTACTAAAAGTGATAATCCGCCAATAAACCATCCTGCTATGTTTAAAGTTTTAAAAATTCCTTCAAAATTATGAGATAAATTTGTAATTTCATTAATACTAAAATCATCATCTGATTTAGGTTTTAACTGTCTTACTGAGCGCATAATTCCCAAAATTTCATCTTTAAGTTGCTCATTAGGAATGCCTTCTTTTGCTTTTACTGCAATTAGTGGATTTAATCTTTCTGATTTAACATTGACTATATTTCTTGCAAAATTTATTGGAATAAGTACCTGATTATCGTGGCTATTATTAAAAATATCTGAACCTTCTTTTTTAAATCTCCCAATTATACTTACTTTTCTCCCTTTAATGTTTATTTTTTTTCCTATTGGGTCGCTACCGGCAAAAAGACCATTTACAATGTCTTCGCCTATAATAGCAACGGATTTTCCAGAAATACTTTCGCCAGAAGTAAAATATCTACCCGCTGACAACTCAAAAGAAAAAATCTCATTATATTCGTAAGATGCAGCTACAACAGAAGTGTTTTGCATGCTTTTAGCACCATTTTTTACAGTGGTGCTAGTTGAAATCATGTAAGTTACATTCTTGGCATTATTACTTCGACGCCTTAATTCATCAGCATCATGAAAATCGGGAACAGGTCTCTTATAATATTTCCACCACGGAAAATCATTGCTAAATTCCCAGGGCCATTTCTGAACATATAATACATTATCTCCAAGAGATTCAACGCTTTGATGTATCTTCAATTGTAAAGAATCAACTATAGTAAATACTGATATCACAGCAAAAATTCCGATAGTAATTCCTAAAAGTGAAAGCACTGTACGCAATTTATTTACAAGAAGCTGTTGTAAGGCAAATATGTACGACTCTCTTATAAGTCTTAAAATTATTTTCATACTTATCTTTTAAAGATTTGTAAAAATAGAACTTTTTATTATGGTTTAGAACAAATTTAATAATGACAAATATATATTTTAAGGCATCTAATTTAATTTTTGCTTGAATTTTCATTATTCAATAAAATAAATAGTAAATATTTTGAAGACCCCTAAATAAATCATCCATCTTTAATAAAATATGTTATAAATTTGTAATACCCCCCCCAAATAAAATATACATATATTGAAATAAAAATTATTTTTGCGTTTTTATTAATCAATACTAAACTAATATTTATTTATGGCAACTTTACGATTTAAAGCATTGGAAGATGTGGTTCATAGAAAACCAGTTCAATTTAATTATGTCGAAACTAAAACTTCTGACTATTTTGGCATCAATGTTTTTAACAGAAATAAGATGCAGCAATATCTTTCTGCTGAGGCCTTTGAAATGGTTGAACAAGCGAGTATTAAAGGGACTCGTGTAGATCGAAAACTTGCAAATCAAGTGGCATTGGGCATGAAGGCATGGGCAATTGAAAAAGGTGCAACACATTATACCCATTGGTTTCATCCACTTAATGGGTCAACAGCTGAAAAACATGATGCATTTTTTGAGCCCACAGAAGATGGTGGAGCAATTGAGAATTTTTCTGGAACTCTATTAGTTCAGCAAGAACCTGATGCTTCAAGTTTTCCAAGTGGAGGTATTAGAAATACATTTGAAGCTCGAGGTTATACAGCCTGGGATCCCTCTTCGCCCGCTTTTATTCTCGACAATACCCTTTGCATTCCTACTATATTTGTTTCCTACACTGGCGAAGCACTCGATTTCAAAACTCCTTTACTAAAATCTAATGTTGCTCTCGATATAGCTGCTCAGTCAGTCTGTCAATTCTTTTCAAAAGATATTACAAAAGTTATTGCCACACTCGGCTGGGAGCAAGAATATTTTTTAATAGACGAGGCTCTTTTTAATGCTCGCCCTGACTTAATGCTCACTGGCAGAACTCTTATGGGACATTCTGCTTCAAAAGATCAACAACTTGAGGATCATTACTTTGGCGCTATTCCAGAAAGAGTAACTGCATATATGAAGGATTTTGAAAAAGAAGCCTTAAAGTTAGGAATACCTGTAAAAACTCGCCATAATGAGGTTGCTCCCAATCAATTTGAATGTGCTCCAGTTTTTGAGGAAGCTAATTTGGCAGTTGATCATAATATGTTGCTAATGAGTATTATGAATAAAACAGCAAGAAAACATAACTTTAAAGTTTTATTTCATGAGAAACCATTTGCTGGAATAAATGGCTCAGGCAAGCATAATAATTGGAGTATGCAAACCAATACTGGAGTAAATTTATTATCTCCTGGTAAAAATCCTAAATCAAATTTGAGGTTTCTTACATTTGTAATCAATACTTTGAAGGCAGTACACGAGCATTCAGATTTACTAAGAGCTTCAATATTAACTTATGGAAACACTCATAGATTGGGAGCCAATGAAGCTCCACCTGCTATTGTATCTGTTTTTCTTGGCTCTCATATCAACAAAATGATAGATAAAATTGAGAAAAGTGTAAGTGATAAGTCTATGACTCCAGATGAAAAAGCTGCTTTGAAGTTGGATATAGGTAAAATTCCAGAAATTTTACTTGATAATACAGATCGCAATAGAACTTCACCCTTTGCATTTACTGGAAATAGATTTGAATTTAGAGCTGTTGGCTCAAGTGCAAATTGTGCTTCGCCAATGATTACGCTTAATACAATTATGGCTAATCAATTAAACGAATTCTATAAGGAAGTTAATGAAATAATTGATTCTGGAGTTAAGAAAGACGAGGCGATTTTTAGGGTTTTGAGGAAATATATAAAAAGCTCGCGCAAAGTAGTATTTGAAGGTAATGGATATTCGAAAGAATGGATAGAAGAAGCTGCAAAGCGTGGCTTGTCAAATGTTACATCTGTTCCAGAATCTCTTAAAGCATTTATAAGTAAAAAATCGATTGATTTAATGGAAAGAAATCATGTATTAAGCAAAAGAGAATTGGATGCTCGTTATGAAATCAGGCTTAATGTTTTTCAAAAGAAGATTCAAATTGAGTCGAGAGTTATAGGAGATTTGGCTATTAATCATATTATTCCAACGGCCATAAAATATCAGAATGTGCTTGTAGAAAATGTGAGAGGCATGAGAGATTTGCTTAATACTGGAGAATTTAATAGACAAGCTGGCTTGCAATTAGAAACTTTAAAGGAAATTTCAGGTCATATATCTTCAATAAAGGAAAAAGTTGATGCTATGGTTTTAGCTCGAAAAAATGTAAATGTAATAGAAGATATCATTGATTTGGCAACTGCCTACAATAATGAAGTCTTGCCATATATCGAATCTATTCGATATCATATTGACAGATTGGAACTTATTGTTGATGATGAAATTTGGCCATTGCCAAAATATCGTGAACTTCTATTTGTCTCCTAATGGAATTGCAAAAAAGGATAATTGAATCTAATTCAATTATCCTTTTTTTATTTGCCCAAATCTCCAGCATCTATTTCACCATGAGGATGCATTATCTGCCAGTTATTCATGGTTTCATCAGCGGTCATACCTTCGCCAAAAATAATTTTATCTACACTCACAACTTTCACTGGCTTGTTAGTATAAATTTTTCGATTATCTTGATCCCACAATAATTCTTCGGTATATAATTTTTCACCATCAGTGTTGGTTGCTACAACATTATATTTTACAATAATAGTTCTTCGTGTAATGTTGTTTATTGCATAATTAGCTTTTAAAGAAGATGTTATATGTCCTGTAGTATCGTAAAATATTATATCAATACCTTTTGGCATTTCCACTTGTTGATTATCGCCAAGATAGTTATCTACCTGTGGACTTTTAATTGAAATCCTAATTCTTCCAGAATCTGTAATCAAACTTTCTACGTTATAAGATGATTCAATAGGAACAGACTCATTAAATTTCAATGAATTAACTACACTGATGTCATTTTCGCAAGAAAAAAACACTATCCCTAAGAAAATAAGAATAGTGCTCGATTTCAATATTTTAATACAATTAATCAATTATGATGATTAATTTCTTATTCTAACAGTGGTTGTTTCATTAATCCAACATTCAACTTGATAAGTACTGCCTAAGGCAAGGTTTCTCATAAATATTTCTTGTTGAGTAGGAAAGCTTCTCTTGATTCTTGCCAAATTATTTAGTGCAGCATTTTTAACCTTTGGGTCTTTGGCTATAGAAGCTGCTTGAGCAAATTTATCTGCAGCAGCCCAATAGCTTACAGCAAGGTCTTTGAATTTACAATCACCAGCACTTTTTACGTATAAATCACCAATGATTATGTATGCATAGGCTTCATTTGGTCGATATTTCAATACTTTTAAAGCTGCATTGCGTGAATTGGTGAATTGATTCAGTGTTTTATAAACATCGGCAAGCAATAAATATGAGTCTGCTTTTCTCTCTGACATTGAATCAGGAAATAATTCAGTAGCAGATTGTAAATAATTTTTAGCATTTTCATATATGCCTTTTTCCATTGACATTTTTCCTAAGGAATATGCTGTGGCTGCCGTTGGTGCAATTTTGTGAACTTGAACTAAAGCTTTATAATATAAGGCAACATTGGTACATTTGCGCAATTCGAAAATTCGTACAAGATTTCTTGCAAGAATTGTATCTGAAGGATTAGCATCAAATTTTGGTTCAAATACTTTTACTAATTTATCACAAGTGGCTATCTGAACCATTATGCTCTCAATATTATCGCTAACTGATTTGTATTTTTTTGCTTCTTCTGGCACCAAATTATTAGTGTTATATTGCAATATATCATAAACTTTCATATAAGTTTCAAACACCAAATCAATATCACAATGAGCATCTTTCCAATATTTTACTGTCGAAATAAAATATCCATAAAGTACAGTTGGCTCAGATTTATCTTGCATCAATTCAAAAGATTTCTTGAATAATGGATAAAACTGATTCGATGAATCTTTGTGATATTTATATAAATCAACTGCCTGACGTCCAATTATATAACCAACTGGATATTTTTTGTTGTTTGGGAAATATTCTATTCGTCTTTCATAAACCATCATAAGCGTATCTACATAAGCATCCATAAGTGTAGAATCTTTTAGGTTCTTAATGATATTTGAAACCATTATTACACCTCTATTGTAAAGATTTTGGCTCGACATTGGGCACTCCAAAAAACAATATCGCCAATATTTATAAGCTGAATTTGCTAAATCATTATTTTTATATTTCGAGTCAGACCATTGTTTATAATAGTCGCTGTACAAACTCAAATTGGTAACACATTTCGAGCTATCATTGCCATATTTTGAGGATCCGCCATCAGGTATTTGATTAAATTTAAAGGTAATATTAGCTTGAGCTGCATAATTTGAAAATCCAATTATCAATGCCGTTGCGGCTAAAAAAATCTTTACTTTTTTCATTGTTTCTAAGTATTAAGTGTTCTATTTAAAATTTTATACTACTATTGATATTTAAGTTTACTAAACCAATTATTCTTAATCGTTAAACCAAGGAACAATTTTATATAATCCTGTCGAAGAAGTCCATTGGCAGTTGTTCCCATCTGCCCAATTTCAACACCTACATTCAGGTATGAAAATGTTAGGCTATTCTGTCGAAGTGGAATCGACGAACCAAAACTTATGCCAAGATTATTTATTTTATTTCCGTTTAACGCTAAATATGAATCGAAGTATCTGATTCCCAATCTTAAATAAGTTTCATTAATTTTATATGAAGCTCCTAAATTTAAATTCAAACTATTTCTAAAAGAATCATTTGAATTGAAAGCCGAGTAATTTTGCCAATTTTTGTAGGTGAAATCAGCGCCCAAGCTCCATTTATTCAATTTGTTAAAAACAAAACCAGCTCCAAAATACATAGGTAAATTTATTTTGCCTTCTCCACTGTTGATATTTTGTATGGTATCTTTCACATATTGATAACCTGTTGAAGCATCGAGATAAGTTTCGGCTAAAATTCTACTACTACCTGATATTGACTGATTATTAGAAAATACAGTACCGAAAGTGTAAGAATATTTCTTTGAGACGCCAAAAGTATCTGTATATTGAAGCCCTAAATCGAAATAAAGTCCTTTTGCGTGTGTGCTATTTGTTATGCGAAATGAATATGCATTGATATTATCAGGCAAATAACTTACACGTTTGTAATTAATATTTCCAAATATATATGATGAATTTATACCCAAACTCAAATTTTTCCCAATTTTAAAAGCATTAATCCAGCTAAATCTGTTTAAACCGCCATCACCTAAATATGAATATTCAATATTGCCTATAGAATCGACATAATCATGAGTCAATACATTGTAACCAACATTGGAATAAGGAGATAGCCCTAAACTTGCACGCCACCAATTGGTTACTGGAAATGCAACTTTAATATAATCCAAATTAAAATAATTTGAATTTGACTTTGATAAGGCAGAGCTGGTACGTGTGAGATTGCCAGAGTAACCAGCATCAAATAAAAATGAACCTGAGTCCATTGCAGCTACTGAAGCTGGGTTTTTGCTGTTAATTATAAATGGAGACTGAAGTCCATAGGAAATGCCTCCCATCATACGCGAAATTCCACTCTCATTGTTGTAAATATCGCCTATTCCAAATCTTGAATAGGGCGAATTGTTCCTTAATTGTGCAAAGGAATTGCTAAATGTTGTTAAAGTTATTGCACTTAATAACAGCAGTTTAAACATGTTTACTTTTCTCATTAAAATCTAATATTTTGTTCAATCCTCGGATTACAAGATTTGGCTCGGCAAAGATGATACTTTTTATGCTTTTTTCAAAATATATCATATCGCCACCTGTCAAAACAATTTTCAAATCGCTAAATTTTTCTTTATATCTATTTATTATTCCTTCAACCTCGGCAATAGCACCATTCAAAACGCCTGATTTAATTGATGTTGCAGTGTCTTTCCCAATTAAATCAACATCAAAATCATTTCTCTCTAACGGAAGTTTATCAGTAAAATTATGTAATGATAAAAATCTAATTTTTAGGCCTGGAGAAATACCACCTCCCAAATATTCATTTTTGTTGTTTACAAAATCATACTTTATTGCTGTACCACAATCTATTGCAAGCACATTACTATTTGGGAAAAGTGACGATGCTCCTACCGCAGATGCTAATCTATCTTTTCCTAAGGTAATTGGTGTGAGATATTTATTTACAAGTGGAATTTTAGTAAGATTGCTTAGTTCGATAAAGTTAAAATTATTATTCAACCAAGAATTTATTTCTGGGATTGGATTTACTACAGAAGATAGAATTACGGAGTCAATTTCTTCGCCTTTAACAAATTGCTTTAAATCTTTGAGGCAAATGTTCTCGAAAGATGACACTGCTATTAAATCATCTTTTATCAGCGCGCATTTCTGAAAACTATTGCCAAAGTCTAATATCAGTTTCATGAAATAATAGATTATTTATTTTAATTTATTTTAAAACCGACAACTATTAGAAATAATGGCTGAATCAATTTGTATTTATTTGATATCATATAAAGATGTCAATTTCGAGTATGTATAATTTCATTAAAGTCCAATGATATCAGCACCTTGTTTGAAATAGATATCTTTTGGAATAGTGAGTTTATCGAGTTTAGCTAAATCTTTTTTAAGTTGATTGCTAATCTGAGCATATCTTTCAACAAAAGCTTTTGCATGTTCGTAATCTCCATCCCCTTGAAGCTTAATAATCACTTTAGTAAGTTCAGCTGAAGCAATTTCCATTTTATCAATATCAATGCTGTAAGTTCCATTTTTATTTCTTGTAAATGCATGGTGTTCAAGAAAATAATTGAAGCTAATCATATTTGCTTTACCGTGAGATGAGGATATTCCAAAGCGAATTGAACGTATTATGCCAGCCATAAAGGTAACATAATTTTCCATCAAATCGCCCTTCAATTCGCCCATTTTGTTAAGTTTAGTTACAAGATAAAGTCCTAAAATATCTGCTTTACATTCTTCTAAGGCTGAAAATTGTTCTTTAAGCGCAACACGGCAGCTTAAGTCTGGCTTGCCGACAACATTTTTTATACCCATTCCATGGGCAACTTCGTGAAACATGGTGTTTGCAAAAAAAGCATCGAAGGAGACATATTTTTTTTGATTTGTAGCTATAAGAGCGTTTGAAATTGGTAATAATATTTGGTCAAATTTAGCCTTCATAGCATTTTTCAACTGAAGTTTTCTGGAGCCTTTATTAAGCTGAACTATAGGGTCATTGGGTAGATTTATAGCAATGGTTTTAGATGCGGCATTGCAGTCACCAGCATAGAAAACAACATCATAAGCATTTAAATCCACATCTTGACCGGGTGTTTCTTTTTTATAAATCTCATCTACTGGCAATTCACGTTGCAACTTCGGTAGAAATTTAGCGAATTTAGCAAGTTTTTCGCTCCAGATTTTATCTTTAAGAAGTAGATAGGCTTCATGCGAGGCTTTATAACCATAAAGTTGATCTTCATAGTTTTCTATAGGACCAATAATAAAGTCTATATCACTGTTTTTCATATCCATCCAAGCAATGTCTGAGGCTTGATAACTGTCAGTAAGCAAGGCTTCAGCTCTAAGATTTAGATATTTTCTTAGACCTTCATTGTTTGTTTTTTCAGCAGCTTTTTTTAGCAATTCGGCGGCATTTTCAATCTCTTCATTAAATTCATAATGATACCAAATAACTTTTAAAATACCACTTTTATCTCGTCGAATAACGGTATATTGGCTGGTTTTATTTGAATCAATTAGAGCATCAAACTCACTCGTAGTCATATCGAAAGGGTAGAAATTTGCTCCTTTTGGTCTTTGCCCAAAACCTGTCAAATATGCAATATTACCGTTGAGTCTATCCCAAGGACCATAGTTTATTGATGCAAATTTGCGAAGCTTCTCATCTTTAATTTTTGATAAAAAGTCATTTTTATTTCCATAAGCTTCTTTCCAAAAAATATCGTCCATTATTTGAGCTGCTTGAAATAATAATTGCAATACATCTTTTTGATTTCTCGATAGATAGTTTATATCAGTCTTCAATTCTACTTCAGAATAGTAATTGAAATAATAGGACGAATCTATTAGTGCCAGATTTGCATTTGCAGTATTTGGTTCAACTTTTTGCTCTAATGTTGAGTTCTGACATGAAGAAGCTCCAATAATTATCATAAAAGTTATATAAACTAATAAATTATATCTTTTCATAACCAAATTTTAGAGTTAAAAAACAAGGGACGGCAAATATACAAAAAATAGGAATAGAAACATTGAATTATAATAAAATGAATGCGACAGCTTCTATTTTTAGCAGATTTATAAATTTATAAATAGCTAATTTACAACTCTTTTTCGGTAAATATTATTCCAAATGATTTCAACTCTTCAAGAATTGGCAAGTAAAGTTCGGGCATAACCGGAGCCGAAACTCCCTTAATTTTAACTTTTCCAGTTGCAACTAATTTCGTCGCAATTCCCAAAGGTAGTCCAACTGTTTTTGCCATGGCAGTTAATTTTTTTGATTCACCTTCAACTATCAAAGATGATGTTTTAATACGATTTTTACCATTTTTATCAGTGAATTCAAACCTGTGCTGCATCACCAACATGTCTTTATCTTGGTCATCAAGCTGCCATTTGTCTTCCAGAATTTTTTGCAAAATTACTGCAGGAGTTGCTTTGGCTATTCCTATTTTTTTGTTGCTGAAAAGTTCAAGGAAATTGAATTTATTTATTACATCATCATTTACCAAATTCGGCAAATAATTTTTTAATTTTTCTTCAACTTTAACACCTTCCTCAAAAGGCAAAAAGGCATTAAGAAATTCACGATAGGTCATAAGTTCCGAATTCTCTATTACAAAAGTGTCGTCAGTAATTCCTAATTGCACAAATACATTCCAAGCATTGGCATATCCTGGACGGCGCATTGTTCCTCGAAATAAAGTTGGTATATCTTTCAAATTATATGTTTCTCTATAAGATAAAGAATCGCGGTTTGGGTAAATTTCAAAATCGCCATAACCATCTATATGCGTTGTCATTAGCCTTCTGAAAAGTTGCCTATAAGGGACGTATTTATACATTCCATTTCTAATAAATTTTGAAATTCCTTGCCCTGCAACAACAACATTTCTAGGATTCCAAGTGAATTTATAATTCCATGGATTATTGTCGTAAGTTGGAGCAATCAGTCCACCGGTTGAAGAAAAAAATGCGGTAAGTTTTCCCCCGTCTGCTTGAATTTCATTTATTACTTTCATTGCTGACATGTGATCAATGCCCGGGTCAACGCCTAACTCGTTGTAAAGTCCGATACCTGCTTCAATGGCTTTTTCATTTATGGCTTTCATTTCATTTGAGATATAACTGGCGGTAAGCATGTTTTTCCCAAAAAGTACGCATTTCTCTGCAATCAAATGATGAAACATTGCAGGCATCATTGAAACAATGATATCACTTTTTTGAATTTCAGTTTCTAACTGTTGGCTGTCTTTTACGTCAAATTTAAAACTTTTTCCACGCGGATTTCCATTAATTTTTTCTTCGGCCAACGCCTCATTAAAATCTCCTAAACGAATATTCCAGTCATATTTTTCTGCTCTTTGGAGCAAATAATCTATCATAGAAGTGGCGGAGAGCCCAGCTCCTAATATGCATATATTTTTCATAAAATAATTTTTAATTTTTTATAAATATAAATTCTGATTAGAAAAATGAACAATAATAATTGGGCGAAATTAGAAAGATTTATTTCACTTAATAATATATTATCGTTAAATATCAGTTTTTATAAACTTATAATGTTAAAAAAATAGGTTAAAATTTGTGAAAATATTTTCAAAAAAAAACCTCCTATGAGGAGGTAAGTAATAGTAGGTATATTAATTATATAAATTCTTTTTTTAATATTTCAACCCATCTTGATGTATAATCCTCAAGAGTTTCTGGCTGGTTGTCTAAGTCTAATACAAGACCAAGGAAATTATTTCCTACTAAAGATTTGCTTTCTTTAAATTCGTAACCAATATTTGGCCAGTTCCCAACAATTTTAGCTTTATGTTTTACAAAATGTGAATGAATGACTTCAAGGCTATCGGCAAAATTATTTGGGTAATTCACTTGATCTCCGAGTCCAAAAATTGCAATCTTTTTCCAATTAAAATCAGCATGATTTTTTTCTAATTCATGCAGCATCACATACCATTTATTGTCTTTGGTGGCGTCTTCCCAATGCGAGGCGCCAACAGTGGAATTTCCAAAAATAAGAAAGTCATAATCGAATAATTCTTTGTAAGAAATATCTCCAAGACTTTTAATATCAACATTATATGAATCTAATTTTTCAGCAATTGCTCTTGCTACTTTTTCAACATTTCCTTTTAGAGGCCAATAAAAGATACCTATTTTTTTCATAATTTATTGTTAAATTTATTAAGTTCTAATCGCCAAAATTAAAATTATTATTCAATCTTTTCTATTATTATTTCATAAATATTATAGAGACTTTCAAGATAATTTAAGCCAATTTTCTTCTAAATTCTGAGACGATAATGCTTGTTGCAACAGCGGCATTTAGCGATTCCATTTTACTGTTATTGTAAGCGGGTATTGATATTTTTTCGTTGAAATATTTAAAATATTTTTCTTTTATACCAGTGGATTCATTTCCAATAACTATCATACCAGTGGGTGATAAATCCACCTCGTAGAAACTTTTTTCTCCTAAAATAGTACCATAAATAGGTATACCAACTTCGTTGCACTGAGCAAAGAGGTCTTCAAAATCGAGATATGTAACATTTAATCTACTTAGCGACCCCATAGAAGCTTGCACTACCTTTGGGTTATACACATCGACGGTTCTGAATGAGCAGAAAATATTTTTGATACCAAACCAATCTGCAGTACGTAAAATTGTGCCCAAATTTCCCGGGTCACTTATAGCATATAGGGCTAAAGTCAGTCCTTCGACATTAAGTTCTTCGGGTATTTCTTTTTGATAAATTAATGCCAAAGTGTTGTGTGGCTCTTTCAAGCGACTTATAGATGTAAGTTCTTCCTCTGTAACAATTTCATAGTGAATTTCTTTGCTATTTATTAAGTTCATATTTTCTTGCAACCATTCTTCGATAGCGTATATTGTTGCAATCTTGAAGTCGCTATTTATAAACTCTCCAACTAATTTAGGCCCTTCAGCTAAGAATTGATTATGTATGTTACGAAACTTTGCTTGCCGCATGGACCTAATATAACTCATTTGTTTTCTGGTCATTGGTGTTTATGTAATTTCTATTTAGTATTAAATAAAATTGTGAATTTTGAAATCTTTTATGAGAAGATTTAATGGCTCAAAGATAAATAAAAAAAAGCCAGATTAAAAAAATAATCAGGCTTTAATTTCAGTAATTATTTATCATTATTCAGCTATTACACTGAACTTGATTGTTGCTTTTACTTCGCGGTGAATGTTAACGAAAGCTGTATAATTGCCAACTTCTTTAATATTTTCACCTTTTACATCGATTTTTTTACGGTCGACCAAAATATTTGCTTGAGCTTTTAAGGCATCACTAATTTGCATTGCATTTACGGAGCCGAAGATTTTGCCGCTTGTGCCAACTTTTGCACCAATTGTCAATTCAATAGCTTCAATTGCTGCAGCTAAAGCGTCTGCTTCTTTGCGTATTTGATTTTCTTTATGAGCTCTTTGTTTTAAGTTTTCGGCCATTACTTTTTTGGCAGAGATAGTAGCCTGTTTTGCTAAGCCTTTAGGTATTAAATAATTGCGAGCATAACCATCTTTTACAACGATGATGTCGTTAGTGAATCCTAACTTCGCAATATCTTGTGTTAAAATAATTTCCATTTTTTGTCCTCCTTATTTTAGTAAATCACCAACGTATGGCATTAATGCAATATGACGAGCTCTCTTTACAGCTTGAGCCACTTTTTTCTGATATTTCAATGATGTGCCTGTCAAACGGCGGGGGAGTATTTTTCCTTGTTCGTTTACAAACTTCATCAAGAAATTTGCATCTTTATAGTCGATGTATTTGATGCCGCTTTTTTTGAAACGACAATATTTTTTACGTTTTGTATCAACCGCAATTGGGGTTAAATATCTTATATCTGAACTTGTAGCCATTCTGTTAAATTTTTAATTTTTTAGTGAAGCATTTTCGGTAATTCCTTCTTTGGCAGCACGTTTTTTCTCGTTGTATGCTATGGAATGTTTATCGAGTTTGATGGTTAAAAAGCGAAGTATTCTTTCATCACGTTTGAAAGCGATTTCAAAGTTGTTGATGAATGAACCATCTGCTTCAAATTCAATAAGATGGTAAAATCCGGTGGATTTTTTTTGAATAGGGTAGGCTAGTTTACGTAAGCCCCATTTTTCTTCATGAATGACCTTAGCTCCTTCGAACTTATCAATCATTTCTCTGTACTTGTTTACCGCTTCCTTCATCTGATCTTCAGACAAAACGGGAGTTAAAATGAAAGCGGTTTCGTAACGATTTAACATTGTAATAAATTTAAATTAATATATAATTATTTACTATAAAAACGATTTTAACAATCGGACGGCAAAAGTAGTATTTTTTATTTAAATGAAAAGGTTTTTTTAATCTTATATTTATTTTTATATTTTACAATGTTTAGCGTCGATATGTAATATAAATAGTAAAATTTATTGGACTTTATTATATTTACAATCGTTATTATATCAAAAAAAACCGCAAGTTGAAAACTTGCGGTTTTTTTTGATATATTGATTTTCTAACCACATTTTGAATATCCACAGGAAGAGCAGATTAAACAACCTTCTTTGTAAACTAAGCTTGTTTTACCACATTCGGGACATACATTTTTTTCATCCACTGTGCCATCTGGAACAAATTTCTTTATTGCCCTTACTATTCCAGCTTTCCAGGTGTTGATAGTGTCGTTTTCGAAATGCAGATTGTTTACTAAATCTACTACAAATGGTATAGGCATTCCATGGCGCAAGATTCCAGAAATAAGTTTTGCATAATTCCAAAATTCTTTGTCGAAGGCTCGCGATAAACCCCTGTATTCTTGTGTAATTCCACCTTTATCTACATATTCGAAATCATAAGTGGTTTGGTTTTTATTGTTTTTATGCTTTACGATATTCCCTTGATTTACATAGCTTGGAATTATTAGGTCTTCGGATTTGCCACTAAAAATTTCGTAAGGGTGACCTTTATAAAGCCCTACAATAGCGATCCATTTTTCTTTATTGTTTTGAAAGCGGACAACTTCAGCTTCGAGACTTTGTGGCCGTTTTGGTGCTGTTGTAACTTTAAAGTCGTCGTCATCAGACTGAGGTGCATCAACTTTAGCCACCAAAACTCCTGAGCGTGAGCCATCGCGATAAACTGTCATGCCTTTGCAACCTGATTTCCACGCTTCTTGATAAATTTTTCCAATAAGTTCTTCATCGGCAGTTTCTGGAACATTTACTGTAACACTTATGGAATGATCTACCCATTTTTGAACTGCTCCCTGCATACGGACTTTTGCTAACCAATCTACATCGTTTGCGGTAGCTCCGAAGTAGGGTGATTTTTCGATTATTTTATTCAAATCTTCATTGTTCATAAGCTTTACAGCTTCAGTATCATAATTATTGGCTTCGAGCCAAGTTACAAATTTATGATGAAATACATTATATGTTTCCCAGCTGTCTCCAATTTCATCTACAAAAGAAATGTTTGTTGATTTGTCATTTGGATTTACCTTACGGTTGCGACTATAAGAAACCATAAACACGGGTTCAATTCCAGAACTCGTTTGCGACATCATAGATGTAGTTCCTGTTGGAGCAATAGTCAAAAGAGAAATATTTCTTCTTCCATATTTTTTCATTTCCATTTCTAAACCTGGGCTATTATCCCAAATACGACGCATAAAAGGATTGTTTTTTTCTCTTTCATAATTAAATATTGGGAATGCGCCTCTGTCTTTTGCGAGATTTACTGATGATTTGTATGCTTCAATTGCTAAATATTTATGAACATCCACTGAAAATTCGACTGCCTCATCGGAACCATATTTCAAACCTAATGCTGCTAACATATCACCTTCAGCAGTTATTCCAATACCAGTTCTACGACCCAATTCGGTTTTCTTTTTTATGTTAGTCCATAGATTTCTTTCTACAAGTTTCAATTCTTCAATTTCTGGATCTGAATCTATTTTTGCAATTATCTTATCAATTTTTTCTTGTTCTAAGTCTATAATATCATCCATTATGCGCTGAGCCAAATGAATATGCTTTTGGAATAGGTGTGCGTCGAATTTCGCGTTTTCGGTAAATGGATTTTGAATGTAGCTATATAAATTTATTGCTAAAAGCCTGCAGCTATCATAAGCGCAAAGCGGGATTTCGCCGCATGGGTTAGTAGAAATGGTTTTAAAACCTAAGTCAGCATAGCTATCGGGTACAGATTCGCGAATAATAGTATCCCAAAATAGGATGCCAGGCTCCGCGGATTTCCATGCATTATGCACAATTTTATTCCACAATTGAGAAGGCTCAATAGTTTTTGTGTATTTTGGTTCTTTAGAATCTATTGGATATTGTTGTGTAAAATTTCTTTTATTGATTATAGATTCCATAAAATCATCAGTGATTTTTACGCTAACGTTGGCGCCAGTAACTTTAGTAGAATCCATTTTAGCATCAATAAACATCTCTGAATCAGGATGCTTAACAGAAATGCTTAACATTAAAGCCCCACGGCGTCCATCTTGAGCAACTTCGCGAGTAGAGTTTGAATATCTTTCCATAAAAGGAACAATTCCTGTGGAAGTTAGTGCGCTATTTTTTACAGGGCTTCCTTTAGGACGAATTCCACTAAGATCATGTCCAACACCTCCACGTCGTTTCATTAGCTGAACTTGCTCTTGATCAATTTTCATGATACCACCATAACTATCGGATTCGCCATCATTACCTATAACAAAACAATTGCTCAAGCTGCCAATTTGCATTTCGTTGCCTATGCCTGCCATAGGACTGCCTTGTGGAAGTATATATTTAAATTCCTTAATTGCTTCAAAAAGTTCTTCTTCACTTACTGGATTAGCATATTTTTTTTCTATACGCGATAATTCTTTGGCAATTCTATGGTGCATATCGTTAGGAGTGAGTTCAAAAAGTTCTCCCTCACTATTTTTTAAAGCATATTTATTTACCCAAACCACTGCGGCCATTTCATCACCATTAAAATATTTTGTTGCTGCCTCAACTGCTTCATCATGTTTATATGTAATAAGTTCTGGTGCAGTTTGCACAATTATTTCGTCGCTCAATTCCTCCATATTAATTTTATCTTTTTCTAAATTTAATTTTACATCTCGTTTTCGGGATGATAGCAGTTCGTCGTAAAGTTCACTCTTCTTATCAACATTTCCACTGCCGGTCAAAGTGGTATCAAAACCTGCTTGATGAAATAAATCGTTTACAGTCATTATCAGTTTGTTTGTTTAATAGATTGATTGTCAGCACACATTATATTACTTATGTAACCCCCAATTGCGATTACGAATATATTGTAAGAAATTAAATTGTAGCTTGAGAATTATTAACAAAAAATTTTAGTTTTCAACTATGTGCTAAGTCCTTGAAACTGAAACTAAAAGCTATTTATTTTTTTTTTAATATTCTTATTTTCCAGATTATCAGTGTTTTAATTAAATTTTGTGCAAATTAAAAAGTTTTTTGCCAAATTATTTTCTTTCCAAAACCAAGCCTATTGTCTGTTAGTTTATAGAAATCGGGCTCAATAATCCACAAGGTTTCCAAATGCAATAGTGCATAAGGAAACGCTTTTAAATAAATATTTTTTGCTTTAGAAATTTTGAAATCATCAGCTTCGCTAACTTTTCCAGTGATTTGTAGTCCCTGAATTTTACCAATCATTTTTGTTTCAAGAACTATTCCAGCTGCTATTTTTTGGTTTGCTAAAATTTCAGCCGAGTGTCGAGTTTTTTTATCAGAGCTGAAAACAAAGTAGTTTTCTTCTTCACTAAAGGCGTAGAAACAATGTGAAATATAAGGTTTGTTTTCTGAGGATGTAGCAATAGTTAGCACATGATGTTCTTTTATGAAGTCAATTATTTTGGTGTCGGGTGCAAGCATTAAAATAAAATTTGTAATAGTTGGCAAAAGTAAATTTATTTCCTTTGCTCTTTAATTACTGTGTAATGACTTTTTTTGAAATAATAATATTGATAGTAGCTGGAGTATTGGTAGGGTTTATAAATACTTTAGCTGGAGGTGGCTCCATCATTTCGCTTTCTCTTTTAATGTTTATGGGGTTACCAGCAAATGTGGCGAATGGTACTAATAGAATTGCAATATTTTTGCAGACACTAACCGCAACGAGAGAATTCAAAAAAGCAGGACTTCTGACTTCAAAGAAAGCTTACTTTTTAGGTATTCCTGCTGTTTTTGGTTCTGTTGTAGGCTCTTTTATTGCCATCGAAATTAATAAAGAGCTTTTCGAAAAAGTTATGGTGGCCATTATGGTAGTCATGCTATTTTTCATTTTTTATAAGCCCTCAGTGTGGCTCAAAGGTAAGCAGGAGCTTCTGAATAAGAAATCCAGTTGGTTTCAATATTTAATATTTTTTTTTATAGGTATTTACGGAGGATTTATTCATGCTGGAATTGGTTATCTATTATTGATTTCATTGGTGCTTGGCGCTGGATTCGATTTATTGCAAGCTAATGCGGTTAAGACTTTAATTGTTTTAATGTTTATTCCTTTCAGTCTGCTGGTTTTTGCTTTTGGTGGACAAATAAATTATATTTATGGTTTAGTGCTTGCCATTGGAAATATTATTGGAGCTTTTGTGGCTTCTAAATTTGCAGTGGAAAAAGGAGCCAATTTTGTTCGGTGGGTCATTTTAATTGTGGTTATAGTTACCGCTCTTCACATTTTTGGATTGATTGATTTTGGAAAGATATTTACCAAAATATCCTTAAAATAACTATTTTATTAATTCATAATCATTGCTGTTTGAAAACAGAGTTGCCAAAAAAATAAATACTTTTGCTCATGGTAATTTGTAAAGTAACAAAGCAAAATTACCAAAAATTTGAAATTATCTTTGGGTCTCACTTCTTTTGGATTCTTTTTGTAGGCCAATAGTAATCCATAAATTAGATTTACTATTCTTTTAAGTGTTGATTAATAAAGAAATATGAAAAAAATCGAGTTTATTATTATTTGTTTGTTATTGACAATTTCAATGCTTAATGCTTCTGATTTTAAAGGAAGCATTAAATTATTGGATAAACAAAGTTTTACTCTTGACCAAGGTAATTTGGTTTTTAGTGCGGGATATGGAGTGCCAAATTTTGCTGGATTTATGTATATTAATAACCAAATTAATCCAGTTCACATTTCATCTGAAGTTGGTCCTTGGCATTTTAAAGCGGAATATTTTATAAGCGATGAAATAAGTATTGGCTTGGCAACAAATATAGTTAGGGCTCGCTCTACTTGGGTTTATGTTGATGGTGCAAAACACTATAAGGAAACTTTAGATTACAGTTCAACATCATTTAATTTTAGATTTAATTATCATTATTTTAATGAAGGAAATTGGGATATTTACGCAGGTTCTGGAATTGGTTATAGATATTCTGAAACCAATTTCTTTACAGAAGTTCCAAATAGAAAAAGCTATTCGCGTCCAGCCATTCTTCCCATCGGCTTCGAAATTACTGGAGGTGTGAGGTATTTTATAGCTGAAAATATTGGGATATATTTAGAAACTGGACTTGCTAAATCGCTTGTCCAAGGTGGTTTAGCAATTAAACTTTAAATTTATTTTTTAAGAAGTCTTTCCCTTTAATTAGAAAAAATAGTTACTTTTGTTTTTACAAGAATTTATTTTACAAGCAAATTAGTCAATTCAATTTTTTAAATTCGTAATCATGAAAAAATATTTACTTTTTGTATCAATGTTTATTTTTACAATTTCCACAATAAAAGCTGATGATTTATCTTTCGGGGGAAATGGAGGCCCTGTAAGAAAAGGAAATAATGCAGATTTTTTAGGTTTATTTCTTGATGATGGTAATTTAGTCTTTTGCGCTGGCTATGGCACTCCAAATTTAATGAGTGCAGTATTCACTACGTTTAAAAAATATGGCGATTATACAGGCTCCTCCTTTGGCCCTTTACACATTAAATTTGAATATTTTTTAAGTGATGAATTTGGCATTGGTATATCATCAAATATCGCTTCATCGCAGTCAACCTGGGTTTTTGTAATTGATAGCAATAGTTATAAGGAATCTTTGAATTATAATTCTACATCTTTCAATGTAAGATTTAATTACCATTTTTATAGCGAAGGACGATTGGATATTTTTGCTGGAGGGGGTTTAGGATATAGATTTTCAAATTCTAAATTCACATCTGAAGACCCAAAGAGGAAATTAAGTTTTAGCCTACCAAATTATTTTCCTGTGGGATTTGAAGCTACTTGTGGAATTCGTTATTTTTTCAACGACAATATAGGAATTTATGCAGAAGTTGGAATTGCAAAGTCTATTATTCAAGCAGGCATTGCAATTAATATTGATACTAAAAATATCAAATTGTAATTTCCCAGGATGAATATTGAAAGTTTAAGCTTTTTATATAAGTGAATTATCAACATTTTGACCATCATATTTCTGAATTTCGTCATGAAAAAATATTAATTCAATGCCTACTTCTTTGAACATAGCTTCAGTTTCTAGACCATCATGATATTTTCTTTCACACACTACCTTCACAATTCCACAATTAATTATAAGCATGGCACAGGTTCTACAAGGAGTCATTCTGCAATATAAAGTGCTGCCATTTAGTGCGATACCTCGCCTTGCGGCTTGAGTTATGGCGTTTTGTTCTGCATGAACTGTCCTTACGCAATGTTGAGTTATATGCCCATCCTCATGAATTACCTTTTTATACAGATGTCCAACTTCGTCGCAATGTGCCAATCCTTTAGGCGAGCCAACGTAACCAGTTACTAAAATTTGCTTGTCTTTAGTTATTACACAGCCACTTCTTCCGCGGTCACATGTAGCTCTAGAAGCCACTGTATTTGCTAAATCCAAAAAATATTCGTCCCAAGAAGGGCGATAATGAGAAGATATTTCTTCCGACATAATTTAAATTTTTAATTTTTTCAATACAAACTCAATTTCATTGTTTAACTCAGCCTTAGTTTTATTATTCTTAAAGAGGAAGTCAGCCATAATAATACATTTTAAAAGGTTTTGTTTATTTGGATCATCGGACTCCATTTCACGTTGTTCGTTGGAGATAAAGGTTTCAAAATCAACATTATCAGTTGAAGATTTACGTATTTTTATTCTTTGAAACCGCAATTTTGCATCGGCATCTACAGCAAATAAATAGAAATTATTTCTTTTTCTAAGAGATTGTATTTCTCCAATTGTGCGGATACTTTCAATAACACAATTTTTTCCTGAGGTCTCACTTCTCTTGTAAAGTTCATCAATAATATATGAGGGTGAATTATTAGCTCTCAAGTCGTTGGCAACTTTGGTCATTGAGTCGCGGTCGATGTTAAGTTTTCGTTTTTCAATTTCCTCAATAATAAATTGCCGAGCCGAAAAATGCAGAAATCCTCTTTCTTCCTTAAGATAATCTACAATAGTGCCTTTACCAGCGCCCAAAGTACCAGTGATTCCTATAATGACCATATCAATAAGTCTTTTTTTGTTTTAAATCATTTATCCATTTTTCATCGACAGCAAGAGGAACAAAATTTTGCAATTCTTTAATTAATTCTGCTGGTTCTGAGCTGAATATGACATTATGTCGATGCTGGAATTTCATAAATTTTTCTTCAAGAATATGATCCAAAAACATTATAAGTTTGTCATAAAATCCATCAACATTAAGAAATCCTACTGGTTTTTCCGACCAGCCCAATTGAAAATATGTCAAAACCTCCATAACCTCAT
This sequence comes from Bacteroidetes bacterium CG2_30_33_31, assembly GCA_001872625.1. Lineage (GTDB taxonomy): Bacteria > Bacteroidota > Bacteroidia > Bacteroidales > UBA1556 > UBA6267. Next base: position 59,315 of record MNXP01000043.1, read on the forward strand.
CGAGCGTTCCGAATCCCCCAGGCATTGCAATAAAAGCGTCTGACAAATCATTTATTAAGTTTTTTCTGTCGCTCATGTTTTCTACAATATGCATTTTGCTGAGGTTTTCATGTCCTACTTCTCTATCTTTCAACATTTTTGGAATTACGCCAATTGCTTGGCCATCATTAGTCAAAACTTCATCGGCAATTATGCCCATTAAACCAACTTTTCCACCGCCAAACACGAGTTCTATATTGTTTTTAGCCATCAACCTACCTAATTCAGCAGCTTTTTCTGAATATATTTCTTTTGCTCCTATGCTTGAACCACAAAATACCCCAATACTATTAATTAACATTATAACAATGGTTTATATCAATAAATTTAATTATATTTACTTCGGCTAAGATATTATTTTTTCATAAATTGCTAATATTCAATTTTTGCAAATATTAAGGCATCAAATTGAGCATAGATTACAATAAATTTTTGATATTTTTGTAGCATTAATATTTCATCATGAATCTATTATTGCCATTAAAATTTAAGCCAATATTTAAAGATAAAATTTGGGGAGGAAATAAAATTCAAAGCGATTTGCATTACAATTTTGACCCATTACCAAACTGTGGAGAAGCATGGATGATAAGCGGAATTGAAGGTTTTGAGTCAGTAGTTTCAGAAGGGCCTTTAGCCGATAATACTTTGAGTGAGCTCATTGAAGTTTTTATGGGCGAACTTGTGGGGGAGAAAGTTTATGAACAATTTGAAAATGAGTTTCCATTGCTAATAAAATTTTTAGATACTTCGCAATGGCTTAGCATACAAGTTCATCCCGATGACGAATTAGCTAAATTGCGTGGCTATGAAAGAGGAAAAACTGAAATGTGGTATATATTGAATGCCGACAAAGATGCAAAATTGATTAGCGGATTCAAGAGTAAAATCTCTAAAGCGGAATATGTTCAAAAACTTGAGAACAATACTCTTAAGGAGGTTTTAAATTTTGAAAATGTAAAAAAAGGCGAAGCGTTTTATTTGCCATCGGGAAGAATTCATGCAATTGGTCCAGGTATACTTTTGGCTGAAATTCAGCAATCCTCCGATATTACTTACAGAATATATGACTGGGAAAGACTTGATGCAAATGGAAATTCGCGTGAATTGCACATTGATGATGCTTTAGATGCCATAGATTTTGATTTATATGATAAATATAAATTAGAATTTCCATCCATAGAAAATGAGACAGTTAGTATTATTGATGAAAAATATTTTAGCACCAATCTCATGCATTTTCATAAAGCTGTAACAAAAGATTACGAAGAGATAGATTCGTTTATTATTTACATAATCACTGAAGGTTCTATGAAAATGGTTTACGAAGGTGGCGAAATGGATTTGGGAACTGGAGATGTGGTGCTATTGCCTGCCATAATGAATAAGGTAAATATTTTTCCAACACCTTTTATTAATCTTTTAGAGGTTTACATAAAATAATCAAATAAGAAAAGAAATTCGACCTTTTTTTCGATACAGATTTTAAAATTTGATAAAAAAATTCAATTTTTTATTTATTACAAATTTAATATTGTTAAATTATTAACTGTAATTAATTATCATTCAATAAATTGAGTTTGAATAATTTGTAAATATTTAAAAGCAAAAAAAAGACTTTAATTTTCAGAAATATAAATTGTTATTTTATACTTTTGCGCACTTATATTATTAATATCAAACTAAGGATTAATATTACAATATGTCAAATACTATTCGAATTAAAAGGGGGCTTGACATCCATTTACAAGGTATTGCAGAAAAGGTTGTAAAGGTCGTTGAGCTTAGGCAATATGCTATAAAGCCAGAAGATTTTAACGGTGTTTTCCCAAAAATGCTTGTCAGCGTTGGCGATAAAGTGAAAGCAGGAAGCTCAATATTTTTTGATAAATACCGCGAGAATATCAAGTTTTCAGCTCCAGTTTCTGGCACTGTAACTGAGATTGTTAGAGGCGAAAAGAGGAAGTTACTTGAAGTTCGTATCGAATCTGACGAACATGACGAATACTTAGACTTTGGAGCAGCTGAGCCCTTGAATTTATCAAAAGAAGAAATTACTCATAAACTCTTAGAAAGTGGAGCCTGGTCGCTAATTAAACAAAGACCTTATAATATAATTGCTAATCCAGAGGATAATCCTAAGGCAATATTTATCTCTGCTTTTGACTCCAGCCCGCTTGCAGGTGATATGGACTTTATGCTTGAAGGTAAAAGTCAGGAGTTTCAAAAAGGATTAGATGCTTTATCGAAATTGACTACAGGTAAAATTAACCTTAATATAAATGAGAAAAAAACCAATTCTCAAATTTTTACTTTAGCTAAAAATGTAGAAATTAATAGTTTTTCAGGGCCTCATCCTGCTGGTAATGTAGGTATTCAAATACATCATATTTGCCCTATTAATAAAGGTGAAATTGTTTGGACTATTGATCCACAGGCAGTTGTTATTATTGGCAGGTTATTTTTGGAAGGCAGATTTAACACAGAAAAAATTATTGCTCTTGTTGGCTCTGAAGTAATTAAACCGCAATATTATAAAGTTAAAATTGGCGCATCAATCAAAAATATTATAAAAGATAATGTAAGAGAGGGAGATGTGAGATTTATCAGTGGAAATGTTCTTACAGGCAGAAAAATCGATAAAGCAAGCTATCTTTCATATTATGATAATATGATTTCAATAATTCCTGAAGGTCATTATCAATCATTTTTTGGCTGGCTTGTTCCAAATCCTAAAAAACATAGTTTCTACAGAACAGCATTTTCTTGGCTCACACCAAATAAATCATATCGCTTGGATACTAATATAAATGGTGGTGAAAGGTCATTTGTGGTAACAGGATATTTAGAAAAAGTTCTTCCAATGGATATCTATCCAGTACATTTGCTTAAAGCAATTATGATAGAAGATATTGATAAAATGGAAAATCTGGGAATTTACGAAGTAGATGAAGAGGATTTTGCATTATGCGAATATATTAGTACCTCTAAAATCAATATGCAAGCCATTATTCGTGATGGATTGGATTTGATTCGTAAAGAAATGAGCTAAGTAATGAATTGATTAAAATATTGAATTAATAGATGAAACCAATTAGAAATATATTAGACGCTATAAAGCCTCACGTTCAGAAGGATGGAAAATTTCACGCTTTTCATTCCTTTTATGATGCTATTGAGACTTTATTTTTTGTTCAAGACAGAGTTACAAGCAAAGGCAGCCATATCCGCGATGGAGTTGATATGAAAAGAACAATGTTTGTTGTTGTCATAGCCTTGATGCCAGCATTATTTTTTGGAATGTGGAATGCTGGAAATATGCATTTCAAGTCCATGGGAATGGAAAAGGAATTAATGGAAAATTTTTGGTATGGATTTCTCAAAATTTTACCAATTATAATAGTTTCTTATGCCGTTGGTCTTGGTATTGAAATCGCATTTGCCCAGAAAAGAGGTCATGAAGTAAATGAAGGCTTTTTCGTAAGCGGAATGTTGATTCCACTGATTGTACCTGTTACCACGCCATTATGGATGGTAGCTATAGCTGTAGCATTTGCCGTAATTTTTGGCAAAGAAGTTTTCGGCGGCACTGGCATGAATATTATGAATCCAGCATTACTTACCAGAGCTTTTCTTTTCTTTGCTTATCCAACATTCATGTCTGGTGATAAAGTTTGGATAGCCGAAAAGGCAGATGCTTTTTCTGGGGCAACACCTCTTGCAGAGTTAACCGCTGGACATCCAACTGGCATATCAGTAGCTGAAATGTTCATTGGAAATTATTCTGGTTCCTTTGGTGAAACTTCCACAATTGCAATTCTCATTGGAGCATTTATATTGCTTTATACGGGCGTTGCAAGTTGGAAAGTTATGGTTTCTTTCTTTGTAGGTGGACTTTCAATGGGGTTATTGCTCAATGGCTTATCAGCATCATTTCCTGCAAATGCTTATTTAGCTTTACCAGCTTGGCAGCATCTTTTGATTGGTGGATTTGCTTTCGGCGGTGTGTTCATGATTACCGACCCAGTAACTGCAAGCCAAACTGGAACAGGAAAATGGATTTATGGATTCCTTGGCGGTTTTATCGCTATTATGGTTCGTGTTCTAAATCCTGCTTATCCTGAAGGTGTTATGTTGGCTATACTTTTAGTAAATATTTTTGCTCCATTAATAGATTATTATGTAGTAGAAAGTAATATAAAAAGAAGGCTAAAAAGGGTTAAAGCATTAAGTTAAACAATTGTAAAACAATAATATAAAAATTAAAACTTTAGAAATGGATAGGAATAACAATATTTATATTTTCATTTACTCTTCAGTTCTTGTCATTTTGGTGGCGATAATACTAACAATAGCTAATATATCGCTAAAGCCAGCACAAGAGAAAAATATTAGAATTGAAAAAATGTCGAATGTTCTTGCCGCCATTGGAATTAAATCTGATGCCACTGATGCAGAAAAGCTTTTTGCCAAATATATTACTGAAGAAATTGTAATAAATTCCAAAGGAGAAGTGCTTGGAAAATTTGTAGCCGGAAAACAAGTTGAAGGAAGTGGACGAGCTTTCGATATAAATATTAAGGTAGAATTGAAAAATCAAGCTGATAGCAAGAGCGGAAAATTTCCACTTTTTATTGGCGAAAAAGATGGTTCTAAAGTTTATATTGTCCCCGTTTATGGTAAAGGATTGTGGGCAGCAATTTGGGGTAACATAGCTTTTAAAGATGATTTGAATACTGTTTATGGAGCAAATTTTAGCCATGAAAGTGAGACTCCTGGTTTGGGTGCTGAAATTTCGCAACCAAAAACAGAAGGAAAAATAGTTTTCTCAGATCAATTTGTAGGCAAAACAATTTTTGATGCCACCGGAAATTTTGTATCGGTTTCTACTGTTAAAGGTGGTGTAGTTAATCAAACAAAGATTGCTGCTGAGCATGGTGTTGATGCCATCTCAGGTGGTACTCTTACAAGCAATGGAGTTACAAACATGCTTTACGATTGCTTAATTAATTATGTTGAATATATTAAGAAAAATAAATAATCATCATGAGTAAAACGAAAGAAAGAGAGCTGTTGTTCTCGCCTAAAAATATAAGATTACTAACTTCACCTTTGGGTAAGGAGAACCCAATTACCATGCAAGTGCTTGGAATTTGTTCTGCATTAGCAGTTACAGTTCAAATAAAACCTGCCGTAGTTATGGGCATTTCGGTAATAGTGGTAACAGCAGTAGGAAATCTTATTATTTCAGCAATGCGAAATTCCATTCCAAATAGAATCAGAATTATCGTACAACTCGTTGTTATTGCAACCCTTGTAATTCTTGTAGATCAAGTTCTTAGAGCATTTAGCTATGAAGTTAGTAAGCAATTATCGGTTTTTGTTGGACTTATCATAACCAATTGTATTCTTATGGGCAGATTTGAAGCCTTTGCTATGGCAAATAAACCATGGCCATCTTTCTTAGACGGAATTGGAAACGGACTCGGTTACGGGATTATTTTGGTAGTGGTGGCTGTAGTTCGCGAGCTCTTTGGTTCCGGTTCACTGATGGGTTATAAAATTATCCCAGAGAGTTTTTATAATTTCGGATATTCAAATAATGGATTGATGATAATGCCACCATTAACGTTAATTATTGTAGCTTCAATAATATGGTTTCAACGCTCAAGAGATAAAGATTTAATTGAAAAATAACTTTAAGAAATTTAAAATCAAATAGATATGGAATATTTAAACATATTTGTAAAGTCGATATTTATCAATAATATGATTTTTGCATACTTCCTCGGAATGTGTTCTTTTTTGGCAGTATCAAAAACCGTTAAGACTTCTGTGGGACTTGGAGCAGCTGTAATATTTGTATTAGGGATTACCGTTCCAGTAGATTACCTTATGAATACTTATATTTTAGTGCCAGGCGCTCTAAGCTGGATTGGTGCTGAATATGCTAATGTTGATTTAAGCTTTCTAAGTTTTATAATGTTTATTGCTGTGATTGCCTCTATGACTCAGTTAGTGGAAATGGTTGTCGAAAAATTTTCACCTTCATTATATTCTTCTTTAGGAATATATCTACCTCTGATAGCTGTTAATTGTGCAATACTTGGTGGTTCATTATTTATGCAACAACGTGAATATCAAAATATTGGTGAAGCAACAATTTTTGGAATAGGCTCAGGAATCGGTTGGTTTTTAGCTATTGTGGCTATCTCCGCCATTCGCGAGAAAATCTCTTATTCAAATATTCCAGCTCCTTTGCGTGGTCTTGGAATAACTTTCATTATTACTGGACTTATGGGTATAGCATTTATGACATTCATGGGATTTAAATTGTAAAAAAAAATTAGCAATACTAATATTATGATATTACTCGAAATGGCTCTTCAGACAATGGTTTTAATAAGCGTGATTACCTTTCTAAGCATGATGCTGATTTTGGTTAGCGTGCTGCTTTATGCTAAAAACAAACTTACCCCACAAGGATTGGTGAAAATTGAAATAAATGGTGAAAAAGAGTTAGAAACATCTCCTGGCTCATCTTTATTATCAACACTTTCATCAGAGAAAATATTTTTGCCATCAGCTTGTGGAGGTGGTGGAACTTGTGGAATGTGTAAATGTCAGGTTTATGAAGGTGGTGGAGGAATTCTTCCCACTGAAGTTGGTTTTTTTACACGTAAAGAAGCTCAAAATAATTGGAGACTTGGCTGCCAAGTTAAAGTTCGTGGAGATTTGAAAATCGGTATTCCCGCTGAAGTATTTGGCATTAAGAAATGGGAGTGTGAGGTTGTTTCAAATAATAACGTAGCCACATTTATAAAAGAATTTATAGTAAGACTTCCTCAAGGAGAACATTTAGATTTCCGCTCGGGAGGATATATTCAAATTGATGTTCCTAAATGCGAAGTCAATTATAAAGACATGATTATCGGTGAAGATTACAAATCTGATTGGGATAAATTTGGTTTATGGAATTTGAAAATGAAAAATCCCGAACCAATCTTTAGAGCCTATTCTATGGCCAATCATCCTGCTGAAGGAGATATCGTTATGCTTAATGTTCGCATTGCTTCCCCACCATGGGATCCAAAAATCAAAGGATTTAAAAAAGTAAATCCAGGCATCTGCTCTTCTTATATTTTTAATCTGAAACCTGGTGATAAAGTTATGGTTTCTGGTCCTTATGGCGAATTTTTTATAAAAGACACAAACAAAGAGATGATGTTTATTGGTGGTGGTGCAGGAATGGCTCCTATGCGTTCACATATTTTTGATCAATTTAAAACTAAACATACAAACCGTAAAGCTACTTTTTGGTATGGCGGACGCTCCTTTAGAGAATTATTTTATGTGGATCAATTTGAAGAAATTGCAAAAGAAAATCCAAACTTTACATTTAATATCGCTCTTTCCGAACCACTTCCATCTGATAATTGGACTGGCTATGTTGGATTTATTCATCAAGTAATTTTGGATAATTATCTTAGTAAACATTCAGAACCAGAAGAAATTGAATACTATCTTTGTGGACCTCCTATGATGAATCAAGCGCTTTTTAAAATGCTTGACGAACTTGGTGTTCCTAAAGAAAATATTGCCTTCGACGACTTTGGAGGATAAAATTATTAAAGGCCGGCTTTGTCGGTCTTTTTTTTAAAATTTAATATTTGAATCATGAAAAAATTACTTTTTGGCTTGGCGTTAACAACTTTATTTGCCTCTTGTAATAATCAAATTCCAGAAAAAGTTAATTCCAAAACTGCACAAAAAATTCAAATAAAAGGTGATGCTCAAGGAACATATTACGCTATTACATACTACGATACTCTAAATCGAAATCTCAAAACAAATATAGATTCACTTCTGTTATCTTTCGATTTATCTGCCTCCAATTATGTTGATAGTTCTATTATTTCTAAGGTGAATGCTAATATTCCTGTAAAACTTGATGATGTTTTTATTGGAAACTTTTTGCTGTCGCAAGAGATATCTGAAAATACTAATGGCGATTATGATATAACTGTGCGTCCGCTTGTGGAACTCTGGGGTTTTGGCAAAAAAGAACCTAAAAAAGTGAAGGCATCTGAAGTAAATGAAATATTAAAGTTTATAGGTTATAAAAAAGTTCATTTAATAAATAATACTATCATTAAGGATGATAAAAGAATTCAGCTCGATTATAACGCTATAGCTCAGGGCTATTCGGTAGATGTGGTGGCGAGATATTTAAAAACTCATGGAATAGAAAACTTCCTTGTGGATATTGGAGGTGAGGTGTATGCTTCTGGTAGAAAAGACGATTCAAGTCTTTGGCAAGTTGGCATCGAAAGGCCAAAAGACAATGAAAAATATGGCGAAGCATTGACGGCCATAGTTAAATTGAAAGATAGAGGTATGGCCACATCAGGCAATTACAGAAAATTCTACATTCAAGACGGAGTAAAATATTCGCATGAGATTGACCCTCACACGGGATATCCTGCAAAACAAAATTTGCTTTCAGCAACGGTTTTTGCTGTAGATGCTGCACATGCTGATGGTTATGCCACAGCTTTTATGGTTATGGGTTTCGAAAAAGCTAAAGATTATATTGCGAAACATAGCGAAATGGATGCTTTCTTTATTTATACTGATAGCTCTGGAAGTTATAAATATTTTTATACCCAAAATCTGAAAAAGAATTTGGAAATGGAGCAATGATAATTTTTTTTATCTACCATTTATAATAAGCATTGTTCTATCGTCGTCGAAGTATTTTATATTATTTTCTTTAATAAGATGGTTTTCAATATCTTTAGCGCTTAAATTTTTTTTGTGAATGTTAGCTTCAAAAGATTTAAGCACATCATAGTTGTCGAGCATTTCTCCGGTTTTTTGGTTGGAGGCTTCATTATAACCATCTGTAAAAAGCAGCAATTTATAATTTTTTTCAAATTTTATTTCTAATTCTTGATAATCTACATCCTCAATAATACCCATCAAAGTGCCAATTATGTTCAAAGTTTTTACATTTAAACCATCATAAAACATTGGTTTTTGGGCGCCTGCTGAGCTAATTCTTAATAAAGAATTTTTCTCATCTAAATATAATATGCTTAATGTTGTAAATATTTCTGATAGCTGAGCATCTTTATAAATGAACTTATTCAGATTTTCGAGAAGTTTTGCTGGATGTCTAACAACATCGGTGTAACGCTGATTGATAAGTAATTTAATCAGGCTACGAATGTATGAAATATATGAAGATACAAAAAACCAAGCATCCCATTTTTTCCCCATCACATCGCCAACAACTATCATTTGGCTTTGTTCATCAATATTAAAAATTTCATAAAAATCGCCACCAGGTATGCTCTCATAGGGTTGATGAATTATATTAAAGTCGAAGGCTTTAGCTGCAAATATCGTATAATATTCAAACTTTATAAATGAATTATTGGCAGCAGATTTCACTGAAGCAAAATATTTCATCTTAATCAAATTCTCTCTACTAATAAATGAATTAATCTGACTTTCAATAATATTTGGTACATCATGCTTTATAATGAAGTTTGAAGCGCCATATTTACAGTAGTCTTTTAAATTATTAGAAGAATTTTCATTTGAAATTATAAAAATTAGTGATGCAATTTCTGTATTCAATTCTCGCAGTTTAGAAATGTGATTAAATATCCAACCAGCATTTTCGTCTATTAATATTAACCAAATATTTTTGTCTTTGAGGGCTTCCTCCATAGATTGCTCATCATAAGCCTCAATCACTGTGGAAATAATGTTTTTAGTATTAATGTTCAAGTTATAATCCTTATTTTTAAACAGAATGATAGCTCCATTTTCAGCACTTAGATTTCTTTTTTTGTAAGCTTTTGTAATTTCTTTGCGAAGTGCAAATTTCTTAAGATTTGCCTGCACTTTCGACAAGAGTATTTCAGGATCAAAAGGTTTTAATATAAAATCGTCAGCACCAGCATTTAAATTTTTGAGCCAAGTATCTTTATTTGAATCCCCCGAAAGAAAAAGAAAAGGCGTGTGTTTGTACTCAACTTTGTTTCTAATATTTTTAATAAGTTCATCGCCTTCCATCAATGGCATGTGCAAATCGGAGAGTATCAGGTCAAAAATTTTATCTTTTGCAAGCTTCAAAGCTTCTAAACCATCTTTTGCCAAAGTTACTTGATAGCCATTTTCGAAAGAAATTCGTAAACTAATTTTCTGATAATCAGCTCATCATCAACTACAAGTATTCTATTATTTGGACTTACCATAATATTGTTTATAAAAGTTTAAATATTTTGCTTGGATAAGTTAAAATCAAGATTTATTAATAATTGTTTAAAGTTGAAAAATATAAAAATAATTTTAAGCTTTATATTGTTTGAAAGTATATATTTGCCTTATTAAGTTTATTAACAACACAAAAGCATAAAATTATGAAAAAACTACTATTTTTATTTCTATCAATTGGGATAATTTTTATAGGTTGTAAAAAGAAAGATGCACCAGCGGAATTTCTTGCCTCTGAAACCCCACAAACAAAAACAGCTGTATTAGAAGACTTCACTGGAGTTAGATGTGGATACTGTCCTGATGGGCATGCAGTTGCTAAAACTATTTCGACAGCCTTAGGTGATAAATTTATTGTTATTGCCACTCATTCAGGTCAATATGCTGCTCCACAATCAGGTTGGGCAGATTACACAACTCCATTTGGTGATGCATTAATTGCTCAATCAGCTCTTACTGGCTATCCAGCAGGCACAATGAACAGACACGCTTTCACAGGAGGTCAGTATAACGTTCAAAATGGTGGTTTGGCCATGGGAAGAGGAGGTTGGAGTGCGGCTGCAAATAGCATTATTCTTGAGAATGCACCAGTAAATATTGGCGCAAAAGCTACTTTTGATGCATCCACAAGAGTTTTAACTGTTAACGTAGATTTGTTTTATACAGCTACAGAAACTGTTGCCAATAATATTAATGTTGCTTTTATTCAAGATGGTCTGGTATCTAAGCAATCAGGTGGAACTCCAGATCCAAATAACTATACTCAAAATAATGTGTTGCGTCATTATATTACTGGACAATGGGGCGATGCTGTTCCTGTTGCAAGTCAATCTTCTGGTTCAAAATATTCAAAAACATATACCTACACTGTGCCAGCAGATTATAATGGAGCCACAGTTCCTCCAGGAGGTGGCGCAGTTGTAATGGCAAATTGTAGAATTGTAGTTTTTGTTGACAGAGGCCAGACTGAGATTTTGAACGGGATAAAAGCTGCTATTCAATAATCTGTATAATTTGGATTGGAATTATTAAGCACAAATAAATCCATTTTAAAGAGGTAATTTTAATTCAATTATTAAAATTACCTCTTTGTTTTTATAAAAAAATTAATCTTAAATTTATTTTAAAATCATTAAGGTTAATCCGATAATAATATTACTTAATATTTTACAACTTTGAAGTATTTAATAGTAGCATCTATTTCAACTTCTACAATGTATATTCCTTTGGTAATATTTCCTGGAATAACATTTACCTTGCTTTCAAATGACTGCAAATTAATAGAGTTAGAATATTTCAAGCGACCATCTAAATCGTAAAGTTTTATTTTTGCAATATCTCCTTTTGTCGATAATATTGATATGGTAAATTTATCTGAGAAGGGATTTGGATTAACAGTAAATTTAATATTTTTTTCGGAGTTGCAGTTTAAGACAATTGGTTTATATTGAACATATTTGCCATCAATATCAAATTCTTTAAGTCTGTAATAAATTGGCACATTATATTTTAAATTGTCATAAACAGAATATTCAATAAGTGAATTTGAGTTTCCAGCGGCAGATATTTCTTCAACAGTTTCAAATTCTACCAAATCAATACTTCTTTCTAATTTAAAATAATCACTATTTATTTCTGAAGCAGTTTGCCAAGTTATTTCTATTGATTTATCCATACAATCTGCCTCAAATGAAAGTAATTCTACTGGCAACACATTACTATCATACGACAATTCAAATGCGCCTATTGTGCATACTTCGGTACTTCTTGGAAAGTCATCATAATCGTATGTTACGGAAGCAATAGGTAAAGACGCCATATTTGTTTGAGTAGGGTAATAATCACTTGCTAAATCACCTTCTGGAGTAGCAAAAAGTGCATCTTTGGACTGTGAGTGTGCGTTTGTGGAGGTGGCAGTAGCAAAAGCTGATTTTGTGGCGTAATTAGTTATATTATAATAACCTATAACGCCACCAGTACCCGAAAAATAAAGGTCGTTATAATCAGATGTAAGATTAGAAATATTGGAGTAATTCAAGTAAATGGCGTAATGCAGATTGGAGCCACTAGTTGTGGAACGAGCATTTTGGAGGATATTATTTCTATAATCTCGGTTATTGCTATTTTCATTACTGTACAAAGCATAAGATTTGTTTGATCCCGAAGGAGCAGTGCCATAAATAAAAATGGTATTGAAGTAAGCGTTGCAGGTCTGCGAGGCTACTCCGGCATCAAAGATACCGTAAAGCATAGTCTTGGAATTTCCACCCAAACTAATAATGTTATTGGAATAAGTGCTTGCGCCCGAATTTATATTGATACCGTAAATGCTGGCTGCCGTTGAACTTGCACCAGTTACCAATAAATTGTGAATGAAATTACCTGAAACAATGTTTGCTCCTGTATTTCCTTGAAAAAATAATCCAATTACATCACCCGTAAAAGTAGCATGTGTGTTGGTAAGATTGTAAATGGTGTTTTTAGTAACTGTTTTTGCAGCTGAAGTGCTATTGAGCGAAATGCCAGCAATGGATGCAGCTGCTCCAGTTCCAGCACTGTTGGCTATCGTCAAATCCCGAACTGTATTATTCGTAATTGTATTTGTTCCTGCTGTTGAAGTAATTCCATTGATAAGACCAGCCGCACTCGTGTTGCTACTCGAAATATTAGCTATAGTGTTTGAATTTATTGTTATTATAGCAGTTCCCTGACTATAAATTCCATAAGCAACTTCATTTTGAGCATTAGTATTTAAACAGGTGACTGCTACACTATTAGCAGTTGATGTGCTACCAATCAAATTGTTGCTTATGTTGGTTGTCCCTGCAACGGCCGATTTCAAAATGCCAATGAAACTTGTTGACCCAGTTGATGCTGCATTTGCAGCGGTAATAGAACCAATTATATTGTTCTGACAATCAATAGTTCCTGCGCTTACTATATTTATTCCATAAAAATTACCTGTATTACCAAAAGAAGCGACAATTGATCCAGTTCCAGTGGAAGCACCAATAGTATTACCAGTTGTAGTCCCTATATTTACATTTCCTGCTTGAATATGAATACCTGTCCAAGAAGTGGTATTTGTATTTGTCCAAGAAAAATTTTTAATAACATTATTTTGAATGCTACTTGAAACAGCTGTTCCAACATTTAAATAAATAGCATAGAAAGGAGCCCAGCCAGATGATTTCGACCATGTTCCAGCTGCCAATGCTGCACTTCCACCTATATAATTTCCCGAAATAACAAAGCCAGTACCTGATGTATTATTTATATATATTGGAGCAAAATTGTAAGCATTTGTCGTAAGAGAAGTAGTTTCATAAAAGCTATTTTCAATAATTGTACAAGTTGTGGTATTTGCTCCGAAATACACGCCATAACTATGATAGCTCGTATTCATAAAATCATAAATATTATTCTTTGAGATAGTATTTTCACTGTTTTCTTTTGCTGCAGTTCCTAATGAGTATATTGCATTATAAGGTCGATTTGAATTTGATGAACAAGTAATATTATTGTCAATAATAAGATTGTTGTCATTTCCTGTACTTCCTGATGTAGTGCTAAAGTATAAAATTCCATATAAATAGGCAGAACCTTTTAAATTGCAATATTTTACAACATTATTGCTGGCGTCATTAATAAATCTAATTGTGGAAGTTGCATAAGTATACGTATTGTTTATTGTCAAACCTTTTATAGCGCCAGTGGCATTTACACGACCATCAATAGTTACATTGTTTGCTCCATTTAGGTCGATAAGTTCAGTTAAGTTTCCACTATTTGTAATGCTCAGCGAGTTAGTTGTTGGATAAATATTAATTGAGGTATAACTTGCAGCTCCAGTTCCACTTGCATTTAAAACCGCAGCAACCGATTCTGTTAGACTGTTAGCAATTTTAATCTCGAGTGCCCCAGTATGTGTACCTGAGTTAATGGCATCAAATGCTCCTTTTAAGGTAGTATAGCTTTCTTCAAGTGCCGAATTTTTCCAAACTTGAGCAGCGTAGCTTACATCTCCATTGCATAAAACATATTTAGTAAACGCATTTGTAGAAGTGAGAGTTATATTTTCATTATAAGAAGCTTTTGATAAGCCAGACATCAATCTCACATAAATAGTAGTATTTGCGACGGTACCTCCAGATGGGCTAAGCGAAATCGAAGTAAAGAGGCCAAATACTCCAGATGTTGTTGAAATCTCATAATTAGCTGATGGGTCAATGTTTATTGGATGTGTTAGATGAGTGCCACTGACAGTAAACGATTGTTCTGCTGATGGTCCCGATCCTTGCACATAATTAAAGCCTGAAATGGAGTTGGTAGATACTGTAATTGTAGGTATTATACCAACTATACCGCTGCAAGCCACATTTTTGGTTGTTGCACCGCTCGAGGTACAGGCGATATTCTCAGGTGGGTAAGTTGCTGAGGCTAAACCAGCTTTTAATCGTACATAAATTGTGGTTGTGGAAACAACTCCTCCTGTTTGAGTGAGAGTAATTGGTGTTAACTGAAATCCAGAACCAGAAGTTGTTGAGATTTCAAAGTCGGTGGTTGGCGTTATCGTGATATTAGCTATAAGGTTTGCACCACTCACCGTAAAAGTTTGTTCTGCAGATGGCCCTGCTCCAGGCTCGTATTGAAACCCTATTAATGAGGTTGGCGTTATGGAAATCAATGGTGTTAATGATTCGAAAGCTCCCATAATTGGAGCTGTACCAGACCTGTTAGTTCCAGAATAATCTACAATAATTCCTGTTCCAGTAACAGCTACTAAAGATGCTGCAGAAATATTATAATCCGTAGCTGTAGTGCCGCCAGCGTTTGTAAATATAGGGTTGATAGCTAAACTATTGGTTTCTCCAGTAATTATAGGGGTAGCTGTTTTATCAGCCCCATACCAATGTCCTAATTTTCCGCCAGTGCCAGGTGCATAATAATCATTATTGGAAAGCTTGAAAGTTGCACCAAGCGCAGTATAATAATTAAAATAAATCCCATAATGTAAGCTGCTTCCTGATACAGTAGAACGCGTGTTGGAAAGAATATTATTTCTAATATCATTTCCATAGCCATCGTAATCGCTATAAATACAATATGATTTGTTTGTGGAACCTGACGCCAAACTGCCACCAATATATATTGTGTTGTAATACATATTGCAGTCTTGTACATAATTTCCTAAATCGTACATGCCGAAAATGGTAGTTTTGCTATTCCCGCCTAAACTTATAATATTATTAGAATAAGTGGTATTTCCACTTGCGATATTTATACCATAAATTTTAGCAGCAGTGGAACTCGCACCAGTTACAGTTAGATTATAAATAAAATTTTTAGTAACAGTATTTCCATCAGCACTGCCCTGAAAATAAATTCCCATTACACATCCAGCAAATGAGGTGTTAGTATTTGATATATTATAAATGGTATTGCCACTTACAGTTTTCCGTTTCTTTGCCCATAAATCAGTTAATAATATTCCACAAGCTGATGAGTTATAATTATTATTAATGTTGGCGTTAGCAATGGTTAAATTATGAATAACATTATTTGAAAAAGTGTTTTTAGAAGCTACGCTTGCATCACCTACTGATGAAATTCCATTTATAACGGAGCTATTTATTTCCAAGCTTGCGTTTTTCATATTAGCAATTGTGTTGCCAGAAATAGTTATTACTCCAGTTCCTAAATTATGAATTCCATAAACATATTGAATTTGTGTGGAAGTTCCACTTGCGTTTATACTTAAGGCTGTAGAATTACTTCCAATCAAATTATTACTTATAGTAGTAGAGCCAGCATTAGCAGTTTTATTTATTCCATAAAAACTTGTTGAGTAGCTACTTCCATTTATTGCATTTATTGAACCAATACTATTGTTCTGGCAATTAACAAATCCCCCCGTCTGTATGTTAATTCCATACACACTGGCATTTTGACCATTGGTAACTTCAATAGAACCTGTTCCAGTAGATGCTCCGATAATATTGCCAGAAATTGTCCCAATATCTACAGTTCCACCTATAATATTAATTGCTGTCCAATCTGCACCATTTTGATTGCCCCACGAAAATCCTTTTATAGTGTTACCTTGAATACTACTAACTGAAGTCGATGTCTTTAATCTAATAGCATTAAAAGTATTAGTTTGAGCATTGGTTTTTACCCATGTGCCAATGCATCCAGATAAATTGCCGCCAATAAAATTATCGCTTATCGTGATATCGGTTGAAGTAATATCCGAAATATTAATGCAATTATATTCAACACTTGCAGTGGGGTTAAAAGAGGAAGTCTCATAAAAACTATTTGAAAAAATTGTCCAAGTAGTATTATATAGTGCAAGATTAATTCCATTAGAGGCTGCGGATAAATTTAGAGAATTATAAATATGATTGTTAGAAATAGTATTTCCACTGTTGGTTGCATTAAGTGAGCCTGAAGAATAAACTCCATTAATAGGGCGTGAATTTGGTAAAGCAGTAGTTATTAAATTATTTACGATAGTATTGTCATCATTTCCAGTTGCCGACATCGCACCACCTTTCACTGAAAAAAAGATTACTCCACTATTTGCATTTGTTTCAGAACTTTTAATTATACAATATTTTATTAAATTTGATTTTGCATCATAACTTAATTCTATAGCAGATGTTTCATTGGCTGAAGATGTACTTGAATTGCTGATAATTAAATCCCTTGTGCTTCCAGTAGCATTTACTCTACCATCAATAGTAACATTATCAGCGCTATAAAGATGTAGTAGAGAACCAGCAATATTTCCACTTATTGAAAGCCCATTTGAAGTTGGATATATATTGACAGAAGTATAAGCCCCACCTACAAGTTTGGCTGTGGCAGTCTCGGTAGTGCTTCCTGTTATTTGAAGGGTTATTGCTCCAGTAATGGAGCCTGCATTAATAGAATCAAATGCTAATTTTAGAGTTGAATAATCTGCTCCAGCTCCGCCGACAGTTTTTGTTGTTTGTGCATTTAAATTGTTTATTTCAACAAAATTTAGAATACAAAATAATAAAATAGCAAAACGCATGGAGAATCTTTTCATAATCTGCAATAATTTAGGTATTTAGTATTGGTAGTTAATAATGTCTTGACATTTAATCGGCAAAATTAATATTTTTTAACTAAAAAAAAAGAAAATCAAATATTTATCATTTAAATTTTATTGATAATTTTTTTGGTAATCTCCATTGTTCCTATTTGGTCAAAATATTATGTATCACTTAAAATTTTTGTAATTTCGCAGCTTCAAAATCAAAATAGAATTTTATTATGAAAACTTTCATTTACATCATGGCTGTTTTTACAGCTGTTAGTTGCGCAGTTTCATCTTGCAGCAACCAATTATCTGCAAATGCTGACAAAGATTCTCTTAATTTAGTTAGTGAGTCAGAAATTGCCAAGCCAGCAGAGAAAGAAGTTATTGCTAAAATTCATACCGACTATGGCGATATTCAAATAAAATTATATAACGAAACACCTAAACACCGCGATAATTTTATAAAATTGGCTAATGAAGGTTATTATAACGGCACATTATTTCATCGAGTAATAAATAGTTTTATGATTCAAGGTGGAGATCCAGATTCAAAAAATGCCGCTCCTAAAGTAATGCTTGGTAATGGTGGCCCTGCTTATACGATTCCTGCCGAGTTCATGGTCGAAAAATACTTTCATAAAAAAGGTGCTTTAGCTGCCGCACGCGAAGGCGACCAAGTAAATCCTACAAAAGCATCATCAGGAAGTCAATTTTATATTGTTCAAGGTCAAGTATATACCGATAGTGTTTTGAATTTGATGGAGAATTACTTTCACCGCAAGTTTACTGCTGAACAACGAAAAGCTTATACCACTGTTGGAGGTACTCCTCATTTAGATGGTGCTTATACTGTTTATGGCGAAGTTGTTAGTGGTTTGGAAATTATTGATAAGATTGCCACTGTAAAAAAAGATAAAAATGATAGACCTCTTTCCGACATTAAAATGACGGTTGAAATATTGAAATAAAATTTATAGAGAATAATGAAGACCAAAATTCAAGAATTACATAGCAAAATAGAGAAATTCGTTGCTGAAAATAATGAAAGCTTGGAAAATTTCCGATTAGAATTTTTAAGCAAAAAAGGAAAAATTCAATCTCTTTTTGCCGATTTTAAAGATGTATCAAAAGAAGAGAAACCTCTTGTTGGTCAACTTTTAAATAATCTAAAAAACGTTGCCTCTGAACGTTACGAGTTAATGAAAAGTAAGATGACCACGGCCGAAACTCAAGAAGTAGATTATGTAGATTTAAGTATGTCGGCAGATTTTGAGCCGATAGGAGCACGACATCCAATTTCACTTGTGCGCAAAGAGATAATTGAAATATTTAACCGAATTGGTTTTGTGATTTCGGAAGGACCAGAAATTGAAGATGATTTTCATAATTTCACAGCATTGAATTTCCCTGAAGAGCATCCAGCACGCGATATGCAAGACACTTTTTTCGTTCAGAAAAACCCAGATATTGCCCTTAGAACTCATACATCATCTGTGCAAGTGCGAGTTATGGAAAATCAAAAACCTCCCATACGCACAATTTCTCCTGGACGTGTTTTTCGCAACGAAGCAATTTCTGCAAGAGCACATTGCATTTTCCATCAAATCGAAGGGCTTTATGTAGATACCGACGTATCTTTTGCCGACCTAAAACAAACCCTGATGTATTTTGCTAAGGAAATGTTTGGCGCCGAAACAAAAATTAGATTCCGCCCCTCATATTTTCCTTTTACTGAGCCTTCGGCAGAGATGGATGTTAGTTGCAATATTTGTGGCGGTAAGGGATGTAATGTATGTAAATATTCAGGCTGGCTCGAGATTCTTGGCTGTGGCATGGTCGATCCAAACGTTTTGAAAAATTGCAATATCAACCCTGAAACTTATACTGGTTTTGCCTTTGGAATGGGTATAGAAAGAATCACTATGCTTAAATACCAAGTTAAAGATTTGCGTTTCTTTTTCGAAAATGATTTGAGATTTTTAAAACAATTTACTGGTGCTTTTTAGTCTTCTTAATTATAAATATATATGACTAATAATATAACAAACAGTAATTTACATCTTTATAACTCCTTATCAAGACGCAAAGAAAAGTTCGTTCCAATTCACTCACCAAATGTAGGAATTTACGTCTGTGGTCCTACAGTTTATGGTGATGCTCATCTTGGTCATGCACGCCCAGCAATCTCATTCGATATTGTAGTTCGTTATCTTAGGCACCTTGGATATAAAGTCCGTTATGTGCGAAATATTACCGATGTTGGCCATCTTGAAAATGACGCGGATTCGGGAGAAGATAAAATTGCAAAAAAAGCTCGGCTCGAAGAATTAGAACCAATGGAAATTGCTCAATATTACTCCGACAATTATCATAGAGATATGGAGGCCATGAATGTTTTGAAACCGAGTATTGAGCCTCGTGCGTCAGGGCACATTCAAGAGCAAATTGAATTTGCCGAAAAAATTCTCAACAGCGGATACGCTTATGAATCAAATGGGTCAATCTATTTTGATGTTGTAAAATACAATAAAACAAATCATTATGGCATTCTTAGCGGAAGAAATATAGAAGATGTGCTTACAAATTCGAGAGTTCTCGAAGGACAGGAAGAAAAACATAATGCAGTGGATTTTGCTCTGTGGAAAAAAGCTTCTCCAGAGCATATTATGAGGTGGCATTCGCCTTGGAGCGATGGTTTTCCTGGCTGGCATATAGAATGTTCTTGCATGAGTACCAAATATTTAGGCGAAAATTTTGATATTCATGGTGGAGGTATGGACTTGCTTTTCCCTCATCACGAATCGGAGATTGCTCAATCAGTAATTGCTAATGGAAATAGTCCAGCTAAATATTGGATGCACAATAATATGATTACCATTAATGGTCAAAAAATGGGTAAATCTCTCGGAAATTTTATCACTTTACAAGATTTCTTCAGTGGTAAAAGTGATTCTCTTGATAAAGCTTACGACCCAATGACTATTAGATTTTTTATACTTCAAGCTCATTATCGGTCAACTTTGGACTTTTCAAATGAAGCTCTTCTTGCCTCAGAAAAAGGATTAAATAAGCTTATGAATGCATATAAACTTATGGGTTCATTAGCGCCATCAAGCAAAAGTAACGAAAATATTTTGGCTCTTGAGCAAAAATGTTATCAAGCTCTCGATGATGATTTTAACACTCCTATATTAATAGCGCATATATTTGATGGTGTGAGAATTATAAACTCGGCAAATGATAAAAAATTAATGCTCACCACCGAAGATATTATAAATTTAAAGAAAATTTTTGATGTTTTTGTTTTTGATATTTTAGGAATGAAAAATCAATATGATTCAAATTCAAAGCAAGAGATTACCGAAAACTTGATTAAATTAATTATAGATATTCGATTGGAAGCGAGAGCCAATAAAGACTGGGCTGAGAGTGATAAATTGCGCGATAAACTAAAGTCATTGGGGGTTATAGTAAAGGATTCAAAAGAAGGCTCAAGCTGGGAGTGGGCAATAGAATAATAAAAATGAAAAATTGTAAATTAATATTTTTTGGTTTGTTGATGCTTTTATGGACTTCCTGCACAAATGATGCAGTAAAAGACAAAAAAGATATCCCATCTGTAGAAACTAAAAATCAACAAGTTATTGCTTCTTTTAATGGTGATTCAGCCTACAACTATGTAGCGAAGCAAGTAGCCTTTGGACCAAGAATTCCAAGTAGCAAAGCTCATGAAAATTGCGCATTATGGCTTCAAAAAAAGATGGAACTCTTTGGTGCTAAAGTTACAATTCAGAATTTTAAAGCAAGAGCTTATACAGGAAAAATTTTATCTGGAAGCAATATTATAGCGACATTTAATCCAGATGCTCAAAAGCGAATCATGCTCTCATCACACTGGGATTCAAGACCTTTTGCCGACCATGACCCAGATCCAAAGAAGCATTATATTCCTATTGATGGAGCAAATGATGGGGCAAGTGGGGTGGGAATTTTGTTGGAAATGGCAAGGCAGTTTCAGATGCAAAATCCAAAAGTAGGCGTCGATATTTTGTTTTGGGATTTGGAAGATTATGGTGAACACAACGACGAAGTAAAAACAGGAACTGATGATTTTTGGGGTTTAGGTTCACAATATTGGTCCAAAAACAATCATATCCCTGGATATTCTGCCTCTTTTGGGATACTTTTAGACATGGTTGGTGCTGAAAATCCATCATTTACAAAAGAAGCTTACTCATTAAATTATGCTGCCGGAATTGTTGCAAAGGTATGGACGGCTGCTCGCAAACTTGGTTATCAAGATATATTTAGAGATGTAGAAGCTGGCGCCGTTACTGACGACCATTATTACGTAAATAAATTTTCAAATATTCCTACAATTGATATTATCCACTATGACACTGGTGAAAAGAATGGTTTCTTTCCCTACTGGCATACTACTGGTGATAATATGAGCCATATTTCTAAATCTACTTTGAAAGTTGTAGGGCAAACATTAATGCAGGTAATTTACACAGAATAAGCATTTTATAATTTATATTATTTTCAATTATAAGCTTACAAGGTTTGAATAATTTCGATATCTTTCAAAGATTTCTTTAACAAAATCGCATGATTGACGGCCGTAGAAATAGCCATGTTTTACAACTGCATCTTGGTAATATTTTGGTTTCTCTTTTAAAATCATATATTTTTCGACACTATTATCCCACACATCAGGGTTAAGATTATATTTTTCAGCTAACCTACGAGCGTCAATTACATGTCCAGGTCCAGAATTATAGCTTGCCAAAATGAATTTAAGCTTATCATTATTATCTTTAAGTAATCCATTAAATTGGTTATCGAGTGATTTTAAATATCTAACACCAGCTTTAATATTACCTTCAGCCGTGAGAAGATTTCTGCCGCCGACTCTCCGAGCGGTTTCTGGCATAAGTTGCATCAATCCTAAGGCTCCAGACCAAGCTGAAACCACATTTGTTTTAAAGTGGGATTCCTGATATATAAGAGCAGCAAGCAGCCTCCAATCCCAATTTATTTGCATAGAGTATTTTTTAATTAAATCGTCGTAAGGACTTAATCCATCTCCTTTTGAAGGTATATATTTATTATCAGCAAGATAATTTAACCTTTTTGTTGCAAAATACTTTCTTTCTAATTTCTTATATCTTTTTGTCTTTCTGAAATCTGATAACCAAATATTTATATCATCTCTGAGGCTATCTTCCGAAGGTGGTACAGCCCAGCATAATTTTTGTCGTGGGCTCAGCTGAAGGCTATAGTCGATATTTCTTTGGTAAGATTTATTCACCATGGCCACACGTTTGTCGCATACTGTATAATCTATTTTTCCACTGGCAACAAGTGCTACAAGTTCTTCAGTAGAATGATTCAGGTCTTCAATTATTTTAAAAGTAGCTCCAGTTTGTTCCTGAAGATATTCCAATTGCTTTTTATAAGTTGTACCTTTTTCTACAAATACTACTTTGCCTTCCAAATCTAAAACATCTGTAGCAAATTTTTTTGGCGTTTTTCTGGTTTTTTGCCTCTGAACAAGCACTTGCCTCGTGTAGGCATGAGCAATGGTGAAGTTCACAATTTTTGAGCGAGGCTTGGTATAAGTATAGTCAACTGCCAGAATATCAGCTTTATGATTATGAATTTTTTTGATTGCCTGGTTCAAATCATCTTCTACAACAATCTGCAAATCGAACCCTCTGTCATCACAATATTGCTTTATCATTTCATAATGTATTCCTTGAGTTTGACCACGGTATATAAAATAACCTGTAGAATTATTTTGCATTAAGACAACAACCTTTTTGTTGTGTTTTATATTATTCCAGAGGTTATTTGGTTTTGGTAAATCTTTATTTGCCTCAAAGATTGCATCTGGTGCAGTTAAAATAAATCCAACAAATAACACAAAAATTATGGAAGCAATTAGATATATTTTACGGCTTAGTTTCATAAGTGTTTGTCAAAGATATGATTGCCGCAAATATAAAAAAATTTTTTTAAAATCAGAAAATAAATATTTTAAGCTTGTAATTTACTATTCTAAAGCATTTCTTCCAGCTGGCGAAAGGTCATATAAGCCATCAAACCCATGCCATTATAAAGTGCATTCTCGTCTATATCGAAACTTGAAGTATGCAGATTAGTAACTTCTTTTCCTTTTGTTTTGGTGCCTAATCTGTAGAAACAAGAGGGTAGGGCTTGAGTGAAATAAGCAAAATCTTCTGCGGTCATTCTTATGTCGAGATCCACAACTTTTTTAATGCCAAGATATTCAGCAGCGTAGCGTTTAAGTTTTTCAGTTAACAAGTTATCATTTATCAAAAAAGGATACCCATGAGCGATTCTAACATCACATTCGCCACCCATAGCTTTGGCAGTATTTTGTGCTATCTGTTTTATCTTTTCATGAGCTTCCTTTCTCCATTTTTCGTCGAAAGTTCTAAAAGTGCCTTCTATTTTAACCTCATCAGGAATTATATTAGTATGTCCATCGGCAATTACTCTTCCGAAACTAAGCACCGATGGAATCCAAGCTTGTGCATTTCTACTAACAACTTGTTGAAGCGCGACTAAAATTTGTGCAGCAATAATTACCGAATCTACATTTAAATCGGGGGTTGCAGCATGGCCGCCTTTGCCTTTTATTGTAAGATATATTTCGTCGGTAGAAGCCATATATATTCCCGAACGAAAGCCAACTTTTCCCGCTTCTAATGTTGGCAAAACATGCTCGCCGATTACATTTTTAACTTCTGGATTTTTCAAAACGCCTTCCTCAATCATCATTTTTGCTCCTCCAGGAAATGCTTCCTCCGAGGGCTGAAAAATTAGTTTAACGCTGCCATCAAGCTGGTCTTTTATTTCGTTTAAAATTTTAGCTGCACCAAGCAAAATGGAAGTATGAGCATCATGTCCACAGGCATGCATAACGCCTTCATTTTTCGATTTATACGCTACTTCATTTGTTTCTATTATAGGTAGCGCATCCATATCAGCTCTAAGCGCAATAACTTTATCTTTTCTTTTGCCTTCGATAAGGCCAACAATACCAGTTTTTGCTATATTTCTTTTGTAAGGAATGCCATATTCATCAAGTTTTTTGCAAATAAAATTAGCTGTATTATTTTCTTGAAATCCTAATTCTGGATTTGCATGAATATATCTTCGCATTGCCACCACCTCTGAATGGTAAATTCGGCAGTGTTGTTCAATTTGTTGTTTTAAAATAGACATAAAGATATTATTTTGAGAAGAACATTTTGAGAGCAATAAGAAAAATAAATGCTGCAAATCCCTTTTTTACAATATTTTGTGGAATTTGTAGCACTATTTTTGAACCTAAAAAACCTCCAACGAAGAAAAATAGCGCCAAGATTAGAGCAAATTTCCAGTTAATATAACCATCGCGATAATAATTAATAGCTGCTAAGATACCAATTGGTGGAATCATCATTGCCAAGCTGGTTCCTTGCGCCTCAAATTGGCTCATTCCTAGTAATAATATGAGTGCAGGAATCACAATTACGCCGCCACCTACACCTGCCATTCCAGAAAGTATTCCAGCAGCCAAACCTATGATTGCCAGTATTAAAATTGTTGTAATACTCATTTTTTTCATGCTAATATATTAGAAATCGAGGCTAAAGGAGAGATAGAATTGAGTCTTTTCTTTGAAGCCATTTTGAATGCCATGAGCCCAATCGGCACGTACATAATAACCAAAAATTTGTGTTCTCAAACCAAAACCATAGCCACCAACGATTGGGTCATTTTGGTTTATAATGATAATATTTACTGGTTTAAGATAAAATTCTTGTCGGAAAAGCGAATTCTCATCGGCATAAGGATTAAAACCTGTCCAAGCTGTACCAATATCAACGAAGCCAATGACCATAAAATTTGCCAGAAAGCTTGATTTTATTGGTGTTTTGCTAAAAAATTGAAATGCCGGCAATCTCAATTCGCTATTTATCACCAAAAAATTATTGCCATTTCTAATATTTTGGTCGAAGCCTCTTAAATTTGTTGCAATGGTTTGATAAACATATTTCTGAGTTTGGTCAACTTGAATATTTTGATTGAAATTTGGAGTTAGCCAATTATCAACCCCGCCGAGGTAATACATCAATTTCTGGGTGCCAAGTGCTGTGGAGCCAGCAGCTCTTGATGCCCACACAAAAGTCCTAAATATTTTTACATATCTTCTATAATCAAAGCCAAAAATATAAGTGTTGTCATGATAATTTTCGATAGGTTGAATAAATTCTGCAAATATCTTATAACGTGTGCCATAAAGAATATTTATGGCTGGATTTCGACTGTTGTCAAACACAAATTCAAGCTTAACTCCTGCTCTATTACTCGATTCGTTTGGTATCAAAAGAGTATTATGATCGATAGATTTTGAAACTTGAAAATCGTTGCGCAGATTAAATGTAGTCCTTATGCTCTTCACATTATCTATTGGCCATGAATATTTGAAAAAAAACTCATGAACATAATCGCTTATATATTTATCCTCATAAACCTGAGAAAGTACCATCCTATGGAAAGTATAATCTTTATCTAAACGCTTTTTTAGGTTTGTATAATTGAGAATATATTCATTGTCTTTAAGATTTGGCGAGAGTTTTACTCCTCCTACTATTCTATAATCTTCTAATAAATCCATTACGCCAAACTTCATGAATGCAGCAAAACCTTGATTTGTATATATTGGAAATTTATTATTCATAAAAGGTTGATATGAAAGATTCATATAGCTGAAATCGAGCTGAGAAACCAATTCACTTATCGAAAATTGAACATCATAATTCAGCATTCTATAAAGATGTTCGCTATTAGCTTTCTCTTCTTTCAATTTGTTATCTGCAGTCAAATTATTTGTATTATTTGCAGAATTATTGCCATCAATATTATAATTAATAATATCTATATTAGTCTGATTATCATTTGTTTGCCCGACATAAATAACTTTAAATTTTTTCTTTTGTGTTAAAGAATCTATATTAGTAGAGCTGGAATCAATAGAATTTTTATCGTTCAGAATATTTAAAGAATCTTTAGGTAAAGTAGTTTCAGTTGATTTTGGGTGTATAATTTCTTTTTGTTTATTTTTATAATTCATTCCCAAAATATAGGTGGTATAAGTTGGCTGAACTTTTTCAAAAGCGTCAAAATCAGGCAAATCTTTAATATAGAGCTTATCTTTGGAGTTGTTTTTAATTATCTCAACATATTTATTTGAGGTGGTTGAGATATTTTGTTCTTTAATATTATAAGCAAAATTGCTGGTTTGAAAAGCGTTAGCAACATATTTATAATGAACAATAGTATCGATATAACTTATTGTGGAGTCTAATTTTCCGATTTTTCTATTGTAAATTCCAGTTTCGTTGCTTAGCCAAGAAAACTTATTGAAGCCTAAAGACTGAGGATAATTTTCGTCGGCATACTTGGTATCAGTAATTCTTTTAAAAAGAGTGTTTCCTTGTGTTAAATCAAAGTAAAATATATCTTTATATTCATTTCCACGCATGGTGTCAATGCTTACATTTTTTCCAGTTTCCACATCAAATCTAAGTGTATCATCGATTCTGTTTGAAGCAAAAACCAAAGCTGAACTTCCATTTACGAAGAGAGCTTTCTCATCATCATAAATATCATAAGTAATTCTTTTGTAAGTATTTGAGCCAATATTATAAATAAAAATATCTGATTGTCCTTTTTGTATTGCTGACATTACCATCAGGTTTCCTTTGGAATTATATGAAATTGAAAGGATTTTATCGAAGTTCATCAAGTAACGTTTTGTCCATTTATTTTTATCGATGTCATAAAATTTCATCAAGTTTTTGCCTTTTTCTTCATGAATAATAGTAAGAAAATGTCCACTTGGCGCCCAAGCAAAAATTGGATATGAATAATCTACTTTTTCATCGAGTTTATAACCGTATTTTATTAAAGTCTTTGAATTTAGATTCTCTAAATTAATTAGCTTAGTTTTGACACGTCCGATTTGATTTTCGGTGTATATCAAGTATTTGCCATCAGGACAAATCTTTGCTTGAGATAGATTCTTTTTGTTAGAATTCCATTTTTTAAAAGGTTTTTCGAGTTGGGCAAACGGTTGACTCATCTCCGCAAAATATCTATCTGAGTACCATTTTTTCCAATCGGTCATAAAACTGTTGTATGAAACTCCCAAGACGAAAATAAACCCGCTTTCGATACTTCTATTGATTTTTGACAGAAAAAGCACATCTGATAAAGCTCTTTTGCCATATTTTTCTTCAATATATTTCCAAATGGAATGGCCTGCTAAAATCTGTTCTTCGGTGTTGAGATTCTTGAAATTGTCAAATTTGCCAGAGATAAACCCATCGCGTACTTTATTATCAATTTCTGTATTCCAATCTTTTGCCATAAACGAGATAAACCCTCCACTAAACCATTCTGGGAAGGTTAATAAAATTGAGTTTTTGAAATTTGATGTAAGTGGCCCCCCATACATTATTTGGTTATAATAAACATTTGCAATGCCTTTGCTGATTTGAAGCTCAAAGTCGTTGTGGTTGCCATTGAAAAAAATAAATATTTTATTGTCAATAATATGAGTTTCTCCGCCAATATTATATTCTTCATTAGTAAGTAAGCCAATATTTGTCTCTTTTAAATCTGATAAATCATTGAAAATCATCAATTTTATTTTATCATCTAAAGTATAATCGATATAATTCGCTATTCTTTTTATTTCCTTATGGGCGAATGACGAAGCATAAATAGCTAGTGATTTGCCATCTGCATAGAAATATGTATCAAATCCTTGAAAACCAAAATAACTCCATGTTCTCTCATCATCAAATTGAACGCGATTTTTACCAAAGCTCATTTGTGAGCCGCTGTAAAATTGCGAAAATGCTGTATTAGAACTAAATATCGCCGCAACAATTAAGATACTGCTATATAAAATAAAAGATTTTCTATGTCTAAAATCCTTGTTCATTCTACTGAAATGGGTAAAATTTATTATTATGTTTATGACCTTAAAAATTAAAAACTTAAAATATAAACCGCCAAACCGTTTAGCTCTTAAGTAAAATGCATACTTTTGTAGATAAGCTCAGCTGGAAATATTAAGTTTTACAAAATTAACAATTATTTTATACCATTTTCCATGGCTTTGTTTATGTTTGAAAATTAAAATTATCGAATAAATTATGTTAAATATTAAAGCTTTTCCTTTCAATCCATTCGCCATGAATACCCATGTATTATGGGATGAAACTCATGAAGGTGTTATTATTGATGCGGGAAATTATACCAACGAAGAAAATATAATATTATTGGATTTTATTAAAGCCAACTCCATAAAAATAATGAGTTTATGGTTTACACATAATCATATCGACCACATAATTGGTGCAAAATTTCTCTGCGAAGAGTATTCTGTGATAGCAAAAAGTCATACCAAAGGAAAATTTCTTTTTGAACAAGCTGAAGATCATGCTTCAATGTTAGGATTTCATTTTAAGGGCTTGCCAAATAAGATTGTGAATATTGATGACAATGAGATACTTAAGTTTGGAAATACAGAAGCTAAGGCATTTTATACTCCTGGCCATGTCGACGGTAGCATGAGTTTCTATTTTCATAAGGCGAAATTTGTGATTGTAGGAGATGTGCTCTTCAGAGCAGGTATTGGCAGAACTGATTTGCCTACAGGCGATTATCATTCTTTGGAAAAAAGCATTAGAGAAAAATTATATACGCTGCCTAATTCTACAATAGTTTTTCCTGGTCATGGTCCGCAAACAAGCATAGGTTTTGAAAAGGAATACAACCCTTATTTCCAAGAATTATAATTGATTTTGCCAATCAAAAATGCAATATAATCATGATAAATTTTGTTTTTTTTACTAATAATTTAACCTTTTGAATTAGCAATTTATATTGTCTTTTATTTCAATATTAGTTTGACAGAGTTTTTAAAAATTAACTGATGTTTTTTCAATCTTTTTTTATTATAATTTCATAAAAATGGAAGTTAAAAACATTGTAATAAATTGCATTATAATATTTTATGCTAATGATATAAAAATTATAAAAAAAATTATAAAAAATAATAATATTGTAAATTGCGGCTAAATTTTAAATCATAATTGTAAAAATGAATGAAATGTCACAGCAAGATTTTGAGCCTCCTTTAGGGCAAGATTTATCTTCGATAAATGTAGTTTTAGAAACTTCAACATCAAGCGACGAATTATTTAAAGATTCTGAAATTAAGACCTCAGATTTTAAGGTTATAAGTCCAGAAACGGCAAAATTTAGAGAAAAATATTTTCCTCAAACATCAAATAAACAATGGAATAGCTGGAGATGGCAAATTCAAAATAGTTATACTAACTTTAAAAAACTTTCTGAAATTTTGGATACAAGCTCTATCGATGACTTCGATTTTTTATCGAAATCAAGAAAGCTTCCGCTCCGGATAACTCCTTATTACGCAAGTTTATTACATGATAAACCTATTGATTATCCATTAAGTAAAAGTGTGGTACCCAATAAATTAGAACTAATCATATCTCAAGGAGAAGAGAATGATCCACTTCATGAAGAGAGTATGTGCCCAGTAGAAAACTTGGTTCATCGCTACCCCGACAGAGTACTGATGTTATCCACTGGATTTTGCTCAGGGTATTGCCGCTATTGCACCAGGTCGCACATGGTTGCAAAAGATAAAAAACACTTTGCCGTGAAAGCTTGGGAAACTTCTATCAATTATATAAAAAACAATCCGAATATTAGAGATGTAGTAATTTCGGGTGGTGATCCTCTCACAATGCCAGAAAAACATTTGGAGTTTCTATTGTCTTCATTGAATGCAATTCCTCATGTAGAAATTATAAGAATCGGAACTAAAGTACCAATGGTAATGCCGCAGCGAATTACCAATACTTTAGTGAAAATGTTGAAGAAATATCAACCTTTATATATGAGTATTCATAGCACACATCCCGATGAAATAACCCCTGAAGTTGTTGAAGCTCTTCGTAGATTAGCCGATGCTGGAATTGTTTTAGGAAGTCAAACGGTATTGCTCAAAGGAGTGAATGACAACATAGAAATTATGAAAGAACTTATGCTCAAACTTCTTAAAAATCGTGTCAGACCATATTACATCTATCAGTGCGACCCAATTCCAGGCTCATCACATTTTAGAACGCCAGTTTCAAGAGGTGTCGAAATTATTAAAGGCCTTCGTGGTTATATAAGTGGTTATGCAATACCTCATTATGTTATTGATGCTCCTGGTGGTGGTGGCAAAATTCCCTTCCTACCAGAATATTATCAAGGCCGAGAAGGCGATTATATTATGATGAAAAACTTTGAAGGCAAATCCTATAAATATTATGACCCAATTAAATAACGAGTTTTACAAGTGTATTTTCACCAAGAATTTATAAAAAATGAATATTGGATTAACCTATGACCTAAGGTCTGATTATTTAAAACAGGGTTATAGCGAAGAAGAAACAGCCGAATTTGACAAAGCAAGTACCATAGAAGGTATTGAAAATGCTATACAAAATGCTGGTCATCAAACTGAAAGAATTGGCAATGCATTCCAGCTTATAAAAGCCTTAGTTAATGGTAAAAAATGGGATATGGTTTTTAATATTGCTGAGGGTTTATATGGTGAAAGTCGCGAGTCATTAGTGCCTGCACTACTCGAATCTTTTAAAATTCCATTTGTCTTTTCGGGTGCTGTTACTCTTGGAATCTCCTTGAATAAGGCTTTTGCTAAGCAAATTGTTAGAGACAGCGGGGTAAATACTCCTGCATTCAAAGTGGTTTCGCAATCATCTGATATACATGATATTAACTTAAATTATCCGCTTTTTGCAAAGCCAATTTCCGAAGGAACTGGAAAAGGAATAAATTCAAAATCGTTAATAAATAATTTGATGGAACTTGAAAATGTTTGCTCTTACTTGCTTGCCAAGTTCAATCAGCCAGTTTTAGTAGAAGAATATTTGCCAGGAAGAGAATTTACTGTTGGGGTTTTGGGTTCTGGTGAAATGGCTTATGTGCCTGGTGCTATGGAAATTATATACAATTCAAACACTCATAATTTTTATTCATACGACAATAAAGAAAATTTTGAAGGCCGTATTAGTTACGTGGCTGTTCATGGCGAGATGCTTGAAAAATGTAAATCGGTTGCCTTAAATGCTTGGCGAGCATTGAATTGTTTGGATGGCGGAAGAGTTGATGTAAAAATTGATAGAAATGGTGATATGAGTTTCATTGAAGTAAATCCATTGGCTGGATTAAATCCAATAATTTCTGATTTTCCTATTTTATGCCAACTAAATAATGTTTTATATCAAGAGATTATCAATGAAATTTTAAAATCTGCCATTAAAAGAAATTTTCAAATATGAGCAAAAAAATAGTAATACTTCACAATAAAGTGATGAGCAATAAACCTGATGAAGTTGATGTGATAAGTCAGCGAGATTTGGTTAAAAATGCTTGTGAAAATATTGGTTACCAGGTTGTTTGTCTTACTGTGGGTGATAATTTGAAGGCTGATTTGGAGCTTGTGAAAAATGAAAAAGCTGATATTATTTTCAACCTTGTAGAAGCAACTTGGGGAATAGGAGAACTATGTTATTTTGCACCAGCAATAATAAACTCGTATAAAATAGCCTACACTGGAGTGCCTTTAGATGCGCTTTTTGTAACTACTAATAAGGTTTTAGCAAAAAAAATATTGAGATTTAATAATCTTCCAACGGCAGATTTCTTCTCTATTAACGAGCTCGAAAAATTAAATAAATACAAAACTTATATTGCAAAGCCAATTTGGGAGGAAGCCTCTGTAGGAATTACAACTGATTTTATTTTTAATATTAGCGAAACAGATAAATTCGACTTGATAAAGCAATTGCCTAATTCTCACTATTTTGTTGAAGAATTTATCGAAGGAAGAGAATTCAATGTAAGCATTTTGGCCGCAGAAAAAACTGCAGAAATTTTATCGCCAGCAGAAATGATTTTCTCAGAATATTTCGATGATAAACCGAAAATCGTTGGATACAAAGCTAAATGGGACGAAGAAAGTGAAGAATTTAAACATACAAATCGTGCCTTTGGAACTCTCGACAATAACCCAGAGCTCAAAAAAAATATTGAAAATATTTGCCGAAAAACATGGAAGGCATTTAATTTAAAAGGCTACGCAAGAATTGACTTAAGGTTGGATAATGAGGAAAATATTTTCATTTTAGAAATCAATGGAAACCCATGTATAGCAGCCGATAGCGGATTTGTGGCTGCCGTCAAATATTCAAATTATACTTTGGAAATGATGATTGAAAGAATTTTGAACGATTTAAACTAAAAGGATGAATTACAGAAAAAGACTATTAAAAAGTGATGTTCAAAGCATAAAAGAAATACTGAAATCGACAAATTTTTTTTATGATGATGAAGTTGAGCTCACAGGCGAATTAGCAGAAGAAAATCTTAACAAAGGCGAGAAAGAAAGTGGTTATTCTTTTATCATGGTCGAGAATGATAACGAGCCAATTGCTTTTGCTTGCTTTGGCAAAACTCCATGCACTATTGATAGTTTCGATTTATATTGGATAGCGGTTCATCAGAAACAAAAAGGTAAAGGGGTTGGAAAAATGTTGATGAAACAAGTTGAAGAAGAAATACTTGCTTCTAAAGGGAGAAAAATATGGATAGAAACTGCTGGTCGTGCTCTATATCATCCTACACGCATGTTTTATGAAAATTATGGCTGTAAAAAAATAGCTGTGTTGCCAGATTTTTATGCCGATGGCGATGATAAAGTTGTTTATTTGCTCATGGTTTAATTTTCAAATATCAATTTAATAGACTGATTATATTATATTTAGCTTTCTGGCTTTGAATTTTATCTATACATTTTAATGCATTAAATTATGGGGGGTTCTATAATTTAAATCATTATTGTTCAAATAATTATATGTATATTTGCGTATAATTTAATACGAAATCAATATGACATCACAAGAATATAAAACGAATGGCAAAAAGGGGTTATTTGACGAGCAATTTAACATTGAGCGTTTGTCTGCAATTGGCAATCCTTTAGAGAAGATAGGCAATGTTATTGATTTTGAGTTTTTTCGTA
>MNXP01000071.1 GCA_001872625.1 Bacteroidetes bacterium CG2_30_33_31
CTCGAATATTCTTCTTCACTTTATTTCTTTGCATGCAAACTTATGAATTATTATTGGCTAAAGTAAATAAAAATATTGTGGCAAAATAAATTCCCTCAATCTTGACTTTTATGCTTTACAATAATAAGTTTTCCTCTTGCTAATTTTTATATCTTTGACTAATCAAAATCCTTAAATATGGCCGAAATTACTTTTTTCCCAAAAATTAAACTTATTGGGGTTTTTCTAATTTATGCAATCATTTTGTCATGTAATTCTATTTCAGAAAATGCGATAAATAAAAATAAACGTGAAATCTTATCTGTGATAAATGCTTCCTCCGAAGCATGGAACAGAGGAAGTCTTGAAGAATATATGAATGCTTATTGGCAATCAGATTCGCTGAAATTTGTGGGAGGCACAAGTATTAGTTTTGGTTGGAAAACAACACTTGATAGATATAAAAAATCCTATCCTGATAAAGCATCTATGGGAATTCTCGAATTTCATGAAATTGAATTTGTGAATGTTAGCGATGATATTGCTGTAATTTCTGGTAGTTGGCATTTGAAAAGAGTCGGCGATAATCCAGAAGGTAGATTTACTCTAATACTTAAAAAATTCCGACAAGGCTGGCGTATAATCTACGACCATTCTTCTTGAAAAAATTTGATTAAGATTTTCTATAAAATAAATTCAGCTTCCACGGGGAATGGAAGCTGATTTGGGTGGTTATAAATGTTTGGGAAGTAAAGGAAATTTGTCAAAGCATTTATGGGTCTCAGACATTGCATAATTTGAATAGTTGCCTATTGCAATGGAATAAATAAACAATCAATGTGAATTTTATAAATTTTTGTCATGTACTTAGTTTATATTATTTAAATTAGATCCAAGGTTTGAACATTGGTTTATATAAATTAATAAGCCCACTGAGTGAACAGCGGGCTTACTCCCTTAACTAAATGAAAAAATTACTTGCCAAAATTAACTTTCGGCACAAGCAAAATGCGTTGGCACCTTGCTTGATTTCTTATACTACTAAGACCACAAATATAGCACAAAAATATAACAGGAATTAAATAATATTAAAAATAATTTAACATTCTTCATAAAATATGTGAAATATCAAAAATAATTCTATAATAGATTTGATATCAAATTAATGAGACTTGGTGATAACAATAGCTACAGCGATTCCAATAAGTATAGTGAGAAATTTATAAAAGTTAAATTTATGACTTTTATCGCTTTCAAATAGAATAATAGTTGAAATATGAAGAAAAATTCCAACCACAAAAGCCATTATAACACCATAATAATTTTCGGTATTAGCAAAAAAATTGCCAGCAATAAGGCTTGCCAAACTGCCTAAAGGCGCAGCCAAAGCAAAAATTGATATAAGTGCCAGCGATTTAATTTTACTATAACCAGCTTGCAAAAACAAGCTCATAAGTACAATAGCTATAGGCACATTATGAAATACAATTCCTAAAAGTAGGTAATTCTGTACATCAGCGTGTTGCTGAAATTCGCCCGAAAAGGGCATGCCTTCAAAAAAAGAGTGAAGTCCAATTCCAATGAGTAAAGCATAAGGATTTATTATTGCATGGCCATGATCTGACTTGTTATTTTCGCGACTATGAATATGTCCATGATCGACACCACCTGAAAAATACTCAATAATTATTTGAGTAAAAAAGCCTATAAGTACAATATAACCAAGTTGTTGAGAGTTTTCATCACTGAAAATATCTGGAATTATTTTGGTAAATGCCAAAGTCAATAAAAA
This sequence comes from Bacteroidetes bacterium CG2_30_33_31, assembly GCA_001872625.1. Taxonomy (GTDB): domain Bacteria; phylum Bacteroidota; class Bacteroidia; order Bacteroidales; family UBA1556; genus UBA6267. Next base: position 1,772 of record MNXP01000071.1, read on the forward strand.
TGCTCCACTAAAAGTCAGAAGCATCCGAGTAGTTTTGGTGCTTAGCTTAATAAAGGACATGATTATACCAGTAAGCATTACACCTAAGAACAGGATTAGCATAGATAAGTAATTCATATTTAAGAAATTAATAAGCAAATTGATTTAGATAGTGAAAACGCAAAATTAGTAAATATTTTTTTAGGCTAAATCTATTAAATATGTTGAAATAATTTTGAACTCTATTAGTGCCAAAATATAGCCATCAAAGTTTTTTATTAATTGGCAAAAATAAAATTATAAGAAATAAAATTTATTACTTTTGTCGGCTATGCCATTAATTAAGAAATTATATATCGGCGACCACGGGGTTATTGGAGTTTGGAAAATCGAAGAAACAGTTGAAGAATTACTTTCTCAAATACATTTCTCTAACGGAGATAGTGCTACTTTTGAAAAGTTCAAAAACAAATCGCGCCAAGTTCACTGGTTAAGTTATAGGCTTGCCATCAGGCAATTGCTTGGCGACCCAAAAGAACAAGAATTTTATTATGATGAATATGGGAAACTGCATTTCAAAAATCACGACTATTTTTTATCGGTAACTCATTCAGGCAATTATTCAGCTGTGATAATAAATTATAAACATTCAGTGGGTATTGATATAGAGAAAATTAGCGACAGAATAAATAATATTTCATTAAAATTTCTTTCTGTAGAGGAATTGACAAAAGTTGATGACAAAGATTTTAAACAACTGACTTGTATGTGGAGTGCCAAAGAAGCTCTTTATAAACTTTATGGAAAAGGTGAACTAATTTTTGATAAGAACATTATTTTAAGTCCTTGCGCTAAGAATTCTGATAAAGGAAGTTTCATCGGCAAAATTATTAAAAATGATTTTTCACATTATTATGATTTTTGGTATTTTATGATTGAGGATTACATCTTAGTATATTGCGTTGATAGTGAAGAGGCTAAGGAAATAATATAAAAAAATGGATATCTATAAAAAAATCTTACAAGAAAGCGGAAGAAAAAAATTAGCACTGCTTATCGACCCTGATAAATGCAATCGCAAAAGTATCAAGAAGAGGCTTGAAATTGCCAATAATTGTAAAGTGGATTTCATTTTTGTTGGAGGCAGTCTTTTAAATTACGATTTAATGGATAAATGTATTGTCGCTATTAAATCGCTTACCAAAATACCCATAATCATTTTCCCTGGAAACGGAATGCACATAAGCCCAAAAGCTGATGCAATTTTATTCTTATCATTAATCTCAGGCCGAAATGCCGACCTATTAATTGGCAATCATGTTCATTCAGCACCAATCATTAAAAAATTTAATTTGGAAGCCATACCTACTGGATACATGATTATGGAAAGTGGTCATATAACTACAGCCCAATATGTTAGCAATAGTATTCCTTTGCCTCGCAGCAAACCTGATGTTGCCGTTAGCACTGCCATAGCTGGCGAAATGCTTGGGCTTAAAGCTATATATATTGATGCTGGCAGCGGTGCCGAAAATCCAGTGCCTTCAGAAATAATTACTGCCGTTAAAAAAAATATAAACATTCCGTTAATAATTGGTGGTGGAATAAGAACTCCAGAGGCCGCAAAAACTGCCACTGCTGCTGGTGCCGATATCATTGTAATTGGAAATGCCGCAGAAGAAAATCCAGAATTATTAACACTAATAAAAAACTCTATCTGATGAAATCATTTAGGTATTATTTCCCATTTTGCAAATTATTTTACTTTTGTCAATTATTTAATTTCGATTAAAACTCATCCAATGAATATCATTTTAAAAACTTTAATCTTTCTACTGTTTATTGCTATTTCACTAAATATTGATGCTCAGAAAAAAAAATTTACCTTAAAAGATCCCTACACTAATGCAGGCGTATATCCTGAAAGATTAAGCCAACTGCAATGGCTCACCGACGAAAATTCATATAGCTATGTTGATGATAGCCTTCTGATGAAAGGATTCCCTTCTGGAAAAGATCAGAAAATATTATCTATCAGTGATTTAAAAAGAGATTTTGTGATGTCAAACATCATCCCACCTCAAAAAATTCCTCGCATGAGTTGGATAAATAAGGATATCTTGCAAATAATTTTGAGAGATACAATTTATAATTATTCAATTGGAAGTCATCTTGTTGCAATAAATAATTTATATAAATCAGAGAGTGAATATATTAAAATACAGGATGTTACAGGAGATGTAGCTTTTACAGAAGGTCAAAATTTGTATATTTATTCCAAAAGTCAAAAAATTGTAGTTACCAATGACAATATTCCAGGAATTGTAAACGGACAAACCGTTGCACGAAGTGAATTTGGTATAACTCACGGAATTTTTTGGTCTCCAACAGGTTCAAATCTTGCATTCTACAAAAAAGACGAATCAATGGTTACCGAATATCCTTTGGTGGATATCGACCTTAGGCCAGCGAAAGTTGAATATACACGCTATCCAATGGCTGGCATGACAAGCGAAGAAGTGAAAGTGAATATTTATAATTTGGCCACAAAGAAAACTATTGAAATAAAAACAGGCTCGCCCAAAGATCAATTTTTGACTAACATCACTTGGAGTCCAGATGAAAAATACATTTATATTGCTGTTTTAAACCGCCAACAAAATCATTTATGGCTCAATAAATATGATGCAGCAACAGGGAAATTTGTAAAAACTTTATTTGAAGAAACTAACGAGAAATATGTAGAACCTCTCGAAGGATTACATTTTTTGAATGGTAGCAGCGAAAAATTTGTGTGGATGAGCCAACGCGACGGATGGAATCATGCTTATCTTTATGATAATGAAGGCAAACTTATAAAACAAATCACCATTGGCAACTGGCTTGTAAACGAATTTATTGGATTTAATCCCGATAATTCTATGCTGTATTTTACTTCCACCAAAGAAAGTCCCATCGAACTTCACCTGTATTCAATAGAAATGAATTCGGGCAAAATCAAAAAACTTACCAACAATCACGGAACACATAATGTTTCATTAAGCTTTGATAAAGAATACTTTACTGATAATTATAGCAACTATTATGAGGTTGCAAGCGAATACGTATTATCGGATAATAAAGGTAAGAAAATTAAAACACTTTTGAAAAGCAAGAATCCTCTTGAAGATTATAATATGGGCAAAACCAGCATTTCAACTATTAAGGCTGACGACGGCAGCGAACTCTATTACCGACTTATAACGCCAGCTAATTTCGATGCATCAAAAAAATATCCAGTAATTGTTTATGTCTATGGCGGACCTCATGCCCAAATGGTTACCGATAGCTGGCTTGGCGGTGGTGGATTTTTCTTGCAATATTTGGCTACTCAAGGTTATGTTGTCTTCACTCTCGACAACCATGGTTCTGCAAATAGAGGTTTTGCCTTCGAAAGTATTGTTCATCGGCAGTTAGGAAAGGCAGAAATGAAAGACCAAATGAAAGGTATCGAATTTCTGAAAACACTTTCTTATGTAGATACAAATAGAATTGGTGTAAATGGCTGGAGCTTTGGTGGTTTCATGACGACTTCGCTAATGACAAATTTTCCAAAAACCTTTAAAGTTGGTGTAGCTGGTGGCCCAGTTATCGATTGGAGTTATTATGAAGTGATGTATGGCGAACGCTATATGGATATGCCACAAGAAAATCCCGAAGGCTATTCAAAAACTTCTCTTCTCGATAAAGCAGGAAACTTAGAAGGACATTTGCTCTTAATTCATGGCACGGTGGATCCAACAGTAGTGTGGCAGAATAGCCTGATGTTTATCAACAAATGCGTAAAAGCAGGAAAACAAATAGACTATTTTGTTTATCCAGGGCACGAACACAATGTTAGAGGTTATGATAGATTGCATCTCGACACAAAAATTTTCAATTATTTTCAAGATTACTTATAACATAATACGATTATGGAATTTACAGCTCAACAAATAGCAGGTTTTATCGATGGAAAAATTGAAGGAAATCTGGATGTAACAGTCAATGCCTTAGCAAAAATTGAAGAAGGGAGAAAAGGTTCAATTTCATTTTTAGCCAACCCAAAATATAACCACTATCTGTATTCAACAGAATCATCTATTGTTATTATCAACGAAGATTTTGTTTTGGAAAGTGATGTTTCGACCACACTTATAAGAGTAAAAGATGCATACACAGCTTTTGCCAAAGTACTCAATGCCTATCAAAAAGCAACTTCTAAAGTAAAAGCTGGGATATCTTCTCTTGCATTTGTGCACTCATCAGCCAATATTGGCAAAGATGTTTATATTGGTGAGTTTGCTTTTATTGGAGCAAATGCTTCCATTGGCAATAATTCTTCTATTTATCCACTATCATATATTGGGGAGAATGTAAAAATTGGCAACGATTGCTTAATTCATCCCGCGGTTAAAATTCTTGATGATTGTTTAGTTGGAAATCAGTGTACCTTTCATTCGGGTGTGGTTATTGGTTCCGATGGTTTTGGCTTTGCTCCTCAGCAAGATTCAGATTTTAAAAAAGTTGCGCAGGTAGGAAATGTAATAATTGAAGATAGAGTTGAGTTAGGAGCAAATACTACGATTGATAGAGCTACCATGGGTTCAACAATATTGCGCCGTGGGGTAAAACTCGACAATCTATGCCAAATAGCGCATAACGTTGAAGTGGGAGAAAATACTGTTATGGCTGCTCAATCAGGAATTGCAGGTTCAACAAAGGTTGGCAAAAATTGTATGTTTGGCGGTCAAGTGGCAATAAATGGCCATATAGAAATTGCTAATGGAGTTAAATTGGCTGCCAAATCTGGCGTTGCTGGCACAATAAAAAAAGAAGATGTTGTGCAAATGGGAGTGCCATCTTTCGATCATAAAGAGTATGTCCATTCTTATATTTATTTTAAGAAATTGCCATCCTTAGTAAAACGAATTGAAGAACTGGAGAAAGAATTACAAAACCTAAGAAACTCCTAATCTATATTTTAATTGAATTTAATGCTAAATGTGGAATTCTTAATTTCGAGCATTTCTCCGATTTATTCATTCTCAGTTTAAATAAATTAAAAATAAATAAAAGGTTTTTAACAAATATTCATTTTATAATAATCTGCTATATTATTGATTAGTAGAATACTATATTTATTGGTCTTGCTATTTAATAAATTATTACTTTTGCCGTTTGTTTAAAACTTTTATTAATTCAAGATAATTTACATTTGATGAACGAAAAGCAAACAACCTTATTGAAAGAGGTGGTAATTAGCGGTATTGGACTGCATACGGGAGTAATTGTGGATATGAAGTTTAAGCCAGCAGAAGCTGACTTTGGTTATGTGTTTAAAAGAATAGATGCTGATGGTCAGCCCGAAATACCTGCTTTAGCAGAGTATGTTGTAGATACGGCCCGAGGAACAACTTTGGGACTCAAAGGAGTAAGAGTTGCAACTGTTGAACACACCCTTGCCGCACTTGTGGGCTTAGGAATTGATAATGTTTTAATTGAAATGAATCATGAAGAAACTCCAATCTTAGATGGAAGTTCGAAATATTTTGTTGAAGCTCTCGAAAAAGGAGGAATCAAAGTTCTGGAAGTTGATAGAAATTATTACGATATTGAAGAAGTAATATCATTTAAAGATGATAAAAGACAAACGGAATTGACAGTTATTCCAGATGCAAACCGCCGTATTTCAGTAATGATTGATTACGACACCAGAGTTCTTGGAACTCAAAATGCGGAGCTAAACGATTATAAAAATTTCAAAGAAGAAATCTCAAAATGCCGAACATTTGTATTCCTGCATGAACTAAAATACCTTCTTGACAATAACCTTATCAAGGGTGGCGATCTTTCTAATGCTATAGTCTTTGTAAACAAAGTTGTTCAGCAAGAGGAGTTAAATCATCTTGCAAAATTATTCAACAAACCTACTGTTGAAGTTTTAGAAAGAGGAATATTAAATAATGTAGAGCTACATTTTAATAATGAGCCAGCAAGACATAAACTCCTTGATGTAGTGGGAGATATGGCTTTAATTGGCAGACCCATAAGAGGTCGCGTAATAGCAGTTCGCCCTGGCCATTCGGCAAACGTTGAATTTAGTAAACTTATACGCGAGAAAATAAAAGAGTCGGAAACCAAAGCTCCGAGGATTGATTTGAACGCCAAACCTCAATTTGATATAGAAGCCATAAAAAAAATGCTTCCTCATCGCTCACCTTTTTTACTCGTAGATAAAATAATGAAAGTAACTGAAACAACGGTTATTGGAGTTAAAAATGTAACCATGAATGAGCCATTTTTTGCCGGACATTTCCCCGATGAGCCTGTAATGCCTGCAGTTTTGCAAATTGAAGCTATGGCGCAAAGTGGTGGAATATTAGTGCTTAGTCAAGTTCCAGACCCTGAAAATTATATGACATATTTTTTAAAAATAGATAATGTAAAATTGCGTCATAAAGTTGTACCAGGCGATACATTGGTTTTTGACCTTAAATTGCTTTCACCCGTGAGACGTGGATTATGTCAAATGGGAGGCAAAGCTTGGGTAGGAGATAAAATAGTGATGGAAGCAGAAATGCTTGCTCAAATAGTAAAAAAGAAAAATTTATAGTTATGAATCAACCACTTGCTTATGTTCATCCGCAAGCTAAAATAGCAAATAATGTAGTTATTGAACCATTTGTAACCATTCACAAAAACGTAGAAATTGGTGAAGGAACATGGATAGGCTCTAATGTTACAATAATGGAAGGTGCCAGAATTGGGAAAAATAATAAAATATTTCCTGGAGCTGTTATTTCTGCCATTCCTCAGGACCTAAAATATAACGGAGAAGACACTCTTGTAAAAATTGGCGACAACAATATTATAAGAGAATTTGTTACCATAAACAGAGGAACTAAAGCAAATTGGGAAACAGTTATTGGTGACAATAATTTGCTTATGGCTTATTGCCATGTTGCACACGATTGCATAATCGGTAACAATTGCATATTAGCAAATGCTGCTACCCTTGCTGGTCATATTATGGTAGGCGATTGGGCAATAATTGGTGGTTTAGTTGCTGTGCATCAGTTTGTTAGTATTGGCGAACATACCATGATTTCAGGTGGTTCTTTAGTAAGAAAAGATGTTCCTCCTTTTACCAAAGCTGCTCGTGAACCACTTTCTTATGTGGGAATTAATTCCATAGGATTAAGAAGAAGAAATTTTAGCTCAGAGAAAATTAATGAAATTCAAAATATCTATCGTTTTCTTTTTCTGAAAAACAATAATGTTTCACAAGCAATTAGTGCAATAGAAGCAGAAATGCCAGCCTCCAAAGAACGCGATGAAATTATCTCTTTCATCACTAATTCAAGTCGTGGTATAATGCGTGGCTACTTGAAAAGTTAATATTAAATTGGGAAAATTAGTTTTAGAAAAGGCAGGAAAAAAATTTCGTAAGGAATGGATTTTCAGAAATTTGGATTATTCTTTTGAAGAAAATAAATCCTATGTCATTCTTGGACCCAATGGCTCAGGAAAATCAACTCTTCTAAAACTCTGCGCTTCCTATATAACCCCTACCGAAGGCCTTGTTAAGTATATTGAAAACGAAAACGAAATATCGCAAGACTTTATTCACCAGCATATTACCATGGCTACACCTTATATGGAGTTGCCTGAAGAATTTACACCATTAGAAATTCTTGATTTTCATCTTGGATTTAAAACTTTTTACAATTCAATGAGTAAAAGTGAATTCCTTGAGCTGGTAAATTTAGTAGATGCTAAAGATAAACCACTGAATAAATTCTCCAGTGGCATGAAACAAAGATTTAAAATTGGGCTTGCTATTGTTTCAAAATCGGATATGCTTTTTCTCGACGAGCCAGTTATAAATCTTGATGCTGCCGGAATTTCACTTTATCGCAATCTTATAACAGAATTTAATAAAGACAGAATAATAATAATTTGCTCAAATAACATTGAAGCTGAATTTGATTTTTGCGATTCTCAAATAAATGTTGAGCATTTTAAAAATTAATTTATCAAGGAATAAAAACCATGTATGTAAAAACTTATCATCATAATTTCGCCAGTATTTAGTCATTTGTTAATCCCCTACATTGTTGCAATCTTATTAGCAATAACTATGGGTGGAAGTGGCACAGGCCCATCATTTTCAGCAGCCTATGGTGCCAATGTAGTAAGAAAAAGTTTGATTCTTGGGCTCATTGGGATTATGGTTTTTTTAGGTGCCATTATAGCTGGAAAAGCGACTGCAACCTCAATGGGAAAAGGATTGTTGCCTCCTGAAATGATGTCTTTTACAATCGTTTCCATAATTCTATTTTCGGTAGCAATAACAATGCTTATAGCAAATGTTGCCTCAGTCCACAAGCCAAGCTACAGTTCTTGCTATTGTGGCACCTGCATTATATTTCGACAACTTAAATACTGATAAACTTTTTGCCGATATTTTGCCAATGTGGTTCGTGCATCCAATAATTGTTTTTTTTATTAGTCTTTTTCTTGGCAAATTTATTTATAAGCCAATGCGGCGGCGAGGTTATACAATGTCGAGAGCCCAAAATGCTAATATGCATCCCATTTATAATGGTTTAATTTTACTAATGTCGTTATATGTTGCTTTTCCAATAGGTTCAAATAATGTGGCAAATGCCGCTGGACCTATTGCTGTAATGACAGCTAATGAACTTCATATTTCTGGAACAGCAAGCTTTAATTTAATAGTTTTATTATCGACCTTAATTGTAGACCCAAGCTTTGGAATTGGAAGCTCCATATTTGGGCATAAGATTGTTCAAAATACAGGCAAAGAAATTGTTCTTTTCGGTAAATTTGAGGCTGTTATTATAGCATTTGTCTCAGCAAGCCTATTATTATTTGCTTCATTATCAAAAGGAATTCCTTCCTCTTTAGTTCAGCTAAATGTTGCAGCAATTTTAGGAATCGGAGTAGCTAAATTGGGCATCAAAAATATTTTTAGAAAAACGCAAGTAAGGAAGTTTTTTTTAATGTGGATTATTGCTCCTACAATAGCTTTTTGTTTAGCTCTTATTCTAACTTACCTTGCAGATAAATTTGGATATTTGTAAAATTAATTTTTGAGTAAATATAAAAATAAAGCCTCTAACAATTTGATGTTAAAGGCTTTAATTGTTTGAGGTCTCTTCCAGATTCGAACTGGAGTGAGCGGTTTTGCAGACCGGCGCCTAGCCACTCGGCCAAGAGACCTTTCTCTTAAATGGATTGCAAAACTATGAAAAAAAACACTCTTTCGACAAAATAATTCTGTTGCCTACAAATCATTTTCCATTGCTGTAAATAATCATTTACCGTAAAACAAAAACCTCAACACATTGTGTTGAGGTTTTTCTTATACTTATTTTATATAAGGCTAAAGCAAAATCTTTTTCGAGATTTTATTAATACCATCTTCAACATTGATAAAATAGATGCCAGATGCATTTCCACTCATATTCATGCGAACAACTTGGCTGCCTTTTTTGTTGCTTATAGACTCGTTAATAAGCTGTCCATTTGAGTTATATACAGAAATAACTGAGCTTTGGTCGTTAGCTTTATTTAGATAAATATCTAATTGATTGTTTTCAGAAATAACTTTAATAATATCAAGTGAGTTATTACCATCAGCATTTACAAAAATCATTTTGCTAAGGTTTGCTTTTCCGTTAAAATCAATTTGTTTTAGTCTGTAATAAACTATTCCATTGGAAACATTATTGTCTAAAAAGTTGTAATTCAATATAATATTACTATTTCCAGCTCCATTAACCCTTGCCACATCTGTAAATTCAATACCATCAATAGAGCGTTGAATCTCAAAATAGTTGTTATTAATTTCTGTTGCTGTTGTCCAATTAAGCTCAATACCATTAGGGTTTGAGTTGGCAGAGAAATCTACCAATTCTATTGGAAGTGCAGAATGGTCAGTAAAACCAGATGCAGCGCCAGCACCGCCTTTGTAATTTGTGGAACTACCAGTGCCGTTATATTCTACTACATCAAAATAATAAATAGTTCCTGGAGTGAGGCCAGTTACTAATACTGAACCTTTTGCATTACCGCTGTACACAATGTAAGTCCCTGTAGCACCAATTTGATCGCCTGAGCCAAATGCAGCGTTTCCAGTATAAGTTGTTCCCCCAACAGGAGGATCTGATACTGCACCAGCTTTCATTGTTACTAATCTGCCTGAACCATCTCCATTAGTCCATGTGATATTCATATCATTGCCAATTGTTTCGTATTTTAGATTGCTTGCAGAGGTAGTTGGTGCTGAAACGAGAGTAGTAACAGTTTGGTAACTTGAGCTTGCGCTTGTAAAACTTGCGCCATCTGCACCTCCATCATGATAAGCTCTAACTCTATAATAATAGGCTGTATTTGCACTTAGACCAAATACTTGCTCTGTAGTAACATTAGCTATCGAACGATTATCAAAACCACTTACCATTGAGGTAAAAGTAGCATCTGTAGCTACATCTAAACGATAGCTTTGCGCACCTGTTGTTGCATTCCAATTAGCATAGAATGTTGTAGCATCTATATTTGAAGCGGCTGCAGCTGTTGGAGTATTTGTATTTGTAATAAAAACTCTTTCTGTGCTGCTATATCCAGGTCCCGCGCTATTTGTGGCATAAGCTCTTACATAATATGTTGTTCCTGCGCTCAAAGAACCCATGTTTGCATTGAAACTTCCAGTACCAGATGTTCCTGTGCTATAAGTAAAATCACTAATAGTGGGACTGCCGCCAGTGTTCCAGCATATCCCTTTATCTGTAATTGTGGCTCCTCCATCCAAAGTTGCATTGTTTCCATTGCAATTTGCAGTGGTTGTGGTAATACTTGTGATTGCGTCTGGTAAAGTTGAACCAATTGATACTGTTGGAACTGAAGGAGAATTTGTTAATTGAGAAATAACTGAACCGTAGCCAGTACCTATGCTGTTTATTGCAAAAGCTCTTACATAATAAGTAGTACCTGCAGTAAGCCCAGTTAAACTCACATCATAATTTCCAACGCCAGTCGGAGAGTTTATTTTGGAATCAGCATTTGTTGGTGGGTTATTTACAGAGCTATAATATACGCCTTGTTCTGTAATTGTAGCACCACCATCGGAGGAAACATTATTGATATTTACATCAAAAGATGTTTGAGCAATATTAGCAGCAGTTCCTGTTGTAACTGTGGGTGTTGTATATGAAGCAGTTGTAAAAGTAATATCACCCCCTAGGTAATAAGGCCCACCCGCCATAGCTTTAAATTGTACATGATAGGTAGTGCCTGCAGTCAAACCTGAAATATTAGAATAACAAGTTGAGCCATTTACATTCGATGCACCTGGAGTAGAGCCAATATTCGAACCATAGCCTATTGTTAAACCATAATCAAATCCAGCGTTAAAAAGCCATCCACCATTGCAATCTGTAAAAGTGCCATTTAAAGTAGCTGTTGTATAAGAAACCATTGATGCGGCATTAGTAGTAACGCTTTGGCCAATTCCCAAATAATATGTAGTTACTAAAGCTAATAAAATTATGAATTTTTTCATAGCGATGTTATTAAAAATTTACTCTTTGTTTAATAATGTCAATTTGCTTTTATGACAAAGGCAAAGATATAAATAAAATTTTATTTATAAATATTTATTTTAAATATTTATTAGGATATTTGCTTAATAAAATTACACATATATGAATACTTATATATTTATTGGATTGGGAATTTTAGCTTTGCTAATAATTTGGTTTTATAATAGTTACAAAAAAATTCTTACAAAAATGAATTCTAAAGTTAGCGATAAACTTATAATTCTGACAGATATTAATTTCAAAAATCAGATTAGTAAGGGTGTTACTTTAGTAGATTTTTGGGCAGATTGGTGCCAACCATGCAAAATACAAGGCCCAATTATAAGTGAGCTTGCCGATGAAATTGATGGTAAAGCGAAAATCTGTAAATTAGATGTTCAGAACAATCCTAAAACTTCAAATGAGCTTATGATTAGGAATATACCTACAATAATTATTTTCAAGGAGGGGAAACCAGTGAAACAATTTGTGGGAATAAAAAGCAAAAAGGTTTTACTAAAAGCTTTGGAGGAAATATCTTAAAATATTCCAAATTGAATTATAATTTACTCGATGGCAGAGCTTTTCGATTCCGTTTTCTTATTTGGCAAATTCGTGTTTATAAAATTATTATTTTATAAAAACATTAGATAGAAGTAAAATTAAGCTCAAAAAAATGATTATACGTTTTCTTGCAAAAACTATTTACTTTTGGCAAAATTTCAACCTTATAACTAATGAAGAATATTGCTAATATTTTTGCCATTTTTCTTTTGTTTTTCAGTTCTAATCTTATTTCGCAGGGGAATATCGATTTCGAGATATCGAAGAATCTTGACATTTATTCGACTGTAATTCAACAGCTTAATGCTCATTATGTGGATGATATTCATATTGGAAACCTTAACAAAAAGGCTATTGAAGAGATGCTGAGGGATTTAGACCCTTACACAAATTATTACGCCGAGACTCAAGTTGAAGATGTAAAATATATGCGCACTGGCAAATATGGAGGTATTGGGGCATCAATTTATAGTCATAAGGATACCATTTTAGTATCGAGTGTGTTGAAAGATTACCCATTTTATAAATCTGGAATTAGAGCTGGTGACAGAATTATTTCTGTAGATGGCTCGAGTGCTATTGGAAAATCTATTGATGAACTTTCGGACATTCTAAAAGGCAGCGAAGGTTCATCTTTCAACATTTCCATATTGCCTAATGGAAGCAATGCATTGGTAACTAAAGACATTGTAAGAGAGGAAATTAAGATAAAAAATGTGCCTTATTATGGAATTTTAAAAGATGGTATTGCTTATATAAAACTAAATCAATTTACTGAAAAAGCTGCAGAAGAGATAAACGCTGCTCTGAAGGAGATGAACGGAGAAGAAACTCTAAAAGGATTGATTTTAGACTTGCGAAATAATGGTGGAGGATTGCTTCAGCAGGCAGTGGAAATAATGAATATTTTTCTTCCTGCTGGTAATTTGATAGTTGCTACCAAAGGGAAAGTTGCAGAAGAAAATTTTGAATATAAAACCGTTAAGCCAGCGATTTTCCCTGATTTGCCTGTGCTTGTACTGGTAAATGAAAATTCGGCTTCGGCAAGCGAAATTGTTGCCGGCGCTTTTCAAGATATCGATCGCGGTGTAATTATGGGGCAAAAATCGTACGGCAAAGGTTTGGTGCAAAAAGTATTCCCTCTAAGCTACAACGCTCAGATGAAAATAACTGTGGCAAAATATTATATCCCCAGTGGCAGATGTATTCAAGCAATAAATTACTCTGAGCATGATATTTATGGGAAAGCCATTAAAATATCAGATTCTTTAAGCGCCGATTTTAAAACTCTTGGTGGCAGAACTGTAAAAGATGCCGGTGGAATTTTGCCTGATGTGATTCTTGAAGGTGATAAATATTCCGATATTGCTACTCAACTTTTAATTCAACATACAATCTTTCGCTTTATAAATGATTTTGTGCTACATCACGATAGCATCAGAAATGTTGATAATGTGCAAATTAGCGAAGACGATTTTAAAGATTTTAAAATATTTGTGCTAAACAGCGATTTCCAATACAGAGAAAAAGAGAAAACAGAACTCAAAAATCTGTTAAAATTAGATATTATTTCCAGCAATAAAGAGCTCGAACTAATGGCCATTACGCTCCTCGATTCCATAAATAATTCGAGCATGAAATCTATGGAAGTGCATAAAGAGGAGATAAAGAAAATCTTAAAACAAGAATTGGCATCGCGATATTTCTTTGACGAAGGCAGAATTTATTCAACATTGAAATCAGATACAGAAATTGATGAGGCTGTAAATCTTTTGAAGGATAACAAAAGATATAGCAACATCCTGAAATCGAAATAAATTATACCTCAATGCGAAATTATTTTATCCTCAATGAAAATAATTTTGATTTCAGTAAATTTAAGTCATAAATTGCGGCTCATTTTGAAATATTTTTTTCATCCAAATTTCATTGTTTTTATTTATGAGCAAACAAATACCCCTGAATAATAAATCTTTATCATTTAAAAAAAATGAGGTTGATTGTCTGTTAAAAACTGATAGAAATGGCTTAATTTTATTGAAAACCTATTTCAATAATAAAGAATCCATAGAAAATTTTCTTGAGATTAATGATAATATTTTGTGCATTTATGATAATGATAACAATTCTTTATTCGAAAAATTAAATATAGAAAGTGCTATTTATGAGGAAATTAATATTGAAGGCGAGCAAATATTTTTGGTAAATGCTTTTCACATTGGCAATGATGAAATCGTCTTCCAAATTTCCGATGTTACTAATATTTCGCTTGCAGAAAAACTAATTTCTTCGTGCTTGCAAGGAGCAGAAAATTCTGCCATGGCAATGGTGATAACTGATGAAAAAGCCAATATTATTTGGGCAAATAAAGCCTGGTCAAAGATGACAGGCTTCACAATTGAAGAAGCCATAGGAAAAAATCCAGCACAATTGGTAAAATCTGGCAAAATGTCCAATAAGTTTTATGATATGCTTTGGGCTACAATAGAATCCGGCAAACCTTGGACTGGCAGGATTACCAATAAGAAAAAGAATGGGAATTTCTACACCGAGGAAATGACTATAACTCCATTTATAGATGTAAACGACGGCCACAAATATTTTCATGCTGTGAAAGAAGATGTTTCGCTAAACATAAAACTATCCAACTCAATAAAAAAAGAAAAATCAAGTCAACTGTTCGAAACGGCTGCATCAATAATGGTTATTTTGGACAAAAATGGAATTATAGAAGATATTAATTTGCGTGGAGCTAACTTGCTGGGTTATAGCCGTGAAGAACTTATTGGTATAAATTGGTTTGATAAAGTCTTCCCTGATAAATCAAGAGAGAAAATTAAAAAATGGTTTGAAAAACTTATTATAGGCGAAAGCATTCTCAACGAAAGTTATACAAATGAGATATTTACCAAGCAAGGAAATTCTTTATATATAGCATGGTATAATCAATTTTTAACCGAACGTGAGGGCAATATTACCGCAGCACTTGGAAGTGGAATTGACGTAACTAATCAAGTGAAAAACGCTAAAAAACTCGAAAGGCAAAATAATCTTATCCACATAAATTCAGATATTAATGCAATTTGTCATAACTCTTTAGATGTTCATACTTTAGCTTATGAAATTGTAAAAAGATTGTCGGAAGATGCTTTTGCTAAACACGCTTGGATGATGGTTTTTGACTACGAGAAAAATAAATCATATATCAGAAGTTCCAACGATTTTCAAGATGAAATAATTGAGCATCATGAGAATGCTTTAGTTGACAAAAACGTTTTATTTTCAGAGTGTTATATAAAAAAAGATGGATATTATTATTTAAATGTAGAAAGAAGTAAAAAATGCGAAGAATGTATTTTGCGCGGTGTTGATCCTTTGGGCAAAGTAATAGGAAATGACCTTATTTATGAAGATAGAGTTTATGGAAGTTTGATAATTACTTTACACGAAAATATTGATTTAAGTGCTGATGAGTTGGAAATTTTCAACAGCATCTTCGATAAAATTTCTCTGAGTTTACGAAATTCATATTTGAATAATAAAAGAAGATCGGCTGAAAGTGAGGTTCTTGAAGGGGCAAAAAAGTTTGAAACAATAATAAATTGTTCACATGAGGCCATTACAATTATAAACGATGATTACAAATTTGAATATGTAAATCCAGCTGCCGAAAAATTATTTGAAACCCCTAAAGAAAAAATGGTAGGATATAATTTTCAAAATTATCTGGCAGAAGAAAACATGCAAATGGTAACTGAAAGATATAAATTGCGTCAGCAGGGAGTCGATGTGCCCGAAAAATATGAAGTTATTATTATGAGCTCAGAAGGCAGAAAGAAAATATGCAATATGAATTCTCAAATTATAACTATTGATGGTAAAATTAAGACTGTTAACCTTTTAAGCGATATTACCGAGAAAAAATATGCCATAGAAAAGCTTAAAAAAAGCGAAGAAAAATACCGCAGATTTTTTGATTTAGATCTTACAGGAGACTATATTTCTACTGTTGATGGTAGAATAATAGACTGTAATACAGCATTTATTAAGCTAATGGGATTTAAAAATAAAGAGGAAGTTCTATCATTTTCTGTAGATGGTTTTTATTCCGACAACTCGGGAAGAATAAATATTATCGAACGGCTTAAAAAGGAAAAGTTTATTGAAAATATTGAAAATATTTATAAAACCGCTGATGGAAACAAGATTGATGTATTAGAAAACATGGTGGCTTTATTCGATGATAAAGGAGAATTATTAAGTATTCAAGGGTATTTGTTTGATATTACTCTTTTGAGAAAAAACGAGAAAAAACTTAAAAAAGCATTGTTAAAAGCTCAAGAATCGGACAATTTAAAAGCTGCA
>MNXP01000057.1 GCA_001872625.1 Bacteroidetes bacterium CG2_30_33_31
TACAAAAAACTTATAGTAGAATAATTGAATACTCAATAAAATAAGGGCTGACATTTTTAAAATGTCAGCCCTCATTTTTTTATAATAGAGTCAACAAACCCCAACAGTAATCTCTCACTCATCCATAAACCAATCTTTTTAAATAAAATAAACATTTCCAAAGTGGCATTTGATTTTGCCATCAACTTTGGAAATGTAATCTTTTCCAACCAATCTTCAACCAATCTTTTCCAACCAATCTTTTCCAACCAATCTTTCATCAATCTTCAACCAATCTTTCATCAATCTTTCATCAATCTTTTCCAACCAATCTTTTTCAATCAATCTTTTCCAACCAATCTTTCATCAATCTTCAACCAATCTTTTTCAACCAATCTTTTTCAATCAATCTTTTCCAACCAATCTTTTTTTCAATCTCCAACCAATCTTTTCCAACCAATCTTTCATCAATCTTTTCCAACCAATCTTTTTCAATCAATCTCCAACCAATCTTTTCCAACCAATCTTATAAAAAAGCTTCCCTCTTGTACAAACAAATTTGTATAAATTCGTGCCTTTGATTTTTGCTTATTCAACATTTATACATATATAAAATCACAGAGCATGGGAAAATTAAAACCTACCAATTATTCAGCACTTTACACGCTTGTGGGAGTATTTTTCTTTTGGGGATTTATAGCTGCATCCAATGGAGTATTTATTCCGTTTTGCAAATCTAAATTTGAACTCTCGCAGTTTCAGAGCCAATTAATTGATTCGGCATTCTATTTTGCATATTATATAGGTGCCTTTTTGCTATTTATTTTTTCGGTTGCTGGCAAAAAAGACTTGCTAAATAGTTGGGGGTTCAAAAATGGAATTGTGTATGGGCTGATGCTTTCTGTGGTGGGAGCTTTTCTTATGTTTCCAGCATTGGCATCCAACAATTTTGCTTTTATACTTGGAGCTTTATTTATCATTGGACTTGGATTTTCATTACAACAAACTGCTGCTCAGCCTTTTGCTATATCACTTGGAGATGAAAGCACTGGCTCAAATAGACTAAATTTGGCTGGAGGAATAAATTCTTTTGGAACTACAATAGGTCCAATAATTTTTGCTTTAGCTCTATTGGGGACAACCAAAATGGACGAAAGTCTTATAAAAGAGCTAAGTCTTTCTTCTGTTCAATGGCTTTATTTGATAGTAGGTTTAGCTTTTTTGTCTGCTGGCATATTATTCAAATTCTCCAAAAGGCTTCCCGAAATGAAATTAGATTCTGCAATTGACAGCGAATCAAAAGCCACAGCCATGATAAGCTTCATCACAGTAATTTTGGTAATAGTAATTTCAATGATTTTTTACCAAAATACAGGAGAAGGTGTAAACCATGAAAGTAAGATGGGTTTATATCTTTTGTTAATTGGAATTGCTGTTTTAGTCATTGGGCTTCTTTCTGCAAATAAAATATCTGCTAAAAATTCTATGGGTTGGGGAGCATTTAAATACCCACAGCTCGTGCTGGGAATGATTGCTATTTTTACTTATGTAGGTACGGAAGTAACTATACAGAGCAATTTGGGCGCTTACGCAAAGCAGCTTGATTTCACCACTTTTTTACAAACGCATATTGGAACAAGCTATTCGGATTTCAAAACCTTGATTGCCGATAAAAAAGTTGATGGTTATTGGACATCCATGATTCCAATGTTGATTTCGCTTTATTGGGGAAGTTTGATGATTGGTCGCTGGGCAGGTGCTGTTTCTGCTTTCAATTTAAGCTCGAAAGCGCGCAAACTGGCACTAATAATTGTTCCATACATTGCCTTTTTAGTAATATTAACTTCCAATTTTATTGGTGGTGAGTCGTTAGTAAATATCAAAATGATTCTTCCTTATGCAGCAGTAATTTTAATTCAGATTTTTGGTTTCTACCTTGGGCAAGATAAACCCGCTAAAACGCTGATGATTTTCGGCTTATTAGGCATGACGGCAATGATTTTAGGAATTTATTCTACAGGAGCAATTTCTATTTTTGCTTTTGTAAGCGGTGGTTTATTCTGCTCGGTAATGTGGCCAGTTATTTTTTCGCTTTCACTTCAAGGCTTAGGAAAATACACTTCACAAGGTTCTGCATTTTTAGTGATGATGATTTTGGGCGGCGCTTTTTTGCCACCACTTCAAGGAAAAATTGCTGATCTTTTTGATGTTTCAGTTTCTTATTGGGTTCCAGTGGCTGGATTTGCCTATCTGACTTTATTTGCCATTTTGGTAAAAAATATTTTGAAAAAACAAAATATCGATTCAGAAAAAGCGGCTATTTAATTTCTTGAAAAAAAGGCAAAAAAATTAACTGCCCTTTGGGTAATTTCTCTGACAATATCTCTATACTTTTAGTGTTTCGCCTTCACTTTTGGCAATTACAACAGCTCCGCAAGTATCGCTTAAAACGTTAACAGAAGTTCTGAACATGTCCAATATTCTATCAACAGAAAGTACTAAGCCCACGCCTTCGAGAGGCAAGCCGACAGCTGTTAAAATTACTGTTATCATAAAAAAGCCTGCCATTGGAATAGCAGCTGCTCCTATAGAGGAAATCAAAGCGACAAATACTATCATCACTTGTTGCATAACAGAAAGTTCAACTCCATAAGCTTGGGCGATAAATATTGCAGCTACACATTCGTAAAGTGCAGTCCCATCCATATTTATGGTTGCACCAAGAGGTAGTGTAAAACTCGAAATTTTGTTTGATACTCCACAGTTTTTTTCCACAGCATTCATTGTAAGTGGCAGGGTAGCGCCAGATGAGGAAGTGGAAAAGGCTGTTAATAGTGGAGTTGAGACGGCGCGAAAATGCTTAGCTATACTAATTTTTCCAATAAATTTAAGAATAAATGGGAGCGTAATAAATGCATGTACTGCCAAAGCTAAAATAACGGTCAACATATAAAACCCCATACTTGCAGCTAATCCTGATAAATCATCCTGATCGGCAATAACTTTTGCTACTATTCCAAAAATTCCTAATGGTGTAAAACGAATAATCCACATGGTGATTTTCATCATCACATCAAAAAGAGCGTTGAAAAAATCTTTTAAAGTGTTTTCAGATTTATTACCAACTTTGGTGATGAAAAAACCAAAAACTATAGCAAAGAAAATAATTGACAGCATATTATTATTAACCATTGCCTCTATAATATTTGTGGGTACTATTTCCATAATGGTTTGACCAATAGAACTTTGGTTGTTTACAAATCCATCTGCTGACTCAATAAAATTAGTTTCGATTCCTACTCCAGGTCTAAAAATATTTACTAAAATCAATCCTGTGAGAATGGCAAATAAGCTGGTTAAAATATAATACGATATGGTCTTGAACCCAATTCTTCCAAGGCTTTCACCACTGCCAATATTGACAACTCCACTAACAATAGAGCTCAAAACCAAAGGTATAATTATCATTTTCAGTGCTCTCATGAATACAACTCCTAACCAAGATATCCAATCTATTGGTTTGTTGTTATATGCCGCCATCAAAATTTGTTTTTGATAAATCTGTAAGTCGTTTTCAGAAATAATTTTATTTAGTTCTTGGATAAAAACCTTTTTGCTTGAATAGGTTTTATTGTTAATAACCTTCAGTGATGTTACTACATTCTGTGATACATTTTGCTTCGATAATTCTGCAAATTTATCTTCAGTTAATTTATAATTGGTATGAAAAACCACGCCATAAATTATTGATATTATGAGTGATAATAATATTTGCCAATGCAATGCGATTTTTCTCATGCGAAATTCTATTTATTGCTGTAAAGATAAAAATCTTAACGACACCCACAAGTAAAAATTTTGGATATCCATAAAGTATTATATTTGCATTAATAATTATTCTTTATGGGCTTATTTAATTCTTCTGGTAAAAAATTAATTTTAATTGCATTTTTAATTGCATTTGGTTCTGTCTTTATCTTTTCAAGCTGTAGAAAAGAAAAATCCATGACATTGACAATTACTGTAAAAATGATGAGCGACACCAATGCTGTTGTTCCAAATGCAAAGGTTGTTCTTAATAAGGAAGATATTCATATTGAGGGATATACAGATGCTTTAGGACAATTTAGGCACAGCTTCAATTTACAAATTCAGCTTGATGTAACTGTTACAAAAGATACTTTGTCTGGCATTGGAATTGTAAATTTAGGCAATTTGGGCACCGATGTAGAAAAATCCATCTATATTTTCTAAAATATTTAACCAACCCTTAACGCAATCCTCCTTTTTAATCTCCACTCAATCCCCTTCAGAAGCAAGTTTCAAAGCCGAAAAAGCATTTACAATTGTGCCATTTGCAGACATTTTAATAAATTTCTTTTTCCTTTTGTTATTCTTGGTGTTTGGAATTACCACTTTTATATTTCCATAATATATTCCTGATTTCAGAATAATATTTTTAAGTTCTAATGCAGATAACTGAGGGAAATAGCTTAACACCAATGCTGCAACACCACAAACTACAGGCGAAGCATCACTTGTCCCGCTCGAAAAATGATAGTTATTTTTCATGGCGGTTGAGTAAATTTCGACTCCTGGAGCGAAGATATCCACTATTTTGCCATAATTACTAAAATTAGCCACTAAATTTTCATCAGCATGTTTGTCCGAAGCGCCCACTTCCAAACAGTTAGCAGCAATTTCTTTTGGGTTATTTAATGTTTTACTTGGAAAATTAAAGCCTTTGTCTATATTTTTAGAGTCGTTACCAGCTGCATGAATTATCAAAACATTATTTAATTCAGCGAATCTGACAGCTTCATCCACAAAAATTTTCTGAGGCGAATAATCTTTACCAAAGCTGCAATTTATTATCCTTGCTCCCATTTTTACGGCATATCTAATTGCCAATGCAACATCTTTATCGCGTTCGTCTCCTCCTGGCACCACTCTAATAACCATTATTTTAACATTAGGCGCTATACCATCAAACCCAATATTATTATCACGCACGGCCCCAATTATTCCACTTACTCCTGTCCCGTGATTGGAACCAGATGTTTGAATTATATTATTTCCATAAAGCGAATCACTCATGTCAAGCGGATTGTCTCCAACTTTTGAACGTGGGTCGTATAGAACGTTAAGTTTTTTATCAACCTCTGGCTTCCAATATCCAATAGCATCAACAAAATCTTTGCGCTTCATATCTGTTCCGTAGGGATGCAGCCAAAAGGATTTTGCCTGTAAGATTTTATCATTATCGGTTTTTATATTGTTGATTTCTTGGCGATTAATCTGGTCTTTTTTTAAATATTTTGATAAAATCTTCTCGCAATTATCGTAAATCTCAAGTCCATTTTCATAAATTTGGCAATAATTTTTGGCTTTATTATATTGCGTTTCAAAATCTTTTTTTATAAGCAGCCAATTTTTAAAATCCTCTTTATCTTCAGAAAGTATTTCTGATTTTTTTTTGCCATCAAATTTAATTTTCAATTCACGATATAAACGGGTAAGTTCAACCGTTTCTCCTTCAACCATATAGCCGTTGGCATTGCCCAAAAAATTCCAACCATGTATATCGTCAATATATCCATTTCTGTCATCATCAATTTTGTTTCTTGGTATTTCATTAGGGTTTACCCAAAGATTCTCAACTAAATCTTCATGGATAGTATCACAGCCCGAATCAATTACAGCTACAATTATTTCATGGGAAATTAAATTGTGTTCTTTTGCAAAAATATATGCCTTATATAAACTTATTCCCACAAAGCCCGATTCATCATAATCAGCATAATGCCAAATAAATGTTGAGTCCTTTACCGGAGCATAGCAACTTGACATGTAATTTGGACTATAATTTGGGAATAAATTCCGGGCTATTACAAATGTGAAAATGAAAATAAATAAAAATGCTTTCATAATAATATTTCAAGGTGATTAAATTGAACATCAAAACGGGTAATTAACCTATTGTAATAAGGTACATTTGCTCTCAATACATTAGGCTTGATAAGTTACTTTTGCTTCATATAATTCGATATGTTCATATTCTTATTGTCCCAATGCTCATTCTCACCCTGCAGTTTGTTTCTAGTTTAATCATAATGTTTGTCAGTCTAAACATATCGGAGTCATTAATTAATAAAATTTAGATAGGAGTATTAAAAAAACCCTTTTACCGCCCGGTAAAAGGGTTTTTTCTCTTTCACAAATTTATATTAAAACCTAAAATCAACCTACACATTTATTCTAATTTAAAACTTGTTGTTCCTATTTGTTTTCCATCGAGCCAAATTGTAACTTCATAAGTCCCCTCCATTGCAGGGGTTTCTGTTCTTTTATCCCAATTAGCACAAACATCTATTGCTTTGTTTTGATAATCGATTTCTCTTTTCAATGAAAATTGAAGACGTGTTCCTCCAGCCTCAAATGAATATTCATTACCTTGTCCGTTTGAAATTATAAGTTTATCTGGTCGTGAAATTCTTATATAAACGGTTTTATTTCCTGGTTTTGCTACCAGATTTTGCCCAATAGTAAAGCATATATTAACTCTATCTACTCGATTTGCCTTATATGTTTCTACTTCTTTATTGGTTTTGCCTTTTAAATGGAAAGTCTTACCTTTAATATTGTAAGCAGGAATATCCGAAGCAGCTGTATTAATAATATTCGTGAGATTTTCTTTCTCTAGCGAAAGGCTTGTGGTTTTGGCTTTTTCAGAGTTTAAGTTGCTTTTATAAGCAGTAACTTCTTCCTTAAGTTTTGTATTTACGGTAAACAGTGAATCTATCTGATCTACATAGCTTTGAGTGATCTTTCTTAAATATTCAAGTTTCCTCTTTATTTGATAATAGTCAGCTTTACTGGAAATTAACTTTTTAATTTCTTGAGATTTGCTAAAAATAATGCTGTCTTTTTCGCTCATTTTGGCCGTAAGTTCGCCATATTCATTTTGAACCAACTTATGTTCAGTCATCAGACTATCAAGTTCGCCAGTAAGGTCAACTCTCAAGTTTTCTTTTTCAACAACAGCCTCTGTTACCAATTGCTTGGAGGTAAAAAGCAACCATAATAATACTGCAATTATTGCTGCCATCAAAATTATTGTAAACTTGTAACCCATTGCATTGCCTTTGGGTATAATTTCTTTGTTTTCAGACATTTCTTAGTTGTTTAAGTTAAATAATATTCTACAAAATTATATAATTTTATGCTTTTATAAATAATTAATATTTAATAATGTTGCCCAAATTTATTTCTGTATTTAGTAAATCATTTGCACTACAATTTTGAATAACGGCGTTCTCCGATTTAAATTTGATGGCAGCAGAATTTTTTATTTCTTCAATTTCTTTTTCAAAATGATAAATGCTCTTATAGTTTACCAATTGAAGTAGCTCATCGCTTTTAAATTTATCCTTGTTTTTTGTCAAATAGTTTCTTAGGTATTTAGTAAGGTCCATTTTTTTGAATCTATTTGCATTAATCTTAAAAATAGAAGGATAATATAAGCGTTTTTTTTGGTTCAAAATAGAGTAATATGCTCTATTTAAGGCTTTTGTGCTTTTGTATTTAAACTTGATTCCTATTGTGCCAGACTTAAGCATATTTACTGCTTGAATGTCAGAAACACCTTTAATTTTTGATAAATTCTTAGCAATGAAATTTGGTGAAGCCACAATTTTATTAAACATTTCGTTATCTATATAATTCCCGGCAAAATTAATTAGACCACCCAAAGCGTTTGCTTCTATTCTAAAAAATGCTTGTCCTCCATTTTTATCCTTTATCCAAAGCTCTTCGACAATATCTATACATGAAGTGCTAAAAAATGACAAAAAACCAATTAAGATAATAATAAATTGTTTATTTCTCACAATTTCAATATTTTATGTGAAATAGAAAAACCATTTTCGTCGGTAATTTTTAGAAAAAAAAGTCCGCTTTCTAAGCTTGAAAAATTCAAATTAATTATCTCTTCATAAGAAGCATGATATATATTTTCAGCAAATAATAATTGGCCAATAATTGAAATAACTTCAATTTTCAATTTGGAATTGATGCTGCTGCTGATATAAAATTTTAAATTGTTGGTAATAGGATTTACAACTTTAATATTCAGATTATGGGTATTTAAAATATTTCCAAGTGATGCTCCTTGCTTGTTGACTTTCAGTTTCAAAATCACTGGCAAATGGTCGCTCAAATTATAAAGACTATTTATAATATTTTGTGGGGCGCTATTGTTTGTGCCTGAATTAATTGCGTCATTGAAATGATTGCCATCATTGCCCAAACAGTAATACGAATTTGGAATATAAGTAAAGTGATTGATCCCATTCATTACCGAATTTGAAGCCAAAATAAAATCAAATCTATCGTCAAGACCGCCAATACTTGCGCAGCCAGTTGATGAAACATGAGTAGATTGAGTATGAATATCCGAAAAACTTGCAGTATTATACCACATTCCAGCTCTGCTTATCGGATCGAAAAAAAGCAATGACGCATTAGAAAAATTTACCAGATTTTGATAAGCTACCTCGTTACTATTTTTTAGGTTGAAATCGCCCATAATAAGATAATTATCTGCTATAAGATTTTGATTTAACCAACTCATTGCGTTAGTAGTCATAGTAGCTCTATCTTGCTCGTCAGAAGATGCGCTTCCAGATTTCAAATGGCCAACTATGCAGTTTATAAAAGCTGTATCATGAGTCTGCGACAAGTTTGGGTCGTTGTAAAAAAGGCGGTAAAGAACTATATCGCGCACGTGGCTATTCAAAACATATTGCTTTGAAAAAGTTAAAATTCGGCTATCGTAATAAAGCATTGAAACTAAATCGCTACCAGAAATATTGCTGTAATTTGCTTTTTTATAATATTTTACCCCATCACAATTAAGTGCTGAATCGAGCAGCCTTTGATGTACATAAGAGTTGGCCGCAAGTTCAACAACCGCCAATATTTCTGGTTTTACATATTTTACAATAGCTCTTAAATCCTGCTCTTTTGCCAAAAGTGAATTGTTGGTAGCAGTGCAATATGAAGTTATGTTTCCATAATTTAAAAGATTATAGCTCATAACTTTAAGTGTGTCTTGCCCTTTTATCTGCAGTGAAAATATGAATAACAAGAAAAAAGTAATTATTCTCATCTTTTTAAATTTTAATATTTGCGATGCCATTTTCAAGTCTTTTTATAGTCTCATTTTTCCCAATTACGCCAATAATATCAAAAAGATGTGGTCCTTGAGGAGCGCCCACAATGCAAAGTCTAAAAGCATTCATCACTTCGCCCATTGAAAGATGACTGTTTTCAATCCACAGTTTTACAATTTCTTCAGTATTTGTAGAGCTAAAATTATCTATTCCTAAAAGCAGTTCTTTTAAATCTGAAATCATATTTGGAGTTTCCTCCTTCCAGCGTTTTTTCACTGTTTTAGTATCATATTCCTGTGGAGGCTGAAAAAAGAAAACAGAATGTTCCCAGAAATCTTTTACAAATGTTGCACGTTCTTTCACAAGGCTAACAATTTTTTCAACAATCTTAATATCAGCATTTACACCCTTTTCTTTCAAAAATGGCAAGAATAATTCAGCAAGTTTTTTGTCGGTGGTTTCTTTCAAATAATGTTGATTGAACCATTTTGCCTTTTCTGGATCGAACCGGGCTCCAGATTTATTTACTTTTTCAAGAGAAAATTCGGCAATAAGTTCATCTTTCGAAAAAATTTCTTTGTCGCTTGAAGGATGCCAACCTAAGAGAGAAATCATATTAATGAACGCTTCCGGAAAATAGCCCTCTTCGCGATAACCCATTGATTTTTCGCCAGTTTCTGGATTTCTCCATTCCGTTGGAAATACTGGAAACCCAAGTTTGTCGCCATCGCGTTTGCTAAGTTTACCGCTTCCTTGTGGCTTAAGCAAAAGTGGAAGATGAGCAAATTGAGGAGCTTCCCATCCGTAAGCTTTGTAAAGCAAAACGTGCAAAGGTGTTGATGGCAACCATTCCTCTCCGCGAATAACATGGGAGATTTCCATCAAATGGTCGTCAACAATATTTGCAAGATGATATGTTGGCATGCCATCAGATTTAAAAAGGATTTTATCATCGAGTGCAGAAGTATTTACTCTAACTTCACCACGTATCAAATCATTAATGATAACTTCTTTATTTTCAGGCATTTTAAATCTAATTACATAAGGCAATCCACTGTCCAACATCTCTTTAGATTTCTCATCACCAATTCTTAAAGAATTTTTAAGGCCATTTCTTGTATCATAATTATAAGTAAATGCCATTTTATTTTCTTCAGCTTTTGCTCTTAATTCTTCGAGTTCATCAGCAGTGTCGAAAGCATAGTATGCCCAATCATTTAGAACCAATTTTTGAGCATATTCGGCGTAAATATCTTTACGTTCGCTCTGCCGATATGGGCCATATTTGCCACCAGCAATCACACTTTCATCAAACTCAATTCCACACCACGAAAGTGCGTCAATTATATAATTTTCAGCTCCTTCTACATAGCGCGTTTGGTCGGTGTCTTCAATTCGAAGCAATAATTTTCCTCCATTATTTTTTGCAAAAAAATAGTTGTAAAGTGCTGTTCTAACACCGCCAATGTGAAGAGGTCCAGTTGGACTTGGTGCAAAGCGTAATCTTACGGGTTTATTCATGTTGAAATAATATTTTGGGCTGCAAAGTTAGCATTTTAGGTTTCATTAAAATAAACATAATTTAGCAAACCATCAATTGATAAAATCATTCATTGTTTATTTTTCTGATTAAAAAAGTTGTTCTTTTCTTGTTGAAAAATAATTAACATTACATTTGCTAAATAAATTTATAAGTAAGCAAATTAAACTAAGATTTCGAATGAAAAAGGAGCAAAAAGTTTTGGGAATTGATATTGGTGGAACCAATATTGTTTTTGGATTTGTGAATAAGAGCGGCAAAATAAGCAATAAAACATCCTTAATAACAGCTGATTACGATGCTTTTGAGCCTTTGGCAAAAGATATTTTTACTCTTGTAAACCAGCAGCTTTTAAAAAATTCGTCAACTGGCATTATTTCTATCGGAGTTGGCGCTCCTAATGGAAATTTTTATAGCGGAAATATTGAATTTGCTCCAAATTTACCTTGGGGAGATAAAGTTCCAGTGCGCGAAATTCTAAATAATTTATTTCAAATTCCGGTTTTGATTACCAATGATGCTAATGCCGCAGCTTATGGTGAAAAAGTCTTTGGTGCTGCAAAAAACATGAAAGATTTTGGCCTTATAACTCTGGGAACAGGTTTGGGTAGTGGCATTTTTACCAATGGTAATCTTCTTCATGGTCATAATGGTTTTGGTGGCGAATTTGGCCATATTATCGTTGTCGAAAATGGCAGATTCTGTGGTTGTGGAAAACATGGCTGTCTCGAAACTTATGTATCTGCTACTGGAATTAAAATCACAGCTTTGGAACTTTTGGCAACAACCAACGAAAATTCTAGTTTGCGAAAGGAAAGAGATTTAACTGGAAAAATTATTCAACAGCATGCTCTTGAGGGAGATTGTTTAGCACTAAAAGCTTTCGAAATAACAGCCGAATACTTAGGAAAAGCTTTGGCAAATTATGTTACAATTTTCGACCCTGAGGCAATATTTCTCTTTGGTGGGCTTTCTTTGGCAGGAGATCTAATATTCGAGCCTACCAAAAAATATATGGAAGGCAATCTGATGACAATCTTTAAAAACAAAGTCAAACTATTGCCTTCGGCTCTCGAACAAAATAATGCCGCAATTGTTGGCGCCGCTGCTTTAGCGTGGGATTTGCTTTAAATAGAGTGTTTCCCTAAATTATGTGCTAAGAAAATAAAGTTATAATTCTAAAATGGTGAAAATCAATATTCTTTTCACCTTCATTTGAGCGAATAGGATTCTGAAAAACACTCTTATTATGACATATTATTTTCATATTAAATTATAGAACCCCCTTAAAAAGTTTTGCTTTCTTAACAATTAATGTAATTCAGAACTCAATATTAAAAACACACTAAAAAATGAAAAATAATTGAATAATAAAATTTGTTAATGGAAATAAAAACTTTCTATATTTGTCAAATATTAACTTTAAAATATTTTATTATGAATCACAGAATCACAGAATCACAGAATCACAGAATCACAGAATCAAAAATGATTTTTTAGATCATAAAAAATTTACATTCGTAAAATTCAACTTATTTTTTATGATTTTAATATTGATTACAACTACTTTTTTTTCATCCTGCAAAAAAGAAATTTCTTCCTCTAATTTCCAATCTAAAACTCAGAATTCTAATTCAAAACTCTCTCTTGTAACAGTTTATGATTTAATATCAAATCCTTCAGATACTAGTGAACTCTTTACAAACTTAAAATTATATAATTGGGGAACTGAATTAAAATCGTTGTTTTCAACTCAATCTACATATAATCAAGTGATATCAGATTTGTTGAGCGATAATGACAACACTATGTCATTCGCTTCTCTTGGTTTAAGCACAGCAACACCATCATTCCAGTACCAGGGAGTTACTTATATTCCATATTTATGGTTATATAATGGCAGTCTAACTATCGATGAAGAATTAAATGGGTATTTGTGTTTAAGTACTGAAGTTGATGCCGAAACTGCATTAGGTTCAAATTATGACCCAAATGACTATTTAGAAAATGACGATGTTATTCCAGGTTGGTTGCTCGATAATGATTCTCAACCAAGTCATATAATTAGTTATGATGAGGCTGAAACATTAGAAAATCCTATTTTGATAATTTGTTACTATGAAGAGGGTTCAGAACCTGATAATTCACCAGATTTATGTAGAAAAGTGAATATAAATCATCCAATTGACGCTGACCCACAAAATAAAAGATATTGGGTGAAGGATTTTAATATTGATGCAAGACATGATAATTCAAAACATTCTGAGGTGAAAGTTATTTATAGGGGAGTTCTAAAATTTAATATATTGTTATCCAATTAATTATATGTATATTTGCGTATTATTTTACACCAAAACAATAGGATAATGCAAGAATATAAAGCAACTGGCAAAAAAGGATTATTTGATGACCAATTTAACACTGAACGCTTATCAGCAATAGGCAATCCTTTAGAAAAAATATATAATGTTAT
>MNXP01000027.1 GCA_001872625.1 Bacteroidetes bacterium CG2_30_33_31
GCAATTTGAACTTATCAAAAATAACAAGTCCAGGAGATTTAATTAAATTTTAGAAAATATATTTAGCAATTAAATATTTTTTTATATTTGTAGCGCGCTAAACGCAATAGTTTATCATTAAAATAAATATTAACAAATCGCAAACTACTAAATCAGAATCACTTATGAAAACACAACACGGAGTACAAAGTGGAAATAAACGCAAGTGGGTTGCGGTTATCCAGTAGTTGCCAGCAAGGCAAGCCATCCCGAATCAAGCACATTTGGTTTTTGGCAATCGCTTATAGCGACCCGACAAAAACCAAAAGAGCTTGATTGCAAGCGCACAAAAGAAAAAATGGTAAAAGCATGAAGCAAAAAATGATTAACTTTGATGTTCGAAAGGAGAACATCTTTTGGATTGGGAAAAACAAATTTGTTTAAATTTGCTTCGCCTCGTTGATGAAAAATTTTGGTAAATTGAAGAAAGCCACCCCAAGCGAAGCTAGACATTCTCCCGTGGAAATCTCATATAATTGAACTGCGACAAGGATGAGAGAAAATTTATAAATTATGAAACGAATCATTTATACAATAATTAGCTTGATATTATTTACATCTGCATATTCCTATCCTATAACAGGCATCGTAGATTGGTATCCTGGAACTTTGCCATCCTTTACGGGGGATCTTGTTATTGAAAACGGTGCTACTTTGACAATTCATCCAGGATGTAATTTAACCATGTCTGCAAATAGTAAAATCGTAGTTGAAAGAAATGCAAAGTTAATAATAGACAATAGTGTAATAACTGGAAGTGGAAGCTGGGAAGGGATTAGATGTAATAAAGGATCGGGGGCTATGCTCCCAACCGACAAAATTCCTTATGTTTTGATAAAAAATAATAGCGAAATAAATTCTGCTGATATAGCTTTTACAAACCACTATACAGACGCAAGCAATACTTATTACGGTGGCACAATAATAGCAAGTGATGTGGATTTCTTCAACAATTATCAATTTTTGGATATTAAAAACCATGATTATGGTCCACAGAGTTTTAATCAATGTAAATTCATTAGATGCAAATTCAAAGAAATGCTAACATGCCATATTAGTGCCAAGTTCATAGAAATTGAG
This sequence comes from Bacteroidetes bacterium CG2_30_33_31, assembly GCA_001872625.1. Lineage (GTDB taxonomy): Bacteria > Bacteroidota > Bacteroidia > Bacteroidales > UBA1556 > UBA6267. Next base: position 1,120 of record MNXP01000027.1, read on the forward strand.
AATACTAAGAATGTTTATTTTAATGGATGTGAATTTTATTATGGTTGTACAAGCCCAAGAACAGCAATAATGATAAAGGATTCAAAAGTATCAATTGATAGGTATTACAATTTCATTACTGGTCAGGAGGTAAAAAGCACATTCGAAGGGTTCTCAAAACCTGTGTTTGTATTAAATAACGCTCAAAATGGAGAAACAGTAAATATTTCTAATTGTGTATTTAATACCAGAGACCCTCAGGAACTTGGAGATAATTTATTTTGCATTTATATTCTAAATGGAAATAACCCACAAATTCTAAATAATACTTTTAACATATATCAAGGAACTTACGCTTGGGGCGCAGGAGTAATTGTAGATAGAGTAGCAATATCATTATTAGATTGCCCTAATTTTTATATAGAAGGTAATACGATTAATTTTAATGGTGTAAATCAGGATACCCGTGGAATATACATTTCTAATTCTGGTATTGCAACTAATCAAGTCTATAATAATGTTATTGATAATGCAACAATTGGTATTCAGGCAGATGGAACGAATAGAGGTACAGCTGTTAATCCAAATCAATCAAATCAAGGTTTAAAGTTTCTCTGCAATCAGTTTAACAACTTTTCAAATTCATCCTACTACATAAAAGCAACTAATTGTAATAATTCAACATTTAATTTTGGAGTAAGCCGATGGCAACAGGGAGCATTAAATGATGCCAATGGAAATGTAATTGCTGGTTCACCAAATTTCAATACAACACCTGATAGGCAATTACAATTAGGTACAAATGATAATGATTTCTATGATGAACACATTACATTAGGTACATTTGATGTTCAATATGTTCATCCAAGTAGTCCTAGTGATTATACTGTGAGGTATGTTAGTAAGGATTCATATGGAAATAATCTTGTGAGTACTTCAGAAGATCCCCTGACCAGTGCGGCTACACCTCACTGTGAATCCAGGTTACCTTGTACAGGTCCCAATTGTCCTATGGTTATGGGTCCATTTCAAATTACCGTTGCCTTCCCCCAGTATAGCGGAATTAAACAACAGCTTTCCGAACTCGTTAATGATGGTGATTATGCCAACCTAAATAGTTTAGTGGAAAATGTAAATTCTTCGAATGTTAATGAGGTTTATAATGAATTACTGAATTCTAATCCATCACATGATATCCTTACGTTGGCTTGTGCGAATGATCTCTTTACCCCATCTATGGTTGAGCAAATTCTTATTGAAAACAGTTATGGTATAAAGTCATCAGGAGTTAGAGTTGCACTATATGAAAGGTAAACACAGTTAAACGAAACTCAAATGGATAACATATATGCTGCTGCTGAAAATATTTCAGAATACGAAGTCCTACTGATGGATATTGAAGCAATTAATCAAGAATACACAAATCTAATGAATCAATCAATTGGAGCATTGGAAAGTAGGGATAGTATTCCGTTGGATAGTGTAAAATTGTATCTTGAGGCATTTAATGATTTATGGTCAAATATCAGGTTGATTTACTTTGCTTTAGAGGAAAATAATTTCACCTATTCTCAACAAAGGTTTGAAAACTTAGGTAACATAAGCGATGAAACTAATGAGATTTCTGATTATTCAACTCTTTACAATAATGTTTTAGTGGATATCTATACAAATCACGAAGGAGATTTTTACCAAATGAATGAATCTCAAAAGAATGATTTATATGACATATTTACCAATGGTACTTATGCTGCAGGAATAGCAAAATACTTATTAATGAAATATGATGATCTTGAATGGGCTCCAAATTATTGTGAAGGAGGAAATAGTGACGAGAGAAGAGCAAAACCTGAGATTATATCGGAAACTACAAATCAAATAATAACAATTTACCCTAACCCTGCTAATGATAGGCTAAATATTGTTATAACCGATGAACTGATAACTCCAACTGAGATTTCTATCCTTGACCTTAGCGGAAGAATAGTTAAGATATTAATAATTAAATCCCAGAATAGTCAAATTAATATTTCAGATTTAAGTGAGGGAATTTATTTTGTCAGGTTTTATGTAAATGACGAAATTACAACTCAAAAATTAGTTATCACAAAATAAAGTAATGTGAAAAAGCTTTTAATAATTATTTTTCTTAGCACTTATTTAAGTGCTTTTACCCAAAACAGGGAAGTGCCTACACGCTTCCCTGTACAGGGTGAAAAGTTGTTTCCTGAACTTCTTTTCTCAAGCAGTTCGATTTTCTACCAACAGAAATCCGGATTTGCTCCAAAAGTAAAATCTGGCACAGTTTATTTGGATACCTTGTATCCGGCAAGAAAATATACTTATTTTCATGATGTGATTGATTGTGATTCGGCTTACTATGTCTCGGGTTATACCTATGGAAACAGAACATCATCAGATTACGACCCAGATCACATCTGTTTGCCTGTAAGAATGAAAATTGATTACTCGGGTAATGTGGTTTGGATGAAAACGGATAGTCTAATGCATGGTGATCATTTTGTAATGTATAATAGAAGTATCATTCAACTTAGTGACGGCAATTTTTTACAGATGAGTGTGGTTGATAATGATTATTCAAACTGGAAAAACTACGATTGGAATGCGCCGGGGTATGTTAAATTTAAACCCAATGGTGATACTATCTGGACAAGACTTTATGCAGATACCACGTATATGAAAAGTTGTGATTGGGGACAAGATATTGTAGCTGAAAATGATGGTGGATTTACTGTTGCAACTATACAAGGTTCGGATTCAAAATCCTATTCTTTAGACACTTCTATTCAATATTGGTATGTTGATACAACCTATGTTGGGATTATTCGATATGATAGCTTAGGAAATATTAAACAAAGAAAACAATTCTTTATTGGAGGTGAAAAGGTTTATAAAACAATTGGATTATTAATGAAACAACCTGATGGCGGCTATATTATAGGAGGGGTTAATTATTTTGGAGGGCCTTTAAAACAATATTTCTTGCTCAAGGTAGATAGTTTATTTAATTGGGAATGGAGAAAGTTGTTTGGGCAAACTTCCAGCTATGAATCAATGATGCAACTTTTTGAAAAACAAAACGATGAATATTATTTCTCAGTAAATAGAGCTGATACACCATCGGTTATTCAAGGAGGTCAAGAATATTATTATCCATATTATCAGACAGGAATAATGGACTCCAATTTTAATATAATCAAGGATACTATTTTTGATATACGATTTTATGATCCAACACACCCTTATTATGATATTATTTTTGATGCGGGAATTATTAGAGGGATGTCCTTTGTTCCTGATAGCAATGGAGTATGTATGGTTTCAAATTTGGGTTATGGAGCAAGTTTGGTTCATTTAGATAGTAACCTAAATTTCAAATGGAACCGTTGGATAGCTGATTTCCCTAATTATACTGAAGAACCCAGAAAGCTAAGGCAGGCACATGATGGTGGATACATTGTTGTGGGTTGGACCAGGAGGGCGGCAAAAGGTGGCTGGTTTGTAAAAACCGATAGTCTTGGTTTTGCCCTGCCCAATGGAGCAGATACTCTTTATCATATTGGAATAGGAGAGCAGGCTGAGCAAAATATTAGTTTTCGAGTTTACCCTAACCCTACAAGCGACAAAGTAAATATTGTTTTTGAAGAAATTCCAAAAGGAAAAATGAAACTGCAACTGATGGATTTAACAGGAAGGTTGGTTGAAAACAAAGAAGTTGATAATTCGAAGAATGTATCTTTTGACCTATTTAATCTGAAAAATGGAGTCTATATCTTGAAGGTTAGATCAAATGAAGGTTGGAGTGAGTCGGTAAAAGTAATTAGGAACTGATACTGATTTCAACACACAAGGAAGAAAGAAGCCCAGCAGACAACTGCTGATATAGTTCATGCCGCGTTTGGTACATTTATGAAAGGAAAGTAGTAAATATGACGATGGTAAATTTTATAAACATTAATGGTAAATTTGCGGCACGAAACCATATCAGCGGGACGTCAATCTGTCTAAAAACCTCCTTTCCCTGTTAATAACTAACCAACTTATTGTTAATAAATTATGCAGTTTTTATTTTGTTAAATAGCTGATTGTTGGAATTATGCCAACAGCAAAACCACAGAAATTTACACCCATATTACCACCAAGGGATTTGACCAGATTTATACTGAGCCATGCTGAAGCATTAAAAGCCCAATGGATAAATAAGATTTATTTTAAAAATAAATATCGCAGTAAGAATATTATTTTTACTTTTGAGGAATTAAAGTATTTAAAATCAAAACTCAAAAAAAATACGAGCCTTATGAATAACTCAAAAATATCGTTAAGCCATTGTTCAACAGTAGATAAAGACCTTTGTAGAGTTACGCCTAAGGCAGATATACACGCAATGCGTGTATTGAGTTGTTGTGCTTAATGTTAAGACAAAAAAATACTGAGAATTGGATAAGTTTATAGAGAATATTGAAAGAATGATGAAACCTTATCGGGAAATCGCAAAGATTACCGAACCGATGAGGAAATTTCAAGAACAATGGGCGGAACAAGCAAGAGCTATCCAAAAAGCAATTGAGCCGACTTTAGAACTTCAAAAAAAACTTGCTGAACCATTAAAAGACTTTCAAAAGTCCTTTGAGAATATTAGTAAGATTTATTCTTCTATACCTAAATTCGAAAATCCATTTTTGGAGCATTTAGAAACCTTCAAAGAGATTGGAGAAAGACTTAAAGAATACACTAAAAAAACGCCAGAATATTTTTTACTTATTGCACAACATGGTTGGTTTATTGACTTGGAGAGTGAGCTAAATTTTCCTTCAATAGTTGCTCATAGGATACAAGAAAAAAAAGTTGATACAGCAAATGAATTACTAGTAAATTACTATAAAACAAATGTTGGAAGAATTTTTGAAAGCCTGATTAAAAGGCACTATAACAGAATAGAAATTTTAGAAAGCATAAAAAAATCTTATGAAGAAGGTAATCATATTCTTTTAATTCCTGCTGTCCTAACTCAAGTTGATGGTATTTGCTTTGACTTTACCAAAAAGAAGTTCTTTATAAAAGAGAAAAAGAATGAGAAATATAAATTCTTACCCGAAGTAATAGCTGAATTAGAAAAATCGGCTGGAAATTTCTTGGAGTTATATTTATCACCACTTCAAAATCAGACACCGATAATGGCAAGAGAACAAGATGTTGGTATGTTTCCTTGTAAATTAAATCGACACAAAGTTTTACACGGAATAAGCACAGATTACGGAACTGAGATAAATAGTTTAAAGGTTATTTCGCTTCTTAAATATGTTTCAGATTTACTTACAGACCTTGATAATAAAACACTAAGCACAATCGAGTAGATGGCCTCGTCAGTACTTAGCTGACGAGGAGCACCTCTCACACCACCGTACGTACGGTTCGCGTATACGGCGGTTCTTTAAAACATGGGGAATAGCGAATTTTTATAGTTATTGACGGATACTTCTTGATATAAACTAAGCATAGAAACGTAACCTCGTTTGCGAAGACGTTCTAAAGTGATGGTGGTAATTAGAATGGGACTTTGTGCTACTGCCCATCCTCCCTTTCGGGTTCTACTCCATGCGTACGCCATACCATGAGGAACACCTAAACGAATAAGGCTTTTGCGCTTGCGTTCAGGCTTTTTCCAATCCGTCCAGATGCAGTATCGAAGTCGGTTTCTCAACCACCCGTCAATATCCGCAAGTTTTTGGTTTATGCTGGCATATTTAAAGTAGTTTATCCATCCACGAGTTACCTGATTGAGTTTCGTTATTCGCTCGTCAAAGCTCATAGGACTTGTCTTTCGGGTAATCTCTTTTAGTTTCATTTTCAAATCTTTCCAACGTTTTTCTGTTACAACTAACTGATATTTGCCTTTTTCGCCTTTGCGATAGGTGGGCACAAACCCATAACCCAAAATTTGGAAGTTTACAGGTCGGCGAATCCCCAGCAATGCCATTAGTCTATCTGTTTTCAAAGGAGAAAGGTTGTTTAGGATGCAAGCTTATGAGCCATAATATTTTATGTTTATCGAGTTAAATTATTTTTTTGTGAACAAAGCAAAAACCAAAAATTTGGTATGACCTTAGGACTTCCTTCATTTAATTTTTTTTGTCGGATAACAGTGAAATAATAGATGAAATTTATAAATATTCGTCTTATTAAGTTTTATTTAACATTTTTTTAAATCAAAAAACTCTATGGTATTAACCATTTTATATATTTGCAAATTAAAGTATATAAATATTATTTTATAATAAAATTAGCATAATGAAAAAACTAAAAAACCTATTTGCAGTAGCAGTTATTTTATTTACTTACAATTCTATTTTTGCCCAAGCAGGCATTAAAACAGATATACCTGTTGATCCCTCAGTTCGCATTGGAGTATTAGAAAACGGCTTAACCTACTACATCAAGCAAAACAAAATTCCTGAAAATAGAGGCGAATTTTATCTTGTCGTTAATGCTGGAGCGATACAGGAAACTCCAGGACAAAATGGACTTGCTCATTTTACAGAGCACATGTGTTTTAATGGCACCAAAAATTTTGAGAAACATGATATTATTCATTACCTCCAATCTATTGGGATGAAATTTGGTCCAGAGATTAATGCCTACACAGTTACCGACCGCACTGTTTACACACTCAATAAAGTGCCGCTGGAAAATAAAGCAAACATGGATACTGCACTGATGATTTTATATGATTGGGGATGCAATGTAAGTGAAGAATCCGCTGAAATTGATGCTGAAAGAGGTGTGATTCGTGAGGAATTTAGAACACGAATGAGTGGCATGGCAAGAACTCAAATGGAAGTTCAAAGTGTAATGTATAAAGGCTCAAAATATGAGCTTCACAATGTAATTGGTGATACAAATGTTATTAATTACGCTCCTTATGATACTCTTAGAGATTTCTACAAACAATGGTACCGCCCCGATTTAGAGGCTATTGTTGTTGTTGGTGATTTCGATGTAGATGAAATGGAAGGCAAAGTAAAAAGTATGTTCGCAAAAATGCCTGCTCATAAAGATGCCAAGAAAAGAGAATATTATCAAGTGCCAGGGCACAAAGAAGCAAGAGTAGTAATTTCAAAGGATAAAGAAGCCCCTTATAATGTGATTGAAATTGCATATAAACGCCCTTCAAATCTCGATAGAAGTAAAAAATATTATCGCAGCCAATATGCAGATCAGCTTTATTCTTCGATGTTAAATGCGAGACTTAATGAAATCATTCAGAGTGCCAATCCTCCTTTTTCTTATGCTTTCTCTGGCAATTCAGGAATGTTGCCTACAGTTGATGCTTATATAAGTTTTGCTGTAGCTCCAAACGACAAAATCTCAGAAGCTATTAATGTTCTTCTTACTGAAAATGAAAGAGTTAAAAGATATGGATTCAGCGCTTCTGAAATTGAAAGAGCAAAAAAAGAAATGATGACTTCTGTTGAAAAATCTTATAAAGAAAGAAACAAACAGAAATCCGACAAATATGCCGTAGCTTTGTTGGAAAACTACCTAACAAGCCAACCAATACCATCTGATGATTGGGATTATACTTTTGCCAAAGAAGCTTTAGCAGATATAAGCTTAGAAGAGATTAATTCACTTGCTAAAAATTGGATTACAGACGATAATATTGTTGTTGGAATTATGGGTCTTGATGCCGAAAATGTTATTTACCCATCCAAAGATGAAATATTAAAAATGTTAGATGCAGCCAAAACTGCTAATATAGAAGCATATGTAGATAAGTTTGCAAACCGCCCTCTTGTTGCAGAAGAACCTGTTGCAGGCACAATTGTAAAAGAAACTACCGATGCCAAAAAAGGTGTAATTCGTTGGGAATTGAGTAATGGAGTAAAAGTCGTTATTAAAACAACCGATTTTAAGGACGACGAAATACTTATGAGCGCAAGCAGCTTGGGTGGTTGGTCGGTTTACCAGAAAAAAGATGATGTATCTGCCAAAACTGCTGCCGATGTTGTGTCTTCAAGTGGACTTGGTGATTTCGACAATATTGAATTGCAAAAACAACTTGCAGGCAAAAGCGCTAATGTAAATCCTTATATTTCTGAACTTACCGAAGGTTTTTCAGGACGCAGCAATATTAACGATTTTGAAACTATGCTTCAAATGACTTATCTTTATTTTACAAAACCAAGAGCTGATAAAGATGCCTTTGAGAGTTATATACAACGTGAGAAATCATCACTCGAAAACAAAATTGCTAACCCAGAATCTGCCTTCAGCGACACAATTACTAACACATTGGCACAACATAATAATCGTTTTGAACCAATGTCTGTTGCTAAACTTGCTGAGGCAAACCTTAGCAGAATAAAATATATTTTCAAAGATAGATTTGGCGATCCTTCAGGATTTACCTTTTATTTTGTTGGAAATATTGACCCAAATAAAGATAAAGAAAATATTTTGAAATATTTAGGCGGATTACCAACGGTTAATCGTCAAGAAACTTGGGTAAACCTCGGAAAAGAACTGCCAAAAAAAGTGGTTCACAATGCTTATACACGCGAACTTAAAACACCAAAATCAACAGTTTTTATTGCCTTTACAGGAGATTTTAAATATGATATTAAAGACAGATTGCTCCTCGATGCTGTTAAAGAATATTTAGATATTAGAATGCTCGAAACTTTGCGCGAAGATCAAGGTGGAACTTATGGAGCTTCAGTTTTTAGCCAAAGCAAACATTATCCTAAATCTGAATATTTTGTGGGAGTTTATTTCGATTGTAATCCTGCAAAACTTGATACCATGATTAAAATAGTTTACGATGAATTATCTAAAATGCAAAATAATGCACTTGATGATAAGTCGATTCATAATATAGCAGAAAACAAACTTAAAGATTTTCAAGAGTCGAAGAAAGAAAACCGCTATTGGCTTACCAAAATTGTTAGCGATGACTATGACCAAGAAAATTATTTAGGATTTGATTACGAAAAATTCTGGAGCACAATCAAAGCAGCAGATGTTCAAAAAGCAGCTAAGAAATTTCTATCGAAAGACAGAGTAGTTCAAATAGTTACAAGCAATACTGATGTTAATGGATTGAAATAAATCGAGATAATTAATACAAAAAAAAGAGTCAATTAATTGACTCTTTTTTTTTGCAAATAATAAAACCTCGGTTTTTGTAAAAAAAATATACAACTAAGTTTTACTACGAACATATTTATTAGATTTTTTTTCAAATAAAAAAACCGGATAAATTAATCTATCCGGTTTAATTTAGAAAATCATTTTTCTAATTACATCCGCAGCTACTATTACCGCAACCGCAGCTATCTTCACTGTTTTCGTGATTGTGTTTGTGCTCGTGTTTATGTTCACCCGAACCGCAACCACAGCTATCTTCACTGTTTTCGTGATTGTGTTTGTGTCCTCCCGAACCGCAACCACAGCTATCTTCACTGTTTTCGTGATTGTGTTTGTGTCCTCCCGAACCGCAACCACAACTCGATGACATCATATCCTCTTCACTTGCATCAGCAATTGTTAGGATTTCACCTTCAAAATGTAAATCTTTACCAGCCAAAGGATGATTGAAATCCATTTTAACATTTTTATCAGTAACTTCAATTACAAGCCCATCCATGCGACGTCCTTCAGAATCTCTCATTGGAATTTTATTTCCAGGAGTAAGCATTTCGTAGTCGATTTTACCATGTGCTTCGAAAATATTTATGTCCAAATCGATAATTGCTTGCTCGTTGAACGCACCATAAGCATCATCTGATTCAATCACAAATGAAAACTTTTCACCTTCTTTAAGTCCATTTAATTTCTCTTCAAAAAGAGGAATCATCCTCCCTTGACCAAAAACAAACTCAAGAGGCTCAGCATTGTATGTGGATTCTATGATTTCACCTTCAGAATTATTCTCTCTTAAAGTATAATTTACTTTCACTAATTTATTTGCTGTAATCATTGTATAATATTTGATTATTTATGATGCAAAACTACATTATAGGCAAACACCATAATATTAAAAAATCCTAATTATTATCATAAGAAATATTATTTTGCCATTATTAAATAATTTTTCTTGCTGTTAAATCAAAACTTATATCTTTGCCCAATGCAAACTGGCCCCGCAAGGGCTAAGAGGGAATGCCGTGAAAACCGGCAACAGTACCCGCTGCTGTAAAGTCCATTCTGGAAGCGATAAACACCACTTTCAATTGCCCAATTGATGGGAAGGTTTCACTTCATCGGACTGAGTCAGAAGACCTGCCTTTTGCTATTTAACTTTTTAAAGCTTCGGGATAAAAGCTTGAATATCTTAGTTTTGCATATTCTTTTAGCCCGTAAGTTTTGAGGAACTTTTTATTTTATTAAACCTTAAAATTTACATTATGATTAAAAAATTACTTTTTGTTTTTGTGTGTTTTACACTCATTAGCAATGCATCTGCACAAACAATCTCCACATTTGAAGATTTATCTCTTCCTGTAGACACATTCTGGAATGGCTCCGACAGCTCAGGCGGATTTATTAGTGGCAACGCCTTTTTTGCTAACGAGTATAATGGCACTTATGATTCTTGGGCTGGATTTTCGTACTCGTCGAAAACTGACTCTACCACTGCTAACTATTCAAATATGTATAGTGCCGCCAATGGAACTGGTTTCAACGCTTCGCAAACTTATGCAACAGCTTACATTAGCCCCTACAGTTCAGCGAATTACATAAACCTAATAAATACTGCCAAAGGAAAAATCGTTGATGGATTTTATATTAACAATAATGCCTACGCTTATCTTTCTATGCTTAATGGGGATGCTTATTCCAAAAAATTTGGTGGCTTATCGGGAAATGATCCCGATTGGTTTCGACTAAAAATTACTGGATATTTAAACGGTATTTTTACAGATTCTACTGAATTTTATTTGGCTGATTTTCGCGATAGCGTCAACACTCATGATTATATAATAAAAAACTGGACTTGGTTGGATTTGACTTCTCTTGGCAAAATTGATAGTATGGTCTTTTCCATGTCATCATCAGATGTAGGAAGCTGGGGAATGAACACTCCTTCATATTTTTGTATTGATAATCTCAGCACCACCGATGGAGTTGGCTTCGAGAAAATTTCGAACAACTTTACCATGAATATATACCCAAATCCAGCTAACGAGTATTTCATAATAAAATCAGATTTGAAAATTCAAAAAGCTGAATTACTAAGTATTGAAGGAAAAATTATTAAAAACATCGATATAAGTTCAAATCCAAACAATATAATTGTGCCTCTAAACAGCATAAATTCAGGCATTTATTTTGTGCGCATTTTAGCTGATGAAAATTATTTTACCAACAAATTAATAATTCGATAAATGTATTTAAGGTGGTGTGGGCAGCCACCTTTTTTTATAATTAACCATGAATAAATATTTTGTAATATTATTTATTTCTTTACTTTCAGCATCAAAATGTGAAGCACAATATGCAGCAGCAGCTGGACAACCGGGCTCAACAGCGATTTTCCAAGATAGTAGCATTTTTTATCAATGGGCTAATTTTGTGGAAGTTAAGCGTGGATTTATGAATATTGCCGACACCATTTTGGGGAAAGCTTCTTATGGCAACGAGCTTTCGGCAATAGGAAAAGCCGACAACAATGTGGTGAGTTTGGGCGATGGAGGCTCAGCAATATTAAGTTTTGAAAATCCTATAAAAAATGGCTCAGGTTGGGATTTTGCTGTTTTTGAAAACTCTTTCGACGGGAGTTTCTTGGAACTTGCCTTTGTGGAAGTGAGCTCCGATGGAAGCAACTTTTTTCGGTTTCCAGCTCATAGCCTTAGTCAAAATAATATTCAAATAGGGACTTTTGGAAATATAAATCCCGAAAAAATAAATAACCTTGCAGGCAAATATAAAGTCGGCTATGGAACTCCATTCGATTTAGAAGAGCTAAAAAATATTCAAGGACTTGATATAAATAATATTTTAAAAATCAAGATAATAGATGTTGTAGGCTCCATTGATTCCAATTTTGCAAGCTTCGATACTGCCAACAATATTATAAACGATCCATGGCCTTCGAGCTTCAGTTCATCTGGTTTCGACCTCGATGCCATTGGCGTCATCCATTCAGTTCTTTCGGCAAAAGATATTGCGAATAAAAATCAACAAATAAAAGTATATCCAAACCCAGCAAGCACAAGCATTAATATCCATTTAATCGACTTTGAAGATTTGATTTTAAAAATAGAAATCTTTAACACTTTAGGCCAAAAAATTCAAACAATAAATGCCAATTCAAATTCTATAGAGATAAATTTAGAGGAACTGCCTTCAGGATTATATGTTCTTAAAGCCAACACTAAAAAAGATTATATCATTGTAAAACAGATTATTAAGAAATAAAAATTTCGTCGGAAATTTATAAAACACATTCTGACTAATTGATGAGGATTATTTTTTTAAATTTGCAATCAACAAATACCAAAGAATATTCTTATGAAAATAATAACATATAATGCAAATGGCGTAAGAGCAGCCATGAAAAAAGGATTTATCGATTGGCTCAAAGAATCGAATCCCGATATAGTTTGTATTCAAGAGACCAAAGCACAAGAAGACCAAATTCCTTTTGAAATTTTTGAAGAAGCTGGGTATAAAACTTATTCATTTTCTGCCGAAAAAAAAGGATATAGCGGAGTAGCAATTTTGACTAAAGTAGCTCCCGATAGAATTGTTTACGGTATGGATATGCCAATATATGATAGAGAGGGAAGGTTTATCAGAGCTGACTATGGAGATGTTTCTGTGGTAAGTGTTTATCATCCGTCTGGTTCTTCCGGAGATTTAAGGCAAGCATTTAAAATGCAGTGGCTCAGCGATTTTAAAAATTATATCGATAAATTAAAAACAGAAAGAAAGCAACTTATTCTTTGTGGCGATTACAATATTTGCCATCGCCCTATAGATATTCACGACCCTGTAAGAAATGCCACAAGCAGCGGTTTCTTGCCAGAAGAAAGAGAATGGATTGATGGATTTATCAAGAGCGGATTTGTAGATACTTTTAGGTTTTTAAATCCACAACCTCATCAATATTCGTGGTGGAGCTATCGAGCCAATGCCCGAAAAAACAATAAGGGCTGGCGAATAGATTATATAATGATTAGCGAAACAATGAAAGATAAAATTTTATCTGCATCGCTTATGCCTCAAGCTTATCATTCAGATCATTGTCCTGTGGTTTTAGAATTGAATTTAATAAAATAGCCCTATAAAAATTCCTAAAGCAAATATTCTATCCATAGATTCTTTTGCAAGCCAAATAAAATTAGCTCAACAGATGGTTTTGATAAATTAATAAAAATTAAATTTTTAAAATTATCTCTTGCCATTTGACCTAATTTCAAACAATTTTTTATATATTTTTGTCAGCACGAATTATATCCTATGAAGAATACAAAACCTCTTATTTTAATTTCCAATGATGATGGCATTGCTGCTCCTGGTTTAAAGAAGTTAAGTGGGCTCATGCGGCAGCTTGGCGATGTGGTTGTGGTAGCATCAGAATTATCGCAATCTGCAATGGGTCATGCTATTACCATGAAAGTTCCATTGGTTTTCAGAGAAGTTTTCAATGAAGATGGCTATGCCGAGTTTGTTACTAATGGCACTCCGGCAGACTGCATAAAAATTGGTTTGCATAAACTTTTAGAGCGCAAGCCCGACCTTGTAGTTTCTGGCATAAACCATGGCTCCAACTCAAGCATAAACATTATTTATTCGGGCACTATGGCGGCAGTTTTGGAGGCAACTTTGGGGGGAATTCCTGCTATTGGATTTTCGGTACAAGATTTTTCTTTAGACGCTGATTTCACTGGTGCTGAAGATATTATATTGAAAATATGTAAGAAAATTCTTGAAAATGGACTTCCTGATGGAAATGGTTTAAATGTAAATTTTCCAAAATTAAACGGCACACCTTACAAAGGTATAAAAATTTGTCGGCAGTCGAAAGCCTATTGGAAAGAAGATTTCAATGAAAGATACGACCCTCGAAATGGAAAGCCATATTATTGGTTGACAGGGAGTTTCAATCTATTAGAAGATAGTGATGATACCGATGAGTGGGCTTTGGCAAATTATTATGTTTCAGTAGTGCCAGTTCAAATAGATTTCACTGCCCACAGCACCATAGAAAAATTAAATAGGATAAATTGGAATTAAGTTACAGAATATTTAAAAATGATTTTTATGAAGAATATTTTCGATAGAAATTCAGTCTGGTTTGGCATTTTAATAGGTCTTTTATTGCCATCAATTCTATTCTTTATTCTTAAGAAGTTGGTATATTATATCACATTATGGACAGAACCTGTTCTTATTCAAGCTTATCAAAAGACTTTCATTTCAGATGCCAGCGTATTTTTAATAGCAATATTTTTTAATATTATTTTCTTTAGAAAATATCTGAAAAATAATGATTATGAATTGACAGGAAGAGGCATTTTAGTCATAACAACCTTGCTAACATTTGTTTTTATAGCTATAAAAATGAATATGCTCACACAAATTATTAAATAAAGGCACAGATGAAATATTATATTGTAGCTGGTGAAGCCTCAGGCGATATGCATGCATCAAACCTTATGAAAGGCTTGAAATGCATGGATACAGATGCAATATTTCGTTTTTGGGGAGGAGATCTTATGGCTGCCGTTGCTGGCATCAAACCAGAAAAGCATTACAAAGATTTAGCTTTTATGGGCTTTGCTGAAGTGTTAATGAATCTTTCAACGATTTTGAAAAACCTTAAAAAATGTAAATCTGATATTTCAAAATTTCATCCTGACGCACTTATTCTTGTTGATTATCCTGGATTCAACCTTCGGATAGCTGAATATGCTCACAATCTGAATATTAAGGTAATTTATTATATTTCTCCTCAAATATGGGCTTGGAAAGAATCTCGAATTCATAAAATCAAAAAGTTTGTAGATAAAATGCTCGTGATTTTGCCCTTTGAAAAAGATTTTTATTTGAAACATAAATATTCTGCTGATTATGTTGGGCATCCACTTTTAGACTCTCTTGAACCCATATTAGAGAAAAGCGAAAGTGCCACAAAGAAGAAAATTGCAATTGTTCCTGGCAGCAGAGTTCAGGAAATTGAAAGAATGTTGCCGGTGATGCTTGAAGCGACCGACAGTTTTGGCGATTATGAAATTGTAATAGCTGCCTCAAATCATATTGATGAAAATATCTACAAGAAAATAATTGGCACAAGAAAAGTAAAAATTATATTTAACAATTTACATGATGCTGTTAAAAACTCCGATGCCGCTTTGGTAACTTCTGGCACAGCAACTCTCGAAACAGCATTGCTTGGAATCCCTCAGCTGGTTTGCTATAAAGCCAATCTTTTATCGTATTTTATTGCCAAAAAATTAGTGAAAGTAAAATTCATCTCACTCGTAAACTTGATTTTGGATAAAGAAGTGGTGAAGGAATTAATTCAAAACGAAATGAATGTGGCAAATGTAAAACGCGAGCTAACAGAATTACTGTACAACGATAAAAAACGACAAACGATTAAAGATTCATACATGATTTTATATAAAAATTTGGGAGGCAAAGGAGCATCAGAGAGAGCTTCCAAAATAATTATTAATTTTCTAACAAACAGTAAATGAAAATACTACAGAAATTTATTCTGCTGACAATAATATTTTTTACAGCATCACAAGCGAAAGCTGTAAATATTGATATAAATATTTTTCATAACGAAAATCTTAAAAAAATTGAGTTTAAAGTCATCTCTGGAAAATACTCTCTTGAAGGCGACAACATAAAGATTGCTGATATTAGTAAAGATGAAAGCTATAGGTTTAGAATTCTGGGAGATTCAATAGTTGTTGAGAAGAATGCTAAGGCTTTGGGAACTTATAAATTTTTAAAAATCATAGGAGTTAGTTTTATTAATGCATTCTCTTTCAATCCATTAAAAGGAAATATAAAAATACGAAACTACGACGATAACTTCATTTTAAGAGTTAAGGGGAATAGCCTTTTAGCCATTAACAGCCTCGATTTGGAGCATTATATTGCAGGCGTGGTTCAGAGCGAAAGCGGAGGAAGCAATGATGATATTGAATACTTCTTTGTGCAAGCAATAATTTCGAGAACTTATGCTTTGGCAAATTATCTGAAACACAAAGAAGATGGATACAATTTATGCGACAATACTCATTGCCAATATTATATGGGAAGATGCAGAAATTCTGATATTGCAAGAGCTGTTGCCCGCACTGGTGGCGATGTGATTGTTGACAAAAATAATCAAATGATTTCGGCGGCATATCACTCAAATTGTGGCGGCGAAACAGTAAACTCCGAAGATATTTGGGGAATTCCTACCACATATTTAAAATCTGTACGCGACACCTTTTGCAATGATTTTGGCAATTATAATTGGAAATTTAAAATCAATACAGATGAATTTCTTAAATATCTGAGTTTCAAATATCATTATCCAATAACTGACGATATTATGCTAAATAAAGCAACTCACTTTACACAAGTAAATAGGAAAGCAAATTTTGAATTTAGCATTCCGTTAAAGAATATTAGAGCAGATTTGAAATTGAAATCCACCTTCTTTAGCATTGAACCACAAGGTGATATGTTGATATTTCATGGAAAAGGTTATGGTCATGGGGTCGGATTATGCCAGCAAGGAGCAATAAATATGGTCCGTCTGGGATATAGCTATCAAGATGTTATCAAACATTATTACAAGGACGTAAAAATTATTAATTATACTGAATTGAAGTATAAATTTGCACCATAGAGCAAGGTTTTAGAAGATTTTTTTATGAAAAAAATAATTCAATCTGATGTAGTTTTTACAAATATTGGCGACCCTATAAGCAATGGAGGTATAGAATTCGATGCCAATGGCAAAATATTGGCCGTTTATAATCAAGAACAACTTTTACAAAAAAAAATAGACAAAAAATATAAAGGATTTCTTGTCCCTGGCTTTGTAAATTCGCATTGTCATTTGGAACTAAGCTTTGCTGTAGCTCGAATTGAAAAGAATAAGGGTATAAATAATTTTATTGAGAGAGTAGAATTTCTAAAAAAATCTACACCTGAGAAAGCCAAAATAGAAATGATTGGCAAGGCTTTGGAAATTTTAAAAGAAGAAGGAATTGTTGCTGTTGGCGATATTTGTAATACCGAACTTACAGCTAATCCAAAAAAATTTTCCAGCATCAAATTCCGAAATTTTATTGAAGTTTATGGCATAAATTCAGATCTGGCAAATAAAAAAATTGATGAAGCTAAAAAGCTAAAAGTTAAATTTGAAAATTGCTCAATAGTTCCCCACTCTACTTATTCTCTTTCGAGCGAGTTATTTAAAAATATTGAAAATCAGTTGAATAACAATGATATTATTTCTATTCACAATCAAGAAAGTGCTGCTGAAAATGAATATTTTCAAAAAGGAAGTGGAGAAATGTTTGACAGATTTAAAAATTGGAATTTAGAAATTCCTAAATTTATTCCTTCAAAAGAAAACCCATTACAAACCATTAGCAAGATTATTGAAATAAAAGATAACTCCTGCCTTTTTGTTCATAACACATTTTCCGAAGCTGCAGATTTCGACTTTATTAATCAAACTTATCCCTCAGCATATATTTGTATTTGCCCTTCATCCAATTTATTTATAGAAAACACATTGCCAAAAGTGGAGATGATTTATCAAAAAGCCATGACAATTTGCATTGGTACCGATAGCTTGGCATCCACCGATAATCTCTCGCTTTTTAATGAAATGATGATATTAATAAAAGCATTTCCAAATATTCCATTCACGGAAATTTTGAAATGGGCAACGATAAATGGAGGAAAAGCTTTAGGTTTTGCAGAGGATATTGGAAGCTTTGAAGTTGGCAAAACTCCAGGAATAAATCTTATAGAAGATGTTGATGTAGAGAATATTAGACTTACAGATTACAGCTTTGTAAGAGTAATAAAATAATAAATATTTTTATTTTAAAAAAGCAATATTGCATGCGACAGAACATAAAAAAAGCCACTCTTTGAGAGCAGCTTCTTTTACTAAAAAGATATCTTTGGAAAAAACTATTTTCCGTGTCTTTCATCTGAGACTGTAAGTTTCTTTCTTCCTTTAGCACGGCGTGCGGCCAACACTTTGCGACCGTTGGCAGATGCCATACGAGTGCGAAATCCATGCTTGTTCTTTCTCTTTCTATTTGATGGTTGAAATGTACGTTTCATATCTATCTCTTATGTTTTAAAGGACTGCAAAAGTAAATATAATTTTTAAACTCACAAGTAATTTTATAAAAAATCTTCATTGATTTCTTCATAAATAAATAAATTTATCTATATACTTAATAATTAAGAGAATATAAAAAATAATATTTTGCCACTTGGCACTAAAATCTAAAGAAATATTTAGGATTTATTTCTTTGCAATTTTATTCTCATAATTATCTAAGGCAAATATTGCAGCTTTTGTTCCAGCATTTATAATCTCTTTTGCCCTATAAAACTCAAAGGTAGATGAGGTGTTTCTTGATATATCTATCAGAATGTCAGGTTGATTTAGTTTAAGTTCCAACTCACAAATGCGGTTAAGCATAATTCCTAAAGAGCGATTAAGAATATTAATATATGAAAGATTTTCACCCTGACTTTTAGGAAACCCCCTTGCAAATTTTTTGTAGATATTAAAATAATTCCAATCTGAGATGTCTTCCAACATTTTATTTTCTATTTTTTTAAGTTGAAAGTTTGACTCATGAGCATTCAAATTCACAGCAACAAGTATATCATCCTCATTTCTCTTAACATGATTTACTGGAATTGGGTTGAGCAAACCTCCATCGACAAGATGATGTGAATTATGCAGATAAGGTACAAAAAGTGTTGGTATTGAGATAGATGCACGCAATGCCTCATAAAGATTTCCTTTATCGAAAACTACTTCCTTATTAGTTTCCAAATTGGTAGATAAAGCCACAAATGGAATTGGCAAATCCTCAATATTAATATTAGGGATACGTTTCTGCATTTCATCAAAAACTTTTTTCCCTTTCATAAATCCCAAATTTCTTATAGTGAAATCCATAAGATTAAAGACTTCTTTTTTTGTCAACGAAAGCATCCAATCTTTATAGGAAGCTAAACCACCAGCAGCATAAGCACCGCCAACGACAGAACCGATTGAGGTTCCTGATATTGAACTTATTTGGTAACCTCTTTTTTCAAGTTCTTCAATTACACCAATTTGAGCAAGCCCTCGTGCACCGCCGCTACTCAATACCAACGCAACTTTTTGTTTTACCATCTCTATTTATTTTAAAATACTTCTTGCTATTCGGTTTACTGGCAATATTGCTGCGATAAATCCAATAAACAAAACTATGCTATAAACAGCCACAAAATCAGTAAATTTCATGGCAACAGGGAAAGCCGATACAGCAAAGTTTCCATCCATAGGAATTATTCCAAATTGCTGCTGAATTATTATTATTATAACTCCTAATATTAAACCTATTGCACCTCCAAGTACCGAAATCAACATTCCTTCGTAAAGAAATATTTTCTTCACTAAACTCTTTGTGGAGCCAAGATATGACAGGGTTTTTATATCTTCCTTTTTTTCTAAAATCAAAACCGTTATTGAACCCACCACATTGAAAATTGCTATCAAAAGTATGAATGATAAAATCAAAAATCCCGACCATTTTTCACTCTGAGTAATCTTATAAATTGTTGCATTCTGTTTATTTCTGTCTTTAATTATATAAGAAGTACCTAACGCACTTTCAAGGTCTTTAACCACTTTATAATCAATTGATTTATCATGAAGAGCTAATTCAATGGAGGTAGCTTTATTTTGAATATTCATCAACTTTCTGGCAAATTCCAAGGAAACATAAATTCTACTTTCATCGATTTCTTGCTGAACGCTAATAACACCGACAGGATATATGGGCATAATGTTGAAAGCATTCAAAGGGTCGATTTCAGAAGCATCAGCTCGAGGATAATAAATATAAATTGGCTGGTCTATTTGATTAATGTTTATGCCCATTTTCGTTGCCATGCCATTGCCTACTACAGCAAAATAACCATTAGAATTCTGCACCAAAAACCTGCCTGCTACGGTCATTGAATCTACCCCGCTCATCCTGTAATAATCTGGCCTCACAGCCTTTAAATCCACTATAAGTTGCCTTTCGCTTCCTTTAGAATTTTCTTGTGAATATTTGGCAAGAGCCATATCTGATATTACTTCTGAATAGTATGCAATATTTTTATTTTTAGTTATTTTATCCATAGGGAAAGAATCCAAATCGATATATTTTCCTTTTGCTGGTGAGATTTCAACATCAGGTTGAACAGAATTATAAAGCACTTCAATAAGATCTTCGAGGCCGTTGAAAACTGATAGTATAAGGATTAGAGCTAAAGTTCCTATAGCAACAACACTCACAGAAATAGCCGATATCAAATTTATGGCATTATGAGTTTTTTTTGAAAAAAGATAACGCATCGAAAAAAATGACGGCAGATGAGGCATGGTTGTTATTTTATTGCTACCACATTTAGCCCTGTGCCTGTTTTGTGATAAGAATTAGTATCTAAATAATTAAGTATTAATGAAATGGGGAAAGTAATTATATAATAGAATGGAAGAATAATAAAAAATATTTTCGAAGCATTAAGCATCAGAATAGGATATTTCATCGATAGTTTCCAGCTTATTTTGCCTGCGCTGCCGTAGGTGTATGACGCTCTGGAGGAACTAAATCCTGCTGCTTTAAGTTTAGCTTGAATCTCATCAATATTGTAACCATCGCGTACATGTTCATCAATGAAAGACTCTTCTGAATTTTCAGAGTGCTCGTGTTCGTGTTCATCAACATCGCTGCCACCCTGATCAGAAGGCGTAGAAATCAACAGCATGCCTCCATTTTTCATTGATTGGTAGAAGTTTTTAAAAACTTGCGTATCTTCTAAAATATGTTCCATCACATCTACCGACAGCACAAAATCATATTTATTGGGTTCGGAAAACTTTGTTAAGTCAGCCACTTCAAATGATGCATTTGTGCGTCCGATATTACTAAAGAAATTATTGCAGTCAGCAATCTGTTCATCTTTAACATCTACACCTTTAACTGTCCACGAGGAATTTATGCCAGATAAAAAGTATGAATATTGTCCGAAGCCAGAGCCTGCATCTAAAATATTTGCCTTACCGCTTTGCGATTTTGCCCATATTCTTATCTCTTTTTTCACGTGCCAAGTGCGCAGCAGTAGCAAGTCGAGAAGGTTATAGAATACTTTTCTAAGAAATGGTGTTTTATTAAAGACTTCGCCTAAGCTTCTTTTTATAGGATCGTATTTCATGGATTAAAATTTATTCTTCGCTAAGAAGTTTGTCAATATTTTCAATATAATCTAAAGAATCATCAATGCCAAAGACAAGTTCAGGGATTATGCGCAGCTGATGACGCACTCTTTCAGCAAGAGTTTTTCTAATAAATTTTGTGGAAATTCTTATTTTTTTCAGAATATCATCTTTATCGGCAGTTCCAAAAATGCTAAGAAATATTTTTGCTTGACTTAAATCTTTGGTAATATTCACTTTTGTAACTGTTACCATACAGTAAGAGCCAGTGATTTCTTTAATGTTCATCTGAAATATTTCGCCGAGATCTTTGAGCAATAGCTTCGAGATTTTTTGTTGTCTTGTTGATTCCATTTTGCAAAAATAGTCAAAATCTGATTGTAGAACCATTCCGAGATATTAGTCGAAAATATCATTATTAAGTGTAGAAAAAAAACAATACCTAAGTGAGTTTTAATTTCGATAACAGTATGAATGTGATATATAAATACTTACAGATTAAAAAATTAGACCTTTGCAAATTAAATGAAATTATAGTTGATAACAAATTTTGCAAGGGTCTCATTATTCAATATTTATTTTCCACTTCTAATCATTTCCTCCACTTCATCAATAGTAATAGGAATTCTTCTTCTTCCTAAATTGCGACCACCATCAGTAGTAACCAAAATATCATCTTCGAGTCTGATTCCGCCAAAGTCGCGATATTGATTAACTTTCTCAAAGTTAATATATTGGTTATTAATTTTCTCGTTAATCCACTTATCTATAAGTGCAGGTATAAAATAAATTCCAGGCTCATCAGTGAGAACAAAGCCTGGTTTTAGTTCGCGAGCCAAGCGCAAATATGCTGTACCAAATTGCTCGCTACGTTTTTGATTATCTTCGTAACCTACAATGTTTTCGCCGAGGTCCTCCATATCGTGAACGTCTAAACCCATCATGTGTCCAAGACCGTGAGGCATAAAAAGAGCGTGAGCACCAGCAGCCACAGCTTCATCGGTATTGCCACGTGTCAAGCCCAAATTTTTAAGCCCATCGAAAATGGTTTTAGCTGCAAGAGTGTGAACATCTTTATAAAAAATACCTGGCTTAACGGCCTTATGAACAGCGTTGTTGGTAGCCAATACTATTTCATATATTTCTCTTTGTTTTTGAGAAAACTTACCACCAACAGGGAAAGTACGAGTATTGTCAGTGGCATAATGCATGCTCGATTCGAAGCCAGCATCTGTAAGAAGCAAATCGCCATTCTTCAATAAATTGCTATGATCATGATTATGTAATGTTTCTCCTCGACGAGATAGTATCACTGGAAAAGAAATTCTTCCGCCATATTTCAAGGCAATTCCTTCGATAGTGCCGGCAATTTCACGTTCGTAAATGCCTTCATGTGCCATTTTCATGGAAGTTGTATGCATTTCGTAGCCAATATCCATAATTTTTTCGATATGATCAATCTCTTCTGAACCTTTGATGCTTCTCAGTTTTACAACAGCTTTTATAAGTTCCAAAGAAGCATTAGCCTTAGTTTCATTGGCTTTTATTCCAGTTAAATCCTGAAGCAATAATTTATTTTCTGGTCGATAAGGAGGAAGAAAATGTATTTTTCTGCCATTATTTTGGGCAGATTTTATATAATCAAAAAGGTTTTTAAATGGCTTCACTTTATCTACTCCAATTTCGGAGGCTTTATCTTTTATCGACGGCTGAG
The DNA here is from genome assembly GCA_001872625.1 of Bacteroidetes bacterium CG2_30_33_31. GTDB lineage: Bacteria > Bacteroidota > Bacteroidia > Bacteroidales > UBA1556 > UBA6267. Next base: position 24,309 of record MNXP01000027.1, read on the forward strand.
GACCCATCCAAATGATATCATCTATGTCGATATCATCACCAAAAATATAATTCTCATTTTCGTCGATATCAATTATAGCGGCATATCCAGGATGATCGAGACCGAAAAAATATAAAAATGTGCTGTCCTGTCTGAACTCATAAATATTGCCTGGATAATTCATTGGTGAATCCACATTTCCTAAAAGCAAAATAATTCCATTATTTATTGACTTAGAAAGCTCGCTACGGCGCTTTTGATATACTTCTTTATTAAACATGATTGTTAAGTTAAATTATTAATATTCAATGTAATATAATAATATGGTGTTTGTGCCGATTTATTATGTTACAAAAGTAAAAAAAAATGGGGGCAATTTTTTTTTGAAAGATATTTTTTATTGACTTTTATAGATTTTTAAGAAGGATTTGATTTTTTACAAAATAATTGGAAAATCAATCTGCAATCGATAAATTTTTTCAATTCAAATTATATTCCTATAAAAAAAGCCTTCTTTCTCAAGCGCCATTATGCTTGGAAAGAAGGCAAATAATCACTAAAATCTAAAAACCACTTTTTAATATGAAAAAAATACTATCAGAATGAGGAAGTAAATATTTTCGTGGGGTTGGGTGATGCGTACCAAGCAGAGTTTATTGCCCCAGAGCTTGTAGCCCATTGTTGGAATAAAGGATATGCATCAATTATTTCGATTTTCTCCAATGGATTATGGAAGTTGCTTGAACCGTCAATAAGCTCAAAACCCCAAGGCAAGTTATTGACAGTTTTATAATACCTTCCAATAGTTGCATTTGAATTGTCGTTGAAAGTACCGAAATAGCTTGAAGAAGCTGCCTCTGTTGGCGGCCTATTGGGACAATGAATTTCTAAAGCTCGATTATTAGATCTAAAGATATAGAAGTCTTCATTTATACTGTTGAATGCGAATCCACCATTAGCCTGGCTGAAGGTAATAGTAAAATGCAAAGTATCTGGAGTAGCGGCTAAGGCCGTAGATGTGTTGGTATAATAAGTCGATTGTTCACTAAATACATCATTTGTAATTTTCACGCAGTCGTTATCTCCTTGATCTATTGATGCTCCTGAAATTGAGGCTAAAATCCCAGATACCTGAGTTCCTGTAGCATTTAAATATTGCAGTCCAATGCCATTATGAAGTCCTGCTCCTAAAGCACTTAATATCACAGTAGCATAAGCATCTACAACTTTATTTTGTGCATTCACGCGATATTTTACTTTAGTCTTTATCATTAAGTCATTGAAATCGAAATCGCCCATCGATGGCCACAAATCCTCAAAAGCAATTACTTTATAGCCTGAATATGGCGAATAATTGGTGAATGCAAGGGAGCTATTATTTGGGTATTCATCTAATGCGTCGGCAATGCCATCGCCATCGCTGTCGGTAATTGGCGGAGTACCAATACCTTCAGGATTGCAGGAGCTTAATGGTATATAGCCAGTACAGTAAACTACCGAAGATGCAATTGTTCCATAATTTGTTTCTATGCCAGTGCTATCGCAGAAATTTACCAAACCTGTAATATGCCCACCACTGTTTATGGTAGTAGTATGGCTAACTTTTACAGCACAATTTGATGCTCCTCCGCTAATAGTTCCATTCAAGTTAAAATTATATGTAGAAATCATTGATGCAGCACCCATGGTAATAGTTTGATTGCTATTTACTGTAAAAGCACTTGTAGCTTTCATATAACCATTATTATCAATGTCGTTGCTCACAGTTATTGATTGATTAGAAATCATTTTGCAGTTATTTTCAACTTCTGCGGAACTATTTAACACAATATTTCCGCCAGCTGTAAATAAGCCATAATTTTTTAATTTTTTGCTAATGGTAGCTGAATTTACAATAGTCATATTACCATAATTATACACAGAGCCGCTTGAATTAATAACCAAACTATTCATGGTCATCGAACCATAATTGTATAACTTCTCATTTGTTGTCAAAGCACCATTGATGTTACAACTATTACTATAATTATAAAATTCATTATCGTTACCTAAACTCAATGAATTCATTTGCAGCGAGCCAAAAGATGTTAAAATTATTGTTGCGCTGCTGCCATTAAAATTAAGATAACTAATATTTGCACTACCACAAATAATTATTTTGGAATTATTCTTTAAAGTCAATCCTCCATTTAAGGAACCTGTTAAACATACTGTTTGATTTGCATTCACAGTAAGACTGTACACTGTGCTTGAAACAGTCGAATTGCAGCCGCTATTGCAACCCGGTGAAACCGAGTCGGCACCACCATCTTTAGCGCCTGATTTACCAACAACCATATTATAAACGCCAGTATTAAAGTCACTTATCACCATCGAAGCTCTGTTGGCTGGAATAAATACCGTCACAAAGTCGTTATCGAGAGGTATTTTTGCGTTGAAAGCGGCTTTAGTTCCCTCAATTACAGAAGTCTCGATAAGTTTAAAATTTTTATCATAAAGAAAAATTGGCTGTTTGTCGAGGCTGGTAGGCGATTGAATATTAATTTTGAGAGTCGCGTCTTTGTACGACATCCAAGAGAAAGTCGGTGGCACTTGCATTTCTTTCATTTGACCCACTGGTTCAGGGATTACCGGAATAGGTATTACATCTTTTTTGCAGCCGACAAATCCAAGGAATAGGCTGATAATGATAAATAATGTTGTTTTTCTTTTCATGGCGTAATTATTATAATATTGGCTGCTAAAATATAGCTTCACATTATTACAATTCAACAATACTTATTATTTATTTGTCTATATTTCAATTTATCAACATTTTAGATAAGATATTAAAGAATAAGAAGTGCTAATTATTTAGTTTGCATTTAAAATTTTTCCAAAAAAAGGAAACTTAAATTGTCTTATGGTTCGGAAATCAAATCTTGAATTTTTTCGTGAGTGAGCACCATCAAGTCATCTACTTTGGTCGAAAGTATAGTTTCTGTACTTATGGGTTTCCCGAATCTGATAATAATTTTACCAGGTCGAATTAACCAGGTTGTTTTATTATTAACCTTCCACAAGCCTGAAAAAGCAAAAGGAAGTATGGGAACTTCAGCCTTCTGTGCCATAACGAAAGGAAACTTTTTGAAAGTACCCAGTTTAGGCTCGAGAGTTCTTGTGCCTTCTGGCAAAATAACTATTGAAGTTCCATGTTTTATCAAGTCCACGCCTTTCAAAATCGACTTTAGAGATTCCCGTGGGTTATGTCTATTCATTGGAATATTTCCATAACGTCTTAAAGACCAGCCATAAAATGGCGTTTTAAAATGCTCTGATGCTTCAATGCCATTGAAAGGTATTGGCATAAAGCCAAACATTAGTGGGATATCAAACATAGAAACATGATTGCCCATTATGGTGTAAACTGCATTTTTATCTATATTTTCTAAGCCCTCTAACTTTACTATTATAAAAATTATTTTGAAAAGAAAACGAGCTATCATTTTGATAAACGGGTCATAAGTTTTGCGCTTGAAAATGTATGATATAAAGATTAACAGGAAAACAAAAAGCACAAGGTAAATGGTTCCTATTATCCAAATTATTACAGAAATTATTTGCTTCATTATATACTTACCGATTAAAGAAATTCATTATATTTTACCATAAATATTAATAAGCTAAGTCGGTGCCATCCATCTCTTTGGGTATTTCAAGCTCCATAATTTTGAGCAAGGTGGGAGCAATATCTGATAATCGGCCATTTTTTAATTTATTGAATTTTGAATTTATTAAATAGGCTGGCACCTTGTTGAGCGAATGAGCTGTATTTGGGCTTCCGTCTTGGTTGATTGCAAAATCAGAATTTCCATGATCGGCAGTAAGGAAAACAGAATAATCATGGTTTTTGGCTGCTTCTACAACTTTTGAAACGCTGTAATCCACTGTTTCAATAGCTTTTATAATTGAATTATACACACCAGTATGACCTACCATATCGCTATTGGCAAAGTTCAGACAGATAAAATCATATTTCTCAGAATTTAAAGCCTCCACAACAATTTTTGTAAGTTCGGGAGCCGACATCTCTGGTTGAAGGTCATAAGTAGCAACTTTTGGCGAGCTAATCATTTTTCGGTCTTCACCAGCAAAAGGCTCTTCGCGTCCACCGCTAAAGAAAAAAGTAACATGAGGATATTTCTCGGTTTCGGCTATTCGCAACTGAGTTTTTCCAAGTTTCGATAGGTATTCGCCCATGGCGTTTTGAACATTTTGCTTTTCAAAAACAACCTCCACATTTTTAAAACTCTCGTCATAAGCTGTCATAGTAAGATATTTCAAATCAATAGTTTGCATTTGAAATTCGGGCATGCTTTTTTGAGTTAAAACAGTAGTAATTTCTCTTAATCTATCGCTACGAAAGTTGAAACAAATCACCAAATCGCCATCTAAAATACTTGTCAAAGGATCTTCATTTTCATCCACAATAAGCGATGGTTCAATAAATTCATCGGTAATATTTTTACTATAGGAATCTTTAATTGCCTCCAAAGCACTGTGATATTTATTTCCATTAGCATTCACCAATAGTTCGTAAGCGCGCTTAACTCTTTCCCAACGTTTGTCTCTGTCCATAGTGAAATATCGGCCACAGACAGAAGCAATTTTAGCATGAGTATTTTTTAAATAATCCTCAAGTTCACTTACAAAAGCAAGACCCGAGCGTGGGTCGGTGTCGCGTCCATCGGTGAGGGCGTGAACAAAAACCGCCTTCAAAGCAAATTTTTCAGTTATTTCTATAAGTTTCATCAGATGCTTGATGGTGGAATGTACGCCACCATCGGAGACAAGCCCTAAAAAATGAACTTGTTTATGATTAACTTTTGCATAATTAAGGGCATCTACAAGCACTCTATTTTCGGAAATGGAGTTATCGCGCACTGCTTTATTGATTCTCACAAGGTCTTGATAAACAATACGTCCAGCGCCAATATTTATATGTCCGACTTCCGAATTTCCCATCTGACCGTCGGGCAATCCAACCTCCTCACCGCAGGCGTCCAGCAAGGATTTGCCTACATTATTATCCATTTCTAAAGCATCAATAAATGGTGTTTTAGCATTAAAAATTGCATCGGATTTATCATGTAAACCTTTGCCCCAACCATCCATTATTACTAAAATTGCTTTTTTTATCATAATCAAAATAATGTATAAAATACGGCTGTAAAATTATGCAAAATATGGAGCTATAAAATTTTATAAACGTATAATATCATGATATTTTTCACAAATCTTTTAATATTTCTGATTCTGCAAGCCACGGAGATTTCCCTATATAAAATTGTTGGACAAAAAAAATGCCCCGAATTGAAAGTCGAGGCCGCTTAAATGTTTTCACAACGGAATAATCCTTATTGTGAATTGGTTCAAATTGTAGCACAAAGATATTATTTATTTCTTATCAAAATAATTTTAAAAAAATAATTTTAAAAAAAATTGTATTGTTATAATGTATAAATTTGTATTAAGCTATTTCACTTTGGTAAAAAGGAGTAAACGCTGAGATTTATAATAATTTGAAAAGAAATTCCATTCATTTTCATCTATCAACTTAAAAAAAATATTAACTGATAAAAATATTTAACATGAAAAAAATTTTAGGACTGGATTTAGGAACAAACAGCATAGGCTGGGCTTTGGTTGACAATAATGTTGAAGGAGAAGGAAATATTATAGGATTAGGAAGTCGGATAATACCAATGACACAAGATGTTTTGGGAGATTTTGAAAAAGGCAATTCCATTTCTCAAACTGCGAAAAGAACTGGTTATCGAGGAGTTAGAAGATTACGCGAAAGACATTTGCAGCGCAGAGAAAGATTACATAGAGTTTTAAATATATTGAAATTTCTTCCAAAACATTACTCTGAAAAAATTGATTTTAACATTAAATTTGGAAAGTTTTTACCTGGTACTGAAACGAAATTATCCTATAATGAATCAAATGATTTTATTTTTAAAACTTCCTTTAAGGAAATGCTTAAGGATTTTGAAAAAAGCCAACCAGAATTAATATCTAATCAAAAAAAAGTGCCTTATGATTGGACTATTTATTATTTGAGGCAAAAAGCACTAAGCGCTAAGATTGAAAAGGAAGAATTGTCATGGCTTTTATTGCATTTTAATCAAAAAAGAGGATATTATCAGCTTAGAGGAGAAGATGAGGATCTAAATCAAAACAAATTAGTTGAATTTCATTCATTAAAAATAGTTGAAGTTAAAGCAGATGAGCCTATAAAAAGTAAAACAGAAATATGGTATAGTTTGATTTTAGAAAACGGTTGGATTTATAGACGTTCAAGTAAAATACCTTTATACGATTGGAAAAATAAAACAAAAAATTTTATTGTTACTACTGATTTAAACGAAGACAAAACGGTAAAAACAGACAAGGATGGTAAGGAAAAACGAAGCTTTCGGGCACCAGGCGATGATGACTGGACTTTATTGAAAAAGAAAACAGAAACGGAAATTGAAAAATCGCATAATACTGTTGGGCAATTCATCTATAATAGCTTATTGCAAAATCCAAATCAAAAGGTTAAAGGAAAGTTAATTAGAACAATTGAACGTAAGTTTTACAAAGAAGAACTTTTTCTGATTTTGCAAAAGCAAGTAGAATTTCATCCAGAATTAAAAAATGTAGATTTGTATAATGAATGTATAAATGCATTATATATTCATAATGAAGGGCATAAAAGCAACCTATCAAAAAAAAATTTTGTTAATCTATTCCTGGAGGATATTCTATTTTATCAGCGACCTCTTAAAAGTAAAAAATCATTAATAAGCAACTGCCCATTTGAAAATAGAACTTATTTTTTTGAAGGAGCAAAAAAATCAGAACCAATAAAATGCATTTCAAAATCACATCCATTGTATCAAGAATTTAGATTATGGCAATGGATTCAAAATTTAAAAATATACACTTTAAGCGAAGATTCAAATGTAACATCTGAATTTTTAACTTCAGAAGATGATTATATAAATCTTTTTGATTTCTTAAACGAAAAAAAAGAAATTAAACAAGAAACTCTGCTTAAACATTTCAAAATCAATGCTAAAAAATATAGATGGAATTTTGTGCAAGATAAAGCCTACCCTTGTAATGAAACTCATTTTATGATAAAGAATCGTTTAGAAAAGTTAGTAGAACTGCCTGCCAATTTTTTAACTGTTGAAATTGAGGAAAAACTTTGGCATATAATCTACTCTGTAAATGATAAAATAGAATACGAAAAGGCTCTAAAAACTTTTGCAAAAAATAATAAGCTTGACGAAGATAGCTTTTTTGAAAGTTTCAAAAAATTTCCACCTTTTGCAAATGATTATGGAGCCTACTCTGCAAAAGCAATAAAAAAATTACTTCCATTAATGAGAATGGGAAAATATTGGAATTTTTCAGCAATTGATAAGAATACTAAAATTAGAATTGAGAATATTTTAACTGGAGAATTTGATGAAAATATTAAAAACAGGGTAAGAGAAAAAGCTATAAGACTAAATAACGAATCAGACTTCAAAGGTTTAATGCTTTGGTTAGCAAGTTATATAGTATATAATAGGCATTCCGAAAGCGAAAATAATAGTAAGTGGAATTCAGTTAACGATTTGGAGAACTATTTAGAACAATTTAAACAACATTCCTTGCGAAACCCAATAGTTGAGCAAGTTGTTACTGAAACTTTAAGAGTTGTAAAGGACATATGGAATAAATATGGTAATGGAGAAAAAGATTTCTTCAGCGAAATACATATAGAATTAGGGAGAGAAATGAAAAATCCAGCTGACAAAAGAAAACAAATTGCGGAAAGTAATACTTTAAATGAAAATACAAATTTACGAATCAAAGCCTTACTATTAGAGATGTTAAATGATTCAAAAGTTGAAAATGTTCGTCCATATTCTCCTATACAACAAGAAATATTAAAGATTTATGAAGAAGGAGTTTTAAATTCTGATATCGATATACCTGATGAAATTGAAAAAATAAGTAAACTTGCCCAACCCAACACTTCAGATCTTGTTCGCTATAAATTATGGCTAGAACAAAAATATCGTTCCCCATACACTGGGGCAATTATTCCATTGAATAAGCTATTTACGTCTGCTTTTGAGATTGAACATATAATACCTCAAAGTAGATTTTTTGACGATAGTTTTAGCAACAAAGTTATTTGTGAGACAGCCGTAAACAAGGAAAAGACAAATCAGACCGGTTTTGAATTTATAAAAAATCACCATGGACAAATTATTGAAATTGGTTCAGGACAAAAGACAAGAATATTTACAGAAGATGAATACCAAGATTTCATAAAACAACATTATAGTAAGAATCGAAGCAAAAGAAATAAACTTTTGATGGAAGATATTCCAGAAAAAATGATTGAAAGGCAAATGAATGATACACGATACATCAGTAAATTCATTATGCAACTTTTATCCAATATTGTAAGAGAAGATTCATCTAAAGACGATGGCGTAAATTCAATAAATTTATTGGCAAATAATGGACAAACCACATCAATCCTTAAAAATGATTGGGGATTAAATGATATTTGGAATGATTTGATTTTACCACGATTTGAAAGACTAAATGAGATAACAAGTTCAGAAAAATTCACTACCTACAACGAAAAATTCCAAAAATATTTGCCATGTGTTCCATTGGAACTGCAAAAAGGATTTCAAAAGAAACGCATAGATCATCGTCATCATGCCATGGATGCACTAGTTATTGCATGTGCTACTCGTAATCATATCAATTATTTAAACAACCAAAATGCATTGGATAAAAATAAAAATAAAGTTCAAAAACAAAGTGCTCGTGAAGATTTAAGAACCATTTTGTGTTTTAAAAAGTTTAATTATGGCTCGGAAAAAAATTATCAATGGATTTTTAAGCAACCTTGGAAAACATTTGCAGCCGATGCAAAATATAAATTAGAAACTGCAGTAGTAAGCTTTAAGCAAAATGTGAGGGTTATAAATAAATCAAAAAATAAATACGAAAAATTTGTTAAGAGAAATGGAATATGGATAAAAGAAAAAGTTTACCAAACTAAAGGTGAAAGTTGGGCAATTAGAAAATCAATGCACAAAGATACTGTTGCAGGTCATGTGAATTTAAGAAATTGCAAAACTGTAAATCTTTCTAACGCAATCGATAATTGGGAATTATTAGTTGATAAAAATTTAAAAACTAAGATTAAAAAACTTATAAATGACGGATTTGATAAAAAGAAAATAATAAAATTCTTTTCAGAATTAGAATTCAAATGGATGAATGTTGATATTACTAAGCCCGAACAATATTATTTTAGCGATGAAAAAGAGGTGTTGGTAGCTTCAAGAGTAAATTTAGATTCATCATTTAATTCACTAAAAATAAGTAGCATTACTGATACTGGAATTCAGAAAATTCTTCTAAAATATTTGGAAATTAAACAGAACAATCCTGAGATTGCATTCTCTCAAGAAGGAATTGAAGAAATGAATCAAAATCTAAGCAATTTGAACAATGGGAAACCACATCAACCTATTCTAAAAGTAAGAACCTTCGAACCTAAAGGAAACAAATTTTGCATAGGACAAAAAGGAAATAAAAAAGATAAGTTTGTAGAAGCGGCAAAAGGAACAAATCTGTTTTTTGCAATTTATAATGATGAAAATGGAAAACGAAGCTACGATACAATACCTTTAAATATTGTAATTGAAAGACAAAAACAAGGCCTCTCTCCATGCCCGGAAGTAAATGATAAAGGAAATTCTATTGCTTTCTATCTGTCACCAAACGATTTGGTTTATATTGCAAAAAGTGAAGAGATAGAAAATCCCAAAATTATTGATTTTCAAAATTTAAAAAAAGAACAATTCGGAAGAATCTATAAGGTTGTTAGTTTTAGTGGGAATAGACTATATGGAATTTCATATAATGTTGCTAAATCGATAGTTGATAAAGTTGAATTTACAATGATGAATAAGTTAGAGTTTTCAATTGATAAATATTCAATTAAGCAATTCTGCTTAAAATTAAAGGTGGATCGCTTAGGCAATATCTCAATTTAAATTATGCAGCCACTTCAGCCCGATACCAGCTATCATATTTTCAACCATGCCAATGGGTTCGAGAATGTGTTTCGGCAGGCGGATAACTTTCGTTATTTTCTGGAGAAGTATCGGTTGCACATCTCCCCTATTGCCGAAACTTATGCCTACTGCTTGATACCCAACCATTTTCATTTGGTGGTGCAGATGTGCAAAAGTTCAGAGATTGCGAACTTGATTAGAAACAAAAATAAAACATCTTCGATTTTTTCGATTTCCTCGATATCATCAAACTTTCCCAAAGTTCCACACTTTGGGAAAGTTGAAATCGAAAAAATTGATAAAACCAAAATCAGCAACAAACAAATAGAATTATTTTTATCTAAGCAATTTGCCAATTTATTTAGCTGCTGTGCACAGAGCTTCAACAAGAAATATAAAAGAACAGGCTCATTATTTATCAAAAATTTTAAAAGAGAGCCTATTTTGGATAAAGAATATTTTATGCAAGCTGTTGCTTTTATTCACCGCAATCCTATCCATCATCATTTTAGAAACAATTTTGAAGATTGGGAACATAGCTCATTTACAGAAATTCTTGATGGGATTTGTGATATCATTGAGCTTGATAAATTGATTAAAACCTTTGGTGGAATGGAAATTTTTATAGAAAAACATCAGAAAAGCTTAGCAATATTTGAGGATTTAGTTTAAACGTAAATTAATTTGCAATGATTAAACGAACACTTTATTTTGGCAATCCAGCATATTTATCCGTAAAAAATGACCAATTGTCCATTAAAAGGATGGATGAAAAGTTGAACAAGGAAATTATTACAACTGTCCCAATAGAAGATATTGGAATTATTATTATTGACAATCAGCAAATTACATGCACTCATTCAGTCTTTGAAAAGCTATTGGCAAATAATGCTGCAGTCGTAACGTGCGACTCTACTCATCATCCTACAGGGCTGCTATTACCTCTTAGCGGTAACTCCGTACAAACAGAAAGATACAAATATCAAATTGAAGCCAGTTTACCTTTAAAAAAGCAACTTTGGCAGCAGACTATAGAAAGAAAAATTAGAAACCAAGCGATGGTGTTAAAAAAGAGGAGAAATATGGAAGTTAATAATATGCTTTTCTGGGCTGATAGCGTAAAAAGTGGAGATTCACAAAACCACGAAGCAAGAGCAGCGGCCTTTTATTGGCAAAACCTTTTGCCCGAGGTCGATGACTTTACACGCGAAAGGTATGGCGATTATCCAAATAATTTCTTAAATTATGGATATGCCATTTTAAGAGCAACTATGGCAAGAGCTTTGATCTCCAGCGGATTGCTACCAACTTTCGGCATTTTTCACAAAAATAGATATAACGCTTATTGCTTAGCCGATGACATTATGGAGCCATATAGACCTTACGTTGATAGAATAGTTTTAGAAATAATGGACGAATTTCCAAATCAATTTGAAATAAATAAAAATATTAAAGCCAAGCTATTACAAATTCCTGTTATTGATATTTTTATCTCTGGTCAAAGAAGCCCTTTGATGGTAGGCATTTCACAAACTACCGCCAGCCTTCAAAAATGTTTCGAAAGTGGTTTGCGTAAGATAGTTTATCCTGAATTACAGTAGATTATACAATGAAATACAAAAATCATGAATTTAGAAAAATTAAATGCTTATAGAATTATGTGGATAATGGTATTTTTTGATTTGCCTACAGAAACGAAAAAAGAACGTAGGGCAGCAGCAAAGTTTAGAAAGGATATGATAAAGGATGGTTTTATTATGTTTCAATTTTCCATTTATATGCGTCATTGTCCAAGCCGTGAAAATAATGAAGCACATATTAGAAGAGTGAAATCCATGCTTCCCGAATTAGGACACATTGGAATACTTACCATAACCGATAAACAATTCGGCGATATGGAACTCTTTAACAGTGGTAAAGAAAAACTATTGCCAAAACCAACAGGTCAATTAGAAATGTTTTAAAAATTAAAAAGCTCACCAATGTTGATGAGCTTTATGCTTTTTGAATATCATTTTTGATTTCTAATAATTGACTTATATTACAATATATCAGCATTTTATAGCATGGTATGTTGATAATCAATAAGACAAAGATACAATTTGAAACCAATTCACAACCGATATCAAGCTCAACATCAAGAGGAATTGGTTGATAATCAATAAGACAAAGATACAATTTGAAACCAATTCACAACAAATCAATCAGGGATAGTAATTTGGCAGGAGTTGATAATCAATAAGACAAAGATACAATTTGAAACCAATTCACAACTTGGTGTTAGCAAATCGTTGGATTTTCGTGGTTGATAATCAATAAGACAAAGATACAATTTGAAACCAATTCACAACCACTTTTTGGCTGGAACTCTTGAAGATTATGTTGATAATCAATAAGACAAAGATACAATTTGAAACCAATTCACAACATAGCCTTCGCGATAAAGTTGACCCGCCGCGTTGATAATCAATAAGACAAAGATACAATTTGAAACCAATTCACAACCCTTTACCATGGTTCAAAAATAAGCCGAAAGTTGATAATCAATAAGACAAAGATACAATTTGAAACCAATTCACAACAACCAGTGGCATAATCGCTGTTAATATAAGTTGATAATCAATAAGACAAAGATACAATTTGAAACCAATTCACAACGAGACAAAATTAGATAATTTGGTAGAAAAAGTTGATAATCAATAAGACAAAGATACAATTTGAAACCAATTCACAACAGCCCTTTTGCTATTTATACTATTCAAAAAGTTGATAATCAATAAGACAAAGATACAATTTGAAACCAATTCACAACTCTCATCGTTTTCCTTATCGGTGGAATTTAGTTGATAATCAATAAGACAAAGATACAATTTGAAACCAATTCACAACTCGAATAAGCCTTGCAATTGCATTTATCACGTTGATAATCAATAAGACAAAGATACAATTTGAAACCAATTCACAACTACATAGCCACGGACTTTGATTCAGCAGCTGTTGATAATCAATAAGACAAAGATACAATTTGAAACCAATTCACAACAACCGCCCAGTTGCTAATAAATAGGACTCTGAGCGGTGCGCAGCACCCAGTGAGGAGTACATGTTGAACTACATCCGCTTCATGCGCTGCCGTTTGAAAAATCTTCTATGTACTTTACGAGTGGTTTGCTTATTAATTTGGAGGGAGTGCTGAGAAATACAGATTGAATTTTAGCCTTCAGACCTTGAGATTTAGATGTTTCAATATCTTTAACTATCTTATTAGTAAATATTTCCATCAAAAACGGGCCTTTTAGGCCGTAAAAACCCAAGCCTCATGAAGATGAAGCATTCAATTGGGA
>MNXP01000036.1 GCA_001872625.1 Bacteroidetes bacterium CG2_30_33_31
TAAGCCCATTATCATAACCAACTGGCAAAGCATTAGCCTTAGATACTTTTAAACCATTGTAGTCCTTGCCATTATGTGAGGCAGTAATCATAATTGAAGCATCAAATTCGTAATGAGCTGTAAGCCAATAAATCATTGGTGTTGTGGTCAAACCAGCATAATAAACATCGGCACCACTATCTGTAATTCCTTTGGTAAGATAATCATAAATCTCTGGAGACGAAATTCTTACGTCGCGCCCAACTAAAACCTTTGTTGTCTTTAACAGAGCTGGTATAAAAAATCCAATCTTATAAACATCTTCTTTTGCGAAATCTTTATTGTATATTCCACGAATATCGTAAGCATGAAAAGCCCCCATATCATCTAATTATCAATTGTTTAGTAATTACCTTGTCCGCCATAGTTGCAGTTACAAAGTAAATACCTTTTTCTAAATTATTGGTGTTTATAACTATTTTGTTGTTGGAATTATAGGATTTTTCTAACAATTTCTTGCCGTCAATAGAAAATATTCTTAAAGTATATTTCTCCGAAAAATTTGTCAAAAAATTGATATTTAATAATTCAGTGGTAGGATTTGGAAAAATAACCAAGTCATTATTTGATGCTTTATCTTCCGCAATTCCAGCAAAAACTTTTATAGAATCAATGTACTCAACAGTAGTAGCAGCAAGTCTAACTGTAGCTTTTAAAATAGGAAAGCCAATGTTTTTTGCCAACCAATAATATTCAATATAATTTTGAGGTATAGCTGGAAATGGCAAAGGTATTGAGTCGTAATGAAAGCTATCTATTTGTAATACAGTAGATTTAATTCTAAGGCAGTTGAAAGTTCCATAAGGAGTTTTTACTGTTCCCCAACCATCGACTTCATTCACTCTATGTTTTTTCTCTCCAAGATAGCCGAGGTTCGGAATATTCACATTCCATTTGGAATCGCAACTGTCGCTATTGCCAAAATTTACTGGAAATTTATATAAGATATCGGGAGATTGAAACTGAACAGGTAAGGAAATTCCTTGAATTTCGGAACCAAAACCAGTCTGACGATAATCGGTGGCAGATTTCTTAAAAAAATCGAAACCATTGGTCAATGAGATTACTGCAACTTGCATATCTGGTCTTTCCCTGGCTATGGAAGCAATTGTAGAATTGAATACAAGTCTGTAAATCAATGGAGTAGCACTTAATGGAACATAGCTTTCCATTTTCTGGCTTGCTGCTGTCAAGTTGCTGAAATCCCAGTTATAAGTTGTGCCTGTAGCTGCAAAATTAAAATTGACTGAATTTGAAGCTGTAGAAATTCTAAAAGTATCATTTGCTACTGGCATATCAGCAGGAGTAATTACTATTTGCGCGTTTAGGATTATTGAACAAGCAAAAGTAAATAAAAGGGTAAATTTTGTTTTCATAATTCAAGTATATTGTGTGTGTAAAATTAATAAAAGAATATTTATGACCTGCAATTATTATATTAGTTGTCCAAAAGGAGTTTAAAGATTGTTCAATAATAAAAATATTCGATTGTCAAATTTGATAATTTTGCATTTCTAAAATACTCTCAATGAAAGTAAGTGGTTTTACCATTGTGCGAAATGCTGTAAATTATGATTATCCGATAAAAGAGGCAATTGAATCAATTTTACCTTTATGCGATGAAGTTGTTGTTGCCATTGGAAATTCCACTGATGCAACAACCGAATTGGTTGAATCAATAGATTCTCAAAAGGTTAAAATTATTCATACCGTTTGGAACGACAATCTAAGAGAAGGTGGTCGCGTGCTTGCAATGGAAACCGACAAAGCTTATGCAAAAGTTTCACCAGACAGCGACTGGGCAATATATATTCAAGCGGATGAATGCATTCACGAGAAATATATTGACACAATAAAAGCGGCTATGGAAAAATATAAAGACGATGAAAAAGTTGATGGTTTGCTTTTTAAATATCTTCATTTTTATGGCTCTTATGATTTTGTCGGCGATTCGCGTAAATGGTACAGGCGTGAAATTCGCATTATTAAAAATAATAAAAAAATTCATTCATATCGCGATGCACAAGGGTTTCGCAAAGAAAACAACAAGTTGAAAGTGAAACTTATTGATGCCTATATTTTTCATTACGGCTGGGTAAAAAGTCCTGAAAAACAACAAGACAAACAACAGAGTTTCAATAAGATGTGGCATGATGATAGTTGGATGGATAAAAATATTGGACACGACCCAACTTTCGATTACAGCAATATTGATTCACTATCCCATTTCACAGAAACTCATCCTAAATATCTCATAAACAGAATAAATAAGATGAATTGGAAATTTAAATTTGATCCCACAGTAAAGAAGATGAATTTAAAAGACGCATTGCTATACTTGATTGAGAAAAAAACCGATTTCCGCTTAGGTGAGTATAAGAACTATATTGAAATTTGAAAGAAGCAGTACTCATAGATTTTCCTTCAGAAATATGAATATTTCACAATTTCATACCTATGAAAAAGGTTTGCTTGCTTGCAATTTTTGATAATAGCATTAATAGTTTTAATACATTTGCTCCGATTTATAAGAATTTTCCCAATTTTTTAAATTTATGAAAGATTTCAAAAGACTCTTAGGCTTGATAAGGTCATATAAAGTTTATGCTGGTTTAAATATACTCTTCAATTTACTAACGATAATATTTTCAGTATTTTCATTAGGAATGATAATCCCATTTCTGAAATTGATTTTCGGCATGGATACTCTTGTAAATGCTCCAGCACATTTCGCTTTCAACCAGAAAGATTTTATTGATTATGTATATTATCTGATGAGCCTCGCCATAAAAAATCATGGCCACGAACAAGTGCTTTTTTATATTTCAGTCATAACTGCAATAGCATTTCTTTTTAAAAATTTCTTTCGATATATGGCCATGTGGATTTTGGCTCCGCTGAGAAATGGAATAATTAGTGATCTTAGAAACATGATTTTCAACAAGATAGTCATACTTCCGCTTTCATATTTCAGCGAAAAGAAAAAGGGCGATATAATCTCACGCGCCACCAACGATGTTCAAGATATTGAGTGGACTATCATTGGTTCCTTAGAACTTTTGTTTCAGCATATCATCACTCTCGCAGCATTTATAGCTATATTATTCATCACTAACTATAAACTCACCTTGATGATGTTCATCTTGCTGCCAGTATCAATTTTGATAATTAGTTATCTTGGAAAAATTTTAAGGAAAGAATCTCGAGTAGCTCAAAAATTGATGGGCAGCATTTTGTCTTCTCTCGAAGAAGCTCTTTCGGGACTAAGAATTGTAAAAGGTTTTAATGCCCAAAAAAAGGTTTATGGTAAATTTGTGGGCTTAAATAACGATTACAAACGCACTGCAACTTCGGTGATGCGAAGAGGTGATTTATCAGCTCCGATAAGCGAATTTTTCGGTATGCTGGTAGTTTCTATCATTCTTTGGTATGGCGGCAACTTAGTGCTTAACGGGAAAGGTGAGTTGACAGGCGAAAAATTTATCTTCTTCGTGCTGCTATTTTCTCAAATGATACCTTCAATAAAAGCTTTATCAACAGGATATTATAGAATTGAAAAAGGGATTGCTTCAGCGGAAAGAATTTTTGGCTTTCTCGATGCTGATGAAGTCATTACCGAAATAGAAAATCCTATACGAAAAAATGATTTCAACAACTCAATAATCTATACTGATGTTAGCTTCAAATACGAGGAAGAATTTGTACTTAAAAATGTTTCTCTTGAACTAAAAAAAGGAATGAAAGTAGCTTTGGTAGGTTCCTCTGGAGCAGGAAAATCTACTATAGCTGATTTATTACCAAGGTTTTACGACATTACTTCTGGCTCTATCACTATTGATGGGGTGGAAGTACGCAATCTTAAAATATCGGATTTAAGAGAGCTTATGGGAATAGTTACTCAAGAAGCAATCCTTTTCAACGACACAGTGGCAGCTAATATAAGTTTTGGCTCTGATACAAAAACCATTGACGAAATTGTAGAGGCTGCAAAAGCTGCCAATGCTCACGAGTTTATCACTGAACTTCCAAATGGCTACGAAACTATAATCGGCGATAGAGGCAATAAGCTCTCTGGCGGTCAGCGTCAAAGACTAACTATTGCAAGAGCTTTGCTAAAAAATCCTCCAATACTTATTCTCGATGAAGCCACTTCGGCTTTGGATACCGAAAGCGAAAAACTTGTGCAAGACGCACTTCAGAAATTGATGATAAACCGTACTTCGCTGGTTATTGCACACCGACTTTCCACCATACAAAATTCGGATATTATTTTGGTTATGGAAAAAGGCGAAATCGTTGAGAAAGGAAATCACCAAGAATTGATTGATAAAAGAGGAATATATTACAGACTAAATCAATTGCAAAATACTGATAGCTAATGCTTAGGCAAATTTTAAAATCGTTTTTTAGACAATATTTTTACTTCTTGGGAATAACTGAGCTTTTCAGACTAATATTTTTTTTAGTCTATTTCGACAAATGTATTCAATCCAAGTTCAGTGAAATATTATCATCTTTCATCTATAGCTTTTGGCTCGATAATTCCGCCACAGCATATCTTTTAGTTTTTCCTTTTTTTGTTTATCTCCTTTATTCACTTTTCCCTGTAAAAGCTATTTGGAATATCAACAAATATTATAGTTTTCTTGTGGCTATAATATTAATAATCATGGAATTATCTAATATTGCCATTTATGGTGAGTGGGGGATAAAGTTAAATTACAAAGCCTTAAGTTATCTTTCCGAGCCTCTTGAAGCATTTCGCTCGGCAAGAGCAGCTACCTTAATAATTGCTGGCTTTTCACTTTTATTATTTTCATTTACTGCAATAATTTTTGCTGAAAAGATGCAACTTTTTGCTTTTAAAAAATCAAAGCGAAATTTGCTATCGAGTTTTCTTTGGTTAGCATTTATGCCTCCATTAATTTTTGGTTCTATGCGTGGAAGTTTGCAACAAATTCCAATTTCCCAAAGCCAATCATATCATTCAAAATCTGATTTTATAAATCAAGCTTCGGTAAATACTATGTGGAATTTGATGTACAGTATCAAAGAAAATAGGCGGTATATAAACCAAAATCCATTCACCTTTTACACCCTTGCCAAGGCAAAAAAGGAAGTCGAAAACTTGTATAACATACAATCCGATAGCACTGTATATATTTTAAGCAAAAAAAATCCGAATATTGTTTTGATATTTTTAGAAAGTTGGTCGGGAGATTTTATTGATGATTTAGGTAGTAATCTTCACATTACACCAGGTTTCTCGAAATTGGCAAAAGATGGCTATCTATTTACAAATCACTTTGCCTCTGGAATGTTGTCGCACCAAGGTATTTCTGCTGTTCTGAGTTCATTTCCAAGCATTCCACTAACATCCATAACCAAGCAGCCAGAAAAATATCACAAGCTGCCAAGCTTGACACAAGAACTTAAATCTAAGAATTATTTTACATCTTTTCTCTTTGGCGGTCAGCTAAATTATGGAAACATAAAGGCATATATATATTTTAATGGATTTGATAGAATAACAGAAGGGAAAGATTTTGCTTCCAATATTCCTGAGGGTAGCCTTGGGCATCATGATGAATTTATGCTGGCAAAACTCACCGCCGACATAAATACTTACAAGCAACCGTTTTTTGCCAGCGCTTTCACTTTAAGTTCGCATTCGCCATTCGATCAGCCTGTTAGCAATTATACTTCAAAAGGCGGAAAATACAAAAAGATGCTTAATTCAATTTATTATTCCGACAGTTGCATTTATGATTTCATACAAAAGGCTAAAAAAATGCCATGGTATAAAAATACTCTTTTCGTTTTTGTTGCCGACCACAGCCATCCTTCGCCTTATGAATTTCCCTATTACTCAAAAGATGTGCGAAAAATTCCGCTTCTTTTCTATGGTGATGTTATCAAAAAAGAATACCGTGGCAAAACAAATAATAAAATTATGTCGCAAACAGATATTGCTGCAACACTTTTGGCACAACTGCACCTACCTTACGATAAATTTCGATGGGGTAAAAATATTATGAATATTCATGCTCCTGAATTTGCTTATTATGGTTATGATAACGGTTTTGGACTTATTAATCCTAAAGGAAATTTTGCTTATCTTATGGGTGAAAATCAGGTGATTGAATATAATTTTGCTAATAAAAATGACAGCATTCAACTATTAAAAACTGGCAAATCGTTTGTGGAAACTTTGTATCAGGAATATTTAGATTATTAGGCTAAGAAATTATTTTATCTACAATTTTTTCGGAAGCACCTAAATTATCATTCACATATTTTTTAGCAATTGAGGAAGCCTCATCATAAGCATTCTGATTGTCTAACAGATTGTTAGCTATCTTCGAAAATTCATTAAAATTATTTATGCTAAAAGCTCCACCCAAAGAGATCATGTCTATGGCTTCTTTGAATTTTTGATATTTTGGACCAAAAATTACTGGTTTAGCAAATACTGCAGCTTCAAGAATATTATGAATTCCAGCGCCAAAACCACCTCCAATATATGCAATTTTGCAATATTGATAAAGATGCATAAGCATTCCCATGCTGTCGATTATAAGAACTCGCGATTGGCGATTTTTTTTATCAGAATTAGTTTCAGAGAATAATTGAGGTTTGTATTTTTCAAAAAGCTTAAATATACTTTCAATATGTTCTTTATCAATATTATGTGGAGCTAATATTAATTTAATATCTGAGTCTGCATCTTCCATAAAATTTTTAAGAATTATTTCATCAGCTGGCCAGCTGCTGCCTGCTAAAATAGTCTTGTAATTAAGGGCAAAATCTGAAATGAAATCAACATGTGGGGGATGACTGCAAACTTGATTCACGCGGTCAAATCTCGTGTCGCCAGCAACAGTAACATTAAGAATTCCAATACTTTCAAGCAAAAATTTTGAATTTTCATCCTGACAAAATATATGATTAGCTTTGGCAAGATGCTTGCGAAACCAAAAGCCCCAAGATTTAAAAAACAGCTGATTTTTGCGATAGATAGAGGAGACAAAATAATATGGTATATTTCTAATAATTAACTCATTAAGGAAGTTATACCAATATTCATATTTTATAAAAATTGCGAGTTCTGGTTTAAAAGTATCAAGAAATTCTTTAGCATTCCTGTTGGTATCGAGAGGTAAATAATAAACAAAATCGGCTTTTTTATAATTTTTTCTTACCTCAAAACCCGAAGGTGAAAAGAAAGTGAGAAGAATTTTTTTTGAAGGATATCTTGATTTTATTAGCTCAATGATTGGTCTTCCTTGCTCAAATTCACCAAGAGATGAGGCGTGAATCCAAATTAAATTTTGAGTAGCTCCCAGCTTAGCAAAACCTTGATTCTTGCGTCCATTGATCCAAAGTTTTGCTTTATCATTAAAAAGAGAAAATAATAAAATTAGGAGATAATATTTTCTAATAAAAAGAGTATAAAGTATTCTCATTTAGATATTTAATTGTAATAAAATTCACTTCTTGTTTTGCCGTAAAGTGGCACAATCCAGCCAAACCTAAAGCCATTAAGCATATCTAATCTTTTAAAAGCCTCAGGAGCCATATCATCGGCATTGAAGGAGCGTCTATTTTTGGTGAATGCTTGCATGAATTCGAAGCCAGCATAAAAATTCCATAAGCGTTTGTTGCCCATAAATCGATAGCCTACAAATTCTGTTAGGCTTAATCCGTTAGTCAATCTGTCATAGAGTTTTGCATAATCTCCATTAACCTGAGGTGCGGTTTTATAAGCATTTTCTATCCGCACATAATGTTGCAAAAAACCTGTATGAAGTTGAATAAATGGACCTGAATTTGGGTTTAAATTCCATATATTGAATTGCTTGCCAATAATGGCAGATATATTATAACCACGTTCGTAAAGAAAAACTTCCGCCATCATGCCATTGCCATCAATCACATATCCACTTTTTCCAATAATATTGTGAAAATAATTATCTTTATTTAGTATTTTTTCTCCAAAAATGAAAGAATAATCAATCCCAAAAATAAAGTTATTTTTCAATTTATATGTAAAATCACCACCTACTGAATTGGAATTTCCAAATCTTTTGGCCATATCTCCTGCCGGAATATGAAAGGAATAATGAAACGCAAACATAGGAATATTTATGCTCGTATCTGTTACCGACTGCGCAATAACTTTATTATTAACAATAGGTATTATAAAAATAAGTAGTAAAATCTTCAGTATCATAAATGAAAAATTCGTGCAAAGGTAACGGAAATATTTTTGAATTATTTCTTCATTTTGGCAAATTCAAAATTAAAGAAATTGTTAATATTAATCTTGCAAAAACTAAGCTTTTAATTGTAAAGTTTCACCAAGTTGTTAATAGAGCCTTCCCTTTCCCTTTGCGAAGTGGAGCGTAGCGGAACGAAGCAAAGGGAAAGGGAAGGCCGCCAATTAAATTAATAAATTGCTTAATTTTGTAATCACTAAAAAACAAAAAATATGAAGCAAGAGTATCAGTCTAATTCAAGTACAAACGTACATATTCGTTTTGAAATTAGCAATAGTAATTTAACAAATTCGCAACTTGCTCATAAGTATAACATATCCGAACCAACAGTTAGCAAATGGAAAAATAGAGAAACTTTTGAAGACCAAAGTTCAAGACCGCATACTATCCATTAGGCATTAAATGACTTTGAAAAAACACTCATTTCATCAATAAGACAATATACATGGCTGCCTTTAGATGAAGTATGGGAGATGGTTCTGCTAACTAATCCCTGTATTACAAGAATTATTGTTTACAGAACTTTTGTTAAAAAAGGTATAAATAGTGCTTGCAAGAAAACTACTTGATACTATTGTTAAATGAATAGTTTATTTTGTAACAATCCTTAATGTAAAAACGCCTTTTGACGCTATTGAAAAATGTATTGAAATTAAACCAGAAATATTTTTACAAAAACCTTTAGAATTTAAAAATAAAGTTTTATCTTTGAAAATTATTAACACAAGTTATCATAAACAAGCTTGTGAAACTTGACATAAATCTGGTATTTACTTTTATAGAATAACAGGAAGTAATATTGAAACTGTAAGTGGTAAAATCATTAAACAATAATAACTAATTAAGGTCTCGGCTTTATGTCGAGACCTATATATTTTTATGAAATATAATTTAATTTCCATATTAATTTTGTTCAGTTATTATGTAACATCCCAAAATTTAGTTACTAATGGAAATCTTGAGGAATATTATTCTTGCCCTACAGCTAATGGACAGTTAGATAAAGCTGTTGGTTGGAATAGTATATGGCTGATTGGAGGGGGATCGTCAGAATATTTTAATTCATGTAATATAAATGATAATGGTATTCCACAAAATTTTTTTGGATATCAGTATTCAAAAAGCGGAATAGGTTACATTGGGTATGGATTTTATGTAAAAAGCTCAAGTCATGTTGTGGAATTTTCTGCAAACAACTTAAAAACCAAATTGGATAGCGGAATTACTTATATAGTTCAACTCTTTCTATCAAAAACAGAAGCAAGCAATTTTGCAATATCCGAAATTGGCGTACATATTACTGATTCTATTAATGCAGATGCCATTTATAACGGTATTGTATTACCAGAAGTTGTTAATCAAAGAGGGTTTATTTATGATACTTTAAACTGGGTAAAAGTAGAAGAAAAGTATAAAGCAAAAGGTGGAGAGAAATACATCGTTATTGGATGCTTTAATCCTAATCCTCAAGATACTATCATCAGTAACACTGGAGGTCCATACACATATTACTACATCGAAGACGTGGCACTCTACCCCATCAACGCCCCCATCGCCACCGCCCAAACCATCTCCGACACCAACTTATGCCTTGGCAACTCTGTAAGCCCCGGTCTAACCCAAGTCGAAGACCAATACAAAGCAGAATACGAATGGCTTTGGTATGAGCTGGGCAAAGAAAAGGATACGCTTTCCACCGAAGAATTTCCTGTTTTTCAACCCGATACTACCACTACTTATGTGCTCAAACTCACTGATTTTAAGTATGATGTAACGTATGATACCGTAACGGTGAGGGTGGCAGATTGCAAAGAACCTACAAATCTAAAAGTCTTTCCTAATCCAACCAACGATAAAGTATATTTTGAGTTTAACTCTACCATACCAGCCAATATGAGTATAGAAATATATAATCTTATGGGTCAGAAAATCAAGGGATTGCACTATCTCTCAAACCGCGAAGCCAACTCTCTCGAAATAAATCTTCAAACCCAAGCCGCCGGAATATATTTTTATCGGGTCTTGGTTGGTGATGAAATTAAATTTATGGGGAAATTGATAAAGAATTGATCATACAAACTCGGGCTGTTTTTGATTTTAAGAACTAACTCTTGGTTACAGATTTATGAATTAAGAGGGCTACTTAAAAATTTAGTCCCATTATTTGATTTGAAATTTTTCCTAGTTTAGCAGT
>MNXP01000010.1 GCA_001872625.1 Bacteroidetes bacterium CG2_30_33_31
CTAAAAATGTTAATATAAATATTGTAATCCAGAAGCTGAAATCTATAATTAAAAGTTCATTAATAAGTTTAAAATCAAGCAAGTAAAATAATAAACTTATGGCTGCAAATATTGTTGTTAAACCTAAAAGTAGTATTCTCGGCGGCTGAACCATTTGATAAACTTTATCCATAAAATCAATATTTCCTTTCAAGAATAAATCTTTTATTCCTGGTAAAAAATATCTGTTGAAATATACAAATTGTGCCGATAACCATCTTTTTCTTTGGTTTTCAAAGACTTCCGTATTTTGAACTTTCTCGTCGTAAACTAAAGCATCTTCTACATAATCAATGATTTTATTTCCTTGTAATAATCTTAATTCCAGTTCTTTATCAAATCCACCAACAGCATCAATTTTCTGCATGGTAGACTTAAAGAATGAATATTCAAAGGCCATTCCCGAACCAATTAGAGCCGAGGAAAGCCCTAATGCACGATGACCTAATCTATATATATGATTGTTGATTTCTTCTGATACGGCATCAAGAATGGCAAAGTTCGTATTAGTGTTTTTAGCTACCCGATGCCCCTGAACACTCACAAATCCTCTATCGAATGCTTGATTAAATTTGCTGAGAAATTGATATTCCATAATATTATCGGCATCTAAAATCAAAGCTATATCATATTCATTACCAATTATTTCCATTGCTTTATTTAAAGCCTTCGATTTGGTACTTTTGGTGAAACTAACTTCTATTAATTTAATAGGAAGTTGAGCCAATTTATCAAGAGTCTCCTTTTTGAAAGTATCTGCTATAATTACCACGTCAAATAATTCGGTAGGATAATCTTGTTTTAGAGCCTCTGACGCCACTTCAATTATTACATTATCTTCTTTGTAGCCTGGAATTAGTACTGCAAATTTGCGCTTTCTTTTTTCAAGAAGATTCTTTGGTTTATATCCAATTCTTCCGGCTATGGCAAAGATGAATATATAAATTGCCGCAAAGCCCAAGTAAATAAAAATTATTATCTCGATAATATTTACTATAATTTTAAATATCTCCATTCTTTAGGCTTTTTAGTGTATTATTTTTGTGAATATTTCTGTTGAATATATTTTCCACGTTCCAAATTATTGCGCTCTGAAAAGCTCTAAGAAGCTTATAATTTCGCTTAAATAGGAATGATAGGTAATTCTTTGGAATTGATATTAATATTTGAAACATTAGGCTTATAATAAATTGAAAACCAAATAAATTGCGTCTCATAAAAACAATTCTATTTCGGGCAATATAATGAATTTTTAATGGGCTATCTTTACCAGTACTGATAGATTCTTTGTGAAAAATTGTAGATTCGGCTACATAATAAATTTTATATCCTGCTTTTTTTATTCTTTCAAACCAGTCGTGTTCTTCGTAATAAAGGAAGAAAATATCTGCCATAAGTCCAACTTTTTCAATCACTGATCGAGGAATCATCATAGCGGCACCATGCCCAAAAGGCATCTCAGAAGTCTTCTCATATTGTCCTTCATCTTTTTGCCTATAGCCAATCAAATTATTACGCATCGTATAAGGATTCATTGGCGTGTAGCCAGCATATTGTATGAACTCTGGGTTAAAAAAGAATTTTATCTTTGGACTTACAACGCCAATCTCTGGATTTAGCTCGAGTTTTTCTACTAAAGGCTCTATTAAATTCACTGTTACTTCAGTGTCATTATTAATAAAAAGCAAATATTTTCCCTTGGATTCTAATATTCCTAAATTATTTCCTCCAGCGAAACCTAAATTTTTCTGGCTCTTAATAAGCTTTATTTCAGGATATTGCTCTAAAATAATATCAGGATTATCGCTTGGAGATGCATTATCTACAACAATTACTTCAATATTTGAATATGAGACCTTTCGCAAACTTGCTAAAAGTTCCATGGTGATTTTGGATTGGTTATAATTTACTGTGATGATAGAGACTAATGGCTCATTTTCTCTGGTTTTCATAAAGTACCCTTCGGTTTAATATTGAATTAGCGATAAATGTACATTCGTTAAAATGCTAATTACAAAAAAATTTTTGGAATATTAGTTTTTCTTAATGAATAGGCCTTAGTTGTTGCTTTATCGTAAATTGCAACGCCTTTAATAATTATTTATATGATAAGATACTATCAGTAAAATACATATAAACAATAGTTTAGAATAAATTATTAAATTCGTATTCGATAGGAATCTTATCTTTAATATTTCAATCGATATTAATAATAAGAAGATTAAGCAATTCCAAATCTTCTAAATTATCATTTTGGGAATTAATGTAAGCATTTTGGAATGCCTATTATTGAGCTATTTTATCGTTGTTTTTAACATTAGCTTGTCTTCTATATATGCTTCTAAAACACTGCCTATTTGCACTGATCCAACTCCAGCAGGGGTGCCAGTATAAATTAAATCTCCCATCTTTAAGGTTACAAATTTTGATACATAAGCGATAATTTTTTCGATATTAAATAGCATATCTTCACTATTGCCTTGTTGAGCTAAGTTTCCATCTTTTAGCATTTTAAAGTGTATAGATGAGAGATTATCAAAATATTTTTTAGAAATAAATTCACTTAAGGCAGCCGAGTTATCAAAGGCTTTTGCAGGCTCCCAAGGAAGACCTTTTTTCTTCGCTTCGGATTGTATGTCTCGCGCTGTGAAATCAAAACCTATCGCTATTGCATCATAATAATCGTGAGCAAATTTTTCATCAATATGCTTCCCAACTTTGCAAATCCTATATACCAATTCGGTTTCGTAGTGGAGATCTTTTGTAAACTCGGGATAATATAATGGCCTGTTTTTCAGCAATAAAGCGCTATCAGGTTTCATAAACCATACTGGGCTTTCAGGTACTTCATTATTAAGTTCTTTGGCATGTTCGCTATAATTTCTGCCTATACATATAATTTTCATAACATTTTATTTTATGATGAATTCTTGTAATTGTAATTTATTTCCTCTAAAGACATTAAGGTCAACATCATTATAAATTCCTGGCAATCGTCCCTTATTTGTGTATTGCCAAAATGTCCATTTATCGAAATAGGATGGAGGTACAAAATCGCCATAATAGGCCAACCACAAAGGAAATTTATTGAATTTTGAATTATTTAAAAATAATGAATAATATTTTGGTGATGCGTAAATTATCGGATTAATTCCATATTCATTTTTCAAAAGTTTTAGCAAATGGTAAATTCCATCTAGATAAGTTGTAAAAGCGATATCTCCTCTATCTTCCTCAATATCAAGAACTGGTGGGAGGTGGCCAGCACCTAATTTCACCATTTTTTTGAAATTATTAAACTGTAACAAACTGTTAACTTCTGGCCGATAATATAAATATGCACCACACAAAATTCCCAGTCTGTTGGCTTCACTCCAGTTTTCTTCAAAATATTTATCTACCAAATTAGCTCCTTCGGTAGCTTTTATATATGCAAATGAAATAGGATGCTTGTTGTTTTCGTTTATAACAATTAATTTTTCCCAGTTAATACGACCTTGATGCCTCGAAACGTCAATTCCAACAATTTGATAATTTCCAATATGAAAGCTTGAGAGGTTATTTTTTGATGAAAATTGTGATTCAATTTTATAGGTAAAATATTTTATCTTATGAATAAATTCTTCATAATTTGACCAAATAAATGTGCCAGAAACAATAATCAAAAAGATGATTACGCTTATAATCAATCGTTTATATTGAGAATATTGTTTCTTCACCGAATTTTTTTATTCTTTATTAAAATTTTTCAACCTAATATTTTGGACAATTTTTTTTGTGTAGAGAGGGAAATCTGATTTCATTATCCAGTCAAAATATTGTGGTTCACTTTTAAATGTTTCTGATACAGATTTGCCTTTATATTTTCCAAAATTAAAAACTTCTTCACCATTATTATTATAAATTATTTGTCCAGCTAAATCGGCATTCTTGTTAAAATTTGAAAATTCTGCCAGTTTTTTAATGTCGTTAACCACAGGTTGGCTTATTTTGCAAAAAAGATCTTCAAAATCTTGACCTTGGTATCTTTCAATTTGAGCTTTCAGCACTTCATAAGTAGCTTCAATATCAGCAAGAGCCGAATGTGCATTCATCAATTTTTTGCCACAATAAAATTTATAAGCTGCCTTAAGTGTGCGCTGCTCCATACGGTAAAAGATATTTTGGACATCTACCAATTTGCGATTTTTCATGTCGAAATCAAAGCCAGCTCTCATAAATTCCTCTGCCAAAAGTGGAATATCAAATTTGTTTGAGTTGTAACCAGCAAAATCGCATCCATTGATAAATTGATTTAATTTAGAAGCATAAGTTTTAAATGTCGGCATATCAACAACATCTTTATCGGTGATACCATGAAAAGAACTTGACTCTGCAGGTATTGGCATTTCTGGATTTATGCGTTGTTCGAGCTCCGACCTTTTTCCATTTGGTTCAATTTTTATTGCAGCAATTTCCACAATCCTGTCTTTGGCTATATTTAATCCAGTGGTTTCCAGGTCAATAAACACAATTGGTTTGCTAATATTTAACTCCATAATTGATAATAATTTATAGGGGCTAAGATATAGAAAAAATTGAGGGTTTTAGATGAAATTACTAAAAGTATTTTATGCTGTTTGGCTCTGTGGATAAGGATTGGATGCCAACACATTGGTTACCGACTTGAATTCACTGCGTATCAATGTCCAACGGTTTGGATATTTCTGCATCAGAATAATAATTTTCTTGGAATGCTTTTTTAATGCATCGCTTATGGCTGGTGCACTTATGGGCGTTTCAAGAGCTTGACCAATAGTGGAACCAGTGAGTTTTTGATGTGTTACCACAACTTTATTTGCTGCTGTTTCAAGGCGATTTAAAAGAGTATAAGTTTTACGATATTTATCTTCTTGAACTTCTTCTTTTACCATATTGCTTTTATTATCCACAAGTTCTATGTCCTTGAAATGCCAATCTTCAATAATTATTAATGGTTTTGTAGGATCAAAATCAGAGAAATAAGCAAAATCAAAAGCATCTTTTATCCACATTTCCATTAACTCAAAGTTTTCTTTGAAATTTATTATATATCTTTCAGCTTCAGTGCTTAAGCTTATATCAATTTTTTTTGAATCGGAAAGTTTTTTAATAATAAAATTTGCAAAGTCTATTTTTATTTTACCGAATTTTAAATCGTTTTCTGTAAGGTTAGATTCAAAAAATTTCGCCTTATCTCGCATTCTGGCAATATAAATTTTAAATTTCTGAAAGTCGTTGATTTGTGCTTCGCGCTGTTTTCGAGCCGAAAGGATTGCATTATTGACAATGTTTTCAATGATATTTTTGCTTGAAGTGGCTAAAATATCGCTGCCTTGTTTCAATCCAAAATTTGTAGCATCCTTGTTGAAATATAAAAAATATAAATCAAACTTTTTATCATTGTTGTTTTTGATTTTTGTAAGCAAGATACTGTTGTTAACTTCTTGAAATACTTCTTTTTGAGTACTTTCCGTATTTGAATTTTTAAAGGTTAAATTTGATTCATCAAGCCAATTCTGATTATTTCCTCTTTCGCGTAAAAGTTGAATCTGATTGTAATCAAAATCAACATCAAAATTTAAGTCAATAGGAGAAGTGGCGCCTCTTTCTACACTTAATGCCTTTAATCCTTTCGTTTCATTGTCGAAAAATATTGCAATCATTTTATTCAAATTTGGCAATAATCCCGACAAACTTTGCAGTATGTAGGCAGATTCAGAATGAAGAATGGGAAGATTTTCTGACATATTCTAATGAATGATTATAACTAAAATCGACGGCAAATATAATTCATTTTTAAGTAAATTATTAAAAAAAATTAATTTAATTAAGTAAAATATTAAGCGTAGTTAAAATTTATTAAGTTTTTGAACTTACTTATTTATTTTATTAAGCAGCTAAATTATACTTAAATACTTTATAATTAACATTATATGATTATATTTTTGCATCATAAATAATACTTTCAATTTTTTAAATGCTTAATTATATTTAATATGAAAAACTCCTTGCTTATCTCCTACAAAATTCCCTATTTTATCACACGTATTTTCAAATTTGATAATTATGATTGGCTAAAAAATCATGACTTCACTTTTGTAACTAATAGAAATGATGTATTAAATTCATTTATTTTTAAATTAAAAATTAAAAAGAATTTTATTCTGAATAAGACCTTTAGGTTTTTGAGGTTATTTATCAAATCTCTTTTTAAAGGATTTTACAAAATTATATATGTTGGGAACGTTTTTGAAAATAAAATTAACAAGCAATTAACTCATAATATTGTGAAAAAGCCATTAGATAATCGGACAAAGAGTGTGGTCAAAAATTATAACGGTTTTTATACCAAAAGGACTTTTGAAGAGTTTGAGCCAGAGGATGAGAAAGGGAAAAGAGAAAAAATTATTGAGTTATTTCAAAAATATTTTGCTTCTGGGAAAACCGAAATGGAGGAAAATTCAAACAGAAATAATAGAATGTATAAAGGTAACTCATTGAAATAGTGCATTTATTAGATAATTGCCTTTGTTGGCATTATATAATCACTTTCTTATTTCCAAAAGACTTCAATATCCTTTTGCAGACAATATATTTCAACTGGAGTGCTTCCAAGTAATTCGCCGTCAGGTGCAAGAAGTTTTTTCGTGCTGCTATTAATTTTTAATTTCTTCGCTTTAAAAACTTCAATTTCAGGCATTTCAATATGTTTGCCAGTGAATATTTTAGGAAAACTTTGTAAAAGTTTAATTCTACTTAATTTACTTGCAATTATCACATCCAAGAAACCATCATCAATTTCGGCATCGGGTGCCATTAAAAAATTTGCTGTATATCTGGTATTTGAAATTTCTACAAAAGTGCATTCACGTTCAAATTTTTTTTCATCAATTTCAAAATTCAACAAATCTGTTTTCAAAAAGATTGTTCGAAATAGAACAGCAAAAGTGTAAGAAATATTTCCAAAAGCCTTTAATTTTCGAGCTGTTTCAGAAACATCTGTTACAAATCCAAGCCCAAGTATATTCAAAAAATAGAAATTCTTACCTTCGCACTTGTATTTTCCTACGTCCACAAGACGAGTCTTCTGATTAGCAATTATGTCAATTGATTCTTTCCACAAAATATTGGTAAGACCTAAATCGCGAGCAAAGGCGTTGCCAGTGCCAAGAGGCACAATACCAATAGGAATCTTTTTCTCTCCTTTGTTTTGGTAATATCCATTTATTACTTCGTAAAGTGTGCCGTCGCCTCCACAAGCAACCAAACCATCATATTTACTTAAGTCTGCGTCACGCACTATTTCGCAAGCATTATTAGGATAATCTGTCAATTTTAATTCAATTTCCAGAGATTTTTCTTTAAAGTAATTTACAACTTTTGTAAGCTTATCCTTGGCTCGTCCATGACCAGCTTGTGGATTAAAAATTAATAAAATTTTCATATTTGTCGGCAGTCTTGCCTATCATTTGTACGGTTTATTGTGTTTGAGTTCTGATTTATACTACAAAATTACATTTTTTTATCATAAAGCTAAAATATATAATTGGGAAAATCATTTTGCTAATTTTTCCATACTTTTGCAAGATGATAGAATTTTCAAAACAGAAGCTTTCAGTACTTATTGAGAAAATAAATTCGGCTCAAAATATAGCTGTAATTACTCACACTAACCCTGATGGAGATACTGTTGGGGCATCATTATCAATTTATAAAATACTTTTGAATATGGGCAAAAAAGTGTCGGTGATTTCGCCAGACACTTTGCCGGAATTTTTGGAATGTTTGCCAAATGTTGAAGCTATTTTGACTTATGAAACACAAAAGAATGATGTAAAATCAATTCTTCAAAATGCTGATTTAGTGTTTTGTATGGATTTTAATGCAAGTCATCGTGTAGGTATATTGACACATCAGCTTGATAAAGTTACTGCTTTCAAAATTTTGATAGATCATCATTTAA
The DNA here is from genome assembly GCA_001872625.1 of Bacteroidetes bacterium CG2_30_33_31. Taxonomy (GTDB): domain Bacteria; phylum Bacteroidota; class Bacteroidia; order Bacteroidales; family UBA1556; genus UBA6267. Next base: position 8,024 of record MNXP01000010.1, read on the forward strand.
TGCCTGATGAAAACTTCTTCGATTTGATATTTTCCTTCGACGAATCATCTTCCACTTCCGAGTTGCTTTTCCATCTTTTAAGAGAATCTGATTTGCTAAAATATTTCGATTCAGATATTGCAACATGTATTTATGTTGGAATTATGACTGATACTGGCTCTTTTTCTTTTGCCTGCAATAGAAAAGAAGTTTTCGAAACCGTGGCGAGATTAGTTGAGTTGGGAGATATTAATTTGAAAAAGATTCATGACAACATTTATAATAGTTTTAGCGAGAGCAGATTGCGTTTTCTGGGCTTTTGTATAAACGAAAAATTGGTGGTCTTGCATGAATATCACGCTGCTTACATCTGGGTAAGTATGGAAGAAATGGAAAGGTTTAATGTTTCTGAGGGTGATTTGGAAGGTGTGGTAAATTATGCTCTATCTATCAAAGGTATTGTAATAGCAGCACTTTTGAAGGAAAGAAAGAATATTATTAAGATGTCGTTTCGCTCAAAAGATGAGTTCTCGGTAAATAGTTTTGCCAAAGAAAATTTTGATGGTGGGGGACATATTAATGCAGCTGGTGGCAAATCTTCTTTGACAATGCAAGACACAATTGAAAAGTTAGTATCGCTCCTAAAAGGACTTAATTTATGATTATGAAAAGCTATAAATTATTCTTTATAATATTTGCAATTTCTTATATTACTGCAAGTTGTGGTAATGATGCTGAAGTAAAACCTATTGAAATTGACCAAGCTAAAGTGGAAAAAATAATTGAAGAAACTAATAGAGTAAATATTAAAATTGAAGATGAACAGATAGACGATTATCTTAGAAGAAGAGCTTGGAAATTTAATCATACTAAGTCGGGATTGCGTTATAAAATTTACAAGCAAGGTTCTGGTTTACAGCCAAATGCAGGTGAAATGGTTTTCCTCGATTATACTATTAATCTAATTCGTGGCGATTTAATGTATTCTTCGCAGACCGATGGTCCGATGATTTTTAAAATTGATAAAGATGATGTTGTGAGTGGGCTAAATGAGTTTGTGAAAATGATGAGAGTAGGAGACAAGGCAAAGCTTATTGTACCTTCATATCTTGGTTTCGGAGCTACTGGCGATGACAAAAAAATTCCGGCTCGCGCCACTCTAATCTACGATCTAACTCTAAGAAAAATTGCCAAATGACAATTTGATTTTCATTTAAGTAATGATTTCAATTTTATTCGCGGTTTTTCAAGCCTTCTTCAAAAATTTTGGTGATTAATTCCATATCATTCAAATGTTTAGGCTTGATAACTACCGAAAAAATCTTCATAGATCGATATTGCGAGGAAATAATTTCGGCATAACGTTCTGAATAATAAGGAACTGACAAATATGCATAACCCCCAGCAATTTTCTCTCTGCTTAGTTTGCTTAATAATTTTGCCATAGACTCATCTTGTTCGTTGGTCTGAGGTACAATAGCAACTTTATAAATTTCAAGATCATCATTTTTGTTGAGATATTCAGCAATTTGACCTTCCAGTTCATCAAGTATTAATTTTTCTTCCTCTGTTACAACTTCGTCAATATTTACCAGAAGATTGAAAACATCTCTAAGTTGGTTAACTTGCTCTTCTTGAGGCTTTGTATATAAATAATTAGTCATTGCTAATTTTATTTTTTCATATCTATCACCGCTTTCCAAAGAATATTTTTTAACATCATCCCAATCGATTTTTATATCCCAATGGTCGGCGAAAGATTGTATAAAATCCTTTTCACGCTTGTCAAGGTTTTCATCAACCATAGCCATTCTGCCAAGAATTTCAATTATTTTATCGGCACCGTTAGGTCTGAAAAATAGTTTTGCTAAATCGCCAGCTTCCTTACTTTCTAATTTTAGTGCTTGTTTTAACAAGGCAAAAAATCCAAGATTTTTGTTCATGGCAACAAAAAGTCCCATTCCTATTAAGGCACTTACAGAGCTGGCTAAAATCCACATTAAATTAGCTGAAAACTGAGGCATACCACCATCGTGAAAGTTTTTAAAGGCAAATGACCCATTGATTATTATGCTAATAAACATTGCTGAAATGGAGATACTTTCTGCAACCAACTTTTCATGTTTGCGTTTCCATAATTTGTTGATAATGAAATATATCTGAATCAAACTAAGTAATGCTGCAATATATGCTAACAGTAGAGAGAAAAAGTCAATTGAGATATATTTCTCTTTGTAAACGGGCCAATCAATTCCATCCATATCCGAAAAATCGACACTTATCCACTTCCTATGTGATAGCTTATTTTTCTGTATTCCTTTAAGATTACCCTTTAAATCATTGTAAAGCAAGTCAATTTCTTTTGATTGTTGTTGACTAAGATTTTTGGTATTAATTGCTAAAAGAGATTTCACCGAAAAAGTTGTAACATCTTTGCTCATCCATGGATAAATCTTTTTGTTAATGAACTTCGCTTTATAAAAATCTTTGAGTTGCTTATTATCGATATCTACAAGTTTAATAATATCACGCAGCCCAGAAGATAATGATTTCAGTAAATTTGATGGTGCAGCGCCTACATAAAAAAAGGCATCTATACTGTCGTGTAAAAGTGCTTTCAGACATTGGTCGAAAGGAATGTTATAATCTTCCCATTTTAACATGGTCTTCGACTTTATAACTTGAGCAGTAACATAAGTTCCAGAGTTTATTGAGCCAATACCTACCTTTTTATTTCTAAGGTCATTTAGCGAATTTATTACATTATTATTTTTTGTTATAAGATGAATTTCTTCATCGTAGAGTGGTAGAAATATTTTTATATATTTCTTAATATCAGGATTTTCCATCTCTTTGTATAGCAAAACATCATACTGAAGAAAGGCAATTTGAACACTATCTTTTATCAGTCTATTGAAGTTATCGATGCTGCCACCCGAAGGTAAATTTTTTATGTTTACATCAGTATTATTAGTTATATCTTTTGTAAATTGATGGTATATTTCACCATTTACACCTGACGATACTTTAAGTTGTGCGTTGCCAATATTGGTATAAAAGACTAATAAACATATTGATATAAAATAAATAATTGTCTTCATAAGTTTTGATGATTTGGATTAGCAAATATAATTTTTTATCATTTCAAATTTTCTTCAATTTTCAAAAGTTGATTTTTATTAGTAAAAGCATAATTAATTACTCATGTTGAGCTTAATATAATTCTTCTCAAACAAAATATTCTCCTAAAGATTTAACAGAAATATCTTTATTTTCGATACTGCAAAATGCTGTAATATAAGCAGAAGCCAATCGAGCATTAGTAATTAAGGGAATGTTCAAATCTACCGCTGCCCTTCTAATTTCATAATCATTATTTAATTCAGAATCGCTCAAGTTTTTTGGAATATTCACCACAAAATCTATTAGTTTATTTTTCATAAAGTCAATTGCTGTTGGACTTTCGTGACTGTCAGGCCAGTTTAAAATCATTGCATCAGTATCATTTGCTTTTAAAAAATCAGCCGTTCCTTGTGTTGCATAAAGCTGTAAACCTTTATTTTTCATCAGTTTACAGGCTTTAAGAAGTTCAATTTTCGACCTTATATCGCCTGAAGAAATTAAAACACCTTTTATAGGAATTTTATATCCAACTGAAATCATAGCTTTTAGCACAGCTTCATAGTAATCATCTGAAATACAACCAACTTCACCGGTAGATGACATGTCAACACCAAGAATTGGATCAGCTTTTTGAAGTCGTGAAAATGAAAATTGTGATGCTTTAATGCCAATATGATCAATATCGAAAATTGATTTTACAGCTGTGCTTATTTCCAATCCCAGTATGGCTTGAGTAGCTTTTTCAATAAAATTTTCGTTAAGAATTTTTGATACAAAAGGGAATGAACGTGATGCTCTCAAATTGCATTCTATAACCTTGATATCATTATCTTTAGCAAGAAATTGTATGTTGAAAGGACCTGTGATATTAAGCTCTTTCGCGATGGCTCGCGAAACTCTCTTAATTCTTCTAATTGTCTCAATGTAAAGTTTTTGTGCTGGAAAAACTAAGGTTGCGTCACCAGAATGTACTCCCGCAAATTCAATGTGTTCGCTGATTGCATAAATTTTTATTTCTCCTTTCATGGCAACTGCATCAAACTCAATTTCCTTTGCCTGGCTAATAAATTCACTTACTACCACTGGATAACTCTTTGATATTTTGGCGGCGAGTTTTAAAAATTTATCCAATTCAGACAAATTAGAGACAACATTCATCGCGGCACCAGAAAGTACATAAGACGGACGTATAAGTACTGGAAATCCAGTAGTTATAGCAAAGTTATTGGCATCTTCAATGGTCGTCAACTCTTTCCATTTGGGCTGATCAATATTTAAACTATCAAGCATCGACGAAAATTTATGGCGGTTTTCGGCTCTGTCGATTGAAATTGGTGAAGTACCTAAGATGTTGACATTTTCCTTAAATAATCTGTTTGCAAGATTATTAGGAATCTGTCCGCCAACAGAAACAATTACACCTTTAGGCATCTCAAAATCAATTATATCCATGATTCGTTCAAAGCTCAATTCATCGAAATAAAGCTTGTCCGACATGTCAAAATCGGTACTCACAGTCTCTGGATTATAGTTTATAATTATCGATTTATACCCATTTTTTCTGATAGTTTTTGCGGCTTGAACGCTACACCAATCAAACTCCACACTGCTGCCTATTCTGTAAGCGCCAGAGCCTAAAACTATTATAGAGTTATTTTCATTATCTCTTTCAATATCATTTTGACTTCCATGATATGTAAGATAAAGATAATTGGTCTTTGCAGGATACTCGGCTGCCATGGTGTCTATTTGTTTAATCGATGGTAGAATTCCAAGATTTTTTCTATAGGCTCTTACTCTCAAGAGGTCGGAGGCAATTGCTTCATTGCTACTTTTAATCACTGCTCTCGCAATTTGAAAATCAGAAAAACCTGCTTTTTTAGCAGTTAATAAATCACTATAATTAATGTTTTCTAAAATATTAATATTTAGTAAATTATGTTCAATATCAATAATGTTTTTAAGTTTATAAAGAAACCAATTATCTATACCAGTAAGCTCATGAATTTTGTCAACAGAAAGTCCATTTTTTAGTGCTTGTGCAATTACAAAAATTCGCATATCGGTTGGTTTAGTGAGTTCTGTTTCTATATCACCTTCTGCTAAATTTTGGTTACCTGTGAATCCATGCATGCCTTGTCCAATCATTCTAAGGCCTTTTTGTATCACTTCCTCAAAACTTTTACCGATTGCCATTACCTCACCAACAGACATCATCGAAGATCCTAAGTGTCTTTCTACCCCACTAAATTTCGCCAAATCCCAGCGAGGAACTTTACAGACAATATAATCCAAAGCCGGTTCGAAAAATGCAGAAGTTGACCCAGTTACAATATTTTTTAACTCCACCAGATTGTAGCCCAGGCCTAATTTTGCAGCAATGAATGCAAGAGGATATGCTGTCGCCTTTGATGCTAAAGCACTTGAGCGCGATAATCTTGCATTTACTTCTATTACTCTAAATTGCTCTGAGTTTGGATCCAAAGCAAATTGCACATTGCATTCGCCTATTATACCAAGCTTTTTAGCTATCTTTATTGAGGTTTTTCTTAGTTTATGATATTCTGAATTGTTAAGTGTTTGCGATGGAGCCACAACAATACTTTCACCAGTGTGAATTCCCAAAGGGTCGAAATTCTCCATATTGCAAACTGCTATGCAATTGTCGAAGGAATCTCTAACAATTTCATATTCAATTTCTTTCCATCCTTTTAGTGATTCTTCTATTAATATCTGTGGTGAATATGCAAAAGATATGCTGGCCCTTTCTACTAAATCCTTTTCATTAAAGCAAAACCCACTTCCTTTGCCTCCTAAAGTAAATGCTGACCTCATTATAATTGGATATCCTACTTCATCTGCAACTTTCAAGGCCTCTTTCACATTTAACGCTGAGCCACTTTTAGGTGTGGAAATATTTAGGTTCCTTAAGAAATCAGCAAAAAGTTGCCTATCTTCTGTTAATTTTATAGTTTCGATACTTGTACCTAAAATATTAATATTATGCTTTTTAAAATAGCCTTCTTTTTCTAATTCAAGCCCGCAATTTAGTGCTGTCTGACCCCCGAAGCTTAGCATTATACCATAAGGTTTTTCTTTCTCAATGACCATTTTTACAAAATCGGTAGTTACCGGTAGTAGATATACTTTGTCGGCAATCTCCTCTGAAGTTTGTACAGTAGCAATATTTGGATTTATTAATATTGAAATTATGCCCTCTTCACGCAAGGCTTTTAAAGCTTGAGTTCCGGAGTAGTCAAATTCACCAGCTTCGCCAATTTTTAAAGCTCCTGAGCCCAATAAAAGTACTTTTTTAATCTTGTTATTCTTCATGTTTATACGTTCTTTCGAATTCTCAAATTATTAATAAATTCATCGAATAAAAACTCTGTATCTGTGGGTCCGCCAGAGGCTTCTGGGTGAAATTGTGTTGCGAAAAAAGGTTTTGAAAGATGATATATTCCCTCCACACTTTTATCATTTATATTTATAAAGAGAGGTTTCCATTCTGGTGGTAGGCTTTTAGAATCAACGGCATAACCATGGTTTTGTGAGGTGATGTATGCTTTATTATCTATAAGATTTAATACAGGTTGATTATGGCCACGATGACCAAAATTCATTTTATAAGTATCTCCCCCAGCAGCGAGTGCCATCAATTGGCTACCCAAACAGATACCAAAGATTGGTTTTGTATTCTCAAAAGCAGTTTTCAAATTTTCAATTGTTGCATGACATTCTTTAGGATCGCCTGGTCCGTTAGAGATAAATAGTCCGTCATATTCTTCCTTAGTAAAATCATAATCCCATGGTACTCTTTTTATTGTGGTATCAAAATTCAGTAAATGCCTTATAATGTTATTCTTAAGCCCACAATCTATAAGAATTATTTTATTTTTACCATTACCATAAATTTTAGGATGTTGAATACTTACAGACTTTACGAGATTAGTTTCTTTAGGAGTATAAAAATCTACTTCATTATCTTCAAAAATTATTTTTCCTGGCATGGAGCCTTTTTCACGAATAATTTTTGCCAGAGCTCTTGTATCAACTCCATAAATTCCAGGAACCTTGTTTGAATTCATCCATTCAGAAAGGCTAATTTTGGCATTCCAGTGACTATAATCTTCAGAAAATTCAGAAATTACAAATCCTGAGAGATGGATTTTGTCAGATTCAAAATTAATATTTATTGACTCTAATAGTTCATTACCAGGCACTCCATAATTTCCTATAAGAGGATAAGTAGCTACTAATATTTGCCCTTTATAAGAAGGATCGGTGAGACTTTCCGGATATCCGGTCATGGCAGTATTGAATACTAATTCTCCAGCGACAGATTTTTGATATGCAAAGGAATTACCATGAAAAACACTGCCGTCTTTGAGTACTAATTTTGCTTTATGCATATTTATGATAAAAAAAAACCGACAATTGCCGGTAAATTATTAAATAAGAGAGATTACATTGCTAAACAAATCGCTGAGTTCTGAGAGAAAATCATCGATTTTGTAATTCTCATCAAGAATCAATAAAACAGTATCGTTGCCTGCAACAGTACCAAGTAAACCGCCAATATTTTTGGCATCTATAAGAGCTCCCACACTATTGGCATAGCCTGGCAAAGTTCTTATTACACCAAGATTTCTTGAAAATTTTAACGACTTAGCGCCATAAAGAATATCGGGCTCAATACCGCTTTTCTGCCCATTTTCGTCGGGTATAAAATAGATAGTTCCAAAATCGGAAGTATTCTTTCGAGCTACATTCAAAGTGCTTAAGTCTCTTGATAATGTGGCTTGTGTAATTTCAAAACCTCGACGGTTGAGAATGTTTAATAATTCATCTTGCTTACCTATTTGGCGATGTGAGATTATATCTTTAATCTCTTTCAGACGTAAATTCTTTTGTCCCATATTTGTATATTTATTCATCTGAGATGCAAAAATATGTGAAATGTCAATTTTTATTTTCAAAATTTAAGAAAGAAATCAACAGAATAAATACGGTTATTAACAGTCTGATTTTGTAAGTAGCAAGTGTTTTTGAGTAATTTATTCACTCAAAATCTTATATGTTGATACACAAAATAATTATTATACAGAGTGTTAATGGATGAATTAAATTATCTAATTTTGCGCTCTGAATAATATTCATCGGGGCTGACCGGATTTGACAGCAAGATGAAGAGGTTTGTAAGCATGTCGGGCTTTGTGAATGCTGTCCGTTAAATTAGGTTCACGAACATTTAATTGGCGAAAATAATTTTGCTCTTGCAGCCTAATCGAATAAAGTAGATTAAGCTTAATCCCAGAACCAAGTTTTGGGACAGGACATCTCGCGAAAAGTTTACCTTTTGCTGTTTCGATATCGAGGTGCTAGTAAGTTAAGGTTAGTTGCAAATAAACTTGGGATTTGCGATGAAAATAACAAGATAAGGTAGAGTTTGGTTGTCTTATGCCGCGCTTTACTCGAAAACCTAAATAAGAATAAACATGTAGAAAGCTCTCAGCTTCCTTGTTTGGACCGGGGTTCGACTCCCCGCAGCTCCACAAATTTTTTTTATAAGCCTCTAATTATAAATTAATTAGAGGCTTATTTTTTTATAGGGTAAATTATAACGATATATCTATATTTTCATAGCATTTTTGTTGTCATCGAGGAAGTATTTCAAATAGAAATTCTGATTCAATTGTTTAAATAATAGTTCAATTTGCAAGTGGAGTTTGTAGATTGCTGCGATTAAATCAGCTTTCAGAAAATTAAGTTGCCAAAAAGATATATACACTTGCTCATGGTAATTTGTATTCTAACAAAGCAAAATTACTAAAAAAAGAGTTGGGATGACCTTGGGGTTTCACTTCTCTTAATCTTTTTGTTGGATAGCAGAAATTATTTAAAGCAAAAAAGGTTCGCGTTTTTCACGAACCTTTTTTTTTGTTAGTATATCCACAATAAAAAAATCATTGAGCAATTTCAGTGATTTTCATTGTCATAATTCCACTATAACCATAAATAGAACTGTTACCCATACTATAATTAAAATAACAAGTTCCGCTACCTCCCGATTCTCTTCTGTACTTGAAGCCATAAGTATATGTTGTTCCAACGGTTAATCCCTGGTCTTTAGCTAACATTACCACTGTTTGATTATCATTTTGGTCGTAACCCTGTGTTCTTCCGCTGAAGGTTGTTTGGTTTCTGGAACCATTAATTGGTCCAATACCAACTGGTATTTCTGTACCACCAATATCTCTTATTAATTGCATTTGAAAAATGGTATTATTAGCAAATGCAGTATTTATAGAAAAATTATATTCGATTAAAAAAAGGCTATTAGAATGTTTTGGAACAAAGCTTATGCGATAATCAGTATTGGCCTCTGTAAAAGTTGTTGTATTTAACCAACTTGTTGAATCACTGGTAGCAACTACCATTTGCAATACAGTTCCTGGAGTAGGAGCAGGTAAATTTTGCCAGCTTGCTAACCCATTTGTATCAGAAGTTAATACTTTACCAAGAGCTTGGTTTCCATCTACAATTTTTACTGCGCCATTAACTTCCAATTTAGCGGTAGGAGAAGTAGTTCCAATACCAACACGCCCTGTAGCAAAATCACCGTAGATTATAGGAGGATTCATGCTATCGTTGGCAATATAAAGTTTGTTTGAACCCATTTCATGAAATCCAGCACGGAAACCTAAAAACACATTTCCAGATCCTGTTACATTCTCTCTGCCCGCATCAGCTCCTAAAGCGGTATTTCCAATACCAGTTGTACTATAAAATAAAGATCTATGACCAATTGCGGTATTGTGATTGCCTGTGGTGTTTTTACAGGAAGCATACATTCCTAACGCTGAATTATAAATACCCGTAGTATTACAGAGAAGTGCTTGTGTACCGATTCCTGTATTTGCTCCTCCAGATGTATTGCGGTATAATGACTGATATCCTACACCAACATTCATACTTCCTATATTATAATAAAGATTTTGATATCCAACGGCTGTATTATAGTTTTCTGAAGTGTTTGAATATAATGCTTGATAACCAAAGCCTTCACTGCTGATTGATGTATTGGATTTACCTGCTTGATAACCATAAAATGTTGGACCGTTTGATTTAATTATTCCTGATTTTTCATTATTCACTTTTAATGTTAATGGAACATTATCTGTTGTTCCAATAAAATTAGTGCCATCATTTGTTCCTACATTTCCAGTTATCGACCATGCATTTGTTGGGGGCAATTTCACAAAGCCTCCATTGCTAAGATAAACAGTATCGTTGCTTATGTTTAAAGCTTGTATTTCGTTGGTTGTCGAGCCATCAACTTCGCTTGTTAAATAACCAACATTATTTGCAAAAGAACTTACATTTGTTGGAGCACCAGATAAACTGGAATATTGGCCATCAAAACCTGCAGGCAATTTCACAAAGCCTCCATTGCTAAGATAAACAGTATCGTTGCTTATGCTTAAAGCTTGTATTTCGTTGGTTGTTGAGCCATCAACTTCGATATTCAATTTATTATTCCAATTTATAGTATCGGCTGTTGCTATTCCACTTGCCACTGAAGCCACATAAACAGGATCAGTTTCGATAACTCCTCCGCTAATATTTTCGGCAGTTTTTGCATGTAAGGCATAAGGAACACTCAGCAACTGACTTGTACCTGAAATAGTATAATTTATTCCGCCTGTGGGGTCGGTTTCGGTTTTAATAAAGTACGGTCCGTTTGTCCAGTTAATAGTATCAAAGCCAATCATCCCTCCAATTTCAATGCTAATTAAACCGTTGGAATTGGTTGTTGGTATTTGGGTTTCTTTATATACTAATATTCCAGTTGGAGAACCTTGCAAAATACTGATTTGCATGCCTACACTCGTGCTAACAACCAAGGCATTGCTACTATTGCGAATTACCGCTTGATAACTCATTTTTTCGGGTGATTGAGCAAACACATTTGCCGTTAGGATAATGGCCGCTAAAATTAAAAATGCATTTTTCATTGTTTTTTGTTTTTAAATTCAATTTCATTTTAGTTTATTCCTGATGTGCTTAACAATCCGGAATAATTCTGCATCATATTTTATAAAAAATTTTGTTTCATTGAATTTTAATGATTTTAAATGTTTTCACTTCTTTGTCATTTGCAATTACTTTTAGAAAATAAGTAGCAGACTTAAGCGAGTTCATGGCAATGCTTGTTAGGTTGCTTGAAATCTTAGTTATTTGTAAAAGTTTTCCATTCATGTCATATAATTGATATTCCATTGATTGAATGGGCAGTATAGACGAAGAATCAACTTTTAGCAGTAAATCATCTGTTGTAGGGTTGGGATATGCCGAAACTAAAAGATTTATTTCTTTGGCTTCATCAAATCCAATTACCACAGAGATTTCGTAAGGTTGTTGTACTCCTTGCGCCACCGAGCCATTAGTTCCAGTGTTATAGGTATATTCTACCTGTCCAACGGAATAACTCGCCGAACCTCCACTGCCAGCAGCATTTCCTCCTGTGGAGTTTACGTTTTCCTGTGCCATGACCGTAGTAAGTGAAAGTGTAAAAGATAAAATTGCTACCATAGCTAATATTTTTTCTTTCCAATTTTTATTAGTTCCGTAGTTTTGTTTATGTTTCATTTTAGGTCTCCATTTTTATTGGTTAATACTTTTGATATTTAATCTTTTATAATTTTATTTGATGGAGTCGTTTAGGCTTATAGAAATGAAATCTAAAGCTTAATTATATTATTATTCAGGTTTTTCAATAAATGTTACACAAATTGTGTATTTATTTAAAACCCAAAAATACGTATTTAAATGAATGAAAAATATTTTTTTATTAAGATTTCAAATTTATTTTTGCTGATAACAAGTAAAATATTAATTATAAATTATAGTAATAAATCATTGCTAATCAATTTACACTAATTTGAATGGAAGATTTAAATTTTCAATTCGCAGTATTGACCATCATCATAGAAAAGGAATCGAGATAATTCCAAAATGATATGATTAGATTTTCTGGAATTTTGAGTTTGGGAAGGATTTCTTGGTAGCATTCAAGCCAAGTTATTCGAGCATCTGCTGTAATTTTAAATGGCTGATGGCGTTTTCGCAGCATTGGATTCCCACGGTTTTCATTAAAATATGGATGACCGCCAAGCACTTGAATGAAAAAATCTGAAGAATGAAGTTTAGCCTGTTCAAATGCAATTTCGTCTTGTGGAAATAAATTACTTATATTGCTCTTTTTTAGCAAATTATAATGGTCGCTAATCAAATTTCTAATTCCTTGCTCTCCCAAAAGTCGAAAAAAATCTGGATTTGTCATCTCTACTTTTGCAAGCTGACCATTAGGCATCGGTGTTATATTGAGTTTCATTATATGTTTTAAAATTTAGTTGACAAAAATATCAATCTTTAGCCTTTGAATAATTATTGTTTCAATTCATTGTTCTCTGATATAATTTAGTAGATTTCTTCCTTCGGTCGAAATCTTTGATTTTTTTATTGTAAAACTTTATTCGAACAATGAGGGTTTGAATTATAACGGAAAATTGAACAAAACATTCTGAACTTCTTTTTTGTAAGATGCAAAAAAAAATACTTTGTTTTAGACATTTCTTGTTGCTTTTTGAATTCATGAGATATAATAATTTCAGAATTATATGAACTAAATATGAAAGCTAAAGAAATATGTAAGTCAATTGCATATAAAAAAATATTGAATATCAGTAAATTACATATTTATAAAATTGATGTTTAAAAAAAATTAAACTAATAATTATCATGTTAATTTTTTTTTCTACATTTACCGTTACGAAATCCATCAATCTAACTTAGGAAAAATTATTTCTCTGATGGCTGAAATATCGAAATTGATATTTAATGCTTTTTTGGATTTTTATTGTTCATTTCTCCAATTAGCTGACATAGCTGTCATGTTAATTTGATAACGAGATTGTCGCAACTCATTGATAATCAATTTTAATCGAATTGCAATTGTATCTCAGAGGGGCGAAGCCGTGCAAAAAAGCTAAGATTTTTTTTGCAATTGGCAAGAAGAATCAAAATATAGAGGGTGAACACATCTAAAAAAGTTTTGAAGCAACATGTTTTGCAAATTGAAATTGAAGAAAGATTTCAGATTTTATCGCTAAAAATTGTACAATTTATTTAATGTGTAGGTAAATGGTTTAGATAAAATAAGCTGAAAAATAATTAGCATTATTTTCAAAAAATAAACTAAATCATGATAAAAATCAATACAATAACGAAATTAACGGAAGTTGAAATATGCTTTCGTTATGAGTGATATTCATTTATACTAACCAACTAATTAAATTTACTATGAAAAATCGAAAGATTACATTGAGTGAAAGCGAAATTCCAGAGAACTGGTACAACATTGTGGCCGACATGCCCAATAAGCCATTACCACCACTTCACCCCGGAACTTTACAGCCTTTAGGAGCTGCTGATTTAGCTCCATTATTTCCTATGGAATTAATAAAACAAGAAGTGTCAACAGAAAGATGGATTTCCATTCCCGATGAAGTTAGGAATATTTATTCAATCTGGCGTCCTACACCAATGTTTCGTGCCTACGGTTTGGAAAAAGCACTTGATACGCCAGCGAAAATTTATTACAAGTACGAAGGCGTAAGTCCTGCTGGATCTCATAAACCCAATACTGCCGTTCCTCAAGCTTATTATAATAAGATGGAAGGTGTAAAAAAAATTGCCACCGAAACTGGTGCAGGTCAATGGGGTAGCGCTTTGAGCTTTGCTTGCAATATCTTTAAAATTGAGTGTGAAGTTTTTATGGTTAGAATTTCTTACGAACAAAAGCCATATAGAAAAGTAATGATGAATACTTGGGGAGCCAAAGTTTTTCCTTCGCCATCAGCTGAAACAGAAGTTGGTAAAAGAATTCTTGAAAAGTTTCCTAACACTCCTGGATCTTTGGGTATCGCAATTTCAGAAGCAATTGAAAGAGCGGCTTCTGATGAAAATACAAAATACGCCCTTGGAAGTGTATTAAATCACGTTTTATTGCATCAAACAATCATTGGTCAAGAAGCATTAAAACAGTTGGAAAAAGAAGGTAATATGCCAGATATAGTGATTGCTCCTTTTGGTGGCGGTTCAAATTTTGCAGGTTTAGCTTTCCCATTTTTACGATTGAATTTAGCAGAAGGTAAACATATAAGGTGCATAGCAGCTGAACCCACAGCTTGCCCAAAATTAACAAGAGGTGTCTTCAGGTACGATTTTGGCGATACCGCTGGCATGACTCCTCTTTTGCCTATGTACACTTTAGGTCATAACTTTGTGCCAGCACCAATTCATGCTGGAGGTTTAAGATATCATGGCGCTGGTGCAGTTGTAAGTCAACTTATGAAAGATAAATTAATTGAAGCCCAAGCATTTAATAATATGGAAGTTTTCGAAGCTGGAATAACTTTTGCCAGAGCAGAAGGAATTATTCCTGCCCCTGAAGCTAATCATGGAATTGCTTGCGTCATTAAAGAAGCTAAAAAATGTAAAGAAGAGGGAGTTTCTAAAACAATTCTCTTTAATTTATGTGGCCATGGTAATTTCGACATGCAAGCCTACCAAGATTATTTTGCCGGGAAAATTTCAAATTTTGAACTTTCTTCCAAGGAAATTCAGGATTCTCTTTCCGAATTAACCACACCTGAAATAGGGTAAAAATAAATTATAAGCCAAAGCGTAGCGCTAACAATTTGCTTCCGCTACGCTTTGACTTTTGTTAATATGCTCAAAGATAATTTAATATATATTGATTTTTTTAAATATTTTTGTGGTTTACCTGAGAAATTCTAAAATCTAAATAATTTTTAAACAATTCAAATAGATGCAAGAAAGTGTAATAAAATATAAATTAGGAATCGATGTTGGTGGAACATTTACAGACTTCTTCCTTGTTGGAAATGATGCCTCCTCGCTGGTTCACAAGACATTATCTACACCAGAAGATTCATCAATTGGTTTTATAACCGGAATTAATGAAATTGCCGAAAAACTGAATATGCCTCCTGAAACTTTCATAGAAAAAATTGATACTATTGTTCATGGAACAACCGTGGCTACCAACGCCATGCTAACCATGAAAGGAGCAAAAACAGCTTTGCTTACTACTAAAGGATTTCGCGATGCTTTGGAAATGCGCAGAGGAGTGAGAGAAGAACGTTACAACAATCATTATCTGAATGTTAAACCATTGGTTCCAAGATATTTAAGATTTTGTGTTGATGAGAGAATCGATGCTCAAGGAAATTCATTGCAATCCATTGACTTTGCCGAACTTGATGAAATCATTCACAAAATACAAAGTGAAAATGTTGAAGCAGTTGCAATATGCTTAATGAATTCTTATTTAAATAATGAACATGAAAAACAGATAGCCCATTATTTTAGAGAAGCCTTACCAAATCTATTTATTTGTGCATCTTTTGAAGTCCTTCCATCAATCCGCTTTTATGAAAGAGTAAGTACAACCTGCATCAATGCTTATATTGGAGTTGTAATCGACAGATATCTACAGTCATTAGTGAGCAAACTTAACAATATAAATTTTAATGGAAAACTTATGATTATGCAGTCCAATGGAGGAATCGTTACTCCTGAAGTGGCACGTAAAATAGCTGCAGTAACTGTTCTTTCTGGCCCTGCTGCGGCACCAATTGCTGGAGCCTATTACGCTCAGATGCTTGGTTTTGAGCATTGTATAACCATGGATATGGGCGGAACAAGCTTCGATGCTTCGCTGGTAGTAAACGGGAAATGTATTACCAGCACTGAAGGAGAAATTGATAGGCATAGAATTGCACTTCCAACTCTTGATATCATCACTATTGGAGCTGGGGGAGGAAGCATTGGTTGGATTGATAAGGGTGGACTTTTAAAAATGGGTCCACAAAGTGCAGGTTCTTTGCCAGGGCCAATTTCATATATGCGTGGCGGCACTCAACCAGCTTGCACCGATGCCGACCTGATATTAGGATATTTGGATGCCAATTTTTTTGCTGGTGGAAAATACCTGCTAAACAAAGAAAAAACCCTTGATATAACTGAAAATAGATTAGGGAAAACTCTGAACTTGACAGCTCAGCAAGCTGCTGCTGGAATGTACAGAGTAATAAATATGAATATGGCTCAGGGAGTTCGGCAGGTTTCGGTTGAACGTGGCTACGACCCAAGAGAATTTTTGCTTATTTGTGCTGGTGGCGCTGGAGCTATTCATGCCGGCGAAATTTGTCGAGAGCTTGAAATTCCTATGTTTATGGTTCCAGCGGTAGCTTCCATTTTTTGTGCTGCTGGCATGCTTTTAGGCGATTTGAAACACGATTATGTTCGCTCATACTTGTCAAATTATTCCAACATAAACCGTAAACAATTCCTTAAATTGTTTGATGACATGAAAAAAGAAGCAGAAAAAACCTTGTCGGATGAAGGTATTGAAAAATCGAAAATCGAATATTATCCTTCTTTAGATTTACGCTACATAGGGCAATTTCATGAAGTACCTATGGAAGTTGAAATGGAACAAATTTTAGGCTTCAAACTTGACGATATAAAAGAAGCTTTTCATAAGGAGCACAACCGTAAATATGGCTATGAACTTAAGGCAGAGGGGACACAATTGGAAATGATAAATGTGAGACTCAGGGCAGTGGGAGTTACAGAAAAACCAGATTCTCTTTCCTCATCAAAGAGCACAAATACTAATTTATTGCAATCTGCTTTCAAAGGAATGAGAGAGGCTTATGTACCAGAAGTTGATGAAATGCAGCTACTTCCAGTATATGATGGCGATATTTTGGGCGAAGGTATTTTAATTAAAGGTCCCGCAATTATTGAACAAATTAATACTACTATTTTCCTGAGTTCAACTTACCATTGTGAAACTATTACCGGAGGAAGCTTCATCGTTTATAACAAGATGCTCATGCCTGAAGGCTACAATAAAAAATCATTAACAAGAAAAACATCGAATAATGTCTAAAATAAAAATTGATACAATTTTGCTTTCGATTTTTCAAAGGGCTTTCAAATCCATCACAGATGAGATGAGTATTTCCCTTATGAAAACTACACGCTCGCCAATTTTGTGCGAAGCCAAAGATTTTGTAACTGGTTTATACGATGCTTCTGGCAATATGCTTGAGCAGACGGAAAATCTTCCTATTTTAAGTTTTTCTTTAGGTCCGGTTTGCAAAGTTATTTTGAAACAGTATGAAAATGAAATATATCCTGGAGATGTAATCATTCATAATGATGTATTCAGTATGGGAAACCAAAATAATGATGTTGCTATTTTCAAGCCGATATTTGTTGAAGAAAAATTGATGGGTTGGTCGGCAGCTAAGGGTCACCAAGCTGATATTGGTGGGGCTGTTCAAGGCGGATATAATCCTAATGCTACTGAAGTGTGGCAAGAGGCTCTGAGAATTCCCGCTATAAAAATTTATGAAAAAGGTATTCTTAGAAAAGATGTTTGGAATTTGATTTTCGCTAATATCAGGCTCAGCATGGTTCCTGAAGATATTAAAGCTCAAATTGGTGCTTGTAGCTTGGGCGAGCGTAGGTTAATAAATTTTATTAACAAATATGGTATCGACAGTTTTGAGGCTCACAAAAAAGAATTATTTAATAGTACTGAGCGTATGATGAGAGCTGAAATAACTTCAGTGCCAAATGGAATTTATGAAGGTAGTAGTAAAGTTTATTACGATGGCAAACATCTAGGTTCCGTATTTGAAATAAAAAGTCGTATTACTGTGAATGATGAAGATATAATCTTCGATTTTTCAAAATCGTCGCCACAAACAAATGGTTTTGTTAATGGAACTTACACTTCTTCATGTTCTGCAATCACCTTAACTTTTCTGCAGATGGTAAACCCAAATATTCCTCATAATGAAGGTATGATTAAACCACTGACATACATAGTTCCTGAGGGCATTATCCTGAATGCTTCATATCCAAAAGCAACAACTTTTGGAAATCATTTATGCCCTCAGATTGCGGATTCAATTTTCAAAGCTCTGGGTCCAGCAATGCCTCATCGTGTTACTGCTGGCTGGAATCATTTGCTATGCTCGCTTTTTACAGGCAATCATCCACTAAAAGGAGAAAAATATGTGGATATTTGTTTTATGGGTTTGAAAGGTGGATCTGGCGCACTTCAAGGTGATGATGGTTACGACCATATTGGAATGATTGACGCTTCTGGTGGACTATTGGATCAAGATTATGAAATGTACGAGCAGCAAACACCACATAGAATAATTAAACACGAATATATTAAAGATTCTGGCGGTGCTGGCACTTGGAGAGGTGGCCTCGGCGTGGAAACAATTTTAAAAATTGGTAGTGATGATACAACAATGGTAGTTTTTGGTGATGGAGATGTGGAAGAAAATTATGGATTATTCGGAGGCAAAGGAAGCATTTTAAATAGTATTGAATTGCTGTTTCCCGATGGAAAAACTTTAAAACCTTTAAGCAAAGATTTGATTGAAAATATTCCTGCAAATACAATTTATAGGCAGATTGCTGGCGGTGGTGGAGGATTTGGCTTGCCACAAAATAGGAATATTGACTCCATTGCCGATGACTTAAGAAATGAAATTGTGTCAAAAGAAAAAGCTATGAGCGATTACAAAATTGCTTTTTCTCAAAATACTAACTCAATTGAGCTTATTAAAACTGCTGAGCTCAGGGCAGCATCTTTAGAAAATAAATGAGATGATAATAATTAATTAAATAACTGTTAAATAATGCATTATGTATGAAAAATCAATAGTTCACGAAAACATTTTGCCAGAAGGTTGGCTTAAGCCAAAAGGTTATAGCAACGCAATTCTCGCATTACCCGGTAGGACTCTTTTTATGGCTGGTCAAGTTGGCTGGGATGAAGAAGAGAAATTTCAAAGTACTATGCTGATACCTCAATTTGAGCAAGCTCTAAAAAACATCTTGTGTATATTGAATAAGGCTGGTGGAAAACCAGAACATATATGCAAAATGACATGCTTTTGCAAAGACCGCGATCAATATCTTACTTCAAGAAAGGAATTAGGCTTGGTTTGGAAAAATATCATAGGGAATCACTATCCTTGCATGAGCATGATTTTTGTTTCCGATTTGCTCGATCATCCAGCTCTTATTGAGATTGAAGCTACCGCAGTAATTCCACATGCTAATCCTTGTTTCAATTTATCTATAACTGCTTGAAATCATGAATTTTGAATTAACAGAAATACAAAAGCAAATTCAGCAAACCTTCAAAGATTTTACCAACAGGAAAGTTGTCCCTGAGGCAAAAGCTATTGATGAAAACCGTAGGTTTCCACTAAAATTATTTAAGGAGGTTGGCGAATTAGGCTTCTTTGGAATGCGTTACCCTGAGTCTGTTGGTGGCAGCGGTGTTGATGTAGTCTCTTATTGCTTGGCAGTAATAGAACTAAGCCGAGGCTCACTTTCTCTGGCTGTTTCTTGCACAATGCAATCTCTTATGGCTACATATTTTCTAAATAGATTGGGTGATGCAGAAATAAAAACCTATTTTGATGAAGCATTATTGGGAAATAAAATTGGTGGTATTTGCATGACAGAACCCAATGCAGGCAGCGACCTTTTTGGTATTCAAACTAAAGCGGAAGTTTTGCATGATGGCTTTATTTTATGTGGTCAAAAAACTTGGGTAACCTCCGCGCCAGTGGCCGATTTCTTCACAGTGCTTGCAAAAACTGATAAAACTGAGGGTCTTTCAATATTTTTTGTTCCAGCCAAAATACAAGGAGTAAATATTGGTAAAAGTATTGAGAAACTTGGAGTTAGAGGCTCGATAACAAGTGAGGTTTATTTCGACCAAGTGAAACTTCCAACAAATTATCTTCTCGGAAATTTAGGCGACGGCTCAAAATATTTGTTTGAAATATTAGCAGAAATTCGAATTATGACTGCCGCTTTATCTATAGGTGTGGCAACGGCAGCTTTTGAAGATTCATTGAAATATGCCTTAGAACGCAAACAGTTTGGTAAAGTGATTTACAACTTTCAGGCTGTGAAAATGAAGTTCGCTGAAATGAAAGTACAATTGGATACTGCACGCTTTTATACTCTTTATGCAGCATCTTTGAGCGATCAAAATCTTCCTCGTCATCAGGCTTCGATGATTGCCAAACTCTATGCTTCCGAAAGTGCGAATAATATCTGCGACCAAGCTTCCCGAATCTTAGCATCCTATGGATTTGCTGAAGAATATCCTTTGCAACGCTATTTACGCGATGCTCGTTTCACACTTATTGGTGGAGGAACTTCCGAAATACTAAAATTGAACATTGCTAAAGAACTTGAAATTGAGCGAAATAATAAAATATGAAGTAGCCTTTCCCAAATATAGGGCAACAGGCCAAATGCTACAATCATCATCGACTGTTAAAAGTCAACATTGTATATGCTATGTCGATGAAGATTTATTTACGCTATCTTTTAGCGCAGCTTCAAAAATTATTGATGAAAGTTGTGCAATTGACGCAATATTTTTTGCCACTTCCACACCAGTATTTAAAGAGCGCTATCATGCTTCTTTTATGGCTGATTTACTTGGATTAAAACAAGGAATTTTTGCAATGGATATTATTTCCACTGCACGTGCTGGGACAGATGCTTTGCTTCTTGCTGATAAATTGGTGAATGCGGGGCAGTATAAAAATATTTTGCTAATAGCCGCTAATGTTGATTTTGCCGCTATCGGCGATGAAAACCAATCCAGCGGTCATGCTGCCATGGCTATGGTTATTTCAACTGAAAAAGGTTTGGCTGAAATAAGTTCTTCAGAATCTTTTTCTTCATCTTTTGCCGAAGAGTTTTATTATAAAGGGCAGAAAACTGTTTATGATCTTCGCTTTTCACGCTCAGCTGGTTTTAAAGCAAATATTGAAAATGCTTGGATAAAAACGGCGCCGCAAAATGGCAAATTTGGTGGCATTATAATAAATTCACCTTATGCTCGTATGATTTTAGGAATAATGAAAAAAAGTGGATTCGATACTGATAAACAGCTTCTTAAAGATAATGTAAAATCGATGGTGGGCAATACTGCTGCATGCCATGCATTATTGCTTCTTATTAGTGCCATAGAAAATTGTAATGGATCTGTGCTCTTGTTCGACTATATGAATGGAACTAATGTAATTAGTTTAAAAATCAAAAGTAAGCCAGACATTCCAAAACTCGCTAATTTGGAATTTATTAATATTGAATCATATCATGATTATCTTAAACTTCGTAAGCAAGGAGATTTTACAGATATTAATTACAGACATCAGGAAATGTTCTCGTCGGAAATGATGATGGAAAGAGAGAAAGGCCGACTTTTATATCTTATGGCTGATGAGTGTACAAAATGTCATAGTGTATTTCTTATTAAGATTGCTCGTTGCAATCACTGCCATGGAAAGGAGTTTTTTGAGAAAAAATTACAGAGAAAAGGAACAGTTTATACTCTTACTTCTGAGTTATATTTTCCCTCGTCATTTCCTCCAATAAATATGATTGTGATAGATATTGATGGCGGTGGAAGATTGACGCTGCAACAGACCGACGACTTATATTCAACAGAAGAAAATAAAATAAAAATAGGCGACCGCGTAGAATTAGTCTATCGAAAAATGATTGAGAACGACAGTAAGCCTAATTATTTCTGGAAATGCATAAAGATATGAAGAAAAAAAGAGATATAGCCATAATTGGTGTTGGACAAACAGCTTTTGGAGAATTGTTTCAATACAGTTATGATGATTTGGTGCGGGAGGCAGCTACTTTGGCGATGAAAGATGCAGGAGTAGGAGCAGAGGAAATACAGGCGGCATGGCTTTCCACAGCCTTTCCCGAAATAGGTGTTTATAAAGGCCGCAGCGGCATGGATTTGTCCGAACCTCTTGGAATTTTTGGAATCCCTATAACTCGTGTTTCAAATTTTTGTGCCTCAGGTGCCGATGCCATCCGTAATGCTGCAAATGCCTTAGCTGCAGGAGAATGCGATGTTGCGATGGCTCTTGGCGTAGAAAAACTTCGCGACCGTTCACCTCAAGATAGCATCGTGAAAATGATGGTTGAGTTGACACATCCCTTCTACCAAAAAGGTTTTACAGCCGCTGGAACTTTTGCTGTTTATGCTAACCGCATAATGCATGAGTATGGCGTTACAAGAGAAGACCTTGCAAATATTTCTGTCAAAAATCATTTTCATGGTACTATGAATGAAAAAGCTCATTATAGAGCATGTTGCACCCTCGACCAAGTGCTTAGCTCACCAATGGTTTCCTTCCCTCTCACTGTGATGGACAGTTGTCCAACGACTGATGGCGCTGCCTGTGTGATAATGATTAGGGCTGAAGATGTTGATAAAAGTAAACATAAGCCAATTTATATCGATGGCATTGGATTATCCGTATCAACGGGCTGGGATTTGCCATTTTTCGATAGCCGACAAAAATTTCTCTCATTTCAGGCAAATCGCGATGCAGCTGCCATGGCTTACAAACAGGCTGGCATAACCAAACCTATGGATGAAATTGACCTTGTGGAAATTCATGATTGTTTCTCTATTGTTGAACTTATAACTTATGAAGATCTTGGATTTTGCAAAGTTGGGGAAGCTAAAGATTTGATTCGAGGAAAAGTTACAACTTTGGGCGGTGAACTGCCAGTGAATGTCAGTGGAGGATTACTATCTTGTGGACATCCTGTGGGTGCAACTGGTGTTAGAATGGTGGTTGAGGTGGCAACTCATCTGCGCGATAAGGCTGGAGCTCGACAAGTTAAAGGTGCAAAGCGCGGATTGACACATAATATTGGTGGTCCAGGAGCAATTGCATCAGTAATAATTTTGAATAACGAACATTGAAACTTAAAGTATGAAAATTCTATTATCAAAACCTGGACTTGATGGCCACGATGTGGGCGTTAAAGTATTGGCGCACGCATTAAAAAATGCTGGATTTAAAGTTATTTACACTGGTTTAAGAAAATCAGTAGATAAAATTTTGGATATAGCCGAAGCTCACGATGTTGATGCAATTGGACTGTCCATTTTATCGGGCACTCATCTAATAATTGCCGAAAACTTGAAGCAAGCAATGGAAAAAAGAAATCTTCATTTTAAATGGGTTGTTGGTGGAAATATACCGCAGAGAGATGTAGACGCTTTGATGAGATTTGGTCCCGACAGAGTTTTTCCTACGGGAACTCAAATTCAAGATGTTATTATATATTTCGATAGCATCAAGAAAAAGTAGTTTATATAGCTTAATAAATTTATCATGAAGATTATATTTTAAAACTTTGACTATGACTGAAATTAATAAAAAAGCAATTTTAAAGGATGTTTTTCTGGAAAGTGGCATATCAGTAAAACCTCTTTATACAAGAAAAGATATTGAAAGCTTTGACATAGAGAGCGAATTGCCTGGACAATACCCCTTTACGAGAGGAATTCATGCAGAAATGTATCGGAAAAGACCTTTTACTATTCGTCAGTATGCTGGTTTTGCATCCCCTGAAGAGACCAACGAAAGATTTCATTTTTTGCTAAAGAACGGTCAAACAGGTTTGAATGTAGCTTTTGATCTTCCTACTCAATGTGGTTTAGATTCAGACTCCGCCGAAGCTGTTGGTGAAGTTGGAAGAGTGGGGATGACTGTTGACAGCCTCAATGATTTTGAGATTGCCTTTAAAAATATCGACCTAAATAAAATCACCGTATCTCTTACAATAAATGGATCTGCAATAGTTTTGATAGCCATGTATATTGCTTTAGCAGAAAAATGGGGCTACGACATAAGCCAATTGAGAGGTACTGCGCAAAACGATATTCTTAAGGAATTTATTGGACGAGGCACTTGGATATTCCCAGTGGATAAGTCTGTGAAACTTGTGATTGATACCATTGAATACTGTGCCCAGAATGTACCGAATTACAGCCCTGTTAGTGTCTGTGGTTATCATATTCGCGAAAGTGGAGCAAATCCAATTCAAGAGATGGCTTATGCTTTCTGCATTGCCAAAGCTTATAGCGATGGTACTATTAAAAGGGGACTTCATATTGATGAATTTGCCTCTCGCTTATCATTTAATTTTGATATCTATGGAAATTTCTTTGAACAGATTGCCAAATTCAGAGGTGGTAGAAAATTATGGGCAAAAATTATTAGGGAAGAATATCATTCAGAAAATGATAAATCATGCTGGATGAGGATGATAGCTGGTGGTGGCGGTGGCGGATTGACCAAAGAACAACCCGAAAACAACATCATTCGAAGCGCATATTATGCTTTGGTAAGCGCCCTCTCAGGCACACAGACTATGGCACTTTGTAGTTACGATGAAGCTTATACAATTCCTACTGAAAAAGCAGCTGAGATTTCACTTCGCACCATGCAGATACTTATTCATGAAATGGGAATCTGTGATACCGTGGATCCTTTGGGTGGTTCTTATTATGTGGAAGCACTTACAAATCAATTTGAAAAAGAAATTCGTGAAGAAATGAAAAAAGTTGATGAATGGGGAGGTATTGTGAATGCAGTGGCAAAAGGTAAAATCCAAGAGTCGGTCTCTAAACAGGCTTATGAAAGAGAATTAGGTCGGCAAAACGGTGATATTCCCAAAGTGGGTTTGAATATTTTTAAAAGAGAGGAAGAGGCAAAATCTGTTGATTTCCATCCTTATAATGCAGCTGCAGCAGAGCTACAAATTGCAAAAGTTAAAAGATTAAGAAAAGAACGAAATAATGTTCTGGTAAATACACTCTTAAATCAAATAAAAGAAGATGCTATTGCCGACAAAAATCTTATGCCATCTATAATTGCCGCTGTAAAAGCTTATGCCACTGTAGGTGAAATAATTGGATTGCTTAAAGATTGTTATGGAGAATTTGATGAGCCTATATTTTTTTAAGTTCAATTGAACACTTTTTGCCTCCCACTTGCTCATAAACTTAATAATGATATTTTTATAATACATACCAAGCCGATATGAATGTATGTCAACTGAAATGTACACCCATATTACAACCAAAGGTTTCGACCAGATAAAAAGTCCATTAGATAATTTGGATGTTGAGTTTGTGCTTAAAATAAAATGTTATATTTGTATCGAAAATAATTACAAATTTGCTTAATACCAAAAAATGGATAAAACCGACAACAGCTGCCCAGAGCAAAGCCAAAGGGAGCGCTTAAAAACGAACAAAGCATTAAAATACAGAGAATTAAATAAATTTACAAACCTCAAACTAAATACGAAATAACCGCCATATGGTGGATATACATTCGTTGGCATTAATATTATGAAGACACTGATATTAGTCATAATGACACTGATGGTTTTATCGGCTTGTGGACAAGCTGATAAATCAAATAAACTCTTTGAAAACTGCTTTAATACTAAAATAGATTT
>MNXP01000020.1 GCA_001872625.1 Bacteroidetes bacterium CG2_30_33_31
AAGATGCTGGAAGAATTTATGGTCAACTGAACTGAATCACCACTACAAATTCCTATAGTATTTGGAGTAATACTAATATTTGGTAACTGATTGACGATAACAGTTTTAGATAAAGTATTCTTGCAATTATGAATATCTTCTATTTGAATTGAATAGGTGGTGTTGGAACTTGGACTGATAGTAACATTCGAATTTGTATCGCTTGTATTCCAAAAATAATTTGTAGCAGAAGGAATTGAATTTGCCGAAAGTGTAATGCTGTCGCCAATACAAATATGAGGATTTGCAGGTAATATCTCAACAATTGGAAGCGCATAAACTGTTACCAGCGAGGCAACGCTATCTTTACAGCCGATACTATCGGTTGCAACTAATGAATAATTTGTTGATATTGTTGGATCTACAATAATACTACTCGCCGAACTGCCATTGCTCCAATAAAAATTAATGGGGTTTACTGTGGATGAAGCACTCAGAATTGTAGTGTCTCCAAAACAAATCTGACTTACTGACGGAATTACACTAATCTGAGGTATAGGATTTACACTTTGATAAATTGAATCGGAATTGAAGCAACCAATACTATCAATAACTGTAACTTTATGCCATGCCGAAGATATTGGAGATAAGATATTTGATGGTGTAACCACCAAATTATTCCACAAATAAAAAGCAACCGAAGCCGAAGCTGCAGCCGAGAAAATTACTGAGTCTCCAGCACAAGAATGAGGTTTTGATGAACTTACCGCCACCGTTGGCATCGTTTGCACATCTACAGTTGAAAAAGCAGTATCACTACAGCCAATCGAATCAGAAATAATTAATCTATAAGTTGTTAATGTATTTGGTGCAACTGTGATATTGTTGTTTGTCAGAAGATTATTCCATTGGAAATTAACCGGGTTAATATTACTGCCTCCAACTAAATTCAAACTATCATAGTCACAAATTATGGTGTCATAATGATTTAAAGTTAATTGGGGATATTGATTAACAATAATATTTGCAGAAGCACTATCCTCACATCCAAAAATATTAAATCCATTAACCTTATAAGTTGTATTTGAAATTGGATATTTTGTAATCATATTTACGCTATCACCAGTATTCCATACAAATTGAGTTGGATTCATATTAGATTGACAGCTAAGTTGAATTTGTGAGGCTGCACAAATATTTAAAGATGAAGGAATAATTCCAATAATTGGTCTTGGATTTACTAAAATCTGTAAGCTGTCGCTGTTGACACATGTATTTGAATCTGTTCCGCTTACATAATATTTTGTTGTTAAAAGAGGCAAAGCTCCAACAGCACTTCCAATATTTTGATTTAAAGACGGATTTGAATTCCAAATATATGACATACCACCAACAGCAAAAAGCATTGTTGAATCGCCAATACATAAAGAGGAATCTAAAGCCGAGATTTTAATATTTGGAAGTTGATTTACGTTAATTTGCGAGTTTGTAGAATCTGAACATCCATAAATATTAGTGCCAATAACTGAATAATTTGTTGAAAAAAAAGGATTTACACCAACAATATTTCCAGAATTTGAATAAATGCTACTCGGGTTATTCCAAAAATAATTATTAGCACCAAAAGCAGTAATGCTTGCAGAATCGCCTCTACAAATTGTTTGATTGTTTGAAGAAACAGTAACAAGGGGTTTAGGATGAACTTTTATAATGGCCTCGTTTGTTTTGCTACAACCGTCGGTACTAACTCCAGTAATCTCATAAGTAGTATTTACCGAAGGTGAAGCAAAAATAGTATCACCAACGGTTGAGCTTAAACCTGCTGAAGGCGACCAATTATAAGAGCCGTTGTTGCCAGAACCCATAGCAAAAATCATTATCGAATCGCCTTCACATATCGAATCCAAAGGCGGGAATACATAAATTATTGGCTTACGTTTTACATTTACATACACCGATTGAATAGTTGAACAGCCATTTGAATCTATGCCAGTAACAGAATATACAATATTTGAACTTGGAAATATAGTAGCAACTTGCATATTTGCACCAAGCAGCCAAACATTCGGCGTCCAGAAATATGTGTTTGCACCGCTTCCAGTGAGATTTATCGTATCACCTTGACAAATAATTGGATTCGCTGGAGTAATATTGATAACTGGACCTGGGTCAACTTTGATAAAAATTGAATCTTGATTTGAACAACCATTAGTATCTACACCTCTTACAAAATATGTTGTGCTGGTGTTTGGATTGGCATAAACCTGAGCCAAATTATTATTAACTAAACCATTGCCTGGCGACCAATGATAAGTGCTTCCTCCTGTGGCTTGCAAAATCGCAGTGTCACCAATACAAATAATTGATGCGCTTGTACTTGCTACTATGTTGGTTGCCGGAAAAATACTTATTTGAACTGTATCAGTACTTTTACATGAATGCATTGATGTTCCAACTACATTATATGTGGTAGTTACGGAAGGCCATGCATGAATGTGAGTGCCCGCTGTTTGACTTACATTTGCTGTTGGAGACCATATATAACTTACCGAATTTGAACCAAATAACTCAGTTGTATCACCAATGCAAATTGAATAATTTGTGGCTCCTGCATGCACTTTCGGGTCATTATAAACATTCACTATTACCGATGAAGATTTAACGCATCCACCAGGATAATTAACTGTAACCGTATAATTTGTAGTAATATTTGGATTGACAGCAATTGTGGAAGTTGTTGCTCCATTACTCCATAAATATGTTGTAGCCCCAGGAGCTGACGCAGTCAAATTAACCGTATCATTGGGGCAAATATTTAATGTGTTATGACTAATCACTGGCTCTGAATAAACTGTTAATAATGAAATTGCACTATCGCTACAGCCATTGCTATCGGTTCCGATTACAAGATAAGCAGTTGTAGTTGATGGAGTTGCAATAGAAGTGTCGTTTGTGTTAGTGCTTAAACCAGCTGATGGCTGCCATAAATAACTGCTTGCTCCCGATGCTATTAGAGTTTGTGATAAACCTCCACAAAATGTAGCTGCTACTGGCGAAACTGTTACCGTTGGGGCTGAATTTACAATTACTTGAAAGTTTATACTGTCACTGCATCCAGAAGTAGAGAAGCCAACTAATTTATAAGTCGATGTGGTTGATGGAGAAGCTGTTACATTATTACCACTGTTGTTAGATAGCGTTGAGTTTGGTGACCAATTATATGAATTTGCTCCATTAGCGTTAATATTAACACTTTCGCCAGGACAAATTTCTGGGTTCAAAGGAGTTATCGATAATATTGGGATTGAATTAACATAAACATTAGTAGAAACACTTTTTGAACATCCTGATGAGTCGCTTGCGGTAACTATATAATTTGTAGTTGCATTTGGATGAACCCAAATACTACTGCTCACGGCACCTGTGCTCCATACAAAAGTCGATGATGAAGTGTTTGATGTTACTGTTAATTCTACAGAATCGCCTGAACAAATGGATGGATTTATTGGACTAATAACTGGTATTGGACTAACCGTTATTGTTGAGGATAAAGTATCTGTACAACCAAAAGCATTACTTCCAATAAGTTGATATATTGTTGTTTGAGATGGTTTTGCAATTACACTATCATTGTTGCTACTTGATAATCCTGTGGCTGGATTCCAAATATAATTATCGGACCCACTTCCAATTAGTTGTATTGAATCGTCTGGACAAAGATGTGGATTTATTGGATTGATAGAAATAATAGGATAAGAATGAACTCCCACAAAAGCTTTTATTGAATCGGAACAATTTGCTGAAGAAATACCAATTAAAGTATAAGTTGTGCTAATATTTGGAGTCGCAATTACTGTCGCTCCATTGGCTGAGGATAGCGAGTTGACTGGCGACCATTGATATGTTTGTGCTCCAGCAGCAGTTAAATTTATCGACTGTGAAAGACAAATATCTGTTGAATCGGGGCTAACAGATAAAACTGGTTTTTGATTTATTATCAAAGTAGAAAAAGCAGAATCTGTGCAACCGTTTGCTGCAGTTCCTATCACCTTATAAACTGTTGTATTCAAGGGTGTCCCAGTTACTGAATTGCCAGTTGTGGCTGATAATCCAGCCGAAGGAAACCATTGAAATGTATTTGCGCCACTGGCCGTCATTACCGTAGAATCACCAATACATTTTGAAATTGTATTCGGAGTAAGAACTACCGTAGGAGAAGGTATTACCATAATATTTGCATAGGCAGTGTCTTTACAACCTGCCTGAGTTGAACCAATTACAGTATATGTAGTTGAAGCATTTGGACTTGCAATTACTGTGGCTGCCGTGCTCGAAGAAAGAGAAGCAGAAGGCGACCAAATATAAGAAAAACCACCAGAGGCAGTGATAGTGTCAGAACTGCCAGAACAAAGATTTTGATTGGCTGGACTTATACTTATTACTGGTTTGTTATTCACTATGATGGTTACAGAAGTGCTTGCTGAACAGCCAATTGTGTCGGTTGCAGTTACACTGTATGTTGTTGTAACTATTGGCTTCACATAAAATAATGAAGAAGTTTCACCAGTGTTCCATAAGAATGAAGCTGTATGATTCGAAATCACATTCAATTTTGATGAATCATAAACACAAATCTGCATTGGGGTGGCAGAAGCGGTTATAATTGGACTGACATATATTTTGGAAGTATCATGATTAACACAGCCATTAATATCAATTCCTGTTACTATATAAGTTATATTTGTAGAGGGAGTTACGGTAACCGAACTCGTATTACTTGAAGATAAAAATGTTGTTGGATTCCATGAATAGCTTGATCCTCCGCTGGCATTTAAGGTAAAAGAAGACCCTTTACAAACCAAAGTATCTTTATGGTTAATCGAAATAGTAGGCAGATTATTTACCGAAATGGTTACAAAGGCCGAATCTACACAACCATAAATATTTGTGCCAATAACCTTATAAGTTGTTGTAATAGCTGGTTTTGCAATAATACTTGACGCAGTTGTAGAAGAAAGCCCAATTCCTGGAGACCAAACATAATTTATAGCTCCAGAGACTGTCATTAGCACTGAATCGCCTTTGCAAATTGTTGGTGTATTTGGCGAAATAGTTAAACTCGGTAATGGATTTACATTCACAGTAGCTTGGGCTGAGGAGGTGCAACCAATAGTATCTATGGCGGTTAACGAATAATTTGTTGTTACAGATGGCGAAACCAATATGCTTGAACTTGTTTCTCCTGTGCTCCATAATATTGAACTACCTGAAGTATTGGAGTTGGCACTTAAAGTAGCAATGTCGCCTTTGCAAATTGTTTGACTTTGAGGTGTTATAACTGGTGGAGCAGAAATATGAATTGAAGAAATTGCGGTATCTGAACAACCATTATTATCTATACCAACTACCAGATATGTTGTTGAAATAGTTGGATTTGCAATCACACTACTTCCTGTAGGTGCTGATAATGTTGATGAAGGCAACCATGAATATGTTGCCGCTCCACTTACATTAATTGTAGCAGAGGTATTTTTACAAATCAATGTATCAGAGGGTGAAACTGTTAATTGTGGCAATGAATTTACCGTTACAACAACGGAATCGGAATTTTTACAACCCCAAATATCAGTTCCCAAAACAAAATAAGTAATATTGGAAGTAGTATTTGAAACCACTGAGCTGCCATTGACAGAAGACAAATTTGTTGCAGGCGACCATAAATAAGTTAATGCACCATTTACATTTAAATTTTTCGTTTGACCAAAACAAATCGAGGGATTAGCTGGGACGATATTAATTGACGGACTATTGTGCACAATAATATTAATAGAATCTTTACTAACACAACCGTTTGCCCCGATGCCGCTTACCTTGTAAATCGTAGTCAAATTAGGCTTTGCTACAACTGCACTTCCAGCAGTTGGATTTAATCCAGAAGTTGGATTCCAAATGTATAAATTTGCTCCTGTAACGTTTATGCTCACTGAATCTCCTATACAAATATTGTTGTAATTTGTTGTAATGGAAAGACTTGGAACTGGCAATACATCTATCTGAATATTTGCGGTATCTCTACAAGCATTTAAATCGGTTCCTATGACTGTATAATTTGTTGAACTTAACGGCAAGGCAAAAACATTATTTGCCGTTGATGATGAAAGTGAACTCGACGGAATCCAATTATAAGTATTTGCACCATTAACTTGTAAAAAGCTTGTGTCGTTTTGGCAAATCACAGTATCAGATGCATTCACTATTAATGTTGGTAATGCAAAGGCAGAAATATTTAATGAATCGCTAACAGTATTTCCACAGAAATCGGTTATTGAGACAATAAAATTTGTGGAATTATTTATTTTTTTAACTATTGAGGCCGTTGAATCAGCCGAATTCCAGCTGTAAGTATATGGTAAAGAGCCATTTGAAACAATCGCATGTAAATTTATTGAATCGCCTTGGCAGGCTGTGTTTGGCGAATTAATAACTACTGAAGGCATTGTATAATCTGCCAGGTAAACTATCAATGTATCTTGAGAACAAGAACTGGTTTGAACTATTAGCATAATATTTTCAATTCCTTCAGCCAATGAATCAATATTTGGAGAAATTAACAAAGAAACTGAATCAAAATTTGTTGGAATTACTATGCTATCAGGGATATGAACATAATCAATCCCATTTTGTGCTGTGCCACCAATTGTATAATGAATTACTCTGTTGTAGGTTGTTGGATGCGTGAGCGAAAAAGTTACTAAAGAGCTGCTACAACCTTCAACGGTAACAGTGTCAGGAAAATTTGATTGCGTTTTATTAAGCGAAATTACGTTGCTGCTAAATGAGTTTGATTTCAAAAAAATACCAGAGTCGTAAGAATGGTCGCCAACATCACCGATAGCAATTTTAATATGATAACTTGTACAAGGAACAACTATGAGACAAACTTTCATAACATGCGTAAAGCCATCATATTCTATGGTTGAACCATTGGCATTATTAGCATAATAACCACAATTATTACATGGTCCATTATTAAATGGTCCATTATTTATATTGTTTACAGTAACCGCTAAGGAAGTATTTGGAACAAGAGCAAGATTATAATTATTATAATTTCCTCCCACTGGATTTGCTCCCGACACAAAAAAACCAAAGACATCATTAAAAGTAGAACCTACCCATTCTGGATATTCTTCTGAGGCAAAAACATATTCCAATTTTAGCGTATCTGACATAGGAATAAAGTCAAATTCCAAAGAAGCAGCATCGAAAATGCTATACCCTGGAACTAAAGAAGCCAACTGAACATCTGAACCACCTAAAGTATTTGTGGTTTTATTCATGTAATTGTTTGGGCCAATTGCATTGAAAACATTTCCTGTGCTCAGCAAAATACCCTCATCCATACCGATATTTGTACTTAGCCCATTGCTGAATTTTCCCAAAGAAATATTGGCACCGCTATAAGATACATTACTTATACTAACTCCATCCCCGGCAAGCACATTATTAACTAATTGCGTTGGAATCAATGAATTACTGACATTCAGTTGAGCCAATATGCTTGAATTAAATGCCATAAGAAACAGGCACAAGTAAATAAATTTATATGATGTTAATTTGATTTTCACTTAAAAAATTCCAACGGTTTCCAATTATTGACGATTGTACGCAGTCAAGTTAAAATAGTTGCGCAAAAATTAATTCTTAAGTCAACTTCAAAAGCAAGAAATATCAAAAAGAATAAGTAGTTTTACAAATCTGATGGCTCATTGCGACTACTAAGAAATTCAATAAGTTTTTTTGTGGCCTTTGCTCTATGGCTAATTTCATTTTTTATTGAATCTCCAAGCTCAGCAAAAGTTAAATTATATCCCTCGGGAATAAATATTGGGTCGTAACCAAATCCAGAAGTGCCACGATTTTCTTCAATGATTTTACCTTGCACCTCGCCATAAAAAAAATATGTCTCACCATCTAATTTCAAACAAATCACCGTTTTAAATGCAGCCTTTCTATTAGTAGCAGATTGCAAATTTTTCAAAAGTTTTTCATTATTATCGCTATATGAAACATTTTCCCCGGCATATCTCGCTGAGTAAACTCCAGGCGCACCACCTAAATATTCTACTTCTAATCCAGTATCATCGGCAAAGCAATCCACTTGAAAATTATCTTTGATCCAGTTCGCTTTCTGTTCTGCATTTCCTGCTAAAGTGTCAGAAGTTTCGGCAATCTCTTCGAAACAATTTATATCCGACAAACTTAAAATTTCAAAACTTCCACTGAGAATAGCTTTCATCTCCTTGATCTTGTGATTGTTATTTGTGGCAAAAACTAATTTCTTCATAAAAAATAATTTACATAATTATTATTTCCCAAAGATATATTCATTTGAATTGGTTCATAATATTTTAATTTCATTTTAAAATTATACATGTTCATAAAAATCAATTGTTTACCACTTTTTTGAGTTTTTATAGTCTTGATTTTCAATATTTTAAAATTAAATTGTAACCTTTTAAACTGGATTAGGTAAAAAGTTATCAACAAAGTGGTAAAATGTGGGTTAAAGTGGTAAATAATGTTTTATTTTAGCAATCAAATTTAAGAGTCTTGATTAACATTATCGGATCGTATGAGTGTAAGGTTGATTCCAAGGGTAGAATACCGATACCCACGGGATTAAAAAAACAGTTGTCAACAGTTGACAGTGAGGGTTTTGTATTGAAGCGCTCGGTGTTTCATAACTGCCTTGAACTCTATCCAATTAGTGAGTGGAATATCGAGATTTCAGGTGTAAACAAGCTGAATCGTTTTGTAAAAAAGAACAATGATTTCATACGAATGTTTATGGCTGGAGTTAAAACCATCACTATTGATAATGCTGGCAGGATTCAAATACCAAAGGATTTGGTTAAATTTTCGAGCATCAACAAAGAAGTTGTGCTGAGCTCTTCGGTGAACAGAATAGAAATCTGGGACAAAGACCTCTACGAAAAAACCATTACTAATCCTGAGGTAGATTTTGCTCAACTTGCAGAGGAGGTTATGGGAAGCATACCCACTCCAGAAAGCGAGTAGTGCAATTGTTTGTTTTTTTTTGATTGTTGGAATAATTATAAGCAGATGGCATATCATTTACCAGTGTTAGCAGAGGAATCTGTTAAAGGTTTGAATATTAACCCGGAAGGAATATATGTTGACGCTACTTTTGGTGGTGGCGGTCATAGTAAGCTTATTCTTAGCGAATTAAATACCGGTAAATTAGTAGGTTTTGACCGCGATAGTGATGCCGAAAAAAATGTACTTCAGGATGATAGATTTGTTTTTATTCCACAAAACTATCGATTTATAGAAAATTTTCTTGATTACAATAATCTCATTCCTGTGGATGGAATATTGGCGGATTTGGGCGTATCATCGCATCAATTTGATATTCCAGAGCGCGGGTTTTCATTTCGATTCGATGGCCCTTTGGATTTGCGTATGGACTTCAATAATGGCAAAACTGCCGCTGATATTATAAATACTTATGAAGAAAAAGCTCTTATTCATATATTTAGCCTTTACGGTGAAATAAAAAATAGCCGAACTCTGGCACGACAAATTATTAAAATAAGAGATAAGAAAAAGATAGATACTACTTATGAATTTGTTGAAGCAATTGATTGCATAGTCTCAATTAAAACTCGAAACAAATATCTTGCTCAAGTATTTCAAGCCTTGCGAATTGAGGTTAACGAAGAGCTTGATTCTTTAAAAGATTTTTTAATTCAAAGTTCTAAAGTTCT
This sequence comes from Bacteroidetes bacterium CG2_30_33_31, assembly GCA_001872625.1. GTDB lineage: Bacteria > Bacteroidota > Bacteroidia > Bacteroidales > UBA1556 > UBA6267. Next base: position 9,771 of record MNXP01000020.1, read on the forward strand.
AAAAACTGGCGGCCGGCTGGTGGTTATTTCATATCACTCATTGGAAGATCGACTGGTAAAAAATTTTCTACGCTCAGGCAATTTCGATGGCAAACTCGACAAAGATTTCTATGGAAATATCAATAGCCCATTTACAATTATCACCAGGAAACCAATGGTAGCCGATGATGATGAAATTGAAATAAATGGAAGAGCGCGCTCTGCCAAATTAAGAATAGCTGAAAAAAATTGATTATGTTTTTTAAAAAGAAAGAAAAATATAGCGGTAAAAATTCTCCTATTGAAAAATTGGAGCAAAGACAAGAGCCACAAAAAAAACTCAAACAAAATGAAAAGGTATGGGATAGTGGCAAGAATAGAGTTAAACCTGAAATAATAGAAAGAGAAAAAGAAGAGGCAAAAGCTAAGAAACATAAGAAAGACAAAGGCAAAAAGTTTAAAGAACGCTCTGCAATAAACTTCTCGCAATTGGCTGGTTCAATATTAGATGGAAGTTTTCTCACTCGCGACAAAGTTATTTCGCTTTTGCCTTTCGGTATGTTTATAGTTTTTCTGGCGATGATTTATATCGCAAATAGCTACTCTGGAATCAGACGAGTTAAAGAAATTGATAAACTTGGCAAAGAACTCAAAGAGCTTAGAAACGAGCATATTAGTACAAAATCTGAATTAATGTATCAATCGAAAATATCGGAAGTTGCAAAACGCCTCGAGACACAAGAAATTAAAGAATCTGTGATTCCTCCTAAAAAAATAATGGTAAAAGACCAAGCAAAATGAAAGGATCGAAGAAAGATATAATGTGGCGAATTTATATAGTTTATTTTGTGGTTTTTGCTATGGGAGCTTCCATTATTGGTAGGATATTTTACATACAGACTTTTGAAGATGAAAAATGGGAAACCATGGCTAAAGAGCAAAGTATCAAGAGAGTAAAAATAGAATCGAGCCGAGGAAATATTTATTCCGACGATTATAGCTTGCTGGCAACTTCCATCCCACTATTTGATATTTATTGGGATGGCAAGGTGATTGCTCCCGACACTTTTTACCGAAAAATCAATAAACTTTCGCAACAATTTGCAAATATTTTCCCCGATGAAACACCAATTTCTTTTAAACAAAGAATGCAATTGGCTTATTCCAGTGGCAGAAGATATTATAAGATAAGAACTAAAGTAGAATATTCTCAACTTAAAAAGATAAAATCTTTGCCCATATTTAACATGGGACAATTTAAAGGGGGATTGATAGTAGAGGAATATTCTGTAAGAAAAAGACCTTATAAAGATTTGGCAATGCGAACAATAGGTATTTACAATACCTTCTTAAAAAAATATGATGTTGGACTTGAAGGCGCATATAACAACTATCTAAAAGGCGAAGATGGTATTAAAATAGTTCAGAGGACCACTGGCGGTTGGAAAACTTCCAACATTGTTGATAATACCATCCGCGAACCCAAAAACGGCTTTGATATAATTACCAATATCAACATAAACATTCAAGATGTAGCCGAAAGTTCACTCCATAGAGTTCTTGAAGAACATCAGGCAGATTGGGGATGTGCTGTACTTATGGAAGTTAAAACGGGAGCAATAAAAGCAATAGTAAATCTTAATCACGATACAACAAATCATATTTATTATGAAGGCTTTAATCATGCCATTGGAACAGCCTCCACGCCTGGCTCTACATTTAAATTGGCTACAATTTTAGTAGCTCTCGAAGACGATAAAGTAAAGTTCGACCAAGTTATTCATACTGGTGGTGGAAGAATTTCCTATAATGGCAGCAAAATGATTGACGCAAAAACTGGTGGCTATGGCGATTTAACTGTAAAGCAGGTTTTTGAACACTCCTCTAATGTAGGAGTTTTTAAAATAGCTCTTAGTTCATACGAAAAAAATCCTCAACAATTTATTGACGGATTATATGCCTTAGGAATAAACAAACCTTTGGGCGTTGAAATTAAGGGAGAAAGGGCGCCATTTATCAAAGATACTCATCATAAAAGCTGGTCAAAAATGTCGCTACCCTGGATGTCTATTGGCTATGAACTTACCATGACACCACTGCAAATACTTACCCTTTATAATTCAATTGCCAACAATGGCGTGATGGTAAAACCTCTTTTTGTAAAAGAAATTAGAAACGCAAATGAAGTCATTAAAAGCTATAAAACTGTTGTTATCAATAGCCAAGTAGCATCAAAAAGAGTTATTAAAGAGGCTCGTGAAATGTGCGAGGGCGTGGTAACAGAAGGCACAGCTACGCTTTTGAAAAATTCGCCCTACACTATGGCGGGAAAAACTGGCACAGCTCAAATTTATACTGGCAACTACGACAATAACAGCTATATAGCTTCTTTTGTAGGCTATTTTCCTGCAGATAATCCTAAATATTCTTGTATAGTAGTGGTATATAATCCGCGAAAAGGACTTTATTATGCTGCACAAGTGGCAGTACCTGTATTTAAAGATATTGCAGATAAAATCTATGCCTCCGAACTCAATATTCAAGAAAAAGTTAAAGACGATTCCATTTTTGAAATCCCCTCTTCAAAAGTAGGAATAGGACGAGAAGTTGCTGGCATCTACTCCAAATTGGGCTTTGTAGACAAGTCTTTTGCTCCCTTAGAAGACAAATGGATAAATGCTTCTAAAAAAGATAGCGCCATAGTCAAAACAGAAAGAATTATTAAAGATGGACTTGTGCCAGATGTAACAAATATGAATACCCGAGATGCAGTTTTTCTTCTTGAACAAATGGGGCTAAAAGTCTCAATAAGTGGACGTGGAAAGGTCGTTGAACAATCAATTGCTCCTGGGCAATCCATCATAAAAGGAAGTAAAATATCATTAAAATTAAATGATAAATGATTAAACTCGAAAAAATATTGACCAATATTGAAATTCTTGAAACTCAAGGCATGAGACCACTAATGGTAAATGAATTGACTTTTGATTCGAGAAAGGTCTCCAAAGATGATGTGTATTTTGCTGTAAAAGGAACTCAGGTTGATGGGCACGATTTTATTCCATTATGTATAGAAAATGGCGCTTCTGTAATTGTTTGCCAAGAAATTCCTAAGCAAAACTTTTCTACAACATATTTTGTGAAAGTGGCTGACAGCAGCAAAGCGCTTGGAATTATGGCTTCCAACTTTTATGACAACCCTTCAAGCAAGCTTTCTCTCGTTGGCATAACTGGTACGAATGGCAAAACAAGCACAGTTACAATGCTTTACAATCTTTTTCGCTCGCTTGGGTATTCTGTTGGTTTGCTTTCAACCGTAAAAAACAAAATCAATAATCGAGATATCTCAGCAACTCATACTACACCTGACGCCATTCAAATAAACAAATTGCTCAACGAAATGGTAGAAAACGCCTGCGAATATTGCTTTATGGAAGTAAGTTCACATGCCTTGGTGCAAAATCGCGTTGCTGGTCTGAATTTTAAAGGTGCCATTTTTTCAAATATTACTCACGACCATCTTGATTTTCATAAAACATTTGCTGAATATATAAAAGCCAAAAAAATATTCTTCGATAATCTCTCAAAAGATTCATTCGCACTTATAAATATCGACGATCGCAATGGACTTGTAATGGCGCAAAATTCCTTAGCAAAGCTGAAGACTTATAGCATAAAAACAGCTTCTGATTATCGTGCGAAAATTATGGAAAATAGTTTCGAAGGCCTGCTTCTTAACATTGATGGCAGCGAATTATTGGTGCCTTTAGTTGGAAGCTTTAACGCATATAATATCTTGGCAGTTTATTCCGCTGCTATGGAACTTGGAAGCGACAAAACTCAGATTCTTTCAGCTATAAGTAAGATTGAAACTGCTGAAGGTCGATTTGAAACAATGAAATTTTCAGATGGAATTGTAGCCATTGTAGATTATGCTCATACCCCCGATGCTCTCGAAAATGTGCTTAATACGATAAATAAAATTAGAACAGGCAAAGAACAACTTATAACGGTGGTGGGTGCTGGTGGAAATAGGGATAAAACTAAAAGGCCAGAGATGGCTGCCATTGCAGCTAAACTTAGTGATAAAGTAATACTTACATCAGATAATCCACGAAATGAAGAGCCAGAAGATATTATTCACGATATGGAAAAAGGTATAACCGCTGAAGATGAATACAATGTGATTTCTATTATCAATCGCAGGGAAGCAATAAAAACAGCATGTACTTTTAGCCAAAAGGACAGCATAATTCTCGTTGCTGGTAAAGGCCATGAGAAATACCAAGATATCAAAGGAGTAAAACATCGTTTTGATGACAAAGAAATATTAATGGAATATTTAAAATAAGAAAAATGTTATACTATCTTTTTAATTATTTGGATAAAGTTTGGGATGTGCCTGGTGCAGGTGTTTTTCAATATCTTTCATTTCGTGCAGCACTTGCTGTGGTTGCATCCTTAACTATTTCTATGGTTTTTGGGAAAAGCCTTATTTTATACCTACAACGCAAACAAATTGGTGAACTCGTTAGAGACCTCGGGCTTGAAGGTCAAAAGCAAAAAGAGGGAACGCCAACCATGGGAGGATTAATAATTCTTGGCGCCATTTTAATTCCTACTTTATTATTTGCCAAACTCAATAACATTTACATAATCTTGATGATAATTACTACCGTTTGGCTTGGTTTAATTGGGTTTATCGATGATTATATTAAAGTATTTAGAAAACAAAAAGATGGTTTGGCTGGGAAATTTAAAATTTTTGGACAGATAACCCTTGGCTTAATTATCGGAACTACAATGTATTTAAGCGATGATATTGTTATCCGCGAAAAATATACTGCCGAAACAATTACCCAAAATGTCGATGCTAATAATTGTAAAAAAGTCTCAAATGACATTTTCAACCCACAGCAAATAAAATCTATGAAGACAACAATACCATTTGTAAAAAATAATCAATTCGATTATTCTTGGCTGTTGAAATGGATGGGCAAAGGCTACGAAAAATATACTTATGTAGTTTTTATATTAATAGTAATCATCATAATTACAGCTGTTTCCAATGGCGCTAATTTAACTGATGGGCTTGATGGTTTAGCCACAAGCACATCTGCTGTGATGGCAGCCACATTAGGAATATTAGCTTGGGTTTCTGGTAATTTCATTTTTGCCGATTACCTAAATATTATGTACATACCAAATTCTGGCGAATTATCAATATTTATATCTGCCTTGGTAGGAGCTTCCATAGGATTTCTATGGTACAATAGCTATCCAGCTCAAGTTTTTATGGGCGACACTGGAAGTTTAGCACTTGGAGGCATTATAGCCGTATTTGCCATAATCATTCGCAAAGAGCTTCTCATACCAATTCTCTGCGGAATATTCTTGGTAGAAAATCTCTCAGTTATGATTCAAGTGGCATATTTTAAATATACCAAAAAAAGATATGGACAGGGAAAGCGCGTTTTCTTAATGTCGCCTTTACATCACCATTTTCAGAAAAAAGGATATCACGAAGCTAAAATTGTACAACGCTTTTTTATAGTAGGAATTATGTTGGCAGTTATTACAATAGTTACTCTAAAACTTAGATAATCAATGATATATAACGACAGAAATATTTGTATTCTTGGTGCAGCAATAAGCGGTATTGGAGCTGCTGTGCTCGCCCAAAAACAAGGATATCATGTTTTTGTTTCCGATTCAAATTCAATCAAATCTGCCGACAAATTAATTCTGAAAGCCAATGAAATAGAATTTGAAGAGGATGGTCATAATTTCAATAGGATTTTAAAAGCCACAGAAATTATAAAAAGCCCTGGAATTCCAAACAGCGTGGACATTTTGAAAAAAGCTATTCAAAAAGGTATTCCAATAATTTCTGAAATTGAATTTGCTGCCCGTTTTACTGATGCTCATAAAATTTGCATTACAGGCAGCAACGGCAAAACTACCACTACACTTTTGATATATCATATTCTGAAAACCGCTGGCAAAAATGTTGGCTTGGCTGGTAATGTTGGAAAAAGTTTTGCAATGCAAGTTGCTGAAGAGAATTATGATTATTATGTATTAGAAATTAGCAGTTTTCAGCTCGATAATATGTTTCAATTCAAAGCCGAAACTGCCATACTTACTAATATTACTCCCGATCATCTCGACAGATACGATTATGATTTCAACAAATATATAGATTCTAAATTCAGAATTACCAGAAACCAAACATCATCAGATATTTTTATCTACAATGCTGATGATGAAGTAAGTACAAGAGAAATAGCAAAACGAAATATAAAAGCAAAAACTTTCTCTTTTGCCATTAATAACGACCTGATAGGTGATGGCGCTAAAGCCAATAATAAAGAAATTATTTTTAATATAAATAAAAGCACATTTAATATGACACTGGAACAATTAGCTCTGCAAGGAAAACACAATATCTACAACTCAATGGCTGGAGGTATTACAGCAAAATTGGAAGGCATCCGCAAGGAAACCATCAGAGCTTGCTTGAATGATATCGACCAAATAGAACACAGAATGGAATCTGTGGGAAAAGTTCGTGGCGTTCAATTTATCAACGATTCAAAAGCTACCAATGTGAATTCCACTTGGTTCGCTCTGGAGTCAATAAATTCGCGAGTTATATGGATTGTGGGCGGCGTTGACAAAGGTAACGACTATACTTCGCTCATTCCTCTGGTGAAAGAAAAAGTGAAAGCAATAGTTTGCCTTGGCGTTGATAACTCTATTCTTAGAGATGTTTTTGAAAAATATGTAGATTTTATGACAGAAACTACCATCATGAATGATGCTGTGGAAAAAGCTTTTTACTTAGGCGAACCTAATGATGTTGTACTACTCTCACCAGCTTGTGCCAGTTTCGACCTCTTCGATAATTACGAAGATAGAGGTAAAAAATTTAAAAGAGCTGTACAAGATTTATAGAAGACTAATACAGATAATCATTGCTGTGTTTTGCAAATTATTGAAATATTATTAGATGAAAAAGATATTTGAAAATATAGGAGGAGATAAAGTAATTTGGATGATAGTACTCATTTTATCATTCTTTTCTCTATTGGCAGTTTACAGTTCCACAGGCACTTTGGCATATCATTATCATGGTGGCCATACCGAATATTATTTACTCAAACATCTTTCTATACTTTTACTCGGCTTGGTCTTGATGTATGCTACTCATATTGTTCCTTACAAATATTATAGCCGCATTGCGCAAATATTAATCTACTTATCTGTTCCTCTTTTGCTTTTAACTTTGCTTACTGGTACAAATCTTAATGAAGCCAGTCGATGGTTGACTTTGCCAGTAATTAACTTAAGCTTTCAAACTTCCGACTTAGCCAAATTAGCATTGATAATGTATGTTGCAAGATTGCTTTCAAAAAAACAAGATGACATAAAAGATTTAAAATCAGCATTTCTACCAATAATGCTTCCAATAATAATTACCGTTGCGCTTATTTTGCCAGCAAATTTTTCTACCTCCGCAGTTCTATTTGCAACAAGTTTGGTTATACTTTTTATTGGAAGAATTAATCTTAAATATATATTTTCAATTATAGGAATTGGAGTTTTTCTTTTTCTAATTTTAATAATGATTGCCAAAGTAAATCCTAATGTTTTGCCAAGATTAGATACATGGATGTCGAGAATAGAGAATTTTAATAATGCCGATTCGGAAGGCAATTTTCAGGCAGAGCAAGCAAAGATTGCAATTTCTACCGGCAATTTCTTTGGCAAAATGCCAGGAAACAGTATTCAAAGAAATTTTCTACCTCACCCCTATTCTGATTTTATTTTTGCAATAATTGTTGAAGAATATGGTATGTTAGGCTCATCATTTATTATTTTACTTTACCTAATTTTATTATACCGCGCTGTAAGAATTGCTTCCAACAGCCCTGGAACTTTTGGCGCATTCCTCTCTATAGGATTAGCATTTAGCCTGGTATTTCAAGCGATGATAAATATGATGGTGGCGGTAAATCTTCTACCAGTTACTGGCCAACCATTGCCACTTTTGTCGATGGGAGGCACATCCATTTGGTTTACTTCCATTTCCATTGGAATTATTTTGAGTGTAAGTAGAGAATCCATGAATAAAAACCAAGAAGATGAAGCAGCATAAAACAAAGATAATTATAAGTGGTGGTGGCAGTGGTGGCCATGTGTTCCCAGCAATAGCAATAGCCAACGCCTTGAAAGAATCTATCGAAAATGTAGAAATACTTTTTGTTGGCGCTATTGGCAAAATGGAAATGGAAAAAGTTCCAGCAGCTGGATATCGAATTGAAGGTCTGTGGATTAGTGGCTTACAACGCCGCCTTACTTTCAAAAATTTAAGCTTTCCGTTCAAACTTCTATACAGCCTTTACAAAGCCAAAAAAATTATTAAGGAATTTAAACCCGATTTGGCTATTGGTGTCGGCGGTTTTGCAAGCGGACCTCTCTTGCAAATGGCCTCCAAATTAGGTATCCCTTGCATGATTCAAGAACAAAATTCATATCCCGGTATTACCAATATTTTACTTTCTAAAAAAGTGGATAAAATTTGTGTGGCTTATGATGGCTTGGAAAAATATTTCCCCGAGGATAAAATTTATCTTACTGGTAACCCTGTGCGAAAAGATGTTGTTCAGATTGAAAATAAAAAAGTTGAAGCATCAAATTTCTTTAGCCTAAATATTGATAAACCAACAGTTTTAGTTGTTGGTGGAAGCCTCGGAGCGAGAACAATTAATGAAGCTATCGAACATAATCTTAGCAATTTCACCAAAAATGGAATTCAACTTATTTGGCAAACGGGCATCAATTATTTTCCCACAGCTCAGTCCACCATGATGCATCACCCCGACAACGGGCTAAAGGTTTTGAAATTTATAAATCGCATGGACCTTGCTTATGCCATGGCAGATATTGTGATTTCACGTGCTGGTGCCATCGCTATTTCTGAGCTTTGCATTGTCGGAAAACCCACTATCTTGGTGCCTTCGCCTTTTGTCGCCGAAGACCATCAAACAAAAAATGCTCTGGCATTATTTACTTACAATGCAGCTATTTTGGTGAAAGATGTTGAATTGAAAACAAAGCTGTGGAAGGAACTTTTTGCTCTTTTAAATGATAGCGAAAGACAAAATAAATTGAGTGAAAACATTTATGCTTTGGCAAAATTAGATGCTACAAATTCAATTGTGGCGGTAGCAAAAACTTTATTTAAATAAGATGAATCAGAAAATTGAAAATATCTTTTTCTTAGGAATCGGCGGCATTGGAATGAGCGCCTTGGCTCGCTACTTTTTGGCCCAAGGTCACATTATTTCTGGTTATGATAAAACCAAAACTCCTCTTACCTTGGAGATGGAAGATAAAGGTATAAACATTTATTATGAGGATAAAATTCAAAATATTATTCACACACCTGATTATGTGATATATACGCCAGCAATTCCGAAAGACAACTTGATTTTTAATCATCTAAAAGCTCTTGAAATTCCATTTTATAAAAGAGCCGAAATTCTTGGGAATATCAGTAAAGAATATTTTACCATTGCTGTTGCTGGCACTCATGGCAAAACTACCATTACCAGCCTTATAGCTCATATCTTGCAATTCAACAACCAACCTATTATAGCTTTTATTGGTGGCATTTGTAAGAATTATAGCTCAAATTTTCTTCTATCAAAAAATCCTAAAATCATGGTTGTGGAGGCCGATGAATTTGACCGTTCATTCCTCACACTTCATCCTGATATAGCTATTGTATCTTCGATGGATGCCGATCATCTCGATATTTATGGTACAAAAGATTTCCTGAAAGAGTCTTTCTTTATGTTCACCAAGCAAATAAAAAATAATGGACTATTAATTATAAATGATGGCTTAGAAATAGCAAAAGATTTGAAAGTAAACTTCCAGAAATATTCTGTTGAAAAAGCGACTTCTATTATTGCCAACAATGCTAAGGTAATAAATGGAAACACTCATTTTACCCTAACAATTAATGGAGAATATTCACAAGAGATAGAAACATTTCTTCCAGGAATTCATAATATTTTAAATATTTCTGCCGCCGTAGCAGCTTGTTATCATTTAGGCATCAGCGATTTACAAATTGCAGAAGCTGTCAAAACTTACAAAGGCGTTCAGCGAAGATTCGACCAAAGAATCAAGCGCGATGATGTAGTTTATATCGACGACTATGCTCACCATCCAGCAGAAATTGCAGCCACTCTTAAAGCCGTGAAAAGTATTTATCCTGCAAAAAAAATCACTGTGATTTTTCAACCACATCTTTTTAGCCGTACAAGAGACTTCGGAGATGACTTTGCTAAGTCGCTTTCCATTGCCGACCAAGTGTTATTGATGGAAATTTATCCTGCACGCGAAAAGCCTATAAAAGGAATAAATTCGCAATGGCTTTTGGATAAAATTACTTCTAAAGAAAAACAAATAGTTGATTTTGATAATGTTGTAGAAACTATAATCAAAAACCAAACTCAAGTTTTGCTTACTCTCGGGGCAGGAAATATCGATTTAATAATTAAACCTATTGAGGAGGCCTTATCATGAAAAAATTACTAATCTTGTTAACATATATTGTTGTTATTTCAGGCTTTATTCTGCTTATGGCTTTCAGTGGTATAAATAATAGCCAACGCTTATGCCCAAATGTGGATATAGATATCGACTATGGAAATAAAACTTCTAATAATGTTGTTTTGTTGCTTCGCGCCGATGTAGAAAATCAAATAAAAATAATTTTCGACACATTAAAAGGAAAAAGAAACTCTGAAATAAACATTGAAATAATTGAAAACTCCTTAAAGAATCTTAGCTATGTTAAATCATGCGATATCTTTAAGCACATTGATGGAGAAATTAATATATCAATAGTACAGCGTCAACCCATAGTACGTGTTTATGGAATTTCGGGCAAAAGCTTTTATATCGACAAAACTGGAACGATTATGCCTATTCGCGAAGCTTATCCAGCACGTGTCCTCATAGTCAATGGCTTTATTAATGATGTTATTTTTACCGGAGAAAATATTGATATTTTTAATGTAAAAAACGATAGCCTTCCAGGAATAAAGCGAATACGGGAAATATTCATCCTTGCCAAAACTATTAGCGAAGATGCATTTTTTAAAGATCAAATTACTCAAGTTTTTATTACTACTGATAATGAAATTCAACTTATTCCTTTGGTAGGAAATCAGATAATTGTGATGACAACTTTTACAAAATTGCCAGAGAAACTTGCTAAATTATTTGCATTTTATACGCAAGGACTTAAAAAATCTGGCTGGGAAAAATATAATAAAATAAATATAGAATATAAAGATCAAGTAGTTTGCACAAAAATTTAATATTATGAAATCATCAGAAATCATTGTAGGACTGGATATTGGAACAACAAAAATTGCTTGTGTTGTAGGCCAAAGAAACGAATTCGGTAAGATAGAAATTCTCGGTTACGGAAAAGCTCCCTCAATAGGAGTCTCCCGAGGAGTAGTTTCCAACATAGAAAAAACTATTCAATCTATACGCAGAGCGGTAGATGAAGCCGAGCTAAAGTCTGAAATAAATATCGATCATGTTTATGTTGGAATTGCTGGTCAGCATATTAAGAGCCATCAGCATAGGGGAAGTCTGGTGCGTAATAGTTTAGATGATGAAGTTAGCCAGCAAGATATTGATAACTTAATTTCGGATATGCATAAACTTGTGATGCAGCCGGGTGAGGAGATAATTCACGTAATACCTCAAGAATATATTGTAGATAAAGAAGTGGGGATCAAAGATCCAATAGGTATGTCGGGCATTAGTCTCGAGGCGAATTTCCATATTATTACTGGTCAAATTACAGCAGCCAAAAATATTAACAAATGCGTGATGAAATCAAATATGGTGGTTGAAGATTTGATTTTGGAGCCATTGGCATCGGCGGAAGCAGTACTTAGCGAAGAAGAGAAAGAAGCTGGAATTGCTTTGGTTGATATCGGCGGTGGAACAACTGACATAGCTATTTTTCAAGAAGGCATCATAAGGCATACTGCGGTAATTCCTCTTGGTGGAAACATTATTACTGAGGATGTTAAAGAAGGCTGTAACATAATAAAAAATCAGGCAGAGGCTCTCAAAGTGAAATTCGGCTCTGCCTTAGCCGCTGAAAACAAAGATGAAGAAATAGTTTCTATTCCAGGACTTAGAGGCAGAACGCCTAAGGAAATAAGTTTAAAAAATCTTGCCAATATTATTCAAGCGCGTCTCGAAGAAATTATTGAACACGTGTATTTTGAAATCAAAAATTCGGGTTATGAGAAAAAACTTATTGGTGGAATTGTACTTACAGGCGGTGGGGCTCAACTTAAACATATAGCCCAACTTTTCGAATTCATCACAGGTTTAGATACGCGAATTGGTTACCCAAATGAACACCTCGCAGGGAATGTACCCGAAGAATTGAAAAGCCCTCAATATGCAACATGTATTGGACTGGTAATTAAAGGAATACAAAGCACGCAGTTTATTCCTGAAGCAATTGATAAATCAAAAAAACCTAAAAAAGAAAATAAAGGAAGCTTTTTTGAAAATATCATGAAGAAAGGAAAACAGTTTTTCGACGAAGATGTAGAATAATAATGTTAATAATTAACAATAAATCGTTAATAATTAGTGGCACAGTTTCTCGTCGCTATTGAATATAAAATTAATTTTAACGCACAATAAATACAATATTATGATTAAGTTTGATGCACCCAAGGAAATGTCTTCAATAATTAAGGTTCTTGGTGTTGGTGGCGGTGGCTCCAATGCTGTAAATCACATGTTTAACCAAGGAATCAAAGGTGTTGATTTTATTGTTTGCAATACCGATTCGCAGGCATTGGATCTAAGTCCTATTCCTAATAAAATTCAACTTGGCAGCAGTTTGACGGAAGGAAGAGGCGCTGGCTCGGTGCCTGAGGTAGGCAAAAATTCTGCTATTGAAAATATTGAGGAGCTTAGAAACCTACTCGAAAAAAATACCAAGATGCTTTTTATTACTGCTGGCATGGGCGGTGGTACTGGCACTGGAGCCGCTCCTGTTATTGCTGCCATTTCTAAAGAATTGGGCATTTTAACCGTGGCAATTGTTACCATTCCTTTTTCGTTCGAAGGACGTAAGAGAAGAATGCAAGCTGAACAAGGTATTGAAGAATTAAGAAAAAATGTAGACACACTTTTAGTAATTTCAAACGATAAATTGCGTGAACTCTATGGAAATTTAGCAATTTATGAAGCTTTCGGAAAAGCAGATAATATTTTGACTAATGCAGCCAAAGGTATTGCCGAAATCATTACCGTGCCTGGATACCTTAACGTTGACTTTGAAGATGTTAAAACTGTAATGAAAAACTCTGGCGTTGCAATTATGGGAACTGGTATTGCCAGTGGCGAAAACCGTGCACACGAAGCTGTTGAAATGGCTCTATCTTCACCTTTGCTCAACGATAGTCAAATTATAGGAGCCAATAATATTCTTCTTTACATAAGCACTGGCACCGATGATATTCGTATGGATGAACTTTCTGAAATAACAAATTATATTCAAGAAGAAGCTGGCCTTTCGGCAGAAATAATTTGGGGTACCGGTAAAGATGAATCTTTAGGTGAGAATGTAAATATTACAATAATTGCTACTGGATTTAAAACAGAAAATTCTGTAGATGCTATTTTGGGAAGCACTAAAAGACCAGAAAAACATGTAGTAAAGCTTGATGTGGAAAATGAAATCGAAAAAAATCCACCTAAAAAAGTAGAAATTGAGGAAGTTGAAATGCAGCTTTTTATTAGACCGGTGATGGAAACTCCTGAGCCAAAAAAACCAGATTATTTAGACGAAATTATTAGAAATTCGCCCACAAGTATAAATTCGCCAACCGAAAATAAAAGCACTTTTATTGTGCATACTCTCGACGCTGATGAAGGTGCAGAACCAGAAACTATCACAAGAGAAAGTATCAACAGTGAAATTGTAAGTGAAACTAAACCTGTTGAAGCTCCTAAACAAACACTTAACTTTTCTTCCAAAGTTGACGAGAGAATTCAAAAACTTAAAAACTTAAGCCTACGACTAAAAAATCCAGAACTCTTCAAAGAAATTGAACAAGTTCCAGCATATATGCGCCGTGGGGTTAGCCTTAACGAAACTTTGAGTTCCAAGTCTGAAAATATCTCGCGTTATTCTCTCGATGGCGAAACAGGCGAAATAAAATCAAATAATTCATTCCTACACGATAATGTTGACTAAAATGGATTTATCACAACAAATAAATGAAGATATTAAGCAAGCTATGCTTGCCAAAGACAAACGTAAATTAGAGGCTCTTAGAGCAATAAAAGCTGCCCTTCTAATATTGAAAACTGGCAAAGATATAGGCACCGCAGAAATTCCTAAAGAGTTGGAGTTAAAAACATTGCAGCGTCTTATTAAACAACGCAAAGAATCAAGCAATATCTATAAAGAGCAAGGAAGAAGTGACTTATTTGAAGAAGAAATTTATCAAGCAAGAATTATTGAAGCATATCTTCCACAGCAACTTAGTGAAGAAGAAATTAGAGAAGGAGTGAAAGAAATTATAGCTGTCACAGGTGCATCTTCAGCCAAAGATATGGGGAAAGTAATGGGCGCCTCTGCCAAAAAATTTGCAGGTAAAGCCGATAATAAAATTATTTCCAGTATTGTTAAAGAAATACTTGGAGCATAGATGACCGCAATTAATTAAACCACCATAGATTTCTTTGGTGGTTTTTTTGTTTCTATAAGTTTCAATTTCTTATGATAATGACTCCCCTGAAAATTTTTTTGAATAAAAGAACTTTAATAAATAATCGAAACTTGAATAAAAATTTCTATACACTCCTGATAAATTATATACCACATCCAAAGCAGAGTGATAAATCCCCAACCAATCTTTTTCCAACCAATCTTTTTTCTTCCAATCTCCAACCAATCTTTTTTTCAATCTCCAACCAATCTTTTTTCTTCCAATCTCCAACCAATCTTTTTTCTTCCAATCTCCAACCAATCTTTTTCCAACCAATCTTAAACCAATCTTTTTTTCAATCTCCAACCAATCTTTTCCAACCAATCTTTTCCAACCAGACAATCAATTAACTATCTTTGCAAAACAAGAATTCTATGATGCATAATAATCTAAAGAAAATTTCAATAGAAATAGTTTTATTGCCAGTGCAGTTTTACAGATATGCTATTTCCCCACTCACGCCAGCTTCATGCAGACATATTCCCACTTGCTCCGAATATTGTGTAGATGCATTGAAGAGATATGGAGTTTTACAAGGCAGCGCAATGGCAGCAGAGCGAATTGCACGTTGCCATCCGTGGGGAACATCGGGCTACGATCCAGTTCCACTATTTAAGTTTAGAATATTCAAAAAATCTAAATTGAAATCAAACTTGTTAAAACATAGAGTTCAAGATTAAATTTCATTTTAATTTCACACGCTGTTTATATCTTTTTAATAATTTCCTTAAGTTCCGTTGCGCAACTTTTGTAAAAGCAATATTTTTATGATAGCAATTTATTAAAATAATAAGATTTGTGTTTATGAAAAATATTGCAATTATTAGTGGCGGATTTTCTGGCGAAAGAGTTATTTCCATTGAAAGCGCTAAATTTGTTCTGAAGAATTTAGATGCAACAAAGTATGTTGGATATCAAATAATTATTGAGGAAACATCTTGGTATTTTATAGATGAGAATGGGGATAGATTTGAAATAGAGAAAAATGATTTTAGCCTAAATCTGCCTTCTGGAAAAATAAAATTTGATAGAGTTTTTAATATTATTCATGGAGATCCTGGCGAAAATGGAAAGATGCAAGCATATTTCGAAATTCTTGGAATACTTTCTACTTCAAGCAGTTCTGTAATTTCTGCCCTAACTTTTAACAAAGCCTATTGTAATAAAGTTGTTGCAGGCTTAGGAGTAAATGTGGCGGAGGAAGTATTTTTAAACAAAAAAGATAAAATCGATGTTAAGCAAATCTTAGAGCATGTAGGCTTACCATGTTTTGTAAAACCAAATGCAGGCGGTTCGAGCATAGGCATGAGCAAAGTGCATAATGCTGAAGAACTTTTGCCAGCTATTGAGATGGCTTTTAAAGAAGATAATCAGGTGCTTGTAGAAAGATTTGTGAAAGGTCGCGAAATAACATGTGGGCTGATAAATTCTAAAGGAAGTGATTTTGTTTTACCCCTTTGTGAAGTTGTAAGCAAAAAAGAATTTTTCGACTATGAAGCAAAGTATAATGGGGATTTGGCAGAAGAAATTATACCTGCCATTGTAGAAAAAAACTTCGAGAAAAGCATTAAATCCACCTCTGTATTCTTATACCATAAGCTGAATTGCTCGGGCGTTGTGCGCATGGATTATATAATTACTGAAGACAATATTTTCTTTTTGGAGGTAAACACTATTCCTGGACTATCGAGTGCAAGCATAGTTCCAAAGATGGCAAAAGAGTTTGGATGGAGTTTTAATGAATTGATAGACAAAATTTTAGAAGAAGCAAATTAAGAATGAATTAATCTAAATTTTTGTATTTTTTTCTAATCAAATTTATACTTTAGTAAGCCCTTCAAGAATCCTTTTTGCTACATCGATTGAATTAATATCTTCAAAAACTAAGCTCAACTTATTATTTTTCTCTTTCATTTTTCCACCTATATGGCTCGATTGCAGCTTATACAAAATCCCTTGAAAGATATCTGAATTGAAATAATCAGAATTTTCCTCGTTCACAAAATAGGCTATTAATTTATTATTTTTCACCACTAATTTTTCAAAACCAATGTTGCTGGCAATCCAACGTAATCGTATGGTATCCATCAAATTGATAACCACATCGGGCACAGCACCAAACCTATCCTCGAGCATAATTTTAAAAGAATTCAAATCCTTTTCATTTTTCACAGAATCTAATTGCTTATAAAGGCTCAATCGCTCAGAGCTTTGAGTTACATAATCCTCTGGTATCAAAAGTTCTAAATCAGTTTCAATTTTAGTATCTTTTGTCCAATTCTTATCTTTTGTCGTTTCAATATCTTCATAAACTCCCCTAAACTCTGTATCTTTTAGCTCTTGAATAGCTTCATCTAAAATCTGATGATACATCTCGAAGCCAATTTCTGAAATAAATCCACTCTGTTCGCCACCCAAAATATTACCAGAGCCTCTGATGTCCAAATCGCGCATAGCTATATCAATTCCAGAGCCCAAAGCCGAATATTCTTCAATAGCTTCAAGCCTTTTTCTGGCCTCTCTGCTTAGAGAAGAAAGTGGAGGCGAAAGTAGATAACAAAAAGCTTTTTTGTTTGAACGGCCAACCCTGCCGCGAAGCTGATGAAGGTCGCTTAGACCAAAATTCTGCGCGTCATAAATTATCATTGTATTGGCGTTAGGAATATCCAAACCCGATTCAATAATTGTGGTGGAAATAAGCACATCATATTCACCTTCGATAAATCCCAACATAAGCCGCTCAAGTTCATGACCTTTCATCTGTCCATGGGCAATTGCTATGCTTGCTTTGGGCACTAATCGACTTAACATTTCACCAACTCTATAAATATTTTCTATTCTATTGTTTATAATATAAACCTGCCCTCTTCGTGAAATTTCATAATTTATAGCATCTCTTATGAGGTTATCGTTTAAAGTATGAACTTCAGTTTGAACAGGGAATCTATTAGGTGGAGCAGTGGAAATTATTGATAAATCGCGCGCGCCCATTAATGAAAACTGTAAAGTTCGAGGAATAGGTGTTGCCGTCAAAGTTAAAGTATCCACATTAACTTTCAGATTTTTAAGTTTTTCTTTTACGCTAACGCCAAATTTCTGTTCTTCATCAATAATAAGAAGTCCTAAATTACTGAATTCTACATCTTTGCTTATAATTCTGTGAGTTCCAATAAGAATATCTAAGCTTCCGTTTTTTAAATTCTTCAAAGTTTCATTTTTCTGTGCTGACGATTTAAATCTATTCAGATAATCAATTTTCACAGGAAATTCGGCAAGACGCTCTGTAAAAGTATTAAAATGCTGGAGAGCCAAGATTGTGGTAGGCACTAAAATTGCGACCTGTTTGCTATCGGAAACTGCTTTAAAAGCTGCTCTTACAGCGATTTCCGTCTTACCAAAACCAACATCTCCACAAATCAACCTGTCCATGGGTTGGCTGGATTCCATATCTTTTTTAAAATCAATAGTGGCTTTTATTTGGTCAGGAGTATCCTCATAGATAAATGAAGACTCGAGTTCGGTTTGCATATAGCTGTCAGGTGAAAATGCAAACCCTTCTGTTGCTTTCCTTTTTGCATATAATGCTATAAGCTCAAGGGCTATATCTTTTACTTTCGATTTTGTTTTTTCTTTCAGAGCTTTCCAAGCTTTTGACCCTAAAGTGCTAAGTTGTGGTTCAGCGCCATCTTTGCCAGAATATTTTGAAACGCGATGCAAAGAATGTATACTAACATAAAGTAAATCGCCATTTTTATACTGTAATCTTATGGCCTCCTGTTCTTTACCATTATTTATAATTTTCTCTAATCCGCTGAATCTGCCAATTCCATGATCTACATGGGTAACGAAATCCCCTGCTTGCAAATCATAAATTTCTTTCAATTTTAATGCTTCCTTGCTACCAAATCTCTCTTTAATCCTAAATCGATGATATCTTTCGAATATTTGATGGTCGGTATAGCAAGCAACTAACTGCATATTGTCGATAAAACCTTCATGCAAACTTATGGCAATGGGATTGAAATCAATAGGATTTTCGTCCCTTTTTATTGCTATATCTTCAAAAATTGATTTTATTCTATCTAATTGTTTTACATTTTCTGAGAAGATGTGGTTGCGAATTCCTATGGAAGCATTGTCTTCCAAATTTTGTATTAGAAGCTCGAAATTTTTATGAAAAACCGATTGTGGTGTAGAATCAAAATCAATGGTTTTTCCTGTTGTAGGTTTTAAATTTCTGGTTTCAATAAGTTTGTGATTTTTTAGGCTTCTGGTAAATTCTTCTACCGTTAAAAATAATTCCTCTGGTTTCTGATGGTTTATTGCAACTGAATTTATTTTTTTTTGCTCCTTTACTTTATCGAATTCAGACCTAAGAATTTCGTTAACAAATACTTCGTTTTCAAACCAAATCACTGAATTATTTGGCAAATAATCCAACAGACTTATTCTATTTTCTATTTGCACAATCTCCTGAATATTTGGCAAAATTTGAATTTTATTGTGCTGTTTTACAGAACGTTGAGTACCTGGGTCGAAACTCCTAATAGATTCGACTTTGTCGCCGAAAAATTCAATTCTGTAAGGAAAATCATTTGAATATGAAAATACATCAATAATGCCTCCTCTAACTGCAAATTGACCGGGTTCAAATACATAATCCTCCTGCTCGAACCCATATTCTCGAAGTATATCGAAAATAAACTCGCTATCGACCTCTTCATCAACAGCAAGTCTTATAATGCTTTTTGTAAGAGTTTTTTTGGTAACTACCTTCTCAAATATTGCCTCAGGAAATGTAACAATCAATAAACTTTTACTTCCTAATGAAAGTCTTTTCAGAACTTCCGTTCTTAATAAAATGCTATCGTTGTCGTTGCTTTCGCTATTAATTTTTTTATGAGCTCCAGGGAACATCAATACTTTTTTCCTAGTAAGTTCGTAGTCACTTTCGCCATAAATTTGCTCCAGATCATTCATGAAATATGCTGCCGTTTCTTTATCATTCAAGATATAAACGTAATTACTTGAAAAGTTTTGGCTTAGAGCAGCAGCCACTATAGAAGGAAGCGAGCCCGATAATCCTTTAAGATAGATTTTGTTATCACCTGCCTCGACGCATTCTTGCAAATTGCGCAAAACTTCGCTTTCGCTATAAATCTTTATAAGTTCGGAAATTTTCACGGCGGCAAAAGTAATAAGTTTAATCTTGCATTTTTGTTTAAAATATATCTATAAAAATCAAACCAAATTTTTAAATCTTTCTTGTAAAGTAAAGCTCTAAAAAATAATTTCCCTAAGGTGTTTCACTTTAATAATTTAAGATGGCAATATTAATTTATCTGATATGGAATACTATAAAATAATAAATGACGTAATTTTAATATTACGTCATTACTTTAATCACCAATCAAATTTTCAATATCTGGATATTTCAATTCACAAATCATAAACAAAAGTTGAAAGAAAAATACCGTCAATATTTGTTAGTTCGAAATAGATGAAATATTAATCCTGAGCTTGCAACCAACGCTCTGATTCCATGGCAGCCATACAACCACTTCCAGCAGCAGTAATTGCTTGCCTAAAAATATGGTCTTGCACATCACCTGCAGCAAAAACGCCTTCAATATTTGTCTTTGTGGAATTAGGTTTTGTTTTTATATACCCATTTTCATCTAAATCAATTTGTCCAACAAATAGTGAGGTGTTTGGGGCATGTCCAATTGCTACAAAGAAACCATCAATTTCTAACTTTTTGACATCACCAGTTTTAACATTTTCAACGATTACTCCGTTAACAGCTTTTATAAATCCGCTCTCTGTTCCAACTATTTCTTTTGTAATAGTATTCCAAAGCACTTCAATATTTGGATGATCAATTACCCGTTGTTGCATAATTTTGGAAGCTCTCATTTCATCGCGACGTACAATTAAATAAACTTTAGAAACAATATTGGCAAGGTATAAAGCATCTTCCGCAGCAGTATCGCCACCTCCAACAACAGCTACTGGCTTACCTTTATAGAAAAATCCATCGCATGTTGCACATCCAGAAACACCAGCACCTTTGAATTTTTCTTCGGATTCCATACCCAAATATTTCGCTGTTGCACCAGTGGCTATAATTACTGAATCAGCCAGATAACTTTTATTGTCATCTGTTTCTAATTTGAAAGGTCGATTCGAAAAATCAGCTTTAGTTACTACTCCCCAACGAATATCTGCGCCAACTCTTTCTGCTTGTTTCTGCATGTCTTCCATCATCTTTGGTCCATCAATGCCATCAGGATATCCAGGAAAGTTTTCGACCTCCGAAGTAGTAGTTAATTGTCCTCCAGGTTGCATGCCTTGGTACATCAATGGTGATAAATTTGCCCTTGAAGCGTAAATTGCAGCAGTATATCCCGCAGGTCCAGACCCTATGATAAAACTTTTTACATGTTTAACTTCTTGATTCATAATAATATATTTGTAATTGTTTTTAATATTTAAAAAGATATCTTTTTGTCGAATACAATGCCAAAATATTATATAAGACATTTTGGCACAAACCCAAATTTGCTATACTCTAATTATAAAACCTCCAACTCAGACCAAATTTTAATCCTGCGTCAGGTTGAGGATAATGTGCTATCATATAATAATTGTACTTACCAAAAAGCATGTTAATATTTTTATACATAAAAAACACTTTTGCCCTCTTTATCTTAAAATCTAAATATAAATCGACATAAATTTGATTGTCAATTTTTTTTTCATTCTGAACAAAAAATACCATAGCTGCAGGATTATAACCATCGGCATAGTATGATGATAAATAGGAAATATCTATACCAGGACTTAGCTGTAAAGCTCCATCAAACATTCCAAAATTGTAAAACACACTCGTTTTGCTTATCAATTCAGGCAATCTCAAAATTGTGTTATTATCTACTTTTTGATATGTTGCCATCAAATTTGCACCAATTTTTTTAAACCTAAACTCTTTATAAATCCCTAAACGATAAATATTTATTGCTCCATTAAATTGCTTAGCATGAATAGAATCATCAAAATAAATATAGTTATTCATGTTTTGAAGCTTACCTTCAATTAAAAAACCCTTTAAATAAATTGAGCCACTTGATAGCAAATTAACTTGTTTCAAAAAATTATTGTTCCAAATAAAGTGATTAGAAAAATAATGCAAATTCATAAACTCTGTTTCTCCAGAATAATATTTTTGCTCTAAAGTTATTTTAAAATCTTTACCAAACCTTCTGATAAAATTTACAGCAGCTTCTGTCTTGCCATTATTATACTCCACTCTATTAAACGATTGCAAAATATTTAAAGCCCCAAATGCATTTATCTCTACTTTCTCGCTGTTAAATCTAACTTTAATAAGTGGTGAAAAATAGTTAAACACAAAAAGTTTTTCTCCATTATAAAATTGATTATATGAAAATTGAATGCCAGATTGGAACGAAAATCCTGTGGAATCGGAAACGCGTTTCCACCCAAAAAACGATTTAAAATCTCTTACGGCAATAGAATCAAAGCTATTTGTTGAATCTATAAAGGAATTATTATAATAATTAGAGACATCATTTGCATCTGAATAAATTCGATAAGATGAGGAATAATCAGCATCTAAAAACAATCCACCAAAATTATGATTTTCATTTTTAAATGAATAATTCTGTGTAACGTTAATTTTATTTGAATTAATAAGATTGGAAGCGTTAGAAAGCTTAACATTTATTATTCTTCTATCGAGTTTAGTGGTATCCTCGTAATAAAAATCGTTATCTAACCCGCCATTCTCTCCCCATTTTAAATGATTTTTCAAATAATTAAACTTGATTTCATATTTACCATCTTTCGAATTTGCTTTAATAATTGTTCGAAAATGATTGTTTTTTGAATATTGATTAATAAAACTCCCAATTGCTGATTCCACATTAATGTCAGCACCAAAAAAAAATCCTTTACTAATCTGATTTGCTAATGTGAAACTTAGATAATTTTCATCTTTTTTACCCATTACATATTTAATTTCGGAGTATGGGACTTTCAAAATATAATTGGGAATATTATCTAAGGCGAAAAAATATTGTTTTTGATACTTTTCACCGATGTTAAAAACATTTACAAAAGCATCATCGAATAATAATGATTTATGAGGTAGTCCAATATTAGAACTTGTAGAAAAAGAATTTGTAAACCTATTTGTTTGATCATATTTTTGAACTCCAATAAGATTAGTATCCAATTTAAAGTATTCAGAAGCAAGAAACAAATTATCGTTGTAAAATACCAAAGCTGTTAGGCTATCTTTTCCAAGGAAAGAAATACTATCTTTTTTATTATAATTAATTTGCTGAGCACACAAATTTGTAAAATCCATTATGCCCAATATAATAAGCCAAATTCCAATAAATTTTTTCAAAAATTTCAATTTAAATAAGAAATCAAAATTAGCAAAATTTTCTTTGCGTCAATTTCAAAAAGCATTAGCAATTAAGGAATAATTAAAAAGATACAAAAAAACTATAATAAAATATTCATAAAAAAGCCCTGAGTTAAAACTCAGGGCTTAAAGTAATTAGGGCAACGACTTACTTTCCCACAACTAAATGCAGTATCATCAGCGCTGGCGGGCTTAACTTCTCTGTTCGGAATGGGAAGAGGTGGACCCCACCGCTATAGTCACCTTAAAATCTTAAGGCTAGCTCTTTGGCCAGTCAATATCTTTGACATGAAAAAGAAAAAGAAAACAAAAAACAAGTAAAGTAAATGTTTGGAAGCGTACGGGAAATTAGTACTGCTCGGCTTTGATGTTACCACCTTTACACCTACAGCCTATCAACGTCATAGTCTTTAACGTCCCTTAAAAGAAGTCTCATCTTGAAGCGAGTTTCGTGCTTAGATGCTTTCAGCACTTATCTCTTCCATACATAGCTACCCTGCGGTGCAGTTGGCACCACAACAGGTTCACTAGAGGTATGTCCAACCCGGTCCTCTCGTACTAGAGTCAGCCCTCCTCAAACTTCTAACGCCCACAACAGATAGGGACCGAACTGTCTCGCGACGTTCTGAACCCAGCTCGCGTGCCACTTTAATGGGCGAACAGCCCAACCCTTGGGACCTTCTCCAGCCCCAGGATGTGACGAGCCGACATCGAGGTGCCAAACCACTCCGTCGATGTGAGCTCTTGGGAGTGATCAGCCTGTTATCCCCGGCGTACCTTTTATCCTTTGAGCGATGGC
>MNXP01000047.1 GCA_001872625.1 Bacteroidetes bacterium CG2_30_33_31
TGATTAATGTTTTAGTTTATCCCTTCTTCTTAAAAGTATCAGAAAGAACAAGTAAAGAAAATAAATATGTGAGTATCATAAAGATATGCGATTTTGTATCAAAAAATATGTCGGCATTTTTACGTGAAAATAATATGGAGGCCTTGATTGATTCTGCCAGATACTTTTGTCTATACGACTCGCGAAACGATAGGATAAATTCTATCCAATTGCTTCTCTTAAGTTGACGCCTATGCGATAGCTATCGGGAAGCTTCAGCCCATCTTCGCATCCTTTTCTTTAACAGAAAATTTATAAAGAGTATCGAAGATTGAATTTCATTGGAAAATTTGAATTGTATTGCCGATTACATCAGTAATAAAACCACTACTATTGAGAACCGAAATGAGTAAAGTCGAATTATGGGTGGAACGGTAAACATATCGATGGACGTGCCCCCTGAGCTATAAAGTATTAGCTATTTCAGATAAACAATTTATGCATAATCTTTAATAAATAATTTCTTTTTCCCTATTGCCTTATAAAATTATGATGACATCTTTGTATTTTCGTTAGAAATAATAAACAAATAAAGATTTATTTATTTGATTAGCAATATTTAAATTATGCATTCACCTAATATAATTTGAATAAAAAAGTAACATGAATAATTTTAACTTTGTGGCATATTTAAAGCCAAAAACTATGAAGCCATTAGTGAGCATTATTATGGGAAGCACATCAGATTTGCCTATCATGGAAAAAGCTGCCATATTTCTTAATAACAATAAGATAGCCTTTGAAATGAATGCACTTTCGGCGCATCGGTCGCCTGCAGAGGTAGAAATATTTGCTAAAAATGCGGCTTCGCGTGGGGTAAAAATTATTATTGCAGGTGCAGGAATGGCAGCTCATCTACCTGGCGTTATTGCTGCTTTTACGCCGATTCCAGTGATAGGTGTTCCGATAAATGCCACTCTCGAAGGCATAGATTCTCTTCTGGCAATAGTACAAATGCCTCCAGGGATTCCTGTTGCCACCGTAGGTATAAATGCTGCTTTGAATGCTGGCATCCTAGCAGCTCAAATGTTGGGCATGAATGATAAAGCTATTTTTGATAGAACAGTAACTTATAAAGAAAGTCTTAAAGAGAAAATAGTTAAAGCCAATGAGGATTTATCAAAATTAAAATATGATTTTAAGACCAATTAAAATAATGGAAGTAGATATTTTTATACCTTGTTTTATCGACCAACTGTTCCCAAATGTGGGTTTTAATATGGTTAAGATATTACAAAAACTCGAAGTTGAAGTTCATTACAACAAAAAACAAACTTGTTGCGGTCAAATGGCTTTTAACAGTGGATATTGGGATGAAGCCGAAAATCTTGGTGAGAAATTCATCAAAGATTTTTCCTCAGGAAGATTGATAGTTGGCCCATCAGCATCCTGCATCTCGATGGTGAAAAATTACTATCCACTTCTTTTTCACAACAGCTCTAAACATAATGAATTGAAAAATATTAGAAGTAATATTATAGAAATCAGCGACTTTCTTGTAAACTATATGAATGTTACAAATATAGGAGCTGCCTTCAATCATAAAGTTACTGTGCATGATTCATGCGCTGGTAAACGAGAGTACGGCTTGACTACCGAAGTCAGAAGCCTACTTAGCAATGTGAGAGATTGTGAGGTTGTTGAGATGGAAGATAGCGACGAATGTTGTGGCTTTGGAGGCACTTTCTCTGTGAAAAATGAAGCCATAAGTACTGCAATGGCCGAACAGAAAGTCCAACATGCACTAAATACTCAAGCAGAATACATTGTTGCCACAGAATCTTCATGTCTTTTGCATCAGCAAGCATATATAAATAAATTTAATTTGCCGATAAAGACAATTCATATAGTGGATATTCTTGCCTCCGGTTGGGATTTATAGACAAAAATAAATCACATTAAACCATAAATGGATATAAATAAATCGCCTTTTGCCAAAAGAAGATATAATTCTTATTCGGAATATTTCAAAAGAATTTTTGGTGAAAGGGTGCAAAAAGTAACTATAGACGCTGGTTTCAGCTGTCCCAATCGCGATGGAACAATTACTGTTGGTGGTTGTACATATTGCAATAACGACGCCTTCAATCCTTCGTATTGCAGCCCAACAAAAACGGTGAAGCAACAAATTGAAGAAGGAATTGAATTTCATGAGAAAAGATATAGAAGAGCTAATAATTTTCTGGCATATTTTCAAGCATATTCTAACACTCACAAACCTTTGGCTGAGTTAAAAAAAATCTATGCCCAAGCCTTGGAAGTACCTGATATCAAAGGAATAGTTGTAGGAACTCGACCCGACTGTATCGATGAAGAAAAACTAAAATATTTCGCCGAAATAGCAAAAACTCATTACATAATAATTGAGTATGGCATAGAATCTTGTTATGATGAAACTCTAAAAAAAATCAATCGAGGACATAATTATCAGCAGGTTGTGGATGCTCTAGAACTCACCAAAAGTTATGGAATTCATACAGGTGCACATATAATTCTTGGACTTCCTGGCGAAAGCAAAATTATGATGCTCGATGAAGTAAAACTAATTAACAAACTTCCGCTCGACACAATAAAATTTCATCAATTACAAATAGTTAAAGGAACAGCAATGGCTAAAGATTTTATAAAAAATCCAACAAACTACAATCTCTTTGGACTCAAAGAATATTTGGACTTTATTGTGGAAATAATCGAACTGTTGAATCCAAAATTTGTAGTTGAACGCTTTGCTGGAGAGGTGCCACCGAGAATGCTCGTAAAAAGTGGTTGGCAAGGTTTACGCTATGATCAAGTTCTAAATAAAATAGAGAAAAAACTCGAGGAAAATAATACATGGCAAGGTAAAAAATATCTGAATGAAGTTTTGTAAACAAAAATTACAACAATATTAACTTTAGCAAAATTAAAATCTACAAAATAATTCATTAACTTGAAGTATTATGATTTTTAAAAAGACTTTGCAAGTTTCTTAAAAAAGCTGTGTCAATAAGCCCTAAATACGAAATTATGAAATGCTTGGAGGTTGAGAAATTAATTTTAAAAAGCTCAGAAAACCCTGAAAATAACATACTTACTGAAGAAATTAAATTGCATATTTCAAATTGCAAAAACTGCAATCAATTTTTCCATAACTCCAATAAAATCGACAATTTTATTCAATCAAGAAAATTTATTTCTGAGGACGATTTATATTTTAGCAGACTTCTTGCAAGAATTAATAATATTGATAAAACTGAAATTCCACAAAGACAAAATATTTTTAACGTTAAATATTACCGCACAATTGCGGCATCCATTTTAATAATTGTAGCTGTAGGAATTGGTATTTTGACAGGGAATTTCTCTGCTAACATTTATTCCAATAACAGCGAATTATCCAGTGAACAATTAGCCTCTGAAATGGGAGTTGAATTAGTCGACAATAGTTTTGACCTTACAAATTTTAACGAACAATGACATATTTTAAAAGCAAAAATATTTGGTTTTGGGCATTTATTATTCTATTAATTGTAAATATCTCTGCCATTAGCACAATGTTCTATGTGATTCATAACTTCCATATTCATGAGGAAATGGAAATGATGACGCCTGATAATCTGCCCGAAAACATTAACAAGAACAGAAACTCTCAGCTTCAAATTAAATTGGGACTCTCTAAAAAAGAAATGCATGAATTCCATGATTTAAGAATGGAACATGTGGATAAAATGAAAGATAATAAAGATGAGATTAGAACACTCAGATTGCAATTATTTGAAGAAATTTCTGCTGAAAAACAGAATAAAAATAAGATAGATTCTATAAAAACGCAGTTGTTAAAAACTCATTCAACTATGATTGATGAATCAATAAGTTTTTATAATAAATTGATTGCTGGTAGAACTCCTAAACAAATTGAAAGAATAAACTCAGTTTATAAAAGGATGATGATGCGCGATGGGAATCCTGAGCGAATGAACAACAGAATCAACAGGAGAAGATAATAATATTTTATTCACACACAAATTTATACATTATGAAAAATTCAATTTTAAGAAAAAGTTTTTTAAGAATGCTGCTCTCAGCATTCTTGGTAATCACAATCTCAGGCACTTCTATGGCTCAAGGAGCTACAGATAAAGATCCGAATGCTACACCTCGACCAAAAGGGGAACTACCAATGCTCAACAGAATTCCAAATTTGAATGACACACAAAAAGAGCAAATAAAAAAGTTGCATTTAGCTCTGATAAAGGAAATACAGCCAATTCAAAATCAAATTGGAGAAAAACAAGCTCGCTTGCGCACACTTTCTTCAGAAGAAAAGCCTGATATGAAATCAATAAATGCAATAATCGATGAGATTAGCATTTTGAAAGCAAATACGCAAAAAAAGAGAATGGCTTTTATGCAAGACGTCAGAAAACTTTTGACAGATGAACAGAGAATAATGTTCGACCAACACAATCAAATGTTTTCAAAAAAAGCCGCAATGCGAAAAGATGGCAACCGACAAGGGCCAATGGGTTGCAATAGACAAGGGCCAATGGGAGGAAAAAAATGTATTAGATAATTATTTAATTTTATGATTATTTGGCAAAAACCATCAACGCCCGTTGATGGTTTTTTTATTAATTTAGCGCTATGGTTTAATAATGAATTATGAGCAAACTATATAATATCGACTTTCTAAAAGACTTGATGGCTGGAAACGAATTGGAAACAAATAATCTGTTGCAATTGTTCATCGACCTTACTCCACCACTTATGGAGAATATGATGGAAGCTGCAAAAAGAAAGGACTGGATTGAAGCAGGAAATTTAGCCCATAAATTGAAATCGTCAGTACGGCTAATGGGAATAAATTCAATAGTTGATGACACCCTATTTATTGAAATAAATGGCAAAGCACAAACAGAAATAAATCTTTTGCCAAGCAAAATAGAGGAACTTTCGATAAAAATTAGCAAAATTGTTGATGAAATGAAAAATGATATTTCGAAGAAATAAATTAGCATAAATCAATCTGATAATTTCCAATTAATTCATAGTTATAAACTTTTTAAATATTAGCTGTTAATAAAATATTATTATATATCTTTGCCTTTGATTGAATATCAAACAAGACAACCCATTAAATATTAAATATTATGGCAAGAAACACAACCGAAGTAGTTACAGCCGAATTCAATAAAATTGTTGAAGGCACAACAATAAAAGGCGATATTAGTGCAGCTGGCGATATAAGAATTGATGGTACTGTTACAGGAAATTTGAATGTAAAAGGCAAAATTGTACTCGGACCAAGCGGCAGAATTGAAGGCGACATTGTTTGTAAAAACGCTGAAATTCAAGGAAATGTAAACGCAAATATAAAAGTTGAAGAGTTACTTTCGCTTAAAGCCACTGCTAAAGTTCAAGGGGAAATTCTTACCAACAAGATTGCAATTGAGCCAGGAGCAAAAATCAGTGGAAGCATAAATATGGATAAGCAAATGGGGCATCTAAAAGTAGATAAAACTGATGAAGCAACCAAACAAGAAGCAGCTTCATAATTTTGCTAAATACTCTTCGATGGCTTTTCAAATGGGGATAATTGTGTTTGCTTCTGCCTTTGGCGGGGTAAAACTCGATGAATATATTAGCTCCATGGATTTTCCGCTTTTCACTATTACGCTCACAATTTTTGGAGTTTTTGCCGCAGTATATATTTCAATTAAAGACTTTATTAATACAGATAAAAACTAATGGAATCTACAAAATCTTTTGCTTTAAAATTAATCTATATAACCATTATAATGGAAGTTTTATCTTTTGGATGGTGGTTTTTTATGCCTAAAGAATGGGTGAATAGAAATATTTTTATGAGTCCTCTTTTTTTTATGGGAATAACTTTTCTGATAAATAATTTTTTAAATGCTAAACTCCACGGTAAATTTCAGAGCTTTCTAAATCGTTACCTCATAGTAACTACAGCTAAAATCCTTGGTTTGCTAATACTAATGGGCGTTTATATTTATATGTTTCCAGAGGATTCCATAAGTTTTGTGATAACTTTTTTTATAAATTATGTGGTGTATTCTTTCTTTGAAGCAAGAGTATTGGTGCTAAAAAACAAAGAAAATTAGGCTATAAAGATAACCTATCACAAAGCTAAAGACAATGATTTTCAATTCCTACAACCGAAACAAAAGCTTATCTATCTGTGTTAACTTCAGGTAATTGGAACCAATATTCGTGAGTTGCCACTTTACCTTCCATAGTCTTTAAGCGTCTTTCATAAACCGCAATAACTGGATTAAAAAGGACATCATTTACACCGATTTTGAATTTGTTTTCCTCCTCGGCAATGCTAAAGACTTTATAATTATTCTTCTCCAAAAACTTAGTCAGAAATTCTAATCTTTCCTTTGAAGAGTCAGTTTCCACAATGCTGCAACGTACACCATTAATTTCTTCAACAATATGTTTACCTTTGAATGAGGGCATGATAATTAAATTAAAATTTATTAAATTAAAGAGGAGAAACTGTAAATAGCTTCATAAATAGAAGCAGCAAATCCAACTACAATAATACCAATAACGCATAAAAGGAGTCCAACTCTTGCATTAAAATCTGATTTAAAATATGGAATTGGATTATCACTTGGGTCAATAAAAATTGCTTTGGCAACTTTTAAATAATAATATAATGATAATGTAGCATTTAAAACCCCGATTAAAACCAAAATATATAAACCTTGACTTGCAGCACTTGTAAAAAGGAAGAACTTGCCAAAAAATCCAGCAACAGGAGGAATGCCAGCTAATGAAAACAAAGCTAAAGTCATTACTAAGCTCAGCTTTGGATTGGTTTTATAAAGGCCATTATAATCGTCCATATTCTCTTTGCCCGATTCATTATAAATAGCTGATACCACGCCGAAGGCAGCAAGATTTGTAAATATATAAACCAAAATATAATATACTACAGAAGTAGAACCCATATCTCCTAAGCCCAAAATACCTACTAAAATAAAACCAGCTTGTGCAATGGAAGAAAATGCTAAAAATCTTTTCATATTATTTTGCCGAATTGCAAATAAGTTACCAATAGTCATGGTGGCAACCGCCAAAGCATAAATTAATGGATTCCAAGTATGCGAAATAGCACCAAAGACTTTATACAAGATAATTGTAAAGATAAAGATTGCAGCACCTTTTGAAATTACTGATAAATAAGCAGTTATTCCTATGGGGGCGCCTTCATAAACATCGGCAGTCCAAAGATGAAATGGAACCAATGAAATTTTAAATCCCATACCAGCAACAAAAAAGATAAATCCTAATATCTGCAAACTGGAATTGCCAAAGTTAGCAGCCACATCAGCAAAATAAATTGAACCTGTGGTACCATAAATCATTGATATTCCATAAAGCAAAATGCCTGTTGAAAGCGACGATATTAGCAATAATTTAATACCAGCTTCGGCTGATTTTGCTTTTTTGGTTTCATAAGCTGCCAATGCTGCAAGTGGAAGCGATGCCAGTTCTAATCCTATGTACATCATTAGAAAGTCTCCCGAGGAAACCATGAAAAACATTCCTATTAAAGTGCTTAGCAATAGAATAATATATTCACTTATTTTCTCTTTGTTCTCTTCTTTTCGAAGCCAAGCAGAAGACTGCAGCAAAACTATCAGAACACCGATATTTAAAATATTTTTAAAGGTGCTTCTGAAAATGTCATTCTGAAACATCCCTCCAAAAAGTTCGCCTTGTGTAACTGGCAGAAAACCAACAACCGTCTGTATAAAAAACAAAACTATGGAGAAGTTAATGATTCTGTGCTTAGTTTCTTCTTTTGAAAATATTTCAGCAAATATAATTACTATGACTAATAATATTAGTAGTAATTCATGACGCATTAGTAAAAAATTTTGTAAATTCATTATAATCGTTTAAAAAATATGAGTATATAAACTACTGAATTGCATTAATTTAGACAGTATTGGCGAAAGGCTATCCGATATCAAATTTGATAGCCAAAGAGGTGCAACCCCAATTCCTACCAAACAAACTATCAAAGTACCAGCGCTTAGTTTTTCAAACCATTTAGCATCTTTCAATTCTAAATGATGTTCGTTCCTGACAGGTCCAAAAAGTAGTTTGCCAATCATCCTTAAAACGTAAACAGCACTAATAACAATGGAAGATGCTACCAAAATAGTGAGTACTCTATGGAAGATGTCAACATGTTGAAATGCTCCGATAAAGATAATCATTTCGGCTACAAAACCGCTTAAGCCAGGAAGTCCTAAAGTTGATAAACCAGCAATAATAAATGCCACTCCGAGAAAAGGAATTACTTTTATTAAGCCACCCATTTCATCAATCATTCTGGTATGTGTTCTGCCATAAATCATCCCAATTAGAGCAAAGAAAAGAGCAGTTGTTAAACCGTGAGAAATCATTTGAATAATAGCTCCATCAAGTGAAGTTTTATTCATAACCATAAGGGCAAATGTAATAAGTCCTACGTGGCTAACAGAAGCATAAGCATTAATAAACTTCAAATCTTTTTGCCATATTACAGCAAATGCACCATAAACAACACTTATGGTTGCCAAAATAATAAATATCCAGCTTAAGGAATTTGCAGCGGCGGGCATCAAATACATGGCAACGCGGAAAGCTCCATAACCACCAAGTTTCATTAGTACGCCTGCATGCAGCATAGATACAGCTGTTGGTGCGGAGGCATGACCATCAGGCGACCAAGTATGGAAAGGATATAAAGCGCCTAAAATCCCAAAACCTACAAAAAGGAAGGGAAAGAAATACATTTGTATGTTTCCAGGAATATTTACCTTAGCAATTTCCATCATATTAAATGTGAAATGTCCATCAACTGAAGAATTAAAATACAATCCTAATAATCCAACCATCATCAAAGCTGAGCCTCCCATAAGCATCAGGGTTAACTTCATAGCAGAATATTCTTTTGGACCAGTTCCCCATATACCTATCAAAAAATACATTGGAATTACAGCAATTTCGTAAAATAAAAACATTGTAAATAAATCCAAGGAGATGAAAAATCCGAAAACTCCTGTGGCAAGAAGTATAAGAAATATAAAAAATTCTTTCTGCAGATAAACCACTTCCCATGAAGCTAATATTCCAGCAAAAATTATTACTGACGTCAGCATTATCATGGCTACGGAAATACCATCCACGCCAACAATATAATGTATGTTCAATGTTTTAAACCATTCTATATCTTGATAAAAAACCATAATGTCGGTAATGCCAGCTTTTCTGATTGCGAAATAAGAAAACATTAACACTAAAGCAGTTATCAATTGTGCTATCATGCCTCCAAGAGCAACAAGCCTTACTATCTTATGCGAGGGGCTAATAATAATACCAATCATTGTGATGGTAGGTATTAAAATAAGTAATGATAAAATATTCATAATTATTAATATTTTCTATATAAACCAATAAGCGAAAAATAAAACCAAAATAATTGTGCCCGATACAAATACAAAAGCATATTGTTGAAGTTGCCCTGATTGTAATCCTTTAATTTTTATTGATGTTGTTTCAATTATCCAAGCAATTCCATCCATTGAGCCATCAATAATATGTTTGTCGAACCAAGCAATTGGCCTAGAAATTAAATTAAAAATAATTTTTCTTGTAACAAATAAATAAATCTCATCAAAATAGAATTTATTCAATGTTGCTCTGTATAAAAATCCAAGTGAAACTGTAATTTTATCAGGAACATCACTTTTCTTATGATAAAGTAGAAAGGCTAAGACAATTCCCGATAATGCAATAATCACCGAAGGGATAGCAATGCTAAGGCTTAAAGATGATTCAAAAGCTTTTCCATCAGATGTTACAAATGAGCTAAATGGAATAAATCCAGCAAAAGTTGCAGCAAAAGCAAGAATCATCAGTGGAATTGTCATCAGCAATGAAGATTCATGAGGCTCGTGTTTGTAATCTGTTTTTTTCCCATAAAACACTGTGAAGAATAATCGAGACATATAAAATGCTGTAAGTCCAGCCACTAACACAGAGGAGAAATATATTAATTTGTTGTGTTCAAAAGCAGCGGCTAATATTTCATCTTTACTCCAAAACCCTGAGAATGGTGGAATTCCGCTTATTGATAAAACAGCTATTGCAAAAGTTATAAAAGTTATAGGCATATATTTTCTCAAATTTCCCATGTCTCTTAAGTCGTTGGAATGTATGGCGTGAATAATGGAACCCGCACCTAAAAACAAAAGACCTTTGAACATTGCATGGGTAAACAGATGAAACATTGAAGCCATATATCCGACTCCTCCTTCGCCACCATATCCAGAAACGCCGAGTGCCAGCATCATATAGCCAATCTGAGAAAGTGTAGAGAAAGCCAATATTCTTTTTATGTCGTATTGTGTTATTGCAATTATCGCAGCAAAAAGCGAAGTAAAAGCACCTACATAAGCAATAAATTCGAGTGTACCAGGAGCTTGAAAATGATAGACAATAAACATCCGAGCCACTAAATAAACGCCCGCCACTACCATAGTTGCTGCATGAATTAATGCCGAAACAGGTGTTGGACCTTCCATTGCATCTGGCAGCCAAATATGTAAAGGAAACATTGCTGATTTTCCTGCACCGCCAATAAAAATTAAAAACATTCCCCAAGTTAATGCACTCATTCCTAAGAATGAGGCGTGTCCCATTGAAGTGTAAACACTTGCATCATTGTTTGTTAGCACATTGAAATCGAATGTTCCAGTATAAAAAGAGACTAATAATATTCCTATTAAAAACCCAAAATCAGCAAATCTTGTTACAATAAACGCTTTGTTTGATGCTGCCACTGCAGAAGGTTTCTCATAATAATGACCTATCAATAGATATGAAGATAGACCCACCATCTCAAAACCAATATACATCTGAATAATATCGGTAGAAACTACCAAGCCCAGCATAGAAAAGGTGAAAAGTGATAAGAAAGCAAAAAATCTTTGAAAACCAGAATCGCCTTTCATATATCCAATGCTATAAATATGCACCATAAGCGAAATAGTGGTAATCACCACCAGCATCATCACAGAAATTGGGTCGAGTAATACTCCCAAATGTATGCTTAGTGAATCTGAAAACTTAAGCCATTCAACATTATAAGCAGTAATTGATGTAAAAGCTCCATTGATAGGTTCTGCTTTAAAAAAGTAGAAGTAGGCGGTAAGATAGGATAAAATGGTGGTTGTAAATAATCCAGCAGAACCAAGTATTCCAGCAAGATTTGGTTTCATCTTCGATCCGAAAAGTCCTAATATAACAAACATTATCAGAGGAATAAGTACAATCCAAATAGTATATGTATAATCAATCATATATTAAATTTTCGAAAGTTAATATTTCATTTCGCTAATATTTTCCACATCAATATTATTATACATTCTGTACATATTGATGAACAATGCAATGGCTATAGATGCTTCGGCTGCTGCAATTGCTACCACAATCAGCACAAAGAAATTTCCTTGCAATTGGTTTGGGAAAAGATATTTATTAAAAACTAAGAAGTTAATATTTACAGAATTTAATATTAACTCTATCGACATAAGAATTGTAATGAGATTGTGGCGAATAAGAAAACCACAAATACCAACAAAAAACATGATGGTGCTTACAATTAAAAAATATTGAATTGGGATGTCTTGTATCATAATTTCATATTATTAATTTCCTTTTTTTGCAATAATTACTGCAGAAATCAGTGCTGCCAACAATAGAATACTTATCACTTCAAATGGGAGTGCGTAACCTTGATGTCCGGTGCTCATAAGCTGCATGCCTATTTCCTTCATATTTACATCGAGAGTTGGCTCTGTGGATGCATTGAAAGGGAATTTCATTATCGACCAGATGGATATAAAACTTCCTGCCAGACCTGTGAGGCTTGCTGCAATGACATTTGCTAAGGCAGGGCGTTCGAATTTATGACTTATATGACTTGTGAGTAAAATAGAAAATATAATTAATACCACAATACCTCCAGCATATAAAGTAATCTGAATGGCAGCCATAAATTCATAGTTTAGTAAAAAATATAATCCTGAGGTTGCCAATAATACTGTAAGTAGGTAAACAGCAGCTCTCAGAATTTTTCTACTCGTAACTGTCAATATTGAAAATACCAGGATTAGTCCTGATAAGAAAAAAAACATTAATTGATTTAGTCCCATGTTTATTCCTGATTAGGTTCTTTACTAGGTTTCTTTCTTAATGATGAGCCAGGATGGTTAAGCACTTTTGTAAGCTTGTGCCTATCAAAAACAGCATGCTCATATTCTTGTCCCCAGCCTATAGCGTCTGATGGACAAGTCTTTATACATAATTCGCAGAATGTACACATAGACAAATGGTATATATGCTTATCGATAATTTTTATAGACTTTCCTGCCTCATTAGTAATTTTATCAGTGATGATTTCTATTGAACCATTAGGGCAATTAAGTTCACAAATTCCACATCCTGTGCAAGCATGTTGATTATTTTCGTCATGCATCATAATAACTTCACCCTTAAATCTTTCGGTCATTTTAAGAGTTTTTCTGTTTTCGGGATATTTCTGTGTTACTATTTGTCCAGGATGTATAAAATAATATCCTGTAACTCGCATCCCTGCCCAAAGGGATTTTATTGCTCCAAAGATTTCTCCAAAATATTTAAATATATTCATACAATTTAATTATTTAATATACCAGCCCATTAAAACTATAAATGCCACTAATACAATATTCATAAGATTTAAGGGTAATAAATATTTCCATTCTAAATTTAGTAATTGGTCTATTCGCAAACGTGGAAAAGTCCATTTAAACCACATCATCATGAGTATGACGAATATAGTTTTGCCAAAAAACCAGACTATTGGTGGTACATAATCCATTATAGCATTCATTCCATCCCAGCCAGCGATATGAAATGGCATCCAACCTCCTAAGAACATGGTAGCTGCAATAGATGCCACAATAAACATATTCATATACTCCGCCAAGAAGAAGAATGCAAATTTAATTCCTGAATATTCAGTGTGAAATCCTGCTGTAAGCTCAGATTCCGCTTCAGCTAAGTCGAATGGTCCGCGGTTAGTTTCAGCAGTGCTGGCGATTAAAAATATAACGAATGCCACTAAAGCAGGAAAATGCCCTTTTATTATCCACCAGCCGTCGGCTTGGCTTTCTATAATTCCACTAAGTTGCATAGTACCAGCAAAAACTACGATGGCAAGAAGTGAAAGCCCTACAGATAATTCATAGGATATAACTTGTGCTCCACTTCTGATTGCGCCAATCAAGCTATATTTGCTATTGCTCGACCAACCTGCAAGCAATATTCCTATTACTCCCAAAGAGGAAACAGCAAAGAGATAAAAAATACCAATATTGAAATCTATAGCTTGAAGTCCTTTAGCAAAAGGTAGGGCAGCAATAGCCATAAAAGAGGCTATTATCACTATGAATGGAGCAAGATTAAAAAGAAAATTGTCGGCGTGTTTTATATTAATAAGCTCTTTCATCAATAGCTTTATTAAGTCGGCGATAGTTTGGAAAATTCCAAAAGGGCCAACTCTATTGGGACCATATCGATTTTGAATTACTGCACAAACTTTTCGCTCAGCGTAAACCAATAATAAACCTACAATAGCATAGAACAATAAAAATACTAAGCCTATAATAATTAGTTCAATAATAATTGCCAATAATGGAGACATGCTGCTATTTAAAGCATTATCGACCCATTTGGTAAATGATGTGAAATCGTATATATTAAAATCCATAGTCTAAATATTATCTGTCAATATCAGGAATTACTAAATCTAATGAACCGCTAATAGCAACAATATCAGCGATTTTATTGCCAGAACCAATTTTGTTTAAAACAAAAAGGTTAGCAAAATTTGGAGTTCTAAATTTTACTCTAACAGGAAATTTATTGCCATCGCTGATAATGAAAACTCCCATTTCGCCACGTGAAGTTTCTACTCTTTGATAATATTCTCCAACTGGAAGTTTTATTATCGGTTTCATTTTAGCTGTATAATCTCCCTCAGGAATATTATCAATCAATTGCTCAATGATATTCATTGATTCCCACATTTCTGCAATTCTCAATTTATATCGGGTAAAAGTGTCACCAGTAGTATCTAATATTTCTTTGAAATCAACCTTATCATAGGCGCTATAAGGATGATTTTTGCGCACATCGCAAGAAAATCCAGAGGCTCTGCCAGAAGGTCCAGTAACGCCATAAGAAATAGCAACCTCTTTCGACATATAACCAATACCTTTTGTACGCATTTGGAAGATTACATTATTAGAAAGCAATTGGTCATATTCAGGAAGTTTTTTACGGAAATATTTTATAAACTCTTTAGTTCTTTTTTGAAAATTGGGATGAATATCGTGCATCAATCCTCCAGGAGTATTAAAGCTGTGCAACAGTCTGGAGCCAAAAGATTCTTCAAAAATATCTAAGATTACTTCGCGGTCGCGTAGCCCATAAAAGAATGTTGTCAAGGCCCCCAAATCCATTCCAAAAGCGCACCACCAAAGCTGATGTGAGGCTAATCTATTGAGTTCATCGAGTATTGTCCTAATGTATTTCACTCTTTCTGGAACTTCCACTTCGAGAGCATTTTCTACATTTAAGCATACAGCTTCATTGTTCATGTGAGCTGATAGATAATCAAATCTGTCGGTTAAGTGGATGATTTGCTGGTAAGTATCTCTTTCGCACATCTTTTCGATGCCACGGTGGATATATCCAATATGAGGAACTACATATTTTACTTTTTCGCCTTGGAGGCTAAGTTCTAAACGAAGTACACCATGAGTTGATGGGTGTTGAGGTCCCATGTTTATAATGTAATCGTCGCTATTCCTTATTATAATGTCTTGAATCACTTCTTTCATATATCCTAAATTGTTAGCGTTCGATCATTTTAATCTCGTCTTTATAATCTTTTCTTAATGGAAAACCAACCCAATCATCGTCCATTAATAATCTGCGTAAATCTGGATGATTATTAAATTTTATTCCAAACATATCGAAAACCTCGCGTTCGTACCATTCAGCAGTTCTCCATATTTCGTTCACTGTATCGAAATTTGGATTTTCACGGTCTTCAGTTTTGACTTTCATCACTAAGAAGTGCTTATGAGAGGTGCTTTCGAGATGATAAACTACTGCAAGATGACTTACGTAATCTACACCTGATAAGCTTATTAGATAATCGAAATCAGTTTCAGGAGTATTATGCAATAATTCGGCTAATTTTTTTAATGAATTTGCTGGGACAAGAACTTCGAGATATTGTTTATTTTCTGGAAATTCAATCCCGCTAACCCATTCACTTATCT
Organism: Bacteroidetes bacterium CG2_30_33_31; assembly: GCA_001872625.1. Classification (GTDB taxonomy): domain Bacteria; phylum Bacteroidota; class Bacteroidia; order Bacteroidales; family UBA1556; genus UBA6267. The sequence continues at coordinate 15,447 of MNXP01000047.1, forward strand.
TTTCTTTTAATTGATCGTTTGTCATAAAATATTCAGATTATTTTTCTTCAACTTCATTTGGATTAGTAATGCTTTTAGATTTTATCTTGCGTTGAAGTTGCATAACTCCATACAAGAGAGCTTCAGGACGCGGAGGACAGCCTGGAATATAAACGTCAACAGGAATAACTTGGTCAACACCACGCAATACCGAATAAGAATTATAGAAAAATGGTCCACCAGAAACTGCGCAAGCTCCCATAGCAATTACATATTTTGGGTCTGCCATTTGGTCGTAAAGTCTTAATAATATAGGAACCATTTTATGAACTATGGTACCAGCAACAACCAAAACATCAGCTTGGCGTGGACTTGCTCTATAAACTTCGATGCCAAAACGAGCAAAATCGTGCCGTGAAGCACCTGCGGCCATCATTTCAATTCCACAACAGCTCGTTGCAAAGGTTAGTGGCCACACAGAATTGGATCTTCCCCAATTAACTATATCATCAATGGTGGTTAGAAAGAAATTGTCGCCAGTTTCCTTTAAGGTTTCTAAGGTACTATTATCTAAGAAATCCTCATTTTTCATTGATTTAATTTTTATACCCATTTTAAAGCTCCTTTCTTCCAAGCATATAACAGCCCGGTAACTAAAATAAAGAAAAATATAAGAATCTCAATAAAAGCTGTCATGCCCATATCACGCATTACTACTCCCCAAGGAAAAATGAAGACAGTTTCTACATCAAACACAAGATAAATAATTGCAAATAAGTAATATCCAACATTAAATTGTATCCATGCATTAGATTTTACTGGAATTCCACATTCGTATGGTTCTGATTTTGCGAAGTTGGTAGATTTTGGGGACACAAACATCGAAAATACTATGGCTCCTCCTACTAAAACTACTCCTAACAAGAAAAACAAAACTAAATATTCACTGTTCATATATAATATTTATTAGTTAACTTTAGGCTGCGAAAGTAAAATAAATTGCTTTATCAAAAGCCACTTTTGATGGGTTTTTAAAATTTGAAACAAAAACTTTAATCTTTAATTGATAATCAATGTTTTAAGCTCGTAATTTATATCAAATCTATTTAAATTATTCTGTGAAATGCTGTAAAAATAGGAGTATAAAAACGCAAATCACAGCCAAAAATACTTGGCAATTATGTTATCAGAAAAGATAAAATTATATTCAATTTATAACTAATAAATTTAGCTAAAAAACAGAAATTAAATTTGAATGAACAACTAATTGAGAACAAATATTTTAAGTAAAATCCTAATCATTCGTAATAAATACTTTTTTTCTAACTTTGCCGAATGAAGCACATAAACAATCTTGTGAGTGGTGATATGGTAGGAATTATATCCACAGCTCGCAAAATTTCGGAATTAGAGCTAATGCCAGCCATCGAAAAACTTGAAAGCTGGGGCTTGAAAGTTAAACTTGGAAAAAATCTTTTTTGCCAAAATAACCAGTTTGCTGGAAGCGAAAAACAAAGAGCAGAGGATTTACAGAAAATGCTGGATGATAACAAAATAAAAGCTATTTTTTGTGCTCGCGGTGGCTATGGAACAGTTAAAATTATTGATTCCATTGATTTCAAAAAATTCCAAAAATCACCAAAATGGATTGTTGGCTATAGCGATGTTACGGTTTTGCATTCGCATATTCATCAAAATTTTGGCATAGAAACTTTGCATGCCACTATGCCAATAAATTTTCCTATTGATGGAATAAATAATGAAGCGTTAGATTCTCTTTATGATGCTTTATTTTTTGGAAAAGTAAATTACCAAATTCCAAAACACAAAAACAATATCTTTGGTGAAGCAGAAGGCATAATTACGGGAGGCAATCTTTCAATTTTATATAGTCTAATTGGTTCAAATTCAGATATTATAACCGATGGTAAGATTTTGTTTTTTGAAGATTTAGACGAATATTTGTATCATATAGACCGCATGATGATGAATATGAAAAGGAATGGCAAATTTAAGAATCCTGCAGCTGTCGTTGTGGGTGGTATGAGCGATATGAATGATAATCAAATCCCTTACGGAAAGAGTGCAAATGACATAGTTTCGGAAATTATTGGAAGGCTAAATTTTCCTATTCTTTTCGACTTTCCTGCTGGCCACATTGCAAAAAACAAAGCGATAATTTTAGGAAGAAAAGCTATCCTTAAAATTGATGAAAACGGAGGAACCTTTAAACAATAATTATGGAAAATATAAAAGATACTTATCTGGTAATCGTAAATCCAAATGCTGGTGGTAGACAAGGAAAAAAAGATTGGCCTAAGATAGAAGCTATGATTATAGATGCTGGTTTGAAGTACAAAAAAGTGCTTACAGAATATAGACATCATGCTATAAAACTTACAAAAATGTATGTTGCTCAGGGTTATAGAAAATTAATTTGTGTAGGTGGCGATGGAACAATTAATGAAGTAGTGAATGGAATTATGACTTCAAAAGCAAATCTTCAGGAAGTTTCTTTTGGTGTGATAATGATTGGAACTGGCAATGATTGGGGGAGAATGTTCGATATTCCTACCGACTACAAAAAGGCTTTAAAAGTAATAATTGACGCTAAAAAATTTCAACAAGATGTTGGTCGTGTAACTTATTTTTTAGGCAAAGAAATTAAGGAAAGATTCTTTATTAATGCTGCTGGTATTGGTTTCGATGCAATGGTGGTGCAAAATGCAAATACAAAAAAAGATAAGGGGAAATCTGGAAAATTTTCTTATCTTATCACTCTTTTTAAAACCTTGATGAAATACAAAAACCTAAATATAAATGTAACTATTGAAGACCGACAACTTGTTGGCTCCGAATTATTTACCATGGGAATTGGCATAGGAAGATTTAGTGGAGGCGGCATGCAACAAGTACCAAAAGCTGTAGCTGATGATGGATTATTTGATATTATGCTTGTGAATAATATTAGTAAAGCAAAAATTATTTATAAAATAAAAAAACTTTACAATGGCGAAATACTTGATTTAAAAGAAGTGAATATGTTTAAAGCAAAAAGCTTGGTGGTAAGCTCTACCGACAAAGTGATGCTCGAAGTTGACGGAGAATCTCTTGGGCACTCTCCATTTACTTTTGAAATTATACCCGAAAGATTAAATGTGATAGTTAATTAAATGATTAAGAAAGTTATACAAATATTAACTATCATTTTTTTAATAGCAAATTCCTCTATTGCCCAAAATCAGAAAAGCGCCATTAGGTATTTGAAAAAGGCAAATATCGCCTTAGAAAAAATCACATCAGTTCAATATCATGTTACTTTCGAACAAAAAATGCCAGATATCTCGCAAAAGATAATATATGAAGGTGATGTTAAATATTCACTTAATCCGCGCGATGCTTTTTTTGGTTATGATTTATGGGTAACCAACTCCAAATGGTTCGACAGCTATTATTCTGCTGGAAAAATTTATATGATAAATAAAATTGACAGTAATATCTACCCAGATAAATTTCTTGACCCACGAAAAATAAATATAAAAGAGAGCCCTTTTGTAGAAAATACTAACAACGAATTTCTATCAATTTATCTTAGAGATAGAAATTTTTATACAAACCTCATTAACAATAGAAATATTGAAATTCAGAAAGTTAAGAATAAGTTTCTTTCCGATACAATACATATTGTTGTCAGATATAAAACATCAATAATTGAAAATATTTCAGACACACTTTGGAACCTTCGCTACGATTTATATTTTTTGCACAGGAACAAAATAAATGTGGAAATAGAGAGAAAAAGTGAAGATATTAAAGGTAAATTTTATTCAAAAATCACTTTTGAAAACATGATTATTAATGCCGATTCCACTCGAGATTTCTTTCTTTCATACAATTTGCCAAAGGAATATAAGATTATAAAAAGTGATGTAAAAAAAACGATTACAAAACCTCCAGCGACATATTACGCAACAGCACCCGATTTTGAGCTTGCCGATACAGATGGGAAAAAAGTAAAATTAGCTGATTTCAAAGGGAAAATTGTTTTGCTCGACTTTTGGTTTTCGGCTTGTGCACCTTGCATTAAGGCGTCACATTTTCTGGAAGAATACTCAAAAACTTATAATGATAGTGGTTTGGTTATCTTAGGAATGAACACTGTGGATGGAAAAGCAAAAATAAAAATGCATAACAAAAAATGGGGAATCACCTATAAAAGCTTGATTTGCACCAAAAATATAAAAAATGAATTTGATGTTGGCTCCTATCCCACTTTTATTTTAATTGACAAAGACGGAATGATAGTATATAAAACAGCTGGCTTTTCGCCCACTTTAATGAAAGCTATTAAAACGAAAATCATTGAATTTTTGCCTTAGATATTTTCTTGAGATGCTTCTCGTACAGAATATGAACCATGCCATCGGCAAGTCCTATTTTAGGAACAATAATGCTTTCAACATTCAGAAAATCCAAGATTTTTAAATATATCTCAGCCGCTGGAACAATCACATCAGCACGGTCTTCACGAAAACCAAATTTACTCATTCTCTCCTCAATAGTGAGCGAATTTAGATAATTATAAGAAGAAAGAAGATTGCTCTTAGCAAGAATTTTGCTCTCACTATCTCCATACAATTTGTTGATTTTATTGATGTTGCCGCCAGATCCAACACAAAATACTTGTTCATAATCATCTTTCAAAAATTGAAGCCACGAGAATATTTCCTTCCAAATATTTTTTGGATAACTGTCATTTAAAATTCTCAGAGTGCCAATTTTGAAAGATTTAAGCTTTATCAAGTGGCCATCAATTTCAACAGAAATATCAGTGCTACCACCACCTACATCAATAAAAATTACAGGATTACTACTTCCCATTATTTCAAGTTTATTAGTACTTCTGATAATCGATGCCTCTTCCCTCCCACTAATAATTTTAATATCCATGCCTACTTTTTCTTTCACTTCATTCAAAATTTCAATACTGTTGGCGGCTTCACGCATAGCAGCGGTGGCAAGGGCGCAATATTCTTGAGGCTTGTAAACATCTATCAAAAGCTGAAATGCTTGCATGGTTTTTACAAAATCCACCTTACGATTTAACGAAATTTTACCAATGGTAAAGGCATCAATTCCAAGTCGCAAGGGAATTCTTATAAGTGTTGCTTTCTCTACAACAATCTCATTTTCTATAAGTTGAGCATTTGCAAAAAGCAAACGAACGGCATTAGAACCAATATCAATTACGGCATAGAGCATAGATTATTGTTTGTTTAATTTTTCGAAATAATTGTAGGTTTCATCATGCGTATTTATCTTCCTTTCTTTTCCTGAAGGATTTATGTAATTATTTATTTTACCATTGTCTAAAGAGCGCGATTTTTGATTGTCTTTCCATTGAATATCAATAAGTTCCTTGATTTGTTTTTTAATATTTACATCTAAAATAGGGCAAATAATTTCAAATCTATGATCTAAATTTCGTGTCATTATATCAGCCGAAGAGATGAAATATTCAGGATTTCCACCATTTGCAAAAATAAAGATGCGCGAATGCTCCAAATATCTTCCAACAATGCTTCTTGCTTCTATATTTTCACTCATGCCTGGGATACCAGATTTGATAATATTTATACCTCTTATAATTAATTTAAATTTTACACCCTCCTCATTTGCTTCATAAATCTTTTCGGCAACTTTATCATCCACTAAACTATTGGCTTTAAGCATCACCCAAGCTTCTTCGCCAAGTCTTTTATTTCGCATTTCTTGTAAAATCTTGGTAATAATAAAGCTCCTCAAATTAAAAGGAGAAACATGAAGAACTTTAAATTTTGGAGGCAAATATCGCGACTCAAGTAGATTAAAAATATTATTAATGTCAGCAGCAATATCCTGATTAGCTGTTAATAAACTCAGGTCTGAATATACTTTTGCGGTAGATTCATTAAAATTTCCAGTGCTTATATTTGAATAATAAACATTATTTCCATGTTCTTTTCTTCTTACCAAAATTACTTTTGCATGTACTTTAAGTCCTTGAATTGTTGGCAGAACTTTTATACCCTCATTTTGAAGAGAACGAGCCCAATAAATATTATCTTCTTCGTCGAAACGAGCTTGAAGCTCTATGAAAACCGTAACAATTTTACCATTTCTGGCAGCATTAATAAGAGCATTCATCACTCTGGATTTCTTTGCAGCTCTATAAAAAGTCATTTTTATACTCTTTACTTGCGGATCTATAGATGCCTCGCGCAAAAAATCGATTGTATGCTGAAAAGGTTGATAAGGATAATTAATCATGATATCCTTTTTTGCAATTACCGAGAAAATACTTTTATTATCGGGAATGTCGGGATGCGAAACTGGAGGTTGAGGTTTAAAAGTATGACCTTTGTGCAATTCTGGAAAATTCATAAAATCTTTAAAATTATGATATCTTCCTCCACCTCTCAACTGGTCGTATGATGTAATGATATTTAGCTTTTTAGTAACTTTTTTCAACAAAGTTTCTGGCATTTCTTTGTCATACACAAATCGAACAGGCAAGCCTTTCTTTCTCTTTTTTACACTGTCGCTCATGATTTCCAGAAAACTTTTTGAAACGTCGTTGTCGATATCCAACTCGGCATCTCTGGTAAATTTTAGAATATAACCTGCAAAAGTGTCGAAGCCATAAATGCTAAAGATATCGTCGAGATTATAACGTATAACATCTTCAATAAACATAAAAAATATTTTATCATCAATTTTGGGCAAAACCACAAAACGCGAAATATCATCAGTAGGAATCTGAATTAAAGCTTGTTTCTCTTTAATTTTTCCTTTACTATCGGTCATTTGTATGGCTAAATAAATAGCTTTATCTTTCAGATTATAACCACCTTCAAATTTATCTAAAACAATGGGGAAAATAACGGGTCGTACTTTCAGCTGAAAAAATTTCCTTATAAATGTGCCTTGTTCAGTTGAGACTTCTTTCTCATTTAGCAAAAAAATATTCTGTTTACGCATTGAAACTTGAATCTCATCAAAGGCTGCAGTATATTTAAGCTCTTGATCTTCAACATAAGTAAGTATTTCTGCTAACAAGCCTTTGTATTTTTTGGCTTCTTCAGGATGATATTTTACATTAATTTTGATGAGCCTACTTATGGTGGCAATTCTTACTTTAAAAAATTCATCGCGATTATTTGAGAAAATTCCCAGAAATCTTATTCTTTCTAAAAGTGGATTTCTTGGGTCTATAGCTTCTTGAAGGACTCTTTCGTTAAAGTGAAGCCAACTAATTTCACGGTTTATAGTTTTGCCATCATTCATAATAAAGTTTTTGGCGAAGTAAATAATAATGAAGAAATTGAAATAGTATTTAAAGATATTTCGTTCCAGTTTTCAATTTTAAATGAAGCTTGAGCGAGCCCTGAAGTTGGCAACCAATCAATGGTAGAATCAAAATACTCACTCACAAATTCTGTTAGCCCAGGATTGTGTCCCACAATCATCAAGTTTTGTATGCTACTATGCTGGCTGCCAATGATGTTTGCAATTCGAGAAGAATGACTTGGATAGAGATTGCTGTTTTCGGTAAGTTTGCATCCCAGATTTGAAGAAATTATTTTGGCAGTTTGCAAGGCTCTTTTTGCTGGGCTTGAAATAATTAAATCTATTTTAGCTAAGTTACTTGATAAAAAACTTGCAATACTTTGGGTGCGTTCAATACCTTCGGTAAGGAGCACTCTATCAAAATCATCAACATTTTGATTAGCCCAAGATGATTTACCATGTCGTAAAATGTATAGTGTTTTCATGAGCCTAAAGATAAAATTATTTTTAAATGCTATAAATATTTTTTTTGAAAACAGTTATAATCAATCCTGTTTTTTCTGCTTGAAATACTGCTCCATAAGGCGCGAAACGTATTTTCCAAATACATCAAACTCAATATTTATGAGGCTTCCTTTTCGAATATTATGAAAATTTGTGTGCTCAAAAGTAAACGGAATTATAGCTACCGAAAACATTCCTTCTTCTGAGTCAACCACTGTAAGGCTAACTCCATTTACCGAAATGGAACCTTTTTCGACTGTAATATTATTCTTAGATTTATCGTAGCTAAAATAATACCTCCAACTACCATTTTCTTCTGTAATATTTTCACATACAGCGGTTTGATCTACATGACCTTGAACAATATGGCCGTCGAATCTATTTTCCATACTCATAGATCTTTCGAGATTTACCTCGTAGTTAGGTCTCCATTCGCTCAGGCACGTTTTGTCCAGAGTTTCTTGAATTGCGGTAACCACATATTGGTTTTTTGTTTTATCAATTTTTACTACAGTCAGGCAAACGCCATCATGTGCCATCGACTGGTCGACTTTTAATTCTTGAGTTAAATCTGATTCAATTGTAAAGTTGATATTAGTTCTGTCGTGATCTACTGCCACAACTTTTCCCATAGCTTCTATTATTCCCGTAAACATTTTTTTATAATTACTTGTTTCTGTAAAGCGTTATAGTTCCTTTGATATCGCGCGGTATAATGCCTTCAAGGCGCTGCTCAAACACGGTGCAAACATAAAAATAAACACCTTCGCTACAATCATTTTTTGAATTCATATCTTTGCCATCCCACAAGATATTGGGGTCGTTGCTTACAAAAACCAACGCTCCCCAACGATTATATATTTTTAAGTCAATTTTTTCTACATAATCGTAAGGAAAAGGGTGAAAAAAATCGTTGAAATTATCGCCATTTGGAGTGAAAACATTAGGCAACACATAAGGATTACAACCGTCGATATCAACGCAAACAATAGAGCTAAAGTTACTTTGATTACCGTTGGAATCTATTGCCACAACTGAGTAACAACCAGCAATAGAGTTAATTGGTGCATGAGTATAGCTTGTATCAAATCTGCTTGTAGAAAAATATATTTCAGTGAAATCACCATTGAAAAAGGGGGTGAAAAATAATTTGTATTGGGTAATATCATGGGCACATTTGTTACTTGGAATATTCCAAGTAATATAGTTTTTCTTTTGCTGACAGTCATAATTTACATTTAATATTGGTGCACAAGGAGGCGTGATATCTTTTGGTATTCCGCAATTTATTTGAGAGAAATTTATTAGTGGTTTTGTAAAGCTATTTGAAAAATATTCGCCAAGGCTTTTAATTTTGTAGCAATATGTAGTAGCATTTACTAAGTTGGAATCGATATAAAATTTATTTGTGGTAGTGGCAATAGAATCAAATGTATTGGTAATATTCTGCTTATAAATAATATAACTTTTGTTGTTCCATGGTACATCTTCATCCCAAACTATTTTCAATTGTTTATCGCTTGGTTCCAATTTAATATAAACTGAAGAGGCAGTTTGAGTATTGCCAATTGTGTACCTATTTCCTAACTGATTATTTATAAAATCTATTTTAAAATTATGAACTATTTCGCTAGTATTCAGCATTATAGCCTGATAAACTGTATCATTAATATGATTCAGAGAATCAATCAAAATCATACTCAAATTTCCTTTTCCTTCTGAATGGTATATGAGATATTTATATGGACCAGGAATTGCAATTGTGTCCAATTCAGAAGGTTTCGACCATTTCAGAGTTATTTTGCCAGCAAATTTATCGGTAGAATCAACGGTTACATGAGTCATCACGGGCACATCTTTAGATAGTGAAGCGCAAGCTTCTAAAGAAGGATAACTTTCGGCACTATCGGGGAAAAGAGCTACTATCATATAACAATAATCATTACCATGGAGCAGTCCATAACCATTATCATTATCAATATAAGATGTATCTGAATTTGAATTTGTACTGCCAATCTTCACATAGCCAGTCCATGCTGGCACTCCAGTTTCGCAACTTGATGGCACATATCCCAAATATCCTTGATGTCGATATATATCATAGCGTTTTACATTTTGGCAATGGTGTTTGTTCCATTTAAGTTTTATCGAATTCCCTTGAGAAGATGCCTGAAGATTTTTTGGAGAAGTTGCAACAACTTTTATTCTCAAAGTTTTAATATCAACAAGATTGACAGGTGAGCCATTGTCCTTGGCTTTAAAAGTCATCTGATAAGCTTGCTTTTGAACTTCGGAACAAGAAGGAGTCCAACTAAATATGGACGAAACTGAACCCATGCCATAGGTTGGCTGCGAGAATGAAGCTGGATTATTAGGCAAAATAATTGGGCCACCACTGCCTGTGAGCGTAATGATGTCGTTATTTATATCATTGGAAATCACATTAATACTAATAGTGGAATCCACCTCTACGCAAGTGTCCTGCATAGTAGTAATTATTGGTGGGTCATTATTACAAGAGGCTATGGTTATTTGCATGTCGCGCCTTACACTTCCTATAAAAACTCCAAATCTAAATTCATTAATAATAATTGCAATATTATATTCGCCTTGCTGAGTTGGGCTATCCCAAGTGAAAGTGCCGGTAATAGGATTTATGCTTAAAGAATAAGATGCTACTGGGAAAGTAAAACCTGGAATATTTATACCACCGCTGCCTTTGCATACTGCTAAAGAATAAGATAAGCTATCACCATCGGGGTCATAAGCAGAAGGATTGTGATAAAATGGATATCCAACACAACCATTATCAATTGGTGGATTTAGCAGTTGCACTGAATTATTCACACCAATAAATGGATTTATCACAACCACAGTTTCAATGTAGAAGGGCACATTTACAGAATTTGGAATATTTGTAACGCCGCCATTTCTGTTAGGGTCTTCAATTGAAACCACAAAAGTACCTGGCCCAGTAAATGTGTGATTGCCAGAATATTTGTTTTTATTAGTGTAATTTCCAATATAAACTTTTTGGTAGCGGTTCACTATTGAATTTGAGCCATCTCCCCAATCTACTGTCAAAGATGGTCTATCGGCAAAACTTATAGAATATGTATAAGTCAGTACTGTAAATTTATATGTATAACCTGAAATGTGTTCAAATGTAATTTCTCCCGCACGGTTATGCGTTGCATAAGAGAGAAAAAACATTGCCATAAATCCTAATGAAAGTAATATTTTAAACATAAAAAAATTTATTATTGCAAAAATAGTCAATATTTCGACCCAATGCTTAACGATTATAGTCTTATATTATTTGCAGACACAATTATATTAAAATGTTGTCCAATATTATTTTGGAAGCAAAAAAAGGGTCGCAAGTTAATGCGACCCTTAACCAGGAATATGTCGAGATACACTCGACGCGGCCAATTGGGAGTAGGCCTTCTCTTTAAAAAACAAATCTTTTAGATATTTTTAGCACTCATTATAATTTCATATTCCTAGCAACATTTTGAATAATCGTATAACTGTGGGAAGTTACGATTAGATAAATTAAATTTTCAACAATCATTTAAAAAAATAAGAAAGTAATTTGGCAATAATTATTTTACATGCTGATTCTAAGTATTATAAAATACCAGCTTGAATTATTAAGATTAATAAAATTGATTTTGAAAATTTGAATTTTAAAAAAATCCAAAATTTGGAATTTATATTAGTAGTTTCTTCTTACTAATTTTTGGCTTAATTCCATTATAATAGACTTTTTATTTGCTTCCAGATTCATGGAATCTAAAATTTGGTAAGCACGATTGCTATAATAATCTATTATCATTTCTGTTTCTGGTTTGATATTTAAATTGTCGAAAAGTGAAGTAACTTTTTTTACTTTCAAATTATTATCTTTTAATAAAAAAGCAGCATCTAATTTCTTTTTTACATTGAAATCTGCTTTCTCATAGGCTTTCAAATAAAGGAATGTCTTTTTGTTGGTAATTATGTCATTACCAGTTTTTTTACCGAAAATTTTTTCATCGCCATAGCTATCTAATAAATCATCCATAAGTTGAAATGCTATGCCGATATTGATGCCAAAATTATAAATAGCCACTTGCATTTCTATTGAGGCAGATGCTGAAATAGCACCCGATTTTAAACTCCCAGCAATTAAGACAGCTGTTTTTAGCCTAATCATTTCAATATATTCACCGATAGTAACGTTTTTCTGTTTTTCAAAATCCATATCCAGCTGCTGCCCTTCACACACTTCGCGTGCTGTTCTGTTAAACAACTCCAAAATTTCCTTTAGAATTTTTGGATTTGAACGAGTGATATGTTCGTAAGCAATTACAAACATTGTGTCGCCGGAAAGGATTGCGGTATTGGCGCCCCATTTCTTATAAACTGTTGGAATTCCACGTCTTATGGGCGCATCATCCATAATATCATCGTGAAGCAAAGTAAAATTATGAAATATCTCGAGCCCTAATGAGGCTGGTATAACATCGCTAATTTTGCCATCAAAAACCTGACAAGCTAAAAAAGCCAAAAGAGGTCTAATCCGTTTGCCGCCTTGCGACATTGAATAACTAATTGGTTGATACAGATTTTCTGGATAATCAGGAATCTGCACCCGACTAAATAATTCGGTTATTTGGGATTGTAATTCTTCCAGAGAGTACATAATATCATTTTAAATTTGTTACAAAGATGATAAAAAAAAGCCTCCGTTAAGGAGGCTTTAAAGAAAATTTTATGGAATATAAATATTATCTGAAACTAACCTTTACACCTGCATTGAAAGTACGAGGTAATCCCATGAATATTTCAGCAGAATTAGCTGTATGGCTCAATGGTTTGGTAGAACCAACACCATAATATCCATTGTATTTTGAATTATCTACAGCATCTTGAACATATTGAGTATTCAACAAATTATTTACATGTAGAAATAATTCAACTCCAATATTTCCAGTTGTTTTAGGTGAATAAGCAATATTTAAATCGAGAAGTCCAAAAGATGGAATCTGCCAAACTTGTGTTACATCTGTATTTTTAGTTCTGGAGAATGGATCCCAATCAGAAAAATAATTTGTGTTGTAACGATATAAAACTTGAGCTTGCATTCCTTTGATTGGGAATAAATCAACCCAAACACCATATTGAGTTTGAGGTGCATCTCCAACTTTCAATCCATTGGTATAGAAATTATAGGTAACCAATGAATCCTGAATACCTGAAATTTTTCCGTAAGTTTTATAATTTCCAGTAACATCATTAGTATAATTCCAATTTCCAAGAGATGCAATTGCTCCAAAACCAAGGAGATTATTAACTCTATAACTTGCTTCAAGTTCTAAACCTTGATGAAGTTCGTTCATACCAAAAATAGAAATATATGTGTCTTCCGTTGGTGAAATCTGAGCAAATTTTGTAAATGCTCTGTCTTTCCAGCTGGTATAATATACATTACCTTTTACAGATAATTTATTGTCGATGCTTGTATAATCGCCGCCTATTTCAAATGAAGTAAACTTTTCGTTTGCAGGATTGGAAATCAAAGTACCATCAGCATCATTGATAACATTATCAAAAATAGGAACTTTTGATACTAAACCAAAGTTACCATAAACACTAAAATTGTTTTTAATTCTGTATGATAACCCACCTTTTATTTGATTTCCTTTTACGTAAGGAGATTCTGAAAACACTTCTGCTCCATTAGCATCCTTGTGAAAATGATCTGTATATGAATATTTAATCATTGAAAATCCATAAGTTGCATAAGCAGTTATTTTGTCTTTTGTGTATTCTAATTGAGCAAAAGCACCAAACCAATCAACTGTATTTGTATTAAAATAATTTACTTTTCCGCCTAAACCTTTTAGTCTGGCAGCACCAGTTTCAAATTGGTTACCACTGAAATAATAATATTTGCCACCCAACAAATCGCGTACTTCATAATAATGTTCAATTTGTGCTGTTCTCCAATCTACGCCAGCTTGACCTTTTAAATTTTCACTGAAATTGATTTTTAATTTGGAAATTGCTCCAACTGTCCATTGATTATTTACAGAATTTCTTAAGATTCCAAGGGCAGTATCATGCTTGGTAGTATTGTTTTTTAAGGTAGCATTATAATCAATAATTCTTGTAGGTTCAGAGGCATAATCCCATTTTATTGAACCATAAGTTCCAGAACCTCCGCCTGTTCCACCTGAATAATATACTGTTGTAAATTGTGAAATCTTATCACTCCAGTTAGCATACCAATTCAAATTTGCAAGAGGTTTATTATAATAATTTTCTCTTTCGTTCATAAATGTCTTCGAAAACCTTGAATGCTCTTTTCCATTCCAAAATTGAGTTCCAGCATAAGAAGAATTTATTGATGAATAATTCTCATTATATAATTGCCCATTATTAGATGTTTTAAAATGTGCAACGGCTGAATCTGCGCCAATTTTTACTGCAAAAGCGCTATCGTACATTGCCACATTTTGTTTGTAAAGGTTTTGCCCATGGCGCTGAGGCGCTCCCATCATATAAGCTTCAATTCTATGGTTTTTATTTACATTATAGCTTGCTCCAAAATAATATGCCCAAGCATCTGTCCAAGTTCCATCGATAACTCCATCACCAGTTTTACGCACTAATGCAGCACTAACAGCATATTTATTTTTTATTAAGCCTGAATTTAATGCAATAGTATTCTTTTGAAAATTACCCGAGCCGAATTCTGTTTTATATGTTATACCTTTATTATTTTCAGCTGGACTTGTAATAATATTCATGGTGCCTCCTATTGATGGAGTAGCTAAATTAACAGCACTCAAACCACGTTGCATTTGTATAGAAGAAGTTGCATCACCAATTCCATCCCAATTTGACCAATAAACCCAACCATTTTCCATATCATTAACTGGAACTCCATTAATCATAATTGCAACATTGCGTTGATTGAATCCACGAACATTTATACGAGCATCTCCAGCACCACCACCTTGAGCAGTTGCATAAACTGAGGGGGTGTTGTTCATAACCATAGGAAGATCTTGTCCTCCAAGTTGAAGTGCCATTTGTTTTTTAGAAACATTAGAAAAAGCTACTGGAGTTTCGCGCTCACGAGCTCGATCGGAAATAATGTTGATACCACCAATACCTATTGAACTTGCATCCAATTTAATGTTTCCAATTTTGGTTGTTTCGCCATTTTTTACTGTAGTCGAAACAGTTTTCTTTTCATATCCAATAAAGGAAATTTCTAATGTGTAGGTTCCAGCATCAAGTTTCAGGTCAAATTGGCCATCCATATTCGCTACACTACCTTTAGCAGTACCAGCAACTTTGACTGCTGCGCCAGCAAGGGCTTCGCCATTGGAAGCATCCTGTATTTTGCCAGTAATTGTTCCTTGAGCATAGCCATTGGAAATGCTCACAAAAATGGTTATCATAACAACCATTAAGTTACGTAAACGATTTTTCATAAATAATAGATTTTAATTAATAAATGTTTGTTCCTTACAATTAATTCGGTACAAATTAAATAAAAAATATTGTAATGACTTATTCATATTATACTCATTGTTAATTAATACCGCTTAATTGTTGAAAACAAAACTAAACCAATACCGCAGTTTGATTGTTAAGTAAATGTTATTTCTTTAATACAGGTAGACAATTATATCAGAATTGACTGTTATTGTGAAATTTATGCAGATATTTTTTTGGATTTAATATTATTTTACACCAATTAACCTAATTACCGAAGATTGCCCGAAATGATGTTTCCCTTCATCTAATGAAAGGATTTTTTCTTCAATTATTAATGAAGATAAGCTTTTAAAATCTTCCTCCAATTCATCTTTAGAAAACAGAAGGTCTAAAGATTTTGGACCGCCAGTACCATAATTCAATTGATTTTTATTAAAACCTTCAAGAATAATCATACCACCTTTTTTTAAATAGCTAATCATTTTTCTATGAACATTCTGCCGGTTAGAATTATGTGCAAAAATTAGAGCCACAACATCGAAAAAATTTTCTTTCGCAACGAATTCGGAATAAGATTTTAGCGAATACTCAATTGACACATTCATTTCTTTGGCTAATAAGATTGCTTTTTTTTGACCTTCGATGCTCGAGTCAAAAGCTACTGATTCCCAACCCTTGGTGGCAGCAAATACACAATTTCTCCCTTCTCCCTCTGCTGGAAAAAGTATTTTTCCTGCCTGCAATTTTTTTAATTCATCTTTAAGAAATTCGTTGGGCTTTTTCCCATAGAAATATTCCTCGTTGGAATACCTTTCATCCCATTGGTTTTGAACTTCATTCATATTTTATATATTTTCAGATGTAAGATTTGTACTAAATTTATAAATCGCGATGTGTGTGATCGCAAAAAGGAGGGTTTTTTGAATGAACACATCCGCACCATGAGACTTTTGTTGGCTCTTTTATTTCAACTAATAATGGCGAATAACCACTACCTTTATGTGAGCCATCACAAAAAGGATGGTCAGAACTTTCGCCACATTGGCAATACCAATATGTACCTGCTTCCATATCGATTTTATTGGAATGTTTTTGAGGAATTTTTCTATCGGGCATTATGCTAATTTATAATTTATTTGGCAAAATTACGGATTAATAATCAGCAAAATTTCAGATAATATAATTATCTAACACAAATCAGTTTAATAAAATAAAATAAGGCAAAATGCAAAATTTCAGCACATTAATTTGTCAGTAGCGAGCGATTTTGAGTAATAATATCTAATGTAAATTTCTTCAAATCATCATTAGTATCATAAATCATCTGGAGATTTGATGGAAATGGAATTGGTTTTAGGCCAATCATTTTTTTTGTTTCTTCGCTAAGCGCCTGAGAATTTCCATAGGCTTTGGCATAGCGAAAAAGGAAAGTTTTTTGGGCAGTTATTGGAAATGTCTTTATCAATTGACCGCTGCGATTATCGTAGAAATCTATTGTTCCACTGACAATAGCGGATTTTTCTAAACGTGTTTCTTCAACACTGCATTTTATATCAACATAATTTGGAACTTTCATATCGTTGCCCAAACTATCTTTTTTAACATTTCCTTTGTTGTCTAAAACGTATTTATCGCCATCACGAATTTTCTTTGTTTCTTCGGTATGTATCTCTTTTACTTGCTCTGGCGACACGTCAATAGCTTTAAGATTAAGGAATATTTTAAAATCGTAATATGCGTTTTTATTTTCTTTGGTATCGAAATTCAGCCAACGTTGATTTAAGTTTTTAAGAGTTATTTTAAGTAATTCATTTTCGAAATCTTGTGGCATCACTTGGCGCGATTGGTTTTGAATGCGAAATAAAACATTGTTGGTTCCTATCAGCAAAGCTTCATCAGTAAGCTCTCTAACGTTTGGATAATTGGGATAAAAATTATTAAGCCTAACAAGTTCGTCATAAGCTTTGCGACCGTCCTGACGATTGTTAGATTTTAGTAAATCTTGAGCATGAGCGTACAAAAATTCCGCTGCTTTTCGCTTAGCTTCGGCGCGCATCTGGTTATAATCTACGTGCACTAAACCAATTTTAGTTAAAACTTGCTGTGGTAATCTTTCTACAACTTCTTGACGCGAATGCATTATGTCGTAATGCTTAAAAACCGCTTCCCAAATATCAGGCTGACCGCTGAATCTTAAGGAGTTAATAGCATCATTATCTTTTTGGTTAGCAAGCTCAAAAGCCTTCTTTAGCACTTCTATTTCCTCGGTCTTGTTATTGTTTTTCATCAGTTTTTTTACTGATTTATGAATTGCAGCATCGTAATTTCCCGATTGTAAATATTTTCTGGAACTTGTGCAAGCTGAGATAAAAATTACACTTAAAATTATTACGTAAATCTTTTTCATATTATAAAAATTTGAGTTGGCAACATTATTTTCAATTATCCTGCCAAAATATAAAATTTTTTAATACTCAAAATACTATGTTTTGAAATAATTTCAACCATAATATTTTAACAACATCTTATATATTTAGGAGCTTTCAGGATATAAATCTCTCCCAAAACGGATGATAAATGCCTTGTTGAGAGAATCATTTCCATTTAAGATCTATTATGTTTTTTTGCGATTTACAATATTATTTTCTAACTCTTTAAATAGTTTCTATCTTGGATATTGTGAATTAACTCGTTAATAAATATATTATAACAAGATATTGCGTTAATAACGAATTACTAATTTTAAATTTAGAAATGATATGGTTTTATTGGTGCTATGTCTTTTTTTTTGCAAATCATATAAGTTGAAAACCATTAAATATTTATAGCTATAAAATACTTCTAAAATGCTGATAAATAGATATAGTACAATTCTTTTTTTATTATTTTTTTATATAAATTCCTTTTCTCAGATTAAGAAATTCTCATCAGAAGTTTTGAATCATCCGCAAGAGCATGCAAAAGAATTTGAGAAATTATTTAACTACAACGAAGTTATAAAATTTTCAAAAGAAGAATTGCCAAACAGAGTGCTGTTAGAAAATGGTTATGTTAAATCCGCAATTATAAACCCAAAAAGTTGGAAACCTGCGAACAACAAAATTATAGTAACACAAATAGATATAATTTTTTCCAAGTATCCCAAAAACAAAGATTTTTGGATAACAAACTATTATGATTTGTTGGCAGAGAGAGTCAAAGCCATTTTGGCTATTGATTCTACCCTAAATTCTCCAGATTTTGAATGGAATTTGGTTTTACAAACCGAACCAAACAATGAAGCAGAAGCAAAAAATATGTTCCACGGAATAGCAATAACATATTTTGATATTAAAAATATGCTCGATTCCACTACTGAAATTGACGAGTCATTTAAGCAAGATTCTATTTATTTTGCAAGGCACGAGCTTAAAGTAAAGAACTTCATTAGGTCGCAGGGGGGAAGTGAAGATTCAATTGTTTTCAATGTTTTTGAGCGGCATAAGGAATGGAAAAATGCCTTGGTGGTAATGGATTGGACTGGCTCAATGTATAGGTATGGAGCACAAGCAGTACTTTGGCATACTTTAAATTTTGCTACCTCAGGAATCAAGAATTTTGTATTTTTTAATGATGGGGACGAAACTCCTGATGAAAAAAAAGTTGTTGGAAGTACTGGAGGAATCTATTTTGCTCAAGCAAAAAATCTTGAGCGCTTGATAAATACTTTTTATCTGGTGGGCAAAAGAGGCAAAGGAGGTGATGACCCAGAAAATGATGTAGAAGCTATGATCAAAGGCATGAATAGATTTGAAGATTTTGATGAGTTGATATTAATAGCAGATAATAATTCGTGCATGAGAGATTTCAGTTTGCTTGCCAATCTCGATGTGAAAGTAAATGTTATAGTTTGTGGAGCAAAATTGGGTATTAACCCACAATATGTTAACTTGGCATATTATACTGGTGGCAGTATTCACACAATAGATGAGGATATTGAACATTTAAGCACACAAGTTAAAGATAATGAATTGAAGATAAATAATATCGAATATAAACTTGCTGATGAAGGATTGTTTACTGTAAAATATCAACAACAAGCATTAAGGTTTCAATCGTGCAATGAGTTCACTACATTGGTTCCATTATCCCCCGATCCACGATTGGCCTTTATAGTAAAACACGGAGGAATAACCGATTCCACAGTTTATAAAGTTTTGGGGAGACATCCTCTTTGGGATAATTCGGTGGTAGTGATGGATTGGACAAAAGGCATGTATGTTAATAGTGCTCAAGCAGTTCTATGGCATAAAACACATCAAAAGATTAGTGGAATTAATTATTTTGTATTTTTCAATGATGGCAATAATTTACCAAAAAATAAAAAACGAATTGGAAAAACTGGAGGTATTTACTACCAAAAATCTAATAATATTCACAGTGTGGAAAAGAGATTTGATTATATAATAAAGAGAGGCAATGGTGGAAATGATATTGAAAACAATGATGTTGAAGCCTTAATGAGTGCGGCAAATAAGTTTACAAAAACAAATAATTTTATACTTATTGCAAATAATCAAAGTTGTGTGAGAGATATCAAACTGATGAAATATTTGAATATCCCAATAAAAATAATACTTACAAATATTGATGGTCCGATAAATCCGCAATTTATAAATTTAGCTTATAAAACTGGCGGCTCTATTCACACCTTAAACGACGATATTTATAACTATGTTTTCGCGGCAATTGTCGAAAGCAATCAAACACTAATGCTTGGCGGGACTGAATATTCTCTAAATAAAGACGGACTTTTTGAATTTAAAGATAAATCGAAAAACAAGACAAATTGTGAGAAAAACAATTCTAAAGGGCTGCTAAATAATATATTGCAAAAGTTCTAACTATTTATATTTTTCGAGCATTGGATGATAATCTCCTCTGATTCCAATTGGTTTTGTATTTCTAATTTGATGAACAATATCAATACTTTTTCTTGCTTCTTCTAAACCAAAACCATTGCCAGCCAAAATATGTTGATAACTAACAGTATGAAGGTCAGTAAATCCACCACTAAATTCAATGTCCTCACCTTCAACGCTAATTTCTCTAAAAGTACTTTGACCTTTAGCTAATATTTGAGCAGGCAAATTTTTTGCATCAACAGACAATAGCCATCGAACTCTGGCTTTTTTGAGCTGCAAAAATCCAGCAGCAGTTTCATCATCGGCATAATGAACAGTATTAGTAATCACATCGCCAAAAATATAGGTTAGCATATCATAAAAATGGACTCCAATATTAGTTGCAACTCCACCAGATTTAGCCGCATTACCCTTCCAACTAACAAAGTACCAATGTCCACGACTTGTGATATAAGTTAAATCGATATCATAAATCTTATCTTTTGGTCCATTATCAATGCTGTTTTTCAGATCTATAATTGCTTGATGATGACGTAGTTGAAGAATATTATAAATTTTCTTTCCTGTTTCTTCTTCAATTACTTTAAGGCTATCTATATTCCAAGGATTAAGAACCAAAGGTTTTTCGCAAATAGCATTTGCGCCATTTCTAAGAGCAAGTCTAATATGGGAATCATGGAGATAATTTGGAGTGCAAATAGATACGAAATCAACTTTTTTGTCCCCTCTTCTTCTTAATTTATCAAGATGACGGTCGAATCTTTCAGGCTCAGTAAAAAAATCTGCATTCGGAAAATAACTGTCGATAATTCCAACGCTATCAAATAAATCGAGGGCTGCAACTAAATCATTTCCTGTGTCGTGTATAGCTTTCATGTGCCTTGGTGCAATGTATCCAGCGCAACCTATTAGGCCGAAGTTTAGAGCTTTCGTCATTTTTTCTTAATTTAATTTCTTTACTTTTCCATCACTGAGTTGATATTTTTCATTGCTTTCTGGGCAAATGGCGATATTATTTTTATCAAAAATAAGTCTGTGACCAAATTCACTCATCCATCCAATTTGCTTGCCTGGGTTTCCAACAACCAAAGCGTAATCTGGAATCTCTTTAGTAACCACTGTTCCAGCGCCAATAAATGCATATTCGCCAATATCATGACCACAAACAATAGTTGCATTTGCGCCAATTGATGCACCTTTTTTAACTAATGTTTTTGAATATTGCCCACGGCGATTCACTGCCGAGCGTGGATTGGTTACATTGGTAAAAACCATGGATGGACCAAGAAAAACATCGTCTTCGCATTCCACGCCTGTGTATAGAGAAACATTGTTTTGAATTTTTACATTTTTGCCCAAAACAACATTTGGCGACACAACAACATTTTGTCCAATATTACAATTATCTCCAAGTTTGCAACCCGTCATAATATGCGAAAAATGCCAAATTTTAACACCTTCACCTATCTCACACCCTGCATCAATTATGGCAGTTTCGTGAGCAAAATATTTGTTTTTAGTATCCATTTTAATTTATAAATTCTAATACTTTTTCTGTAATATATTTAAGTTGATTTTCATCAAGTTCGGTATGCATAGGTAATGAAATCACACTCTCTGAAAGTTTTTCGCTTATTGGAAAATCTCCTTTTTTATATCTTGCATCGGCATAAGCTTTCTGAAGGTGAATAGGTACAGGATAATAAATCATCATAGGTATTCCATGGTCATTTAAAAACTTTTGAAGATTCAGTCTGTCCACATTTTTAATTGTCATGGTATATTGATGAAATACATGACTTGATTTTGAATATCTAAAAGGTGTAGATAATTTGGGATTATTTGCAAAAGCATTATCATAAAATGCTGCTGCTTTTCTTCTCGCATTAGCATATTCGTCTAAGTGTTTTAATTTCACATCAAGAATTGCAGCCTGAATGGTATCAAGCCGAGAATTTACTCCGATAAAATCATGATAATATCTTACTTTCATTCCGTGATTAACCACAGCTCTAAGTTGTTCGGCAATTGTATTGTCATCAGTAAAAATTGCTCCGCCATCACCATAAGCACCAAGGTTTTTAGATGGGAAAAATGATGTACAACCTATATGTCCAATGGTTCCTGATTTTTTTGTACTTCCATCGCTAAAATAATAGTCGGCACCAATAGCTTGAGCATTATCTTCTATCACAAACAAATTGTGCTGTTTTGCAATTGCCATAATTTCCTCCATCGGAGCACATTGCCCAAATAAATGTACTGGAACAATTGCTTTTGTCTTATTTGTAATTGCTCGTTTTATTGCTTCAATATCAATATTATAAGTATTTTCATCTACATCTACCAAAACTGGCGTTAAACCAAGTAAAGCAATAACTTCAGCCGTAGCAATAAAAGTAAAAGTTGTGGTAATGACTTCATCACCAGGTTTCAAGCCAAGAGCCATCATAGCAATTTGCAAAGCATCAGTGCCATTGCCACAAGGGATTACATTGGCTGTGCCAAGATATTTTTCTAAATTACTCTGGAAGCATTTTACTGCTGGTCCGTTTATAAATGCTGTTGATTCTAATATATTTGAAATGCTTTGGTCAACTTCTTCTTTTATTTTAAGGTACTGACTGTTTAGGTCAACCATTTTAATATTCATAAATTTTATGATTTAAAAATTCGTTCAAAAAATGTTTTTTTCTTAGTTGTAAAATCACTTTCTCCATAATAGTTGCCGTAGCCATATCCATACCCATAACCGTATCCATATCCATAACCGTAACCATATCCATAACCGTAGCCTCCATATCTTTTATTTTCGAAGTCCATATCATTAACTATAATCGAAACATTCTTAATTAATTTTGAATTTACAAGTTCTTTTAAAGTGCTTAATGCGCCTTTATTTGTATAGTTTTGGCGAACTACATAAAGTGTTGCATCAGATCGTTTCATCATAAAAACAGCATCGGTTACCAAACCAATTGGAGGTGAGTCAATGATGATGATATCGTACATACTTCTTAGTTCTTTTAATAGATTATCCATCTTGGAGCTCTCTAAAAGTTCTGCTGGGTTAGGTGGAATTGGACCAGAGGTAATAACTTCAAAATTTTCGTATTGAGTTTTCTGAATCATCTCTTCAATGGTGCATTTTCCTATAAGATAAGTAGTTAACCCTATATTATTATTTACGTCTAAATCTTCATGAAGTTTAGGTTTTCTTAGGTCGCAGCCTATCAAAACTGTCCTTTTGCCAGAAATAGAATAAATAGATGCAAGATTTATGGCGTTAAATGTTTTGCCTTCACCACTAAAAGTTGAAGTAAGAGTGATTATTTTTGATTCATTATCTGAAACAATAAATTGCATATTTGTTCGAATTGCTCTAAAAGTTTCAGCAATAATAGATTTGGGTTTACTTAGCACAGCAGTATTTCCAATGCCTTTATGATGCCCTACAACTCCGAGAATTGGGGAATCAACAACTTTAACAATATCACTTTTATCTCGCACTTTATCATTGAAATAATCGCTTATAAATACAAATCCCATAGGTATTAACAAACCTAACAACAAGGCAATTGTGTAATTTAAAGAGGTTTTTGGAAATATCATTGATGCTGCACGAGAGTTGTCAATAATTTTATGGTCGGAAAGATTGCCAGCCTTGGTAATTCCACTTTCTAATCTTTTCTCAAGCAAATACGAATAAATATCTTCATTAATTTTATATTGCCTATTTATATCTACCAACCTTCTTTCTTTTTCTGGCAAACCATTTATTTCTAATTGTATTGTTCCTAATTGTTCGTTGATATCTTTTAAACCTATTGAAGAAACATTTTCAATATTTTGAATATTTTCCAATAGCGCCTTTTCGGTAGATTTTATTCTTTGTTCAACATCCTGAACAACAGGGTTATATTGTGTGGTTGTTGAGCTATATTGATTTCTTTCGGTGTAAAGTTCGTTAAGTTTATTCACAATGCCAACTAACATAGGTTCATTAATATCCATTATTGCGGGCGCTATCAAACTTTCTTTTTTTCTATTGGCCTTGCTTATATATTCTTTTAAATATTTGTAATATTTGGAATGAAGTTCAGCTACTGCTTTTTGCTTATCAAGGTCGTAAAGTTTATCCAAAGTTCTACCACTTACGTCTTCAATTTTAAGCATTTGGCTATTTACCCTAAAGTTTTGTAGTCTTAATTCAAAGATTCTCAATGAATCTTCAATACCAACAAGTTGTTGATCAATAAAATACATTGCATTTGTAGCCTTTTGATTTTTTTCAGATAAATTTGATTCAACATAAGCTGATGCCAATGCATTTATCATATTCATTGCGTTTTCCTGACTTTCATCTTGAATTGAAATTTCTATAAGAGTCGCGTCATTATTAACTTCTTTAGCCTTGAAAACAGAATAATATTTTGCTGCTAAATAGTCGAGAGATGAAAAATAGAAATAAAATTCTTTGTCATTTCCATAGGGTGCAATAAAATTAAGGGTAAAAGAGAAGCACCCATTTTCATATTTTTCACCAAAATTCATAATTTTATTTTCTCCATTCGGCAGTGAGTCAATAATATTACTTTTCTCATTTTTACTGTAATCGTAGAGAGAAGAATTTTTAAATTGGGGAATAATAAGTTTGTACTGTTTATTGGAAATTAATATAATGTCAATTTTAACTTCAGTAGCCTGAAGATGTGTAGAATCCATAACTACAACAAATGGATTTCCGCTAAACATTTGATTTTCACGAATCTTGCCATATCTGTAATATGAAATTTTCCAATCAGTTTTTTGGACAGCTTTTTTGACGGTATTAAAAGATTTTATGACGGCAATTTCATTTTGCATAATAATTGGTGGCGTGCCAAGCATTTTTGGCATTATATCCGACATTGGGTTCTGACTAAGTTCATCATTACCAACTAATATTGTTGCCTTAGCTTCAAAATCGGGATCAGCAAATTTATTGAAAAAATAAGCTGTTAACATAGCAATCACAATCGAGATAAGAAATAATTTCCAGAAAGCAAGTGCTTTAAAAACAAGTGCTTTTATATCAATGCTATCTTCCTGTTGAACGAACGATAAATTATTATTTGTTTCCACTATTTTCTATTTTTTGAGTTGTAATATTAATGCCATTAGAGCAATAAAGGTTGTGAGCGAGCTGAAGATTATGTTATAAGGAAAGGTTTCAAAGCCCCAAGTTTTGGCATCAAGAGGTTCTACATAAATAATGTCATTTGGCAACAAATTAAAATTATTGCTGTGGATAAGGTTTCTATCAAGAAGATTTAAAAAATAAATTTGCTCTTTCCCTTTTTCCTCGCGAATAAGAAAAACTTTTTGTCGATTTCCATAAGGAGTCATATCTCCAGCCAAGGCCAATGCTTCCAGAACATTCATCTGAGATACATAAGCAGTGTGTCTTCCAGGATGTTTTACCTCGCCGAGAAGTGTTATATTAAATCCCGATAGTTTTACTGTAACTGAGACTTCTGTTAAAAATCTTTGTAATGACTCTTCTAATCTTGCCGCGGCTTCATTAATTGTTAGACCTTTAATTTCAACTTTTCCAACAACAGGAAGTTGAATAAAGCCACTATCGTTTACTGTATAAGAGTTCAAATAAAGTGAGATATCATTGTTATTTGTTCCTAAATTAGAATTTGATACTCCTCCATTAAAAAAATCATATGTTTTTGGATTTAAGCTATTTACCTTAATATACAATTCATCTTTTGACTGGATTCGATAGGTAGAAGTGGGTTTTTTGTTTGCCATATTGGTATCAGCAATTGAACTTTCCATTTGCTGTAGATATCTCAATTTTTTTTGAGGTATGCAACTTATAATAGAGAATATACTTAGGAAAAGAAAAGCCTTTATGCTAAGTTTTAAAAGAAAATTGTTTCTCATTTGCAGTTAGTTTCAGTAATTATTTATGCCTAAATTAATAGTTTTATATTTTAAAATCAAAGGTTTATCTAATAAATCGAATAGAATAAAAACTTATCTATATTATTTGCAAACTTACATTTTTTATATTTATCTCATCACAATTTGTAGTAAATATCACAAAACTTAATTTTATGATTTTATCTTGAATAAAAAAAACAATAAACTTATTATTAAGATTTATTGTCTTAAAAAAACATGAGCAAATTATTAATTTAATTTTTTACAAAATATTTGCCTAAAATTATTAATATCAACGTATTGAAATTAAATATTTTACAAATCTATCTTGATGATATTTTTATGTTAATTTGCAATAAACTTAATTTAGGCAACCATTTTATTATTGCTAACTCTCTAAAAGCATAAGATTGATGACTTTTGATGACAAATTACTTGAGTTATGTAAAAAAGGTGAACGTGCGGCACAAGAAAAATTGTTCAGCATCTATTCACCAAATATGCTCGGTATTTGTATAAGATATGCCAAGAATCTGCATGAAGCTGAAGATGTTATGCAAGAGGGTTTTATAAAAATCTTTACTAACATTGATGGATTTCGAGGCGATGGTTCTTTTGAAGGATGGATGAAGCGAATTATGATAAATACTTCCTTGAATCACTATTACAAAGCTAAAAAGAGTAATTTTGAAACAAGTTTTGATGGCATTCGAGAAAGTAAAATCGTAAGTGAGGATGAAGAGATACCTATTAGTAGGTTTTCGCAAGAAGAAATGATTGACGCCATCAAACTTTTGCCTCATGGATACAAACAAGTTTTTAATATGTACGTTTTTGATAATTACAAACATAGAGAAATAGCAGAGCTATTAAATATTTCGGTAAACACTTCAAAATCACAGCTTTCAAAAGCACGCAACTTTTTAAAGAACATACTTCTTAAAATTGAAAAGGAAAGAAAAATTATTGAATAGAACATGAGCAAAAGCGATAATTATATTGATAAATTATTTCAAGATGGTCTTAGTGATTTCAGCTATAAACCAAGCGATGACTCATTTGAAAAAATATTGAAAGGAGTTGAAATTGCTGAAAAAACTTATATTCACAGAAAGAGAAATAAGATATTTGCATGGATAGGATTTTCAGCTGCTACTTTGATTTTAGTTTCATATATTTTCTTCTTAAAAAGCTGCAATGTAAATGGTTCTATTGCCGATTTTAAATTCAAGAATAGAAATAGCCTGCAAAATTCAAATAAATGGATAGTCAAATTCTCAAAAAACAATCAAGACAAAATTTATTCTAATCAAAAAAAAGAAATATATAAATTAAAATATTTAGAATCTAATAAAATAATTGATTATAGGGCGAAAAATAATATTCAAAATTCAAATTCATCCTATAAATTGTCTCAATTTAATAGCAAGTTTGATAAAGTTCATTTGGTAAAGAAGAATAATTCATTGATTAATACCTCTGGTTTTAATATTTATGATGAAGCAACAAGCAATAAATTTTCGGCTGTGAAGAAGGAATATGATAATTCTGAAATCTTAATAAAAGAAATCGAAATGAAGGCAACAACCAAAATTTCTGAAATCGAAATACCTTTAGAAACATCAAATAATTCAGCTTTAAGTTCTTTAGATACATCAACCCAAAATCAATTATTACCTCTCCCTTCTCCAACAATAACCTCTGGATTATTGCTTAATTTAGGATTTGGATTCGAGTCAGTTGAGAATAATTTGCCGTCAAATTTTATATATGACAAACCTATGATAGATGGCCAGAATGATAATAAAATAAAAACATTTTCCTCATCTTTATTGCTCGAATATAGGTTTTCAAACTTTTTTGTAAAATCAGGCTTAGGAATTTCGGAATTTGGTGAAAATACCACCTTTAATATCACAAATACTTTGCACGACACTTCTGGCGGATATACTTCTTGGGATATAAATAAATATTACACTTACGACACCGTTGGCTATTTTGATGATCCTCTGAGACCCGGCCTAATATTTCCAATTTTATCATCAGTGCCTCATATAGATACATTGGCTTCGCAATGGAATTCAAAGGATAATATTACATATTCTAAGGAATCAATATTTTCAAAAAACAGATATAGATATATCGAAATCCCATTAATAATTGGTTTTCAATATAATATCAAAAAAATGGGGTTATATGCTGGCGGTGGAATTTCTTATGGAATTATGACAAATTCTTCTGGAAAATTTATAAATGATAATAATTTGATTGATATCAATTTTAAAGAAACCCCTTTTAAAAGAAGCAACCTAAATTATATTTTAAATATTGGGACTGATTACGCACTATCAAATAATTGGAATATTTTCATTCAAGCTAATTTTAAAGCAAATATAACTTCGATATTTAAACCTGAGTTTGACTTAGGGACAAAATATAAAAGTTACGGAATTAATATTGGATTAAGTTACATAATTAAATAGCAGAAAGATGTTTATGACAAAAAAGATTTTTATCTCCCTACTTTTCGTCGCAATTTTTCCAATTCTGGGCTATAGCCAATTGACTGTAATTTACGGTTATGTGAAAAGTAATTCCACAAATATTGGAATTCCTAATCACCAAGTTAATATTATATCAAGCTACGATTCCTTATTAAATATAGGCATAAATTATAATTCATCTGTTTTTACTTCTTCAAATGGATTTTTTGTAGATAGTGTAACCATTCCTTCTGGTCAAAATATTAAATTCTCGATCTCCACTTTAGATTGCCAACAGAGCCATGTAAATAGTACTTTTTACAGTTCTTTTCCTTTGCCAGCGAACTTGTCAATTTGCAATGCAAATATGAATCAATGTTATTCCGATTTTATGGCTTATCCCGATACTTCAAACCATAAGAAATTATATTTTTATAATTTAGCATCTCTAAATATCACTTCATTCTTATGGTCTTTTGGAGATGGGGGCACATCAACATTGGCAAATCCAACACATATTTACTCATCCGATGGGAGCTACATAGTTCAATTAACCGTGAATGATTCTATTTCTACATGCAGCAATTCCAAACAAGATACTGTTATTGTAAGTCAGATATTAAATTGCCAAAACAATTTTAATTTCTATCACAATAGTTTACAAATAAATTTTCATGGCTCTATAAATAGTGCTCTTCCAACAGTTTATAAATGGAGCTTTGGGGATAATACTTTTGCAACTGGACAAAATCCATATCACATATATGCAAATCCAGGAACATTTCAAGTTTGTCTTCACACAATTTCTATTAATCCTATGAGTATGGATTCTTGCATAGCTTCTTCCTGCAAGAGTGTAATTGTTCAGGGAATTCCAACTACAAATATTTGGGGTCAGGTTTTTGAAGATACTGGCAAAGTAGATTTTGCGCAAGTGATTTTATATAAATATAATCCATCTAATTCCGATTATCAAAATTTTGACACTACCAATGTAGTTACCATTGATAGTCTTAATTTGAGCTATTATGAATTCTCAAATATTCCTTATGGCAAATATCTCGCTAAAGCTTTTTTAACTAATCAATCTCAGCATCTTACTGAATTTACACCAACATATTCTGGCAATTCAATTTTTTGGAATTTAGCCAACCCTTTTATCATAAATCAGAATGTAAACAATAATTTTATAAATCTGAAAAGAGTTGAAATTGCAAAAGGTATTGTAAATATGGAGGGGCGAGTGCTTGAAGGTTCTGCAAAAAATCCTGGAGATCCAGTTCCAGAAGTTCCCATTTATATATATGATGTTCAAGGAGATATATACGGGTTCACTCATTCTGACATGCAAGGAAGATATTCTTTTAATGGATTGGAATACAAAAAATATTATATCTACGCCGATTTTATTAATATGGATATTTATCCTGCGGTTATTTGGCCTGACAAAAACAACATTAATCTTACAGAAATTAATATTTACGTAAATAAGAATACTGTAACTTCTTTTCGTGATGAAAGTGCAAGTATTTCATTTAATATCTTTCCTATTCCAGCAGACAACCAGCTTACTTTAAATCTATTTTCAATACAAAATTCAGATTTTAGCTTTGAGATTTTAAATTCTTTGGGTCAGATTATTCAAAAAGAAAGTATTCAAATTTTTAAAGGTGAAAATAAAATTACTTTGAATGTTAAAGATTTTCAAAATGGAATATATAGCTTGATGTTTTCGTCAAATAAGGAAGTAATTTTTGCAAAAAAAATAATAATTTCACATTAGTTTTTTAATGATGTAAATTTATTTTTCAAGTTGGCATACTGTACTAATTCAATCTTAACACTACCAATCATTACCTCGCTCTCGGCCAGAATTGGCAGATGATTTTTGTCATTGGAAATATAAACTATCAATTTATCTTCATCCTTAAAAACTCCACCCGTAAGCACCGATGGTTTAAATTTTAAACATTCAACTTTTCCGATACTGGTTTTAATAGTCTGTTTTTCAATATATTTCAATTTTGTTTGATAAACAGATTCGTCCATAAAGAATGAAATTGAAATATCATCGTTTAGTTTAAAAGTATCGGTATTAAATGTTCTGGCATAATAAATTGCTGAAATTAAATCCTGAACATTTTTCCCAATTTTTAGAGACCCTGAAGTTTTGTTTTTATTATTAATATAGTCAACTCGCTGTTTTTCGTGGTAAAATTTCACATCACGGCTATCCTCATAATCTCCTTCGCTAATGCGTTTTATAAAATATCTTGGTATCATATAATTTACGTCCACATAAGTTTGGTAAACGTCATTCACTTTAAAAAACCAGCTGAAAGCACCTTTGGTTTTACCAATAACTTTTATATTCAAAGTTGTATCGCCTCTAACAATATAATTTTTACTGCTAATTTCACTTATCATTTCTCCAGCAGTTACGTTTCCAGTCATAGTAGAAGAATAAAATAACCTGAAGCTGAGTTTTTCTCCATTAGTGAATGCAATATTTGAAACTTTTTTAAGCTCTTGAAAATTTGCTGACGCGTATAAATTCAAGCCAACAAGAATTATTGTAAAGATGAAGTTTTTCATAATTTGAAAATTTAAATAATATGGTCAGCTTCCAAAATCTATTCCAAATTAAAATTTAACCAAAATCGAAAATAATACTATTCAATTTAATACTTAACACAAAATGCCAAAAAATTAATATCTAATATTTTTCCTTAATGAATGAAAACTCCATTTGTTTTTTAACCAAATCAACACTTTGTACAAAAACCACGACTGCGTCACCAAGTCTGTAGATATTGTTTGATTTTCTTCCAACAATTTGATAATTCTCTTCATCCAAATAGTAATAATCATCTGTTAGAGAAGCTATTGGAACAAGTCCTTCAGCTTTTACTTCATCAATTTCCACAAAAACACCCCATTTGCTCACGCCAGAAATTACGCCAGCAAATTCTTGTCCTACTTTTTCGAGCATAAATTCAGCTTGTTTGTATCTAACAGATTCGCGTTCAGCATCTACGGCTTTACGCTCCATGTCGGAGCAATGCTCGCAATATTCTTCAAATTCGGCTTCGTTGACTGATGCTCCTCCATTGAGATAATGTTCAATTAGTCTGTGAACCATTAAATCTGGATATCTTCTTATCGGTGAAGTAAAATGTGTATAATATGAAAATGATAATCCATAATGTCCAATATTATTTGTTGAATAAATTGCTTTAGCCATTGTGCGCACTGCGATTGTCTCTATCAAATGTTCTTCGCCTTTACCTTTAATTTCGTCGAAAAGTTCATTTAAGGTGCTGACAAAACTTTTTCTGTTTGTCAAAGAAACTCTATATCCAAACTTTTTAATGAACTCTGCAAAAGTCTGCAGTTTCTCAGGGTTTGGAGAATTATGAATTCTATAAACAAAAGTTCGTGGCTTGGAAGATTTTCCTTTTACAATGCCAATTCGTTCGGCTATAGTTTTGTTTGCTAGCAACATAAAGTCCTCTATTAGTTTATGAGCTTCCTTTTGTTGACGGACGTATGCTCCAATAGGCTTGCTGTTTTCGTCAAGTTTAAATCTTATCTCTTGCGACCTAAAAGCAATACTTCCTTTTTTAAATCTTTCTTCACGGATTTTTGATGATAAATCATTCAGCTTTAACAACAAATCTTTATATTCATCACCTTCAGCTCCTTCAATCATAGCCTGAACTTCATCATAGCTATAACGTCGGTTGGATTTTATGACAGTTCTGCCAATCCACTCTTTTTTAATTTCAGCTTTATCATTCAATTCAAAAACTGCTGAGAAAGTAAGCTTTTCCTCGTCAGGTCGCAAGGAACAAACAAGGTTGGATAACTGCTCTGGCAGCATAGGCACTACTCTATCAACCAAATATATAGATGTTCCTCTGGTATATGCTTCTTTATCAATTGCAGAGCCTTTTTTAACATAATACGAAACATCGGCGATATGCACGCCTACTTCCCAATTTCCATTGCCAAGCTTCTGTAACGAAAGTGCGTCATCAAAATCTTTTGCATCTTCTGGGTCTATGGTACAAGTAAAAATTTCTCTATAGTCTCTACGACTTTTTATTTCTTCGGTACTTACAACATTTTCAATTTTTTTTGCCAATTCCAGTACACTTTTTGGAAATGATATTGGAAAGTCGTTAGCAGCCAAAATTGATTTCATTTCTACATCATTATCTCCTGGTTTTCCTAAAATCTCTACGACTTCAGCAAATGGATTTTTCGCATGCTCAGGCCATTCGGTAAATTTCACAATCACTTTGTCGCCATTTTTTGCACCATTTATTTTGGTCGTTGGAATAAAAAAATCATTTGGTGCTTTGGCTTTGTCGGGAATGAGAAATGCGAAATTCTTAGAAATTTCGATTTTACCAACAAATAATTCTGTTGCTCGCTTTAAAACTTCCACAACTTTACCTTCATTTTTATGCCTGCCACGTTTTGGGAAAAGCTGAACTTTCACAGTGTCGCCATTGAAAGAATTTCCTGTATTATTAGATGATACAAAAATATCTTCATCGGTATCTTTTGAAATTATATAAGCTTTCCCAGATGCTTTCATATCTACTATACCAATAATCTGTTGACCAGTAGAAATTTGAGAAATTAAATTTGGATTGAGCTTATGCTTGCTCCTTGATGTTGGAATTAACACCTTTTTGTCCTCGAGTTTAAATATAAAATTTTGAACAATTTGCTTGCTTGAAGGGTCTGATATTCCTAATTTTTTACAAAGTTGTTTTATGTTTAATGGCTCGTAAGGATTAATGGAATATGCCTCAACAATTTGTTTTTCAAAACTATTGTTTGGAGAAATACTTTTTGATTTCGATTTTTGACTAAATTTTGACATAAATTTATTTTATTCAGTAAAAGTAATATTTTTAGAATTAATTATTATTAATTTGTTGTTATTTATTTGTAAAAATAAAATTTATACATTTGACCCCGAAATTCATTTGGCAAACAACCTCTATTTATATATATTATGAAACTAAAATCTGCCTTTATCATACTTTTTATTTATCTAAGTTTTTTGTCATTTTCTCAAAAGGCAAGTAAAACTTCAGATGAATATTTCAAAATTGCAAATGAATTTTTTGATAAAAATGATTATGAAAATGCTATCTTGTATTTTGATTCAACAATTTCAATTAAATCAGAACACTCTGAGGCTTATGCATTTAGAGGAGTTTGTGAATATGAATTAAAGAGGTATAAATCAGCTATTGATGATTTTGATTTGGCATTAATTTTAGAATCTACTTATGCAGAAGTTTATTTCTTTCGTGGATTGACCTTTATAGAATTGGGCGAAAATACTAAAGCTTGTGAAGATTGGACTACCGCTTATAGCTTAGGTTTAAAAAAAGCTATGAAGCTGATAATCAATAACTGTGAGCTCGATACAGATAATGAAAAAAGCAAATAAATTCAATATTGACAAATAGATAATTGCAAAAAAAATGCAACTAAATTTCAATTCCTTTTGTCCTAAATACCCAAAAGACCCGTGCTAAACGAAAAGGAGCTTATATCGAAGTGCCTTGAAGGAGAGGCGGAGGCCTTAAAGCAATTGTACGAGAATTATTCTCCCAAATTGTGGCCTGTTTGTCTTCGGTATGCTCGCAATAAAATGTCGGCAGAAGATATAATGCAAGAGGGTTTTATTAGGATTTATAAATATCTTGAATTTTACAAAGGTGTAGGTTCTTTTGAAGGTTGGCTGCGAAAAACAATGGTAAACACTGCTATAAATTATTATAAAAAAAATTTAAAGCAAAACAATGAAAAAGATTTGGATGCTGTTTTTGGAATTGCAAATAATGAAGTTGATGCAATTTCTAAGTTAAGCACAGAAAATATTCTTGAGTTAATAAGTAGTTTACCTGATGGTTATAGAACTATTTTTAATATGTTCGTCATTGAAGGATATCCACATAAAGAAATTGCTGAAAAGCTTGGAATATCTGAAAACACATCAAAATCGCAACTCTCAAGAGCAAGAGTTATACTTCAAATGAAAGTAAAAAAATTATTTAATATTGAATAATGAAGAGTGATTTTGATCAAATATTGAGAGAAAAAATGCAGGAGCTAAGTTCAGCTCCTCCAGCAAGCTTGTGGTCGAAAATTGAGAATGCATTGCCCAAATCAAATACTGTAAATAAATTTGACCAAGCTGTTCAGTCGAAAGTTAGCAAAGTGGAAATGTTACCACCAGAAAAGATATGGTACAAAATCAGATCTTCCATTGGCTTAATAAAAGTGCCATTTTATAATACTAAAGCATTCAGATTTTTAGCAGCAGCCTCAGTGGTTTTAGTTTCACTATTAGGATGGAATTACTATACAAATAATTACAATTCAATGCTATTAATGAAAAATAGCGAAGTCATTTCCAAAAATCATTCGCATAATTCTATAATTGTAAATTTAAAAAATAATTTCCCAAAACAAATCATTATTAAGCCAAAAAATATCACAAATATTGCCTTGAAAGTTTCGCTTGCAAACAAATCAATACAAAAAACTCAGGATGATATTAAGCAAGAAATTAAAAACTTTTCAAATCCAGAAATAAACCAAATACCACAAATTAATATTTCCAAAAGCTTAGCAACAAACCTCACCGAAAAAAGCGAACTATCTATATATCAAGGCAATGATTTTAATAAATTTGAAATTGAGACTAATCCTGAGCAAGTAGTATTAACTGAAAATACTAAAGAAAAGTTGCCCAAAGAATCTACTATAGCAGCTGAAGAAAATAACAAAACTAAAATTGCAAAAAATCAAAAAATTGAAATATCAGTAAACAAAAATCTCGAATCTATTATCAACATTCTCGACCCAAATTTAAATAAAAACTTAGATTCTTCCATGGTATCAAATAATGAGTCAAACGAAAATAATTTGAATACAGGAGAAATCCCAAAGAATCCAAGAAATATTGATAAATTTGACATTGGATTGTCTTACAGCTCCTCATTTGTAAAATCTGACATCAATAATTTCAATATACAAGATGTTGATTTTACCATGGGTTATCAAAATTTAAATTTTATTGCAAGAGCAGGAATTGGAGCAAGTTTCTCTTCCGAAAAAGAGCTCTATTTAATGGATTATAAACGTCATCAATTTATAAAATCTCAATTTATTACAGAATCTCTTTCATATATTTATGATTCAATTTCTCATAGTTTTGCATTAGTTGCTACTGGCCATCAGGAGAGCGTTTACGATAGTGTAAATTATTCATATTCCGCCGAAGCTACAACAAATTATACATACATTGATATCCCATTTAGCGTTGGTTATCAATCAGATTTTAAATATTTTTCGCTTTTTGCCAAATGTGGATTCGACTATTCAATTATCATTTCCAGAAAAGTTAATGGATTGTATAACGTAGATAATCAATCGAATATAACAAATTTATATTATCCTATAAAAACTAGAATTAATACAAATATCAGCTATCTATTATCATTAGGAACCTCCATAAAATTAACGGAAAATTTTAGTGCTACAGCTGAGGTGATTTCCAATTTTTACCAAAATCCAATATTTATTGAAAGCAAAAAAAGACCTAACTCTTACGGGATAAGGTTTGGAATAACATATTCTCTATAATTTTTTATGAAACAAATAATTACATTTATATTTATTTTTTTGGCAGGAATTTCGCTGCCAATTTCAGCTTACTCTCAAAATTGCGAATCTAATTTTGAGTTTTCAGTTCAAGAAGAAATTTCACCTTTAACATATCAATTTCAGGAAAATTGTTTTTCTAATACTCCAATTATAAAATATAGCTGGGATTTTGGCGATGGCAGCACCTCGGCTAAACAAAATCCAGAACATCAATTTCTTAGCGATAGCGTTTTTTTGGTAAGTCTGACCATACTTACTGCCGATAGTTGTAGTTCCACCCATAGCGATTCGATTCACATCAGCAAACTAATTCCTCCAACTTGTATGGCTTACTTCACCTTTATTAGAATGAATCAAGCTACAGATTATACATATGCATTTACCGACCATTCGGTGCCGACTTATGGAGATACAATTAGTACTTGGTTATGGAACTTTGGCGATTTTTCGCAATCTAATGCGCAAAATCCTATTCATCAATATTCAGCCACAGGAAATTACAATGTTCACTTGAGTATTTCTACAAAACAAGGATGCAGCTCGAGTTATAGTTTTGTGATAAATATTTTTAACGGCAACTCTCCATGCCAAGCTTCATTTACTTATTCTCAAGATACTTCTGGAAATTTATTGCAATATCATTTTCATGATAATTCGAGCCATTCCACTACCATAACAAGTTGGAAATGGTTCTTTGATGACGGTGATAGTTCAATTTTACAAGATCCAAATCATGTCTTTCCTTTTGCTGGAATATATTTTGTAAAATTAAAAATCAACACCGCTGGCGGCTGTAGCAGCGAAATTACTTTTCCAATAAAAATTGCTGACCCAAAAACATATAATGTTTGGGGAAGGGTTTATGCTGGCCAGTATGTAATAGATAAATGCATAGCCTATCTTTATAAAGAATATTATAATAATTACTACAAAGCAGTTGATACAGTAAGGCTTACATCAATAAATGATACTCTTGGAGTTTATTATTTCTTTCAGGTTTCCGAAGGAAACCATAAAGTGAAAGTGCTTTTGCCTAACACCTCTACATTTTCAGATGATTATGCTCCTACATATTTTGGTGACAATGCAAGGTGGCCACAAGGCAACACTCTGTATTTATTTCAAGATATTTCTTTGGCCAATATAAATTTAGAAAATGTAATACCTTCGGTAGGTCATTGCATGATTTCTGGAAATATTAACTCCACGAATACAAACATTTCTACCTTAGCGGGAATTGAATTATTGCTTTATAAAAACTCCGGAGCAATTGCAGATTATGCATTTACCGATGCTCAAGGTAATTTTGCTTTTGATGAATTAGCTCCAGGCTCATATTCAGTTTCCGGCGAGATAACTGGTTTATATTCAAATATGATAAATCTTAATTTTAATCAAGATTTTGACACAATTTCTAACCTTATAATTAATCTATCAAACACAAGCATTACAGGTTTTTTTATTCGAAATGAAGTTAATAATTTCAAATTTTCTTATTATCCAAACCCTGTTGAAAATATTTTAAACATCGAATTTGATAGCTCAATTTTGACTGACCTAAATATTCAAATTAGCTCCATGGATGGGAGGTTGATTAATCAGTATAATATAACAAAAAATAGTCCCAATTTAATTCAAATTTCAACAGCTAATATTGTTAAAGGAGTTTATTTATTAAAACTTTACGACCTAAAGTCAAAAATCCAAAAAGTAGTAAAGTTTGTGAAGATTTAATTTCTTTATTAATAAATGCAACCATTTCTTTAAGGCATTTGTCGTCTGTAAATATTGAGCCAAAGGAATAGGCAAAACGGTTTAATATTAATAAGTTTGTTTCTTTTCTGTTTGTTTATTATTAATTGCTAAAAGCAATCTTTCCCAAGAAGGTTGCTTTTTTTATTTCAATTGATTGTTTAAGAAAAATAAGCAACTATCACCATAACTCAAAAATCTAAAATCATTCTGCAAAGCGAAGTTATATGCATCAATCCATTTCTCTCCATAAAAAGCGGCGACAAGCAAAAGAAGAGTGCTTTTCGGCTGATGAAAATTGGTGATTAAAATATTTACAAACCTAAATTTGTATGAAGGAGCAATAATTAATTGAGTAATACCTTGTAAAACAGAAATATTATTTGAAATCATATACTTTTCGACCATTTTTAGAGCATCTTTCTGTCCAATCAACTCATCATCTTTATATGTGTATGGTTCCCATTGTTTTATATTAAATTCAGCAGATTCATCAAACTTCAACTTCATTGCAAACCAATAAATACTTTCCAAAGTTCGAGTGGTGGTAGTTCCCACTGCAATTATATTTCTAGTTGCTATATTTTTTAAAATATTTTTAATGGTATCAAAGGAAATATAAATTTTTTCGTTATGCATTTGATGTTCCAGCATTCTATTTACTTTCACAGGTTTAAATGTTCCAGCTCCAACATCAAGGGTAACAAAATCATGAATAATTCCAATGTTTTTTGTAGAATTCAGAACTTCCTTTGTAAAATGCAGACCAGCCGTAGGTGCTGCAACTGAGCCTTCTTGCTTGGCGTAAACTGTCTGATAACGTTCATTATCGCTGGCTTCATTAGGTCGATTCATATAAGGAGGAAGAGGTATTGCGCCAAAATGTTCGACAAGCTCGCCAAAAGCAATATTATTGTTATTCCATTCAAATTCAATATATTGTGAATTACCTTCTGTAAAAATATATTTAGCTGAAAATTCAACAATTACTTTGTCAATTTTCACCAAAGCAACTAATTTTTCAGATTTCCACTTTTTAAAATTTCCTACCAAGCATTTCCAAAGCACATTATTTTTTGCTTGAAAAGAGCTCTCAACTTCTCTTGTAGGTGAAATCGGTTCAAGGAGAAATATTTCGATTTTTGCACCCATTCTCTTATGAAAAATCATCCTCGCATGAAATACTTTTGTATCATTAAAAATCATAAGAGAATTAGGAGGCAAATAATTTGATAAGTTTGAAAAATTATCTATCGAGAAATCATATTTTGAAATCAGAAGTTTGCTATTATCTCGCAAAGCTACAGGATGTTGAGCAATTCGATTTTCAGGCAAATTGTAAGTAAAATCTTCTATATTTAATTCTTGTGGCAGCATAAAATTGGGCGGCAAAGATAATTAAATTGAATTGCTTTTGAGAGTTTATACCATATACTTTTTAAAAAATGATGTGCTATATGAATTATGATTATTTTTGAAAATGTATTAAATACAAATCATACAAAGCGGCAAAAGTTTTAAGACTTATTCGGGTCTTTAGGCGTTGCTTTTTTTGTATGTAAAATTGTTTAAATTAGCATAATATCGAGGATTATATCTGAGCATTAATGACTGAAATAGAATTAGTTGAAGGATTAAAAAATGGTGAAAATTTAGCTTTCCAATATTTGGTAGAAAATTATCGCAGGAAAGTGATTTCAACTTGTTTCGGTTTTACAAACGACATAGAAGCAGCTTTAGATTTATCACAGGAAGTTTTTATTGAAGTTTATCGCTCTGTAGAAAAATTTAGAGGCGAGGCAAAAATTTCTACATGGGTTTTCAGAATTGCCACAAATAAATCATTAAATTGGGTTAGAGATAACAAGAAACGCTCTTACTTCAAAAGTATTGAAAGATTTTTTGTATCGGATAAAACACAAATAATGGATTTAGAAGATAAGAATTCGCGAAACGTAATTAAGGTCATGGAAAATAGCGAAGATTCGATTTCAATTCAGAAGGCTATAGATAAACTACCTGAAAATCAAAGAATTGCTTTTGTTTTAAATAAAATTGACGAGCTAAATTATAAGCAAGTTTGTGAAGTTATGGATATGTCGATGGCGTCGGTTGAATCATTAATTCATCGTGCAAGATTGAATCTTCAAAAATATTTAAAAGACTTAGAAAGAGATTAATTCGTTATTTTCGATTATTTTCCAATCCTTTAACCAAGGATATTTTTGCTTCGAACTCCTTAAGGTAAAGAGGTTCAAAATACGCTAAATTGGTAAATATATTTTCATTAAAAAAACTTTCTGCCAAAGGAATCATATATCTTGCCGAGGGAAGCATATCTTTA
The DNA here is from genome assembly GCA_001872625.1 of Bacteroidetes bacterium CG2_30_33_31. Lineage (GTDB taxonomy): Bacteria > Bacteroidota > Bacteroidia > Bacteroidales > UBA1556 > UBA6267. The sequence continues at coordinate 55,880 of MNXP01000047.1, forward strand.
AAGATTGCATTTTCGGAATTTATAACACCTTTGCATTTCACCGAACCATCGCCAAAGAACAAAACTTTTGACTTCAAAAGCAAATTGCTAAAGCTATTTTGGTCAATTGTAATAGCTTTCACCCTTTCCAATTCTTCAAAAGATTTATCGAAAATACTGGTATAAACATCCAATCTCCTTGCGTCAATCATTGGAATTATAAATGAATATTCTTCATCGATTTCTTTTGCGGCATTGGCAAAAGCCAAGAGAGTTGGAACAGCAATCAACGGAATATCAAGTGAATAGCATAAGCCTTTTGCAAGTGAAACACCAATGCGCAAACCAGTATAGGAGCCTGGGCCTTCACTTACTGCCACTGCCGCTAAATCCTTTGAGTTAAAACCAGATTCAGATAGAGTATCCTCAATAAAACTCCCTAACATAAGAGAGTGGGAATTGCTATTGCTTGTTTCTCGAAATGCAATAAGCTGTCCATTAAGTGCCAAAGCAACTGAACATATTGCTGTTGAAGTTTCGATATTTAAGATTAATGCCATGAATTAAATTCCGAATTTTCTATCAAACATCTCAATTTCAGAAATTAAATAAGCTTTCCTTTCACTATTTAAAAAAGAAGCACTAATTGAGTTTATTGCGAGTAAATAAATTTCATCTTTTGAAAGGTTAAGAGCTTGCTGTACAGCTATATAATTATCATTTATATAACCGCCAAAATAGGCAGGGTCATCGGAGTTTACCGTGGCTTTTATGCCCAGATTAAGCATCGATTTTAAAGGATGTTGCTGGAGATCATTCACAACTTTTAATTTCAGATTTGATAAAGGGCAGACGGTTAGAGCTAACTGCTCTTTCACAATTCTGTCAACAAGATTTGTATCATCGAGGCAGCGGTTTCCATGGTCTATTCTTTCAATTTTCAGCAAGTCTAAAGAATCTGAAATATATTCTGCAGATCCCTCTTCGCCAGCATGAGCCATTAGTTTGAAACCCAATTTGCCACATTCTTTAAAAATATTTTCAAATTTTTTTGGTGGATTGCCAACTTCACTGGAATCTAAACCAATACCTAAGATTTTATTTCTCCATGGCAAACTCATTTCTAAAGTTTTAAAAGCTTCATCTTCGCTGAGATGTCTTAAAAATGACATTAATAAATAACTGCTAATTCCAAATTTCTGCTGAGCATCATCCATAGCTTTCGAAATACCATTTATTACAGTTTCAAAAGGAATACCTCTATCGGTATGGGTCTGTGGGTCGAAAAATATTTCAGTGTGAACAACATTGTCAGCATGAGCTCTTTTTAAATAAGCCATGGTCAAATCATAAAAGTCTTGTTCTTTGATCAATACTTGAGCGCCTTGATAATAAATATCGAGGAACTCTTGAAGGTTTTGAAATTTATAAGCATTTCGCAAATCATCAACACTTTTAAATTTAATTGATATTCCATTTCGAGCAGCAATTTCGAACAATAATTCTGGTTCAAAACTACCTTCAATATGAATATGTAGTTCGGCTTTTGGAATTTGCTTAATATAATTTTCTATATTTTTCATAATGATTTATTTAAAAAAGGCGGACGCAATTATTGCGTCCGCCTTTAATATTAAAATTTTTGAAATTATTTTATAAGAGTCATTTCGTCAACAAGATATTTGGCTCCGCCTAATTTGTCGATTAAGAAAAGCACATATCTAATATCCACGCTTATAGTTCTTTGAATCTTATTTTCGAAGAAAATATCTCCGCTCATTGCTTCCCAGTTACCGTCGAAAGCAATTCCTATTAGCTGACCATCGCCATTGATAACTGGACTTCCCGAGTTGCCTCCTGTAATATCGTTGTTGGTAAGGAAACAGACATGCATAGAACCATCGGCATCGGCATATTGACCAAAATCTTTATTATTGTAAAGCGCTTTCAATTTTGCTGGTACAATAAATTCTTCGTTAGTAGCATCTTCCTTTTCCATCACTCCATCGAGTGTAGTAAAAAAGTCGTAATGCATGGCATCGCCTGGAATATAATCCTGCACCTGACCATAAGTCATTCTTAGAGTTGAATTTGCATTTGGCGAGTATGTTTTATTTGGATTCATCTTACGAATTCCATCAACAAAGAGCCTCTGTCCTTTGTCCATTTCAGCACCATTTTTATCCATTTCACTATAAATAGCTCTTATGCCATTTACCATAGCCAACGTAATGACAAATCCAGGGTCATTTTCCAATTTCTTCAAGTTTGGAGATTTCAAGAATTCGTGCAATTTAACTGAATCAACAAATATTGATTTATTATAAATTACATCCGCCCATTTGGAAATATTGCCTTTATATTTATTGTTAAGAATATCAATTAAATATGTTTTATTATCATTTTTATCTTTTGAAAAAGCCTGATATTTTTTATCTACATTATTAAAATACATTCCAATCAACTCAATAAATAAATCTTTGTCAGTAGGTAAATCATAATTTTTAAATTGTTCCATCATGCCAGTTAACATATTGGAAGCTTGGTCTTTTATGGCATCATTAAATTTAGCTTTATCATCACCTTTTTTTGATGCCTGTGACAGCATAGTCATATAAAGTTGGTATGCACCAAAAGAATAATAAATAAATTCAGGCCCCTGAAAAACAGCTTCTTGCATATATTGCATTGGCACTGTTAACTCCGAAGTTTTTTTATAGCCTTCTTCAATCATTTTTAAAGCATCGCCATAAACAGCTTTTCGTTCTGGAGTAGATTCAGCCCAAATTTGAAAATTATCTTCAATATCTTTTTTCTTATCATATACTTTAAGTCTCTTCAAACCACGTGATTGCCCAATAAAATATTTCCAATAGTTGGCGGTTTGCGCATGTTTAGCGGCATATTTAATTCTTATTGCAGCATCAGTATTCATGTGAGCTTTCATAACTTTAAGCTTTGCATCTCTGATTTCAATAATTGTTGGATCTTTATGATTTAAGTCGTCTTGAATTCCATAAGAAGTCATATATCTGTCTGTCGTGCCCGGATATCCCCAAATCATGGCAAAGTCATTTTTCTTTACTCCTTTGAGTGAAACCGGCAAAAAATGTTGTGGTTTCAATGGCACATTATCTTTTGAATATTCGGTAGCTGAACCGTCAGGAGCGGTATAAATTCTGAACATGGAGAAATCTCCAGTATGGCGTGGCCACATCCAATTGTCGGTATCACCGCCAAATTTTCCTACTGATGAAGGAGGAGCACCAACGAGTCTTACATCTTTATATTGATGATATACAAACATATAGAATTCATTTCCATCGAAAAAACTTTTAACGACAACTCTAAATTTGCCGTCTTCACTTTTTTCTTTTTTCATAGCGCCGATGGCTTTTCCGATAACAGCATTTCTATTTTCTTCGCTCATTGTGTCAGAAACATTGGCAAGAATTTTAGAAGTTACGTCATCCATATAATTGAGGGTATAAACTATCAATCCTTCCATAGGCAGTTCGTCTTCGTAAGTTTTTGCCCAAAAACCATCTGTCAAATAATCGTGATCTACGGATGAATTTGCTTGTATGGTAGTGTAACCGCAATGATGATTTGTAAGATATAGTCCTTTGTCGGAAACGATTTCTCCTGTGCAGAAAAATCCCATGGATACTATGGCATCTTTCAAACTTGAGTGGTTGATGCTGTAGAGTTCTTCGGCTGTAAGATGCAGCCCCATTCTTTGCATATCAGTATAGTTTAGTCTTTCAACTAACATAGGCAGCCACATACCTTCATCGGGTGGAGTTTCTGCTCTTACTCCTTGAGCTAAAAATAAGAATAAAAATAATCCAAATAGATACTTTTTCATAATGTTTAAAATTTAATATTATAACTAACTTAACTTTTCAGTGAGAATTTTCATCTCAATAACAGGGCTAACATTCTCGTAGAGAATATTATATACGGCTTCCGCAATGGGAAGTTTTACTTGAAATTCTTTATTAATTTCCAACAAACATTTGGTGGCATAATAGCCTTCTGCTACCATTTTCATTTCGGCCATAGTAGCTTTTACGGAATAGCCTTTGCCTATGTAGGTGCCAAAAAGTCGATTTCTACTAAATTGTGAATAGGCCGTTACCAGCAAGTCGCCAAAATATTCTGAGGCAACAATTTTGCGAGAAAGCGGGAAAACTTGTTTTAAAAATTTGCGTATTTCCTTCATTGAATTTACAATCAATACTGCTTGAAAATTGTCGCCATAGCCTAAACCTATGCATATTCCGTTAGCAAGAGCATAAATATTTTTAAGCATTGCAGCGTATTCAGTACCAGCAATATCTTTAGAAGTTTTCACTTTTAAATACCATGTTTCTAATTTTTTGCTAAAAAATACGGCTTTATTTTTTTCGAGAAAAGAAATAGTGAGGTAGGAAAGTTTTTGCATAGCCACTTCTTCAGCATGGCAAGGGCCAGCAATGATTCCGATATTTTCATAAGGCACTGCAAATTTTTCTTTAAAATATCGAGCTACAATTTGGTTATACTCTGGCACTATTCCTTTGATAGCACTAACGATCATCTTATCTGAAAAATCTTTAACGCCAGATTGTTCAATAGAAATATCTAAAAAAGCTGATGGAATTGCAAAAACCAAAATGTCGTAGTTTTTAACTATATATTTCAAATCATTAGAGAAGTCGATTTTTTCTGTGGCGTGCTCAACATAAGAAAGATATTGTGGATTTCTTTTCTTCTCCTTGATGTAATTAATTGTTTCTTGAGAGCGAATCCACCAACCAATATTTTCAACATTATTTTGGAGCAATTTTACTAAAGCCGTTCCCCAACTTCCACCTCCAATAACTGCAATTCTATCTTTTTTAATCATTCAATAGTTTTTAAAAGTTAACGATTAATTGCATTATTTTTCCATTTCTCTTCACCAAAATATTGCATTTTGTATCGAGTTTACATTCTTTCAGAGCATCCATATAATCGTAGATATCTTTAACATCTTTTTCCCCGATTTTGGTAATAATATCGCCTTTAAGGATGCCAGCTTTTGAGCCTGGTTTATCGTCTACCACAGCTTTCACAATTAAACCATCTTCGGCACTGCCATAGTCGGGCACAATTCCCAAAGTTGGTCCACTTCTATAGTTTTTTGATTCGCCACTTTTAATATTTGCCGCATGAAAACTTATTGATTTTAAAGAATCTATGCTGTTAATGAGTTGTAAAGAGTAGTTAATAATTTTACTCAATCCATCATAATTAATTTTATTAGCATCATCGGAAGGCTTATGATAATCGTCATGAATTCCAGTGAAGAAAAACAAAACTGGTATGCTATCGAGGTAAAATGACATCTGGTCGCTACCAGCAATACCATAAGGATTTTTAGAAATTTTTAGCTTGGAATTTCCTTTTGGGAGAATGGAATCCCACTCATTAGCCGAAGCAGTACCATAAATATAAAGTTCATTTGTGAGGCTATCCATCCGTCCAACCATATCAAAATTAAGCATGCAAAGCACGTTCTCTTTATTGAGTATTTTACTGTTCATAAGTGCTGAAGATCCAAGTAGACCTTTCTCCTCACCTGAAAAAGCTATAAATAAAATATTATATTTCAATGGTTTAGATTTCAATTCACGAGCAATTTCCATTATTGAAGCCACGCCAGAGGCATTGTCATCGGCTCCATTATGTATTGCAGGCCCACAATTACATCTTGAGGTTTCGCCACCAAGCCCAAGATGGTCGTAATGTGCACCTATTACAATATTTTTTGCTGATCCATTATCAATAAATCCCGCAATATTATATGCTTGCTTGTCAATCTTTTGAATTTCTACTTTTAGAGTAACTTCGGCTTCATCAATGCTATTTAAATAAGTTTGCAAGTCGTCTTTTGCAAATATTATAGGTATAGAAGTCTTTCCGTTTTTATTGGAAATTAATTTACGTGGGTCGTTGAAAGAGCTGTCGTTATTCACAAAAATAACTGCTTTTGCTCCAAACTTAGTGGCAAGTTCAATTTTTTTGTCAATATCGGCATATTCGGAAAAGCTGGAATAATTTGCCATGCCACCTGGAACCGAAACTTCCATAATAAATATTTTTCCATCAAGAATTGCATGATTCAGATAATCATTATGACTTGGTTTTGAAGACATTATACCATAGCCAACCTTAACAATTTTAGCACTAATGCTGTCATTTTTTGACTTAGACAGAGGATAGAAACTTGAGTTCGGAAGAAATGATTTACCATTAATTGTTATGCTGGAAGAATTGAAATTTGCACCGTCTTTAAAATCAAAAACTTGATAAAAGGAATTGCCGAAGAAAGGTAATAATCCAATATTTTTGAATTCAGAAACAATAAAATCTCTGGCTTTTATTTCAAAAATACTTCCCGCCTCTCTACCACCAAGAGAATCAGCAGCTAAAACTCCTAAATCGATTTTCAAATTATCTTCTTTTGGTTGAGGAATTTTTTTAAAAGAAGAACAAGCCATTAATAATGAGACAAATACAAATAGGATAAAACTGAAATACTTTGTCATAGAAATTTATTTTCCTCAAGAGGGTTGCAAAAATACAAAATAATATTTTGTAAAAAGCAAAAAGCATAGAAGCGAGATTATTTTAGCCACATTTATATAAATTATAGAAGCTAAAAAACTTGCTTTTCGCATGATTAATAATTAACATTAAATATATTTATATTTATTATAATCTTATTATATTGTATATTAACACTTTATATAAATATTTCTGATTAATATCATATATTCGTATTTATATACGTGATTGTGTCTATATTTGCAATGAACAAACATGATAATTTCAAATTTACAAAATTCGTTGCGCTTATTCTAAATATTATTTTTTGAAATCAAACTCAATCATTTAAAAACATAAATATGTCGAAAGTAGTAGTAATGGGGGCTGGAATATCGGGACATACGGCCGCGCTATATTTAAAACTTGGATTAGGGAAAAGCCATGAAGTAATTATGGTTAGTCCAAATTCAAATTACCAATGGGTTCCATCAAATATTTGGGTTGGTGTTGGTTTAATGACGCCCGACCAAGTGAAATTCAAATTATCGCCAGTGTATAAGCGCAAAGGCATCACTTACAAGCAAGCCATGGCAAAGTCGATACATCCAGAAGGGGATTCAGGTACCAATAAAAGCTACATAACAATTGAGTATGTAGAAGAAGGCAAGCAAGGAGCAATTGAGAATGTAGAATTTGATTATCTTATAAATGCCACTGGACCAAAGCTTAACTTCCCAGGTACTCCAGGACTTGGCCCCGATTTGTTTACGAATTCGGTATGCACATACGATCATGCATTAAATTCGTGGCACAATCTTGAAAAGTCGTTACAGAAAATGGAAAAAGGCGAACATCAAACATTCCTTATCGGTGTAGGACATCCAATGGCAACCTGCCAAGGTGCAGCATTTGAATATGCATTAAATATTGCATTCGAAATAGATAAGAGAAAGCTAAGCCATTTAGCTGATATTATCTGGATATCAAATGAATATGAGCTTGGCGATTTTGGAATGGGTGGAGCTTATGTTAAGCGTGGCGGTTACATCACTCCTACTAAAGTTTTCACCGAATCTATTCTTGCGGAATATGGAATTCGTTGGATAAAAAGAGCTGGGGTAAGTAAAGTAGAAGATGGCAAAGCATATTACGAATTACTCGATGGAACATATCATGAGCAGGAGTTTGATTTTGCTATGCTTATACCTGGTTTTGCTGGAGTTCAAATAAAAGCATTCAATAAAACCGAAGAAGACATTACAGCCAATGTTTTTGCAGCAAATGGAATGATGAAAGTTGATGCAGATTATTCGCCAAAAGCTTATGCAGATTGGAAAGCCGAAGATTGGCCTACGATTTATCAGAATCCAAGTTATCATAATTTATATGCTTCAGGAATAGCATTTGCGCCTCCGCATACAATGTCGAAACCTATGGAAAGTCCAAATGGGACAAAGATTTTCCCAACTCCACCACGAACTGGAATGCCCTCAGGAGTTATTGGAAAAATTGTGGCTCAGAATATTATTCACAGAATAAAAACTGGCAAAACTGACCATCCACATAAAGCATCTATGGCACGAATGGGTGCAGCATGCATTGTTTCTGCTGGTTACGGAATTACGAAAGGACAAGCAGCCACTATGACGGTTTCGCCAATTGTGCCTGATTGGAACAAATATCCAAAATATGGACGTGATATCGACAAAACCGTTGGTTTAGTTGGTCTTGCAGGCCATTGGATGAAACTTTTTATGCATTATATGTTTTTATACAAAGCAAAAGCACGATTTGGTTGGTCAATAATTCCAGAATAATAACATTAAAAATCTAAAATATTATGGCATCAATACACGAAAGACTTAAGAATAAACCTTATACAGAATATTCATTTGCAACTCGGCCTTCAAAAGCCACACTTTTTTGGAGGCGTAACTTCATAAAGCAAATATTTTTATTTTTTAAACTAAACTTGAAAATAATGAGAATAGTTGTTGGGGGGCACTCCTAAACTTTTATATATAAATGAAAAACATGGCTGTCTCAATTTTGAGACGGCCTTTTTTTATAATTATTATTGATATAATTTATTGAAATGAAAAGATAAATTTATATCAAAATGCTAATTATCAATATATTTAAGCGATGCCAATAAATGAAATAAAAGTGTATTTTTACATATTGAATTCAAATAGTATTATTTGATTGTATGTAGAAATCTTAAATATTTTCATATCTTAAATTTATTGAATGATTAAATCTATGACAGGATTCGGCAAAGCTGAATTTTTAAATTCTGAAAAAAGAATTTCCGTTGAAATAAAATCGCTTAACAGCAAGCAAGCTGATATTGGTATAAGAATGCCAAATATTTACAATGAAAAAGAAATTGAAATTCGCTCCCTAATTACAAAAGAACTCGGTAGAGGCAAAATATATTTACAGATAAATGTTGAAAATTTAGGAAATATACCTCCAGTAGAAATCAATAAAGCCTTGGCAATAAGATATATTGATGAGCTCAAGGAAATAGAAAATTTGTGTGGAATTGGAAATAAAACAGACTATATTTCTGTTATTTCGCGAATGCCAGATATAGTTAAATCAAAAAACGATACTTTGGGAGAAGATGAATTTAAAACCCTTATAGATATTTTAAAAATAGCCATTAAAAATGCCGATACTTTTAGGATAGAAGAAGGCGATATTTTATACCATGATTTCAAAAACAGAATAAACATTATTTTGAATCTTCTGGAAGATATAATACCTTATGAAAATGATAGGATTACAAAAATAAGAGAAAGAATTGAATCTGAACTGAACAATTTTAGCGATGATATTTCAATCGACAAAAACAGATTTGAGCAAGAGTTAATCTTTTACCTTGAAAAGTTAGATGTAACGGAAGAAAAGGTAAGACTCAAAAAACATTGCGAATATTTTATGCAAACTATTGACAATGACGATATTGAAAAAGGTAAGCTCTTAGCTTTTATAAGCCAAGAAATTGGAAGAGAAATAAATACACTTGGCTCAAAAGCAAATGACTCGAATATTCAAAAGATAGTAGTGCAGATGAAAGATGAGCTTGAAAAAATTAAAGAACAAATGTTGAATATTTTGTAATGTTAGCAGGAAAAATCATAATACTTTCGGCTCCCTCAGGCTCTGGCAAAACCACCATAGTGCGGGAAGTTTTGAAAACAAATTTATCTTTAGAATTTTCGATTTCCGCTACGAGTCGTAAAGCAAGAGATTATGAAATTAATGGCAAAGATTATTATTTTATCGGCCCTTCTGAATTTAGAGAAAAAATAAAAACCGATGATTTTTTAGAGTGGCAAGAAGTTTATAAAGATCAATATTATGGAACTTTAAAATCTGAAATTGAACGTATCACCAACTCTGGAGCAAATGTAATTGTTGATATTGATGTCTTTGGTGGCATTAATATGAAAAACATTTACAAGCAGAAAGCACTCTCAATATTTATTATGCCTCCTTCAATTGGCGAGCTAAAAATTAGATTACAGAAAAGGGGAACGGAAAGTGAAACGAGTTTGAAAAAGAGATTGGATAAAGCTGGATTAGAAATAAATGTAGCCGACAAATTTGATAAAATTGTAATAAATAATGATTTAAATTTAGCAGTAAACCAATGTATTAGACTAATAAATGAATTTATAAGCAATTCTTGAAACAAATAAATTTACTCTAAAATTCCGCTTGCCGAAAATCGAATTAACATAGAAATATAAATGATAATAAAGCAAATAAAATGGAGGGAAAGAAAAAGATAGGATTGTTTTTTGGATCATTTAATCCCATCCATATTGGGCATTTGATTATTGCCAATTTCTTTGTGGAAAACTCCAATTTAAATGAGGTTTGGTTTATCATTTCACCACAAAATCCCTTTAAAAATAAAGAAAGTTTGCTTGACGACCGACAGAGATTTTACATGGTTCAGCTTGCTGTGGAAGATAATTCAAAGTTCAAGGCATCAAATATTGAATTCCATTTAGAGAAGCCATCATATACAATATTTACGCTGGCAGTTTTAGCAGAAAAGTATCCAAATTTCGATTTTGTTTTGCTTGTTGGAAGCGACAATTTGGAAAACTTTGGAAAATGGAAAAATTATGAAGACATACTATCTAATCATCAGATTTTTGTTTATCGTCGACCAGGGTCAAAAAATTCGGAATTTGATGAGCACGCCAACGTTAAATTTTTTGATGCTCCACTGATGCAAATTTCATCAAGTTATATACGTAAGCAGATAAAAGCTAAGAGAAGTGTAGAGTATTTGTTGCCGCCAAAAGTATTTGATTACATTTCAGAAATGCATTTATACATTTAAAATGAGCTAATGAATCCAACTTTGGGGGTTTAGAGGAGTGTTAGTTTTTGAGCTCCATAATTCAAAATGCAAAATAGTTTCTCCGCTTTCTTTGTTAGTGCCCACTCTACCAATATTTTGTTTGGTTTTCACATTACTTCCCTCAGAAACAGTTACTTCTGTAAGGTTGCTATAAACGGTGAAATAGCTTCCATGTTGAATAATTACAGCCATAAACTTAGGCAATTGCAATACTGAAACAACTTTTCCTTCAAAAACTGTTCTGGCCATAGCGCCTTTTTCGCATCTTATGTCGATGCCTTTATTGTCGATATTAATACTTAAAGTAGGATGCTGTTGAAGACCAAATTTTCCTACCAATTGTCCTCTCTCTGATGGCCAAGGCAATTTACCTTTGTTGTCGATAAAGTTCTGAGAAAGCGCAGATTCTTGACTTGTTAAGGGGACCACTTTGCCACTTTTCACATCTACTTTGTTTATTTTCTTGGCAATAGTCTTTTTTATTTCTTGGTTAAGTCTATCCCATTCGTTTTTCTGAGCAGCCAATTCTTTTCGCAGTTCAAGTTCTTTTTGAGAGAAACTCTTCACTTTTTGTTGCTTAATATTCTTGTCATTTACTAATGATTCAGCCTCAACTTTCTTGGAAACCATAAGGTTAAGTCTATCATTTTTAGATTTTTGCAGTTCTGATATTCCTCTACGCAAATCCATTTCTTTTTTTGAAATTTTTTCAGCTTTCTCGCGTCTGAATTCGTTAATCTCCTGCAAATATTTAACACGATTGAAAGCCTGATAAAAATCCTCAGATGCTAAGATAAACATCCACTGATCGTACTGGTTGCTCGACTTATAAGATTGGTAAATTAAATTTCCATATTCCAATTTTAGTTTTTTCAATTGCTCTTCCAAACTTTTAGTTTCTCTGCTTAACTTCACTATACTGGATTCGGTTTGAACAATTTCAGTATTAAGAACAACAATCAAATTGGCTCTATTTTTAATCTGACTATTTAAGAGGGATATTTCGTTTATGGAATTTCGCTTCAAATTTTTGGTCTCATTGAGGAGTTTTTTTGTATATTGAATTTTTGCCTCAATTTTTTTCTTTGAATCTTCAAGCTTGGATTTATCTTGAGCAAGTAATGGATTAAATATCAGTATATTTACCAACACTAACAATATAAAACGATATAATTTTTGCGCTTTCAAATTCAGAATATCTTTTAATAATTTGCCGAAAGTAGTAAAGTCTAAATGATGGCTAACCTTAATATTATGGATTAATAAACAACGATTTGTTAATTAGTCTTAGTATATTTTGCTGGAACAGTAAAAGGGAAAACTGTTGGCTTATCTTTTATTATTTTAGTAAATTTGAAGGTCAATTTTATATTCTTTACACCAACAAATTCAAATTCTACCGATGCCGGCATTAGGCCACTGACATCTTGAAAATCGGAATAAGTTGCTGTCATTTTTTTATTTAGGTTTTTTGGTTGTTTTAAGTTTTGTGACAATATTCTGTTATTAACTTTATCTGTTACAATTCTTTGTATCAATACTTTAGTAAGATCTTCATCGTTTTTAATATATTTTTTTAGTTTACGACGACCAACAGTATTTAGCACATATTCAGTATTATTACTTTGTAAGTCGAACTTATCAGTTTCGTAATAAGGAATATCATTTCCAACCAAAAGAGCTTGAAGCATATCAAAATCCACATCAGTATTTAGTTTATCATTGATGAAACCAACATTAGAAACAAAGTAGGTTTTGTCTATTCTGTTGAGTAGTTTTATGGAGTCGGGGGTTACTGTAATTCTTGCAACTTCAAAATTCATGACGGTAAGGCTACACCATATCAAGCTATCTTTTCTTATTCTAAATTGCCCTGAGAAATTCTGCTCGCTTTCATCAACTTTATATATACCCGAAAATTTGCCTGTTAGCCATTCATATTTATATTCAGCATTTTTCATTAAAGCAAAAACGCTGTCAACTTGAGAAATTTTAACTGGAGGAGTTATTACTACCGCTACTTGTTTTGTACTTTTACAAGCAGCAATAAAAAGCACTAAAGCCAAAAGTAGGAGATGTATTTTATTTATAATTAATTTATTCATTATCATTTTTTTATCTGGCTTTTAATAAATATTCTTTAGCTTCCATTGTTTTACCTTGGGCATTAAGAATATCACCAAGAAGCTGATTGTAGATTTTATCATTTGGTAAAATATCTACTGCGCTTTTTGCCCATTTAAAAGCTTCATCAAATTGCTTATCAAAATATAAGACCTTGGCATACAAATAAATATATTCCGTTTGACCTTGATTTAGTTCTAAAGCTTTTTTCGACATTTCAAGAGCTTCAGCCCTATTTCCATTGATTAATATTATATGAAGCGAATATGATTTCAATGCTTGACTATAATTAGCGTCCACCATTAGAGCTTTTTGAAAAGCAATGTCAGCCTCCTCAAAATGCTTTAATGAATCGCGAACTTCACCCAAGAAAGTATAAAACTCTAATTTCTGTTGGTCTTTGTAAATAAAACTTAATCCTCTGTTGAGTGAAGCTTCTGCAGCCTCATATCTACTGAGATTGAAGTTTGCTTTGGCATTGAAAAAGTAAATAATTGGATATTGTGGAAAAATCATCAAGGCTCTTTCACTATGATTTTTCATTGCAGAATAATCATTCAACTCTCTATCAATCAATATCAATTGCTCCCAGAAAAGATATTTTGTAGAATCTATTTTAATTACCTTTTCGTAAGCATCCTTTGCTTGAACCCAGTTTTTGCTTTTACTGAAGTTGTCGCCATTCAATGCCAAAACTATTGGATCATTTGGATGAGCAATATTCAACAAGTTAAGCAGAGTATCACCTTTTTGCTTCAAAGAGATATCATCCTTATTTTGCTCAACAATTGCATATAATTTGGCCATAATTGCAACTTTGGAAAACACATCCAAATTTATATTAGCGAAAGCAGTTTTCATCTCAGCAAAAGATTTCTCTTTATTGCCAATTGAATAGTAATAATTTGCCAACACCAAATGCACTTTGCCGTCCTGTGGATCCAATTCCAAAATTTTATCATAATATTTTATGGCATTTTTGGTATCTCCTTTGGCCATATATATATCGGCAGCCATTCCATACAACCTTTTTTCATCAGGATTATGAGATATTGCTATATCAAGCTCTTTTAAGGCATTTTGATAATCGCCTTTTTTGTAAAGAATATTTTTTCTTTGCAAGAGCACTTCTTCATTATAGCCAAATTTTTTCTCAATATTACGATAAGTTTCTATGGCATTATCATAATCTTCTGCCTTCAAATAAGAATTTACAAGCCTATAATAATTTTGGATATCTGTTGGATATTTTTTGACCAGCTTTTTATCCACGGCAGCAGCATTTTTAAAATCGCCAGCATTAACATACAAGGTTGATAAATTTACCATATACCAACGGTTTTCTGGTGAAATTTTCAATGCTTTTTCGGCATAAGAAATTGCTGCGTTTATTTCTGCTTTTGGTAGCAATTTCGACAATTCATAAAAAGCAGCATGGTTATATTCATCTTTAGAAATCAACTTTTTTAAAATATCTATAGCTTCGGCTAAATCTCCCTTAAATTCTGCACGTTTAGCGTCGATAAAAAGGGAAGTATTATGATAATATTGCGATTGAGATAATTTATTTTCAGAAGAGGTATTTACATTATTAGTCGTTTTGCACGAAAGCATAATCACTGTCATAACAAATGACAGCGCCAAAATCCATTTATTTATATTTCTAAAATTCAATTATTTAGGTTAAAGTTGTGTAATCACCTATGCTGACGCTGTTCATTTGTCCGTGGTATTTTACAAAATCTCCAATCATAGAATTATCTAAAACCGCATTGCTAATTTCGCAATTTGTCTGAATTATAGAGTTGCCAATAACCGAATTTTTAATTTCTGTATTTCTACCCACAGAAACAAAAGGGCCAACAATACAATTTTCCAAAATTACATTTTCGCCAATAAAGCATGGTTTTATAATTACTGAGTTGATAATTTTAGAAGAATCCGCCACCAGTTTTTCGATTCCATTGTTTGCTAATATTCTTTGATTTGTATAAACAGTTGCGTCTTTATTTCCACAGTCGAGCCACTCTTGCACCGCGCCAGAATAGAATTTCATTCCCTTCACTTTCATATTTTCCAAAGCATCGGTAAGTTGAAATTCGCCTCCTTTAGAAATGTTATTATCCATAAGATATTGAAGTTCAGCCATTAAATTCTTACCATCTTTAAAATAGTAAATGCCAATGATAGCTTCATTAGAAACAAAGTCTTTAGGTTTTTCAACAAAGTCGGTAATCACACCATTTAAATTTTTTTTCACCACGCCGAAGGCATAAGGGTTATCAACCTTATGAACCCAAATTATTCCGTCTTTACTTGTATCTAACTTGAAATCGGCTTTAAAAAGTGTATCGGCAAAAGCAACAATAACTTTCCCATCGAGCGATGGAGCAGCGCAAGAGATTGCATGAGCAGTCCCCAAAGCCTCTTCTTGATAGTAAATCTTTCCTTTTGCCCCAAGATTCTCGGCAATTTTTAATAAGTCATTTTCGACTTCTTTTCCAAAATCGCCAATTATAAACCCAATTTCATCTATATGTTCATCTGAAACCGCTACAATTTCTTCTGCAAGCCTCATCACTATTGGTTTTCCAGCGATTCTGATTAATGGTTTTGGAACGGTAAGGGTGTGAGGTCTCATCCTTTTTCCCATGCCAGCCATTGGTATTATTAATTTCATAAATCTTTGTAGATAAAATTATTTTAAACTATTTATATTCCAGTATGTCCGAAGCCCCCAGCGCCTCTTTCGGTTTCATTTAGTTCGCCAACTTCCACCCATTCAGCTTGTTGATGTGCAGCAATAATCATCTGAGCAATGCGGTCGCCATGATTTATTACAAATTCCTCATCAGACAAATTGATAAGAATAACCATAATTTCTCCACGATAATCGGCATCGATAGTTCCAGGAGTATTAAGAACGGTAATTCCATTTTTTATTGCCAATCCGCTGCGAGGTCTAACTTGAGCTTCATAGCCAATAGGCAATTCCATAAACAAACCAGTAGGAATTAATTTTCTTTCTAATGGTTTTAGCACTACAGCCTCCGAAAGATTTGCTTTCAAATCAATGCCAGCCGAAGCAGCAGTGGCATAATGCGGTAAAGGGTTTTGGGATTTATTTACAATTCTGATTTTCATAGTATTAATAAACATTGCTATTGGCGGCAAAAATACTCAATTTTATGATTTAAAAAATGATGAATTTGAGGGTAGAATATTGCTAATGTAGAGCTTAATTTTTTTAATAACATTTTACTGAAACAAAATCAAGGATTACTTTTTCTGTTTTTTTACTGAATATCCAAAATGGCCAATAAGTTTTCCAAGTTCGTAATATTTCCCATGAGAATAGGCAATTAAGCCAGCTTTTTGCATATCAAAAACGCCAGTTTCTGGGTTTAGGAATTTATCATCGGCTTGCACTGCAACTACCTCGGCGAGGAACATATCATGAGTACCCAGAGGAATTATCTGAGTAATTTTACACTCAATATTAACAGGCGATTCCATAATAATTGGAGATTTTACAATTGATGACTTGCCATAAGTAAGAGATGTTTCCTTGGCTTTATCATAATCTTTACCCGATTTTACACCATTCCAGTCGGTAGCAAAAGCAAGCTCTTTGGTAGTGAGATTAATGACAAAATCGCCAGTATTTTTTAATATATTATAAGAATGTCGAGAAGGTCGAACTGAAATATAAACCATTGGTGGATTAGTATTTACTGTTCCGGTCCAAGCGATGGTGATTATATTATATTCATCAGGATTATGCCCACACGACACCATTATTGCTGGTAAAGGGTAGAGCATGGTTCCAGGTTTCCATAGTATTTTTGCCATTTTTTTAAATTGAATGGTTGTAATTTAACAAACTCTATATAAAATTTTTTGCGGCATTAAAAATCCCATCTGCATCAAATCCACACTGAGCATAAAGCTCTTCTGGACTTCCGTGTTCTATAAATTTGTCAGGAATTCCCAAAATCAAAATTTTCGTGTGGTAGGAATGTTCATTAGCAAAGTCATTAAGCATACTTCCCAATCCTCCGAGTTTTGTTCCATTTTCAACGGAGATAATCTTATTATGCTTAGAGAAAATATCATGCAAGAGCTCGGTGTCGTAAGGTTTCAAAAATCTAATATTTACATGAGTTGCCTTAATACCAATTCCATCAAGTCGATTACAAGCATCAACGGCAAAATTCCCTACATGACCTATAGTTATGATAGCCAAATCATTGCCTGTGCGCAGCAATTCAGCTTTACCAATTTCTAACTTTGTAAATTCGCTTCTCCATTGAGGCATAACTCCATTTCCACGAGGATATCTGATGGCAAAAGGAGGAAAATTCTCGAGCTGTGCGGTGTAAAGAAGATTGCGCAATTCTCTTTCGTTCATAGCTTCAGAAACTATCATATTTGGTAAAATTCGCAGATAAGCCAAATCAAAAACGCCATGATGTGTAGGGCCATCGGCACCAACTAATCCACCGCGGTCGATACAAAAAACTACTGGCAAATTTTGCAATGCCACATCATGAATCACCTGATCGTAAGCTCTTTGCAGAAATGTGGAATAAATTGTACAATAAGGTTTCATTCCAGAAGCAGCCAATCCAGCAGAAAATGTAACAGCATGTTGTTCGGCAATGCCAACATCAAAAACTCTGTTTGGCATAGCTTTTTTCATAATTGTGAGCGAACTTCCGCTAAGCATAGCTGGAGATACGGCCACAATTTTATCGTTAAGTTTTGCTAACTCCAATACTGTTTCGCCAAAGACATCTTGATATTTTGGTGGGCAAGGCGACTTTGAGTTGCTCTTGATTAATTCACCAGTTTCTTTATCGAAATGCCCTGGTGCATGAAAAATTGTTTGGTCAAGTTCGGCTCTTTTAAAACCTTTACCTTTTTTTGTGATAATATGCAGTAGTTTAGGTCCTTGAATTTCCTTGAGGCTTCTAAATATTTTCACTAATCGCTCAACATCATGCCCATCAACAGGGCCAAAGTATCTCATGTTTAGCGATTCCATATAGTCGCTGCGTTTGAGAAAGATATTTTTTACTGCCTGCGACATTTTCGAAACAATTTTCAAGGGTGTAGGCCCCGATTTACCAAACACCGACAAGGCAAAATATGTCTTATCTTTCAATCTATTATATGTCTTTGAAGTTGTTACATCTAAAAGAAATTCTTTTAGAGACCCAACACCTCTGTCGATAGACATATTATTATCGTTAAGAATCACCAGAATATCAGAATTTGAAACGCCAGCATTATTAAGGCCTTCGAAAGCTTCACCGGCACTGAGTGCTCCGTCGCCAATAATTGCTACATGATGTCTTTTCATTTCGCCTTTAAGGCTGGAAGCTATTGACATTCCCAAAGCGGCAGAAATGGATGTTGACGAATGTCCCACGCCAAAAGCATCATAAACACTTTCCGAAATTTTAGGGAAACCACTGATTCCATTTTTCTTTCTGTTGGTAACAAAACTATCGCGTCTCCCTGTTAGAATTTTATGAGCATAAGCTTGATGCCCAACATCCCAAACGAGCTTATCGTAAGGAGTTTCATAGATATAATGAAGTGCCACAGTGAGCTCAACAACGCCTAAACTTGCTCCAAAATGTCCTGGATTATCTGATAGAGTATCAATAATATATTCCCTTATTTCTTGGCATAATGCAGGTAATTGATTTTCATCCAGTTTTTTTAAGTCTGCTGGTGAGTCAATTTTGCTTAATAATGATCCTATATGAAATTTAGTATTATCGCTCATAATCTGAGTCGCAAAATTAATTAAATATATATTTCAATAAATCATTGAAAACAGCAAAAACCATCAGAGCAATGAGTATCACCATGCCAACAATTTGGGAGCGTTCCATAAATTTTTCGGAAAGTTGACGGCGAGTAATAGCTTCCCAAGAGAGAAACATAACATGGCCACCATCGAGAGCTGGGATAGGAAGCAAGTTCATGAAGGCCAAAATAAATGAAATCATGCCAGTGAGGTACCAGAAGCGGGGCCAAATCCAAATACCGCCATAAATATTTGCGATACCGATAGGACCTTGCAATGATTCAGAAGCTTTAACTTCTCCGCTAAATATTCGGCCCATCCCCTTAATATTGGCATAAAGAATTCCAATTCCATCTTTCCAACCATATTTAAGTCCTTCGGCAAAATTATATTTTTCCTGCTTGTATGGTGGATTTGATGCCACCAAACCAACATATCCCAAGCTATCTACCAAAACATCAAACTTCAAGGTGTCCATATTTCTTATGGCAACTACCTGCATTACAGAGCCTTTATTATGTTGAGTTGTTTCTTTAAAATCGCCAAAAGAATTAATTTCAAATCCAGCGGCGTTAATAATTTTATCATTTTTTCTTACTCCAGCATTAGCGGCATTGCTATTTGGCAGCACGCTATCTACAACAAAAGCAAAGTTGTCGGGTTCAATAAAAAGCCCTCTACTTTCTTTACCAAATTTTTTATAGAAAGTGTCTGGAATTATAATATTAACTTTTTCGCCATTTCTATCAATAGTAATTTTAGACCCCATAAGAGTAAGTGGTGTAGCAATATCTTTAAATCTGTCTAACTTTTTACCATCAATAGAAACTATTTTATCTCCTGTTTTAAAGCCAACCATTTTTCCCAAGTCATAAGCATAAATTCCATTTTCAATAGCTTGCGCTGGCAGATATTGTTTTTCGTAATGTAAAGTAATGAAAGTGAATATAATAACTCCAAGAATAAAGTTCATGATAACGCCACCAAGCATCACAATAAGTCTTTGCCAAGCTGGTTTAGATCGAAATTCCCATGGCTGCATTGGTTGTTTGAGAGCTTCCTTGTCCATACTTTCGTCAATCATTCCAGCTATTTTTACATATCCACCTAAAGGGAGCCATCCTACGCCATACTCGGTATCACCCTTTTTGAAAGAGAAAAACTTAAAATTCCAAGCATCAAAAAACAGAAAAAATTTCTCTACTCTAATACCAAAAGCTCTTGCGGCCATGAAATGTCCTAATTCGTGAAGTGTAACTATTATCGACAAACCAACAATAAGTTGGGCTGCCATTATTAATCCTGTCATAATGTTATTTAATTTGTTCTAAAACTTTTTGTCTTGTTAGCTCATCGGTAAGGAAATAATCCTGTAAAGATGGCGATTTAATGAACTCTATTTTGGCCATTGCAGCTTCAATAATTTCTGATATTTGTAAGAAACTTATCCTTTCGTTAAGAAAAGCTTCCACCGCAATTTCGTTGGCAGCATTAATAACGCAAGGCATATTGCCACCCTTTATCATAGCTTCATTGGCAATTGCAAGAGTACGAAAAATATTGGTATCAGCTTTTTCAAAATTCAAACTCGGATATTGTGCAAAATCGAATTTAGGAAAACTATTTTTTATTCTAAATGGGTAAGTCATTGCATATTGAATTGGGACTTTCATATCAGGCAAGCCCAATTGAGCTTTTATGGAGCCATCTTCAAATTGAACCAGTGAATGAATGATGGACTGAGGATGTATAACTACTTCTACTTGATGTGGTTGCACACCGAAAAGCCACTTAGCTTCAATCATTTCAAAGCCCTTGTTCATTAAAGTTGCCGAGTCGATAGAAATTTTTTTACCCATGCTCCAGTTTGGGTGATTAAGCGCCTGAGCCACAGTTACATTTTGGAGATATTCTTTGTTTTTTCCTATGAATGGGCCACCAGAAGCTGTAAGAATTATCTTATCTATGGGATTTTCAAACTCGCCAGCTAAGCATTGGAAAATTGCCGAGTGTTCGGAATCTACAGGGATAACTTTTGCTTTATATTTTTTTGATTTTTCGACCATAAATTCACCAGCAACCACAAAAGTTTCTTTATTGGCAATGGCAATATTTTTCCCAAATTCTATGGCTCTGATGGTAGGTGGTAAAGCAGCAAAACCAACTATTGCCATCATAATAAGGTCGATGGTTTCCATTTCAACAATCTGCTCTATGGCTTTTTTTCCTGCGTAAACTTTTATATCGCTTTTTGAGAGAGCATCAGCAACTTTTTTATATTGGCTTTCATCTTCAATAACTACCGCATTAGGCTGAAATTCAATAGATTGTTGTATTAACAAATTGGCGTTTTTGCAAGCTGTGAGCACTTCTACAATAAAAATCTCTTTATGTTCTCTTATGACTTCCAAAGTTTGTGTGCCTATGGAACCCGTAGAACCTAAAATTGCAATGCGTTTTTTCATTAAAAAAAATTAATTTAATCGGCGGCAAAGTACCTAAAATTATTGCCTTAATTTACGTAATAATTGTTAATCTCCAAATTTGAAAAGTCGCCATTATTCAAAAGTAATAAAATCAGCAGGGTTTACTGTGTTGGCGTTGTACCAGAGCTCGAAATGTAAATGAGGACCAGAGGTCATTTCACCAGTATTTCCAATAATGGCAATGGGGCTGCCAGCCTTTACATAGTCTCCTTCTTTTTTTAGCAATGCTGAGCAATGCTTATAAACCGAAATCAAATTTGATTGGTGCTGAATTGCAATTACATAGCCTGTTTCAAATGTCCATAAAGAGAAAATTACCATGCCATCGAGAGTAGCTTTAATGGCTTTATCTTTTTCGCCAGCAACATCAATTCCATAATGCTTGTTATAAATATTGAAACCATTTGTAACAATACCTCTTAGCGGTGTAAAAAAGATAAACGACTCTAAACCTTTTTGGTTTTGCTTGTCGGGATAATAAATCAAATCGTACTGCTCTTTGTTGTCCCATTCATCTCTCAACAATGAATCTTCTTTTGAATGTTTGATTGTAATACCTTTATAATCAACATTTTTATTTTTTTTGAGCATCAAAGTATCGTTTCCTTTCATAGGTTTTCCCATCAATATAGTTTCTTTCAGATTTTGCAAATATAAATCTCTATCATTGATGGCGATTTCAAGGGAATCAATTCTGGCATTATTTAAATATACTTGTTTTATCTGCTCCACACTTGCAAAACCGGGAATATATTCCTTCAAAGATGTAACTGAAATTATAAATATGGTAAAAACTATTGTGATGAAAGTAATGAAGCCAAGGAGTATGATTACATTTAGCCTCGAGAGTCTGAAATTGACTTCCTCTTTCAAGGTTGATTCATTCATTATCACCAACTTATACTTATATTTTAAGTGGGCATAGAATCGTTTTAAAACTGGCTGATTATCTTTGGCTACTTTCATTTAATTCTAAAGAATAAGGCGGCAAAGATAATATAAAGTTTTGGAAAATAATTTTTTGGGATGGTAAATCAAGAGCAAGATGCTTTTGTTTGAGTTATCGACTCCAAAACAAAATTTATGTTTTTGTTTTCTTCTGCATGACTCCCTACACTTTAGCAATAAACCCAAGCCTTACCGGGCAAAGTTAAAATGTAAGTAAACAGTATTTAAAGAATATTAAAAAAAAAAATTTGCATTCATTGCTTCTATAAGCTTGGACTTTATGTAATTTAAATAATTTACTATCGGATATCCAAAGGCTTATGAAGAAGTAAATAATTACATTAAAGCATTGTATTTCAATAATTAATGACCTCTTAGAATTTTTGGGAAAGAAAAATATTGACACAATAGCTGCCTCGGCTGATATGTTGGCTGGCAACTTAATCCCACCGCAAAAAAGGCACATTTGGTTTTTGCCGACACGCAATCCATTGCTACAAAAAAACCAAAAGAGTCTCTTTTTATCCAACACACTTAAAGTGTTTTTATCAAATTAATGGGATATATTTATCAATAAAGATTACTTTTGACGACTAATATTATTTTGGATATGAATAGAATACAAGGAAGTATTAGAAGAAGTAAAACCACAAGACTTAATAATAGATAAAAAATGACAAGCACGATACAAAGAGCTGAACTGCAAAACAAAATATGGAAAATAGCTAACGATGTTCGTGGCTCGGTGGATGGATGGGACTTTAAGCAGTTTGTGCTGGGAGCTCTTTTCTATCGTTTTATTAGCGAAAACTTCATTAATTACATTGAAGGTGGTGATAAAAGCGTTGACTATGCAAACTATCCAGATGATAAAATCAGTCCCGAAATAAAAGATGATGCCATTAAAACCAAAGGTTACTTCATTTATCCCAGTCAACTTTTTGTTAATGTTGCCAAAAAAGCTAATACCAATCAAAACCTAAACACAGACTTAAAAGCCATTTTTGACGCTATTGAAAGCTCTGCAAATGCTTATCCATCCGAACCAGATATAAAAGGATTGTTTGCCGATTTTGATACCACCAGCACACGTCTTGGTAATACCGTTGAAGCCAAAAACGCTCGTTTAGCATCCGTATTGAAAGGTGTTGAAGAACTAAACTTTGGAAATTTTGAAGACAATCAAATTGACCTTTTTGGCGATGCCTATGAGTTTCTTATTTCTAATTATGCCGCCAACGCAGGAAAATCGGGTGGTGAGTTTTTTACGCCACAGCACGTATCAAAACTCATTGCTCAACTTGCAATGCACAAGCAGACAGCTGTAAATAAAATTTATGACCCTGCTTGTGGTTCAGGCTCTTTGCTTCTGCAAGCCAAAAAGCATTTCGACAATCATATTATTGAAGAAGGCTTTTATGGGCAGGAGGTAAACCATACCACTTATAACCTTGCGCGTATGAACATGTTTTTGCACAACATTAACTACGACAAGTTTAATATTACCCTTGGCGATACGCTCCGCAATCCACGCTATGGCGATGAAAAACCTTTTGATGCCATCGTTTCTAATCCTCCATACTCTATCAATTGGATAGGCGATGGCGACCCAACGCTCATTAATGATGACCGTTTTGCCCCTGCCGGTGTTTTGGCTCCTAAATCGAAAGCCGATTTTGCTTTTGTGTTACACGCCCTAAGTTATCTATCTGGTAAAGGCAGGGCAGCTATTGTTTGTTTCCCTGGTATCTTTTATCGCAGTGGTGCAGAACAAAAAATTAGGAAGTATTTAGTGGATAACAACTTTGTAGAAACCATTATCTCATTAGCACCAAACTTGTTTTTTGGCACCTCAATTTCCGTAACCATTCTGGTGCTTTCAAAACATAAAACCGAAAATAAAACGCAGTTTATTGATGCGAGTGGCGAAGATTTCTTTAAAAAAGTAACCAATAACAATGTGCTTAAAGACAAACACATTGAAAAGATTATGGAAATATTCGATAGCAAAGCAGATGTGGCGTATGTGGCTAAGACTATCGACAACACTAAAATTGCCGAAAACGATTATAATCTATCCGTGAGTTCGTACATAGAAGCAAAAGATAATAGGGAGCGGGTGGATATTGTAAAACTAAATGCCGAAATTGCCGAAACGGTAACTAAAATAGATAAGTTGCGTGTAGATATTGATGCCATTATAAACGAGATTGAAAGTTAAACGATGAGCAAAGAAATAAGCATAAAAAAAGAAGAATACGAAAGTATTTTAAAACAAGCAGTAGCACATATTCGCACCGCCCGAATCATAGTTGCCAAACAAATAAATAGTGCCACACAATCGGTTTATTGGAATCTTGGTAAATTGATTTTTGAAAAACAACTTACCGAAGGCTACGGTAGTGCCGTGGTTCAGCAACTTTCTATCGACCTCAAAAAAGAATTTCCCGATATGGGGGTGTCGCCTCGCAATTTGTGGAATATGAAACTGTTTTATGAGCGTTATCATCAAGCAGACCAAAAACTGCTACAGCTTGTAGCAGAATTGCCGTGGGGGCATAACTTATTGTTAATCAACAAAGTTCAGTCGCTTGACGCGGTACTTTTTTATGCCAACGAAGCCTTAACCAAAGGCTGGAGCAGAGACTGGTTGCTCAATGCCATCAAAATGAATAGTTTTAGCCATAATCGAACACAAATAAAATCGAACAATTTTAATGAAACACTTCCTATCATAGATGCAGACTATGCCAACGAAGTGTTTAAAGACCGTTATAATCTTGGCTTTTTGGGTATTACGGAAAAAATAAAAGAAACGGAATTGGAAAAACGATTAGTAGAAAAAATTAAATTATTTCTGCTGGAATTGGGTAAAGGTTTTTCGTTCATCGGCAACCAACACCGCTTAGAATACAACAACAAAGAGTATTTTGTAGATATGCTTTTTTTTCATCGAGGTTTGCAAAGTTTGATAGCTATAGAATTAAAAATAGGAAGTTTTAAAGCCGAATATGTTGGCAAAATGAATGTTTACTTGTCCTTGCTCGATAAGCTGGAAAAGGGCGAAACCGAAAATAATTCTGTCGGAATTATTCTTTGTGCCGATAAAGACCATTTGGATGTAGAAATTGCGCTGCAAGACATACATAAACCTATTGGAGTGGCTGAATATCAGCTTTTATTGCCAAAAGACCAATTACAAGATTTGTTGATAAATGAAATAAATACCTATACTCAACTGTAAAAAACAAACCATGAGCTATTTAGATACATTATTAAACTTGGATATAACCACTAATGCCACGAACAATACGAAAAATGTTATGTGGAAGACCTGGGCGAAAATAAATATGCTTCGTGCTGATATTGATGCAATTGTAAAAGAGATTGAATTATGAACGAAGAGCCAAAAGGAAATATAATTATATATCAGTCCGGTGATGGGATTAATAAAATAGATGTCCGACTAGAGGATGAAAATGTATGGCTATCGCAACAACAAATGGCAGAGCTATATCAATCGTCCAGAACAAATGTAGTAGAACATATTAAGAATATTTATGAGGAAGGTGAGCTTGATAAAAATCGAACCTGTCGGAATTTCCGACAAGTTCGATTAGAGGGTAATCGGGAAGTTCAACGAGAAATACCTTTTTACAATCTTGATATGATTATTTCATTAGGGTACAGAATAAAATCGAGTATCGCTACAAAATTCCGTATCTGGGCTACTGAACGTCTCAAGGAATACATCATTAAAGGCTTCGCTATGGACGACGAACGTCTCAAAAACCTTGGTGGTGGAAACTACTGGAAAGAGCTGCTCGACCGCATCCGTGATATTCGCTCCAGCGAAAAAGTAATGTATCGGCAGGTATTGGATTTATATGCTACAGCCACCGACTACGCCCCCCATAGCGAAGAGAGCCTGGCGTTTTTTAAAATTGTTCAAAACAAACTCCATTTTGCCGCCCATGGCAATACGGCAAGCGAAGTTATTTATATGCGTGTGGATAGTGATAAACCTTTCGCAGGACTTACCGGTTTTAAGGGTAGCCAGCCTACACAGGCAGAAGCAATGATTGCCAAAAACTATCTGAGTGAAAAGGAATTGAAAGTGCTTAATAATCTTGTTTCTGCCTATTTCGATTTGGCCGAGATTAATGCCATAGAAGAAAGAGAAATGAGAATGGCCGATTTTGTGCGCGAACTCGATACTATCCTTTCGTCGGCAGGTAGAAAACTGCTTGAAAATGCAGGGCAAATTTCTGCTGATACTGCAAAAGAAAAGGCGAAATTGGAATACAAAAAGTATAAAGCCAAAACACTCAGTGCAGTGGAGAAAGATTACCTCAATACCATTGCTGATTTAGAGAAAAAAGCAAAAAAAGGAGATAAACAAAACTACGCTAAAAAAAATCAAGGCAATCACAAAAATCAAACAAATAAAGGTTCAGACAACTAACAATTTAAAAAATGAGCTATTTAGAGAAATTATTAGAAGGCGTTGAGGTGGAATGGTCTGTGCTAGGTAATGAAAATTATGTTCAGATAGCAAATAGCGGTAGAAAACCAGTAGAAGCTTCATTAAGAATTATAGGTGAAATACCATATTACGGAGCAAATAATATTCAAGATTACGTGGAAGGTTTTACACACGATGGAGAATATATTCTAATTGCTGAAGATGGTTCAAAAAATATAGAGAATTACTCAATCCAGTATGCGGTTGGAAAATTTTGGGCTAATAATCATGTTCATGTCATTCGTGGGGTAAACAACCTATCGACAAAGTTTCTATACCATTATTTACAAATAGTAAAGTTTATTCCATTTTTAACTGGTGGTGGTAGGGCAAAATTAACTAAGGGTAAATTGGTTGAAATCCTCATCCCCATCCCACCCCTCTCCGTCCAAGCCGAAATTGTTCGTATTCTCGACACCTTCACAGAGCTTACAGCAGAGCTTACAGCCGAGCTAACAGCCGAGCTTACAGCTCGTAAAAAACAATATAATTACTATAGGGAGCAGCTGTTAATGGTTAATGATAAAGGGTTAATGAATAATGAAAAGGTGGAGTGGAAGACGTTGGGGGAGGTTGGAGAGTATTCAAGAAAGCGGGTAAGTTCTTCTTCAATTGACAAGTCAAATTATGTAGGTGTAGATAACCTATTGCAGAATAGAGCCGGTAAAACTGACTCTAACTATGTCCCCACTGAAGGAAATTTGACAGGTTACAGCATTGGTGATGTATTAATAGGGAATATTCGTCCTTACTTAAAAAAAATATGGCATTCTGATCGTTCGGGTGGTACAAACGGTGATGTTCTTGTAATACATCTAATAAGCAGAGAACTCGATCCTAAATTTTTGTACCAAGTTTTAGCTGATAATCGTTTTTTTGAATATAACATGCAACATGCTAAAGGGGCAAAGATGCCTCGTGGTAATAAAGATAAGATACTAGAATATCGCTTTCCAGTTCCTTCCCTCGAAGAGCAAGCCCGCATTGTTTCCATCCTCGATAAATTCGATACCCTCACCACCTCCATCAGCGAAGGTTTGCCGAAAGAGATTGAGTTACGGAAAAAGCAGTATGAATATTACAGAGATAGGTTGCTAACGTTTAAAGTGTCTGAACCTGGATTTTCACAAGATTAAAAAGATGAGCAAGATTTTAAAATTTATATCAAGCAATCAAGGCAATCAAGGCAATCAAGGTAATCTTGAAAATCTTGTGAAAATCATGGTTCAGACATTCATGGTTCAGACAATCATGGTTCAGACAATCATGGTTCAGACAATCATGGTTCAGACATCGGTTCCTAAAATAGTCCGATCCTGTATTTTTAAAAGATTAAAAAGATGAGCAAGATTTTAAAATTTATATCAAGCAATCAAGGCAATCAAGGCAATCAAGGTAATCTTGAAAATCTTGTGAAAATCATGGTTCAGACATTCATGGTTCAGACAATCAAGGTTCAGACAATCATGGTTCAGACAATCATGGTTCAGACATCGGTTCCGAAAATAGTCCGATCCTGTATTTTTAAAAGATTAAAAAGATGAGCAAGATTTTAAAATTTATATCAAGCA
>MNXP01000076.1 GCA_001872625.1 Bacteroidetes bacterium CG2_30_33_31
CCAAGAAAATCATTCCACGACTTTTGGCAATATTTTTTTCAGATCGTTTTTGATATTCTGACGCTGAGAATTCTCCTAGGCTTAAAGATTTTATTGTTTTAATAGCGCTTTCTACTCCTTCATAATAATTTCCAGTTTTAAATTTTGGTATCATTTCCAAGTCAGAAATTCTATTGGCAATAGCATCAGGAATAACAGCTTCGAGTCCATAGCCAACAGCAATAAAAGCTTTTCTCTGCCCCGATGCGCCAGTGGGTTTTATCAAAATTACTACACCGTTATCTTTACCTTTAGTGCCTACCTGCCACTTCTGTCCTAATTGTATTGCATAGTCAGAGACGTCATAGCCATGCAAATCGTCTATCACCACCACAGCAATTTGAGTTGTGCTGGAGCGGTCAAATTCAACCAATTCGGTTTCCAAGCTATTAATCTGCTGCTGGGTAAATAAACCCACTAAATCGTTTACAAGTCGAGGTGGCGATGGCCTTTCAGGAAAATCTTGCGCCCATAAATTCGTAGCTCCAAAAGCGAAGAAGATAAAGAGAAGAATTTTTGTTTTATTAATATTCATTTGCTGTTTAATAATCAGTATTAGAATTAATTACCATCATTTACCAAAAGAGATTTCATCACCTAATTCATTAATGTCGTCAGATTTATAAGGAAAATATTCTTTCAGTTTTTCGCCAACTTTTGCAACAGCAGAAGCAATTCCATCGTCAAAATTTTCTTTTAGGAAGGATTCAAGCATCAAATCTTTAGCATCATTCCAGAAATCTTTTGGCACAAGTTTGTTTATTCCTTCATCGCCAATAATGGCAAATTTGCGGTCGGCAATAGCTAAATAAATGAGTACGCCATTTCTCAATTTTGTTTTTTGCATATCGAGGCTATAAAAAACTTTTGCAGCTCTTTCAACAGCTTTCGGCTTACATTTGGATTCAATATGAACCCTAATTTCGCCAGAAGTATTTTTTTCCGCAGCTTCAATTGCTTCAACAATTTTTTGCTTTTGTTCTTTGCTGAAGAAGTTTTCTATATTTTTTGACATGATATTTAAAAATTTACTGCTGGTGCATTTTCAGCGCCTTTGCTCGATTCAAACATTTCTCTTTTGGCAAACTCATCTTGGTCAGCAAAAATTTTCAATGCTATTTTGCGAAAAAATCCACGAATATGCTGGTTAAAAGTTTTCACAGCTTCATTGTAATTTTTTCTTGCAACCCCAACACGATTTTCGGTGCCTTCAAGTTGAGCCTGCAAATCAGCAAAGTTTTGTGTAGAGCGAATTTGAGGGTATGCTTCAAAAGCTAAGTTAATAGCGGTATTGATTCTCTTGCCCATAAGCTCCATTTCTTCTGGAGTCTTCGCATTCACTATACCAGCACGAGCTTGAGTTACCTCACGCAAAATTTTATTTTCATTTGCTGCAGCACCTTTCACTGTTGCTACTAAATTTGGTATCAAATCGGCTCTCCTTTGATATGAGGCTTGAACATTTCCCCATTGTGCATTAACTTCTTCTTGAAGGCTTACAGATTTGTCGTAAATACCACTGCCCCAACTAACAAAAATTAGAGCTGATAAAACTATTGCAGCTATGATAACTACTGGAATAAACCACTTTTTTTGTGTCATAATTTATGTATTTTAATATTGGATAAAAATAAATAATTTCTTCATCCTCTTGTCAATTTTATAATTTCTTTAACAAAATTTGGATATTTCAATCATAAATCAGTTTTTTTGCAATTACAAAAGCATTAAAATCAAAACCTGTAGAATATGTACAACTGGCAAAAGCATAATTGTTTTTTACTTGGAATGTGAGCCGAAGACCAACTTCCGGATTGAATAATAATTTGTGAGCCGCATGCCTCACTTTCAAAGCCCATCTTAAGTTTTATAATTCACCCTTGTTTCGGTATTTCAACAATTTCTCATTCCTCTCCTTGATAAAACTGCCAAATCTCATCAGATTTAATTCTGTGAAAAGATGAAAAATCGCTTCCCTGTAAAAGATAAAATATTGCTGTTGTCAAATTTCTGTCACCAATATCAGCAATATTTAATCTCTGCGATGAACTGTAAGTTTCCTTATAGAATCCACCTTCAGTATGCGCTTTCAAATCAAAAGTCTTTATTAAGTTATCAACAGTTTTATTCGATTTGCTCTTCATTGATTTTTTCGTTGAAAGTATATACTACTCTGAAAGTAAGTATGCTATTGTATTGATTACGCGTCCATGTATTGCCTGCAAAATCGGAATATTCTCGAGTTCTGATTTTTGAAACCGAGTATGCATAGCGGAAATTTATCCTAAAAGATTTATAAACCCTTAATCTTATGTCAACTATTGCATTTATGTCGTTGATGCTGTATATTCCATTTGTTGCATTCGTAGTTGTTGGCAACCCCCATTCAATTTCTTTTGCTCCTACAAGTCTGTTGAAAGAAAAACCAGCGCCAAGCATTGCAAGTTTTTTGTCTTCATAATGCATCAAAAAAGGCACTTCCACATAATTGAGTCTTAAATTATAGTATGGCAATGAATTGCTAGGATTGGCAACCAAAGGAAGCTTCTCGTAGGAACCTTTTTGACTAAATGCCACTTCCAAGCTTAAAAACCAGTTTTGTGTGATTGGGAGAAAAGATGCAACTCCAACATTGAAACCCAGTTTTTTAAAGCCAAAAACTTCATCACCATCAACTTGGGTAAGATTTCCACCAAAAGCCAAAGCGCCTAAAAATCGCTGTGCTTCAGAGTGGTTTGAGAATGCAAAAAATATAAATATGATAACAAATTTCTTCATCAAAAAGGAAACAATGCTGTAAATTTTAAAAAATCAAAAGTAGATAATATTAATATTCAAAACACTATAATGCTTTCATTATTGGTTATAAAAATATCTTTGGTTAAAAGAAAAATGATAAACAATTGATAAGTTAAAACCAATAATTCAACTGAGGTCCAATGTAAAAAATGAATGGTTTGTGAGAAAAATCTGAAGACATGCTAACTGAATTTAGGTACATAATTAAGTCAGATTTTATTCCTAAATTTAATCCTTTTTTTCGAGCAAAAAACACTTCCCCGCCAAAATTTATGCCTGATATACTTGTTTTTATAGATTTCAACTTGCCATTGAGAAGCCAGCTTTTTTCATCGCCAATTTTTATTTGGTTATCAACAATTTTCCCAAAGCTAAAACCTGTCGTCGCATTAAATTTCCAATTATTCAAATTCCAATGATAGCCTAATGAAATCGGAATTTCTATCATGGAAATACTTTGGGTGATTTTAGATAATTTGCTCAAATAATCCACGGGGTTATAGCTTCTGGTGTTGTATAGAGTTTCGATATTTTGCACCGAATAAATTCCAGCTGTTGTATATCCAAAGTTATCCACATTTACATAACGTACATTATTTTGTGGAATTTGAAACTCTCCATTAGTAATTAAATTAAAATGTTGTATTCCAAGACTTAAGCTCAAATTTTTTGTAAAATAAATTCCGATATTTAATCCAAAAACTGGCACTTTGCCATATTTTTCGTTAGTAGTCGATGTGCTGGTAAATTCTGTGAGTTTTGGCGCTTGCGAAATTTTGCTGGTAAACCCAAAAGCAATATTTGAGGAAATTACAAACTCTGGAATGAATCTATCTTTTAGCTTGTTTGTTTTTGCAATTGAATCCCGACTTAAAGCAGAATTTGGTTGAAGATTATCGTCAATCTTAGTAGTAGAAATTATGCTATCTTCTATTTTGCTGAGCAAAATATCTGCTTTGACTAATTCTGCTGGACTTACTAAAACTTTAGAATTAATTTCTGCGTTTTCGATATTAAGTTTCAATCTATGGCTTTCGATTATATTATTATTTTGGATGCTTTTAGAAGATATAGAAGTTGGCTCTTGTAACTCAGATTGATTTTTATTTTTCGAAACATTATAATTTGGTTCAGATGGGATTTCTAATTTTTTTGATAGCTTCTTTGCCTTAGAAATTGGGTTAGAATTTTGATTTATTTTCGAAATTGTTAATGAATTTTCAGATGAAGGTTTTTCAAAATTTTGCAAAGTAGTAGTTGAGGAATCTACAGCTTTTCTTGAATTATACTTTTGTTTTTCAATTAGTTGTACTTTAGAATTATTCGGCATTAATGATTTGATTTGGTAGTCAAAATCGCTAAAAATAAATATTGAAAATAGTATTAAGAACAGCGAAAAGCTCGAGAAAGAAATCCAGAAAATCAAGCGGCGGCGTCTTTTTGTTTTCAGAGCAGCATCTATCTTTTCCCAAGCATTTGAAGGCGTTGCGGCAGAATAGGCAATAGAAGCATTTCTAAAAATGTCGTCAATATTTTTTTTATCTTTCATCATTTAAAATCAATTTCTTGAACTAATAATTGGCTTTGCAAGATTTGTCTTGCACGCGAAAGATTCGATTTGCTTGTGCCTTCATTTATACCAAGCATATCGGCAATTTCTCTATGTTTATAACCTTCAATGGCATAAAGGTTAAAAACCATTCTATATTGTGTTGGCAATTTCATAATCAGCGCTATCAAATCATTGGCTTGCATTTCTGTATTTTCTACAAAGGGAATTGAGCTGAGAGTAAAGCTGTTTATCTCATCAATTTCTTTTGCCAATTTCATCCTTCTAAATCTCATTAAAGCAATATTTATAAATATTTTTCGCATCCAAGCTTCGAACTTATCTTGCGAATAATTACCTATATTATCAAATATTTTTAGGAATCCATCGTGAAGCAAATCTTCTGCATCTTCTTTATTATCAGTGTAATATAGACATGTTCCGAACATCTTATCCGAAAACATTTCAAAGAGTTCAGCCTGTGCCCAAGCCTTTTTCTTTTTACAACCCGCAATGATATCTTCCAAAGACTTCACAAAAAATGTTTTCCTAAAAGTATAAAATATTTAAGTGCACAATACTATAATGTTTGAAACCTAAGAATGGTTGCGTATAAAAAAATTTTTTTATCCGACGCAACCATTTTATGCCCTCAAGCATTATACTTTTATAAAACTTAATTTTGAAAATTATGAAGAAAATATTGATTCCAGTTATTTTAGCAGCTATGATTTTCAGTTGCTCTAAAAGCACTCCATCTACAACTTATGAAGAAGGATTAAAGCCTGTTTACATTTCAAAAGCAAATGCATTTAATTTAAAAGTTGAGACTCCCACAACCTTTACTTATCCTGGCAAAATGTTTCTTTACCAGTCGCTTATTTTGGTAACGGATGTTGGAGAAGGAGTTCATATCTTAGACAATAGTAACCCTGTTAATCCAAAGAAAATAGCCTTTATTTCCATTCCAGGAGTGAACGATGCCAGCATAAAAAATGGGATTTTGTATGCCGATAATTTTACGGATTTAGTGGCTTTTGATATAAGTAATATGTCGAATATACAATTTATTAAAAGATTAAAGAATATTTATCCACTTATAAACCAATTATATCCTGAGTTTGCTACAGGATATTTTGAGTGTGCCGATACGACTAAAGGATATATTTTGAGATGGGAAAAATCCACACTTACAAATCCAAAATGCTATCGTTAAAAAAATTAAAACAAGAAATCATGAAAACAATAAATAAAATTTTTATTTCAGCAGTAATTATAGTTGTGATGGGGTTCGTGGCAAGTTGTTCCAAATCTGATGGAACAATAGGCACAGATAATCCTAAAAATTCTCCTGATGGCAAAAGTGGATCCACCGCCAGAATAATTATTAAAGGCGATTACCTCTATGCGGTTGACAATTCTTCCCTAAAAGTTGTGGACATATCTACCCCATCAAATCCATCTTATGTTCGGTCAGTCGAAATCGGTTTTGGTATAGAAACTATCTATACATTTGGCGATTATCTTTTTATTGGTTCCAACCTCGGGATTTATATTTATGGACTATCTGACCCATCGAACCCCAATCAACTATCTCAATTCGAACATTTCACAGCTTGTGATCCTGTTATTGCCAGCGACACTTTGGCTTTTGTAACCTTGAGAAATAATAATGTTTGTAATCAATGGATAGTTGCAAGTCGCGAAATAGATGTTCTAAACGTGAAAGATATTTTTCACCCTTACCAGTTGGTCAATTACATACCACAATTCGATCCTTATGGTCTCGACAGACTCAATAATTATCTTTTCGTTTGCCATGGAACTGATGGAGTTGTGGTTTATGATATTAATAAAATGATTGCTGGTTATGGGAATGCTGTGATTTCAACAATAACTGGTATTACGGCTTTTGATGCTGTTATTTGGCAAAACAAGCTTTTTGTAATTGGTGAAAGTGGTTTCTATCAATATGATTATTCCGATATTCATAATATTTCTTTAATTTCTTCAATTCTTAAAAATCAATAAATTATGGATTTTAGAAATAAACTTTTGGGAATAATTTTGGCTCTTTTGGTATGTTTTAATTATTCATCTTTCGCACAAAATCAATCTAAAATTGATTCAATAAACGCAAAAACACCATTCACAGGTAATTATTTAAAGTTTTCGCCAACTACATTCCTTGAGCTTGAGCCAGGTTTTCAGTTGGGTTATGAATATTCTGCAAGTCCCAAAATTCGATTGCAACATGAGATTGCCTACCTTTCATTATTTAATCCTGTTTATCAGTTATTCAATTGGGATTATGACATAGCTAATTCAAAATCATCTGGAATAAGACTCCGTACAACAGCAAAATTTCCTTTAAAAATAGATAATTATTATGCAAGAATAAAATATAAATATCTTGGCATTGATATGATGTTTAAGTATTTATCTGTTACCGAACAGGATGTTAGTGTTCGCAAGATGAATGCTTATTGGGAGTTAATGGATATTACATCGAGCAAATATATTGCAGCTGTACATTTTTTATACGGCATGAATAATTATGTAAGCTTTTCTAATAATATCATTTCTGATTGGTATATAGGTATTGGATTAAGATATAAGTATTTGAAGGACGATAGTGGAATAGATAATCTTAATTCAAATCGTCCATTTTATGATGAAAATGGAGTTATATTATCAATAATGGCTGGCGTTAAATTGGGATTTGGAATATAGATTTATTAATAAATAAGACTGTTTGAAATTGAAAAAATTATTGTTTTTTATACTAACTGCAACATTTTTAAATGCTTGCAATCCTTGTAAAGACTACGCATGCTTCTCTCCACCAGAGCCATTAATATTTCAATTTGTAGATGCTGCAAGCGGGAAAGATTTATTTTATAATAATACTTTTGACACCATAAATTTTAAAGTTGTAAACTCAATTAAAATAAATCAGAACTTTAATTTCATCCACCAAGACAGCAGTATTTTTGTAATTATGCCAGATATTGGCTGGAATACTGGGCAGCAAATGTATAATATTCAGCTTGATAGCCTTACTAATTTGGACGTTTCGATTCAGATGGAGCAATTGAATGAGAATTGTTGTACTTTCTTCAGGATGATCCTTTTTAATGTTAGCAATCATCTCTGGGAGCGGGGTCAGAATGGAATTATCAAAATCAAAATCTGAGTTTATAAATTCTTTGCGGCTTTGAGTAAAACAATCTCTCGCTAAGGCGCTAAGGTAAATTTTTTGCTTCTCTACTGCTTTACAAGATTTATGTATGTAATATATACTTTTACCCATCTCATTTTTCATCATCATGGATTTTTCCTTCGTTGATGACTACTTTTATGTTATTGGAAATTTCTAAAAAAATCTATTTTACCTACGTTAGTTGATGTTTTCTTTGTTTATATTGCAAGTTTTATAAGCTTTTTGAATCCTATCTTTTTACAATTCATAGAAATATTAATCATTTAAACCATGGCATTGTTTATATTTTTTACCACTTCCGCAAGGACAAGGGTCATTTCTACCAACTTTTTTTTCTACTCTAATTGGCTGTGTAACTTGTTTTTCCTGAGTGTCGTGACCAAATTTATCTTGTTTGCTACTTTGGCTACCAACTTCAGAACGTCCTGTTTTCAGTTTACTAAAATCCATTCCTGCTGATTGCATTGAGCTTTGAATTTGTGGCTCTTTATTCTCTGGCAGGTCGCATTTGACAAGGAAAGAAGTTATTTCACGATTTAGTCTATTTATCATTATTTTAAAAAGTTCAAAAGACTCGAATTTAAAAATTAACAAAGGGTCTTTCTGTTCATAGGATGCATTTTGAACAGACTGCTTTAGGTCGTCCATTTCGCGCAGTTGCTCTTTCCAAGCATCGTCAATAAATTTTAGAGTTATGATTTTTTCTGTATCTACCATCACAGATTTGCCTTTTGATTTATTGGCTTTTTCCAAATTCGAAATAATATTCATGGTCTTTATACCATCAGTCATTGGAATGGCAATATTTGTATATTGAGATGAATGACTTTTAAAAACATTTTCGATGGTTGGGAATGTTTGCCGGCCAATCTTTTCGGATTTTGAAATGTAGTTTGAATAGGATTGATGATAAATTTTATCAATTAAAGGCTCTGGTTTTGATTGAAGAAATTCAGCTTCTGTTACTGGCGCTTCAATGGCAAAATTACTTATTAAGTCTATCTCAAAATTTTCGAAATCGCCTGAATTTAAATTAGTTTCCACAATATTTTCCGTGAGGTCGTACATCATATTTGCCACATCGAGAGAAAGTCTTTCTCCATAAAGAGCATGTCTTCTTTTCTTGTAAATAACCTCTCTCTGTGCGTTCATCACATCGTCGTATTCGAGCAATCTTTTTCTAATGCCAAAGTTATTTTCTTCCACTTTGCGTTGGGCTCTTTCGATAGATTTTGTAATCATCGAATGTTGAATAACTTCACCATCATCGAGTCCCATTCTATCCATAATTTTCGCAATACGCTCAGAACCAAATATTCTCATAAGATTATCTTCCAGCGAAACATAGAATTGTGAAGAACCTGGGTCACCTTGACGGCCAGCTCTACCACGCAATTGGCGGTCAACGCGTCGAGATTCGTGACGTTCGGTGCCAATAATAGCCAAACCACCTTTTTCTATAACACCTTTGCCTAATTTTATATCAGTTCCACGACCAGCCATATTAGTAGCAATAGTTACATTTCCAGCCAATCCAGCTTCAGCAACAATATCAGCTTCACGTTGATGAAGTTTTGCATTTAACACATTGTGCTTTATGCGTTTACGCTGAAGCATTCGGCTTAAAAGTTCCGAAATTTCCACTGAAGTTGTCCCTACAAGTACCGGTCTGCCTTCGTTCACCAGCTTTTCTATTTCATCAATAACTGCATTATATTTCTCTCTAACAGTTTTATATACTAAATCTTCACGGTCGTCTCTAATAATAGGTTTGTTTGTAGGTATTACTGTAACATCCAATTTGTAGATATCCCATAACTCGCCAGCCTCTGTCTCAGCAGTACCAGTCATTCCAGCAAGTTTATTGTACATTCTGAAATAATTTTGAAGCGTAATAGTTGCATAAGTCTGTGTAGCAGCTTCAATTTTGCAGTTTTCTTTAGCTTCAATAGCCTGATGCAAACCATCGGAGTATCGCCTTCCATCGAGAATTCTACCAGTTTGTTCATCAACTATTTTAATTTTGTTGTCCATCACCACATATTCTACATCTCTTTCGAAAAGAGTGTAGGCTTTAAATAGTTGATGCATAGTATGAACACGCTCTGTTTTTATAGAATAATCTCTTAATAGTTCACTTTTTTTATCAGTAATTTCATGATGTGATAAACCAGATTTCTCCAAATCTGCAAGTACAGTGCCCATGTCGGGAAGTATATAAAATTTTGGGTCGCCAGTCATTTCGGTAACCATATCAATACCTTTATCAGTGAGCTCAATAGAATTTTGCTTTTCCTCGATAACGAAAAATAATTCGTCATCAATTATATGCATATTTTTTGATTGCTCGGCCATATAGAAATTCTCGGTCTTTTGAAGTCCAGCTTTCATCCCGGATTCACTAAGAAATTTTATGAGGGCTTTATTTTTTGGAAGACCACGATAAGCTCTAAAAAGAAGAGCAAATCCTTCTTTCTCTTTTTCTTTATTGTTTTCAGAATTTGCTAAGAGACTTTTTGCCTCAGCCAAAATTTTGTTAATAAGCTGACGTTGTGAATTATACAATTTATCAACATAAGGTTTTAAATCATCAAATTCTTGAGTATCTCCTTTAGGCGTTGGGCCTGAAATAATTAGAGGCGTGCGGGCATCATCAATCAAGACAGAGTCAACCTCATCAACAATAGTAAAGTTATGTTTTCGTTGAACAAGCTCAGAAGGCTCGGTGGCCATATTGTCGCGAAGATAATCAAAACCAAATTCATTGTTAGTGCCATAAGTGATATCAGCCAAATATGCGTTTCTTCTTGCGTCGCTATGAGGTTCATGATTATCGATGCTATCAACTCTAAGACCATGAAATTCCATCAACATTCCCATCCATTGTGAATCTCTTCTTGCCAAATAGTCATTTACAGTTACCAAATGAACTCCTCTTCCGGGAAGTGCATTTAGATAAATTGGTAAAGTTGCAACAAGGGTTTTTCCTTCACCAGTAGCCATTTCAGCTATCTTTCCTTGATGCAAAACTATTCCTCCAATAAGCTGAACATCATAATGAACCATGTCCCATATAATTCTGTTTCCTCCTGCTTCCCATGAGTTGGAATAATGAGCTTTGTCGCCCACAATATTTATATTGTCGTGTTTGGAAGCCAAATTGCGGTCGTGTTCTGTTGCTGTAACTTCAATAACTTCATTTTCATTAAATCTTCTTGCTGTAACTCTCATTACAGCAAAGGCTTCTGGTAAAAGCTCATTTAGAACGATTTCAATTTTCGCTTTAATACTTTCTTCATGTTTGTCTATGAGGTTCCAGATATTTTCTTTTTCTTGGATGTCCATTTCTGGATTTTCTTCCACTTTTTCTTTCATAGAGCTAATTTCATCTTCTTCAAATTTTATCCTTTCGGATATAATATTTTTGAATTCGAGGGTTTTAGCCCTTAATTCGTCATTTGTAAGCTTGTTAATAGAAACTTCAGCTTTTTTGATTTCATCTAAAATTGGAAGGATATTTTTTATGTCTTTGTCTGACTTTTTTCCAAAAAGGTTTGATATAAAACTTAACATATTTGATATTGATTAAATTGAGACATTTATATTGTCAATAATTGGGCAAAATAACTAATAAATTGTGAATTTGTGGAAATAATATTTTGAAAGCTAAAAATACTAAGGTTATGAAATGAACTTTATATTAAGAAGCAGTATATCAAAGTGTTGCGATTTATATTTTTTGATGTCATAATGTCATAAAAAAAGGGACTTGAAGTCCCTAAATTTTTATCTCGCAGAATTCTAATATTCATCTTCATGAAAGAAGAAGTCTTCCTTTGTTGGATAGTCGGGCCAAAGATCTTCTATTCGATCGTATTGCTCCCCTTCATCCTCTATTTCACGCAAGTTTTCAATAATTTCCATAGGTGCACCCGATCTTAAGGCAAAGTCGATAAGCTCTTCTTTTGTTGCTGGCCAAGGTGCATCTTCGAGTTTTGAAGCTAATTCTAAGGTCCAATACATAATTTTAATGTTTAGTTCTTAATTTTGCAAAAATATACTTTTTTTTAAATTTCACAATAAAAATAATTTTTCTTTAAATTATTGAAATACAGAGGCTAATAGAGGCTTTTTATAAATTATTTTTCTTTGGATTGCCATAAATTTTCTTTAATACCTTTATAATTAAGTATGTATCGCGAAAGGGTAAACAAGTAATCACTTAGTCGATTCAAATACTTTTCTACTGTAGGATTGTAAAGGGTTTTATTTACTTCCCAAAAGCGCAAACAAGCTCTTTCCGCACGGCGGCAAACAGTTCGGGCTATGTGACTTTGGGAGTAACTTGCATCTCCGCCAGGCAAAATAAATGCAGTAAGTGGTGGCAATTTTTCATCCATCATATCAATATTTTTTTCCAGCCAGAGGACATCTTCTTCCGAAAGTTTAGGCATTTTACTGACGGCTTCTATGGTGGCACAAGCCACAACGCTTTCAGCTTCAAAAAGATGTATAATTATTTTCTTTAGATTTTCATTTATATCCTCTGCTTTAATCATATCAGAAAGCAGAGCGATATGCGATTTTAATTCATCGATAGTTCCATAAGCTTCCACCTGCAAATCAGATTTATTCACTCTTCTTCCACCAATAAGCGA
Source organism: Bacteroidetes bacterium CG2_30_33_31 (assembly GCA_001872625.1). Classification (GTDB taxonomy): domain Bacteria; phylum Bacteroidota; class Bacteroidia; order Bacteroidales; family UBA1556; genus UBA6267. The sequence goes on from MNXP01000076.1 coordinate 12,269, forward strand.
AGTTTCTCCTTTGTCACCAGCTTTTGTATATATTTTGAACTTATTTTTCATTGATTTACGATAGAATTTTTGATTTGGAAAATTTAGGGTTTATTTCGTCGGATTCTATTACACCATCACGAAGACGAATTATTCGATGAGCTTGCTTTGCTATATCTTCTTCATGTGTTACAACTATTACGGTGTTGCCTCCTCTATGAATTTCATTGAAAAGCTCCATAATCTCCTCCGAAGTTTTTGAGTCGAGATTTCCTGTTGGCTCGTCGGCAAGAATTATTGAGGGTTTATTCACCAATGCTCTTGCAACTGCCACACGTTGTCGCTGTCCACCAGATAACTCATTGGGTTTATGCTCTATACGGTCGGTTAGATGTACTTGTTCGATAACTTCTTTGCCTCTTTCAATTCTATCTTTTTTGTTTTTTCCTGCATATATCATTGGCAAAATTACATTATCCAAAGCTGTGGCTCGAGGCAGAAGATTGAAGGTTTGAAATATGAATCCTATTTCTCTATTTCTTATTTCGGCGAGTTCATTATCAGTCATTCGGCTCACATCATGACCGTTCAAAATATATGTGCCCGAAGTTGGGGTATCAAGGCAGCCTAAAATATTCATCAAGGTAGATTTTCCAGAACCTGAAGCCCCCATGATTGCAACGTACTCGTTTTTCTGTATGATTAAGTCTATACCTTGCAATGCTTTCACTACTTGTGTGCCTACTTTGAAGTACTTTTTGATATCGATAATATTAATAATAACTTCAGCCATAATTTTCGTATTAGATGTCAACAAAAGTAGCCAAAAATGAAAATCAGAGTTAGCTTTTATAAAGGAAATTACTTAATTTATTATAAATCTTTTGTTTCTTAAGAAAACCATCAAATTATTAGTCGAATATTTTTTAAATATTTTTGAGATATTTTTGAGATAAGATGTTTTAACTCAATGAAATCTTAATTATCCTGCTTGAAGAAGAAAAAAATCGTAATACATTTTTAAATTATAACTTTGCATGAATTTTAATTCTAAAATTATGAAAATTGCAATTGTTGGCGCTACCGGTATGGTTGGCAGAGTAATGCTTAAAGTATTGGAAGAGAGAAATATAAATGCTGAAAGTTTGATTTTTGCCGCATCAGAAAAGTCAGTAGGAACTAAGATTGAATATTTTGGAAATAATTATACCGTAGTATCTGTTGAAAATGCTATTGAAGCCATGCCCCAAATTGCAATTTTTAGTGCTGGCGGTGAAGCTTCAAAAAAATATGCTCCTGAATTTGCCAAAAACAATTGTTTTGTGATAGATAATTCTTCTGCTTGGCGTATGGATGAAAATGTACCTCTTGTGGTTCCCGAAATTAATGCTGATAAAATTACTAATACGACGAGAATAATTGCCAATCCCAATTGCTCAACAATACAAATGGTGCTGGCGCTGTGGCCTTTGCAGAGACATTACGGACTTGATAGAGTTGTAGTTTCAACATATCAATCGGTAACTGGTTCGGGAGTTAAAGGTTTGGAGCAGCTTATGAACGAAAGGGCAAATATCAATGGAATCAGAGCTTATGCTCATCGCATTGACTTAAATCTACTTCCTCACGCGGGCGATTTTTTGCCAAACGCTTATACTACTGAAGAAATGAAACTGGTTTATGAAACACGTAAAATATTGAATGATAATGATATAAAAATTACAGCAACTGTTGTACGTGTGCCAGTTAAAGGAGGACATTCGGAATCCATAAACATAAGATTAAAAAATTCCTTTGAAATTGCCGATATAAAAAGACTCATTCGCGCTGCTCCAGGGATTAAACTTCATGATGAGCCTTTTGACAATATTTACCCAATGCCATATTATGCCGAGGGAAAAGACTTTGTTTATGTAGGAAGATTGAGAATTGATGAATCAGAGCCTAACAGCCTGAATATGTGGGTTGTTTCGGATAACCTTCGCAAAGGTGCTGCAACAAATGCAATTCAAATTGCTGAATTTATCATCGAAAAATTTTTCTAGAAAAAATCGCTCTGGAAAAAGCTCCAGAGCGATAGATGAAATACATGTAGATTAGGTGCCTATTCCATATTAATGAAGTAATAATCTTTTGGATATTTCACCTGATAAGAGAAGTTTAATGTGTTAGTATTCTTGGGTTTCAAATCAAATTCCCAGCTCAATTTTCCAGTAATAGCATCATATTTAGCTCCTGAGTTCTCAAGCATTTCAACTTCAATTTCTTTATTTCGTGATAGTGGAATTTGGTCTTCTATCACCAAATGAATATCTTGATTTTTAGCATTTCTTATGCTGATTTTCCAATTTCTCTCAATTTTCTTGCTTCCACCAATGAGGCTATTTTTGTTTTTATCTTCAGTTTTTTCGCGCTTAACAATTATACTTTTATCTCGTCCCAAAGAAATATCCAACGTATCGATGAATGATTCTGGATTTAAGTATGATTTTGATACATAAGTGCCTTCAAAGAAAATATTCACGTTGCCAGGGACCAATTTCAAATCTTCCCATCCAGTAATTCTTGCTTGCAGAAATACATCCTCGTCAAGTTTTGGCACACAGAAATATCTATAAGAAGCTGCTAAATTATATTTCTGAATTTTTACGCTTGTAACTTTATTTGAAGATGGAACATTGTAAGGTATGGAAATCTCATATTTTACATTGGTTTGTGTTTGAGTGGCAGTTGTATAATTTGCACTATTTGAGGCATCTGATTTGCTTTTCATTAGTGCTCTGCCTTGTGCAGGAGCATAAGCCATTCCCATTAAAGCTTTATCCTCAGTGGCTCCTGCATTAGAGTATGAAGTTGCTTCCAATCTCCTATTCTTACTACCAACAGTTCTATAATTTAAATACCAAGTATATAAAGTTGGCATAATTCCACTTTGATTTGGATTCCCTGTAGAAATTGTAAGCATTACATTTTTCCAATCCACACCTGTATTCTGATAAATTAGAGCTCTTGCATGAAGTTCTATAGGTTTATTTATATCAATAGCTCTAATATCATACTCAGGATTCCACCCAGCTTCATTTACAATATAGCTCAAATCGACAGATGCGTTTACAGTTTTTTCTGCAATTACCTCAACTACAATCTCACTCACAGCTTCAGTACTATTGCTCGAAAGTGTATTTAATTGATTTTGAAGTTGATTTTTTGTTTTGTTCAAATTTTTTAATTTATAATTCAAATCAAGTGTTTTAGTGAATATTTCTGTAAGTCTTTTTCTAAAGAAATTGGCGGCTAATTCTAATTCTGAAACTTTAACACCTTGCTGTTGGCTTCCAATCACTTTATTTGCCCGTATCATTGAAGATTCTTCAGTATAAACATTTATTTCACTATTAATATACTCCATTTGCTTAGAGATTAGCTCAATAGAATCAGTGAGTTCTACTATTCTAAGGTTTTGTTTTAGTTTATCTAAATAATTCAATCTGTGATATACCGAAAGAATAGTGAAGTCGCCTTTGCCTGAAACTTGTATGCTTTCAGCATTTAGCGACATTGCAAGTTTAGAAAATACCAGCTCGTTTCGACCAGCATTTATAATCATTGAGGCAGATTGGTTTACTTGTGCTCCATTACGAAAAACAGTAACCGATTTAATGACCGATTTTACGTTTATCTCTTTGGCATTTAAATTATTAACTGCTGTTAGAATAAGCGCAATAAAAAATAATTTCTTCATAATTTTTATGTGTTTTGTGAATATTGAAGCCCTCCTTATGCAAATAGTTTGCCAATTGTTTTTTGGGTGTTTTTATAGTCTTTGTAGATTTGCTTCATATTCTACTTTCATGATTATCTAACAGCGCTACTATTTAATAAAAAAGCAATTTAACCTTTTTTAATGCAACTTTATTGTATGTATATAAGTCGTATAAAGGTTTTAATTATATTTGCAATCTGCGATTTTAGGTATAATTATTGCTTAAGTTTTGAAATCTAAATTTAATAAATTTAAAATTATGAAGAAATTAATACTTTTTTTAAGCTTTATTTATTTAGGAAGTCTTGTGGTTTTTGCACAAAGTCTTAGCCTAAGAAATCTTGCTGGAGCAGTAAATAATGGCGACACAATAACCTACGTTTCTACTGATAATAATGTCATATTTTCAAGTTTCATTTGGATTAAAAACAACTCGGCCCAACCAATTTCGGTAAGAGTTAAAAAAATTGAATTGAATGTTCTTTCTGGAACCGAGAATTATTTCTGCTGGACTTCTTGTTATCTGCCAAGCCAATTTATAGGCGACACTCTTCGACTTAATGCAGGTCAAACTAATAAAACAAATTTTTCTGGAGATTATGGTGCACAGGGAGTTAGCGGTAAATCACAAATTATGTATGTTTTCTATGACGATGCAAATCATAATGATTCCGTTGCTTTTGTAGCTGAATATTACGCTGGCTCAGGTGTTGGTATTGCTAATTCAGATATGCAAAAAACATTTGCCAATTTATATCCAAGCCCTGCAAAAAATTCTGTTACTTTAGATTATTATCTTACAAAATATTCGGATGCTGCCACCTTTGAGTTGAGAAATATTCTGGGCTCTATAGTAAAAAGCTTTAAATTAAACAATTCTGCTGGAAAGATGAAATTTGATGTAGGCGATTTGCAAAATGGAATTTATTTCTACACTATTAAAGTTGATGATAAAGTGCTGGTTTCGCACAAAATGGTGGTTCAGAAATAGAAAATTTCTTATCAAAAAAAACTCGCAATTTAAATTGCGAGTTTTTTTTATACCATTTCATTTTGAAAAAAATTAATTATTGTTAGTAATAGAAGAAGCTCCAAAAATTTCTTTTCTTAAAATTTTTGCATCGCCATAATAATTTAAACTTGAAGCACCACTTAAGCTAACATTTAAGTCGCCATTAACATTCAGATGTGCCGTTGACGCTCCAGATAAATCCACAATACAATTATTTATAACAAAGCCTTTAGCGCTAATTTCGCTGGCTCCTGAAGCATCAATAATTGCCATATTAGACTTCCCAATCAATTTTATATCGGAAGCACCACTTAAATCAAACTCCGTTTCAGCTGCTTCCATATCTACACTTAACTCAGCTGCACCGCTGATTTCCATTTCTATTTTTTTAAATTTTAAATGGTTCTCGCCAATAACTTCACAAGCTCCTGAAATATCAAACGATGAAATATCAATAAAAGTTAGGTAAATTATCGCCTCCTTTGAGGGTTTTATATTTTCATGGGTTTCAATTATTAATCTGTTGGATTGATTTCTAATAGAAATATATTCCATAAGATTTTCATCAGTTTCTATTGAAATGGAATTTATAGAACCTTGAATCAAATATATTTTAAAAGCACCACTCGCCTCTACCTCTTGAAAATCCTTTATATTTAATTCTTTCTTTATAATATTTCCATTTCCTCCTATTGTATTGAAAGAAGTTTGTACACAAGAGATTAAAATTATAGAATAAGAAAGAACTATTGCTATGGAAATTATCTTAAGATTTTTCATGATTTGGTTATTTGAATTATCTGCCTTGGACGAAGCGAACGAATATAAAGTTACAAATATTAAAATTCATCGAGTAAAATCATCTAACTTTATCTTTAAGGAAAGGTACGAAAGCAAAATTGCCATTTTCACTTTTGTCGAATTCATTTTCACTAATTTTTTTTATCCTAATCATTTTTTGTGTTTTTTCGTTGCCTACAGGTATTACCATTATTCCCCCAACTTGAAGTTGTTTCAAAACATCTTCGGGCACCTCAATCGCACCAGCAGTAACAATTACCTTGTCAAAAGGCGCAAAAGCAGGAAGCCCTTTGTAACCATCACCATAAAACATCTTAGGATTATAACCAAGCGAAGGCAATAAAAGTCGAGTTTTGTCAAAGAGATTTCGCTGCCGTTCAATGGAATAAACTTTGGCTCCCATTTCCAGAAGCACACAAGCCTGATAGCCAGAGCCTGTACCAATTTCCAAGATTTTATCACCTTTTTTTACTTCGAGAAGTTCGGTTTGAACTGCCACAGTATAAGGTTGAGAAATTGTTTGTCCAGAGCCAATTGGGAAAGGAACATCGCTATAAGCAAACTTCTCAAAAGATGAATCCATAAAAAGATGTCGTGGAATTTTATTTATTGCCTCAATTATTCGCTCATCTGTAATCCCTTTGTCTCTAATAGCTTCGGCCAATTTGTGCCTCATACCCTTATGCTTATAGCTATCAATCATTTATGAATATTATTAAGGTTAAATTTATTTGGCGAAATTAATCATATTGTTGTTATAAAAAGATAACGTTCTTTTTTTCGATTTCAACTTTTAAACGTTAATAAGATTTGATGGCAAACTTTTTCGCCTTTGATAAGAAAGATAAATTTGTAGAAATTTATTTAGGCAAATATGCAAAGAATAGGAGTTTTGGGGGTAGGTCATCTAGGAAAAATTCATTTAAATTGCATAAAAGAAATTCCTGAATTCGAGCTTGTTGGATTTTATGATCCTGATGAAATTGTAGCCGAAAAAGTTGCTCATGATTATAATATTCATAAATTTAATACCATAGAAGACCTTATTCAAGCTGTTGATATAGTGGATATTGTAACGCCTACCATTGAACATTTTGTTTGTGCCCAAATGGCACTAAAAAACTCCAAGCATGTTTTTATAGAAAAGCCAATAGTGGCTACCGTGGAGGAAGCACATAAAATAATGTCGCTTGCACAAGAGGCAAGAGTAAAAGTGCAAGTGGGTCATGTAGAAAGATTTAATCCTGCTTTTATTGCTGCCAAACCTTATATAGATTCTCCAATGTTTATTGAAGTTCACCGTCTGGCTCAATTCAATCCTCGTGGTATAGATGTGCCTGTGGTGTTAGATTTAATGATACATGATTTGGATATAATTTTGAGTGTTGTCAATAGTAGCATAAAACGTGTTTCGGCCTCTGGAATTCCAGTTATAAGCGATTCTCCTGATATTGCAAATGTGAGACTCGAATTCGATAATGGTTGCGTAGCTAATATTACAGCAAGCAGAATCTCAATGAAAAATATGCGTAAAGCCAGATTTTTCCAACGCAATGCCTATATCTCTGTCGATTTTCTTAATAAATCTGCCGAGATTGTTGAGATAAAAGATTTAGAAGGCGAGCCAGGCCCATTTTCGTTGATAATTGATAACGAATTTATAAAAAATAAAAAAGAGCTGAAAATAATTAAACCAAATATAATTCCTATCAACGCTATAAAAACTGAACTATACGAATTTTATAAATCGATAGAAAACAATTATATACCTCCTGTTTCTCTCGCAGATGGAGTTAATGCTTTGACTCTTGCCCACCAAATTATTGAGAAAATTTCGTACTAAAAAAATTTCTCCTTATTATGATTACATACCTATATTTTCGCTAATATCTTATTAATTAATAATTTAAATATAAAATACAAATTTAAAATAAATATGATTTTTTTCATATAAATTTAAAATATCTACAATAATTAACCGTTAAGATTCAGCATTTGATAACACAATTTTTTTTAATTCTTCAAAAGCACAATAATTTAATTTTTAGAAAATTGTCAAATTCTGCTTAAAGACAATTTTTAAATACTGAAAAGCTGATGACAAACAAATACATCTTCGTATTTTTCTTTTTGATAACCCTTTTATCTTCATGCAAAAAGAGTTCAATTGACAAAGGCGTACCTTCATTTATTCATATTGATAAAATTAATTTCAATGCTGGTTTTGGACAAGGTAGCGATTCGGCATTTATAGCAGATGCTTGGATTTACATCGACAACAAATATATTGGCACTTTTGAATTGCCAGCAACCATACCAATTTTAGATGCTGGTTTGAAGAATATTACCATAAAACCAGGCGTGATAATCAATGGTATAGCAGCCACCAGATCTATTTATCCATTTATGGAAAAAATCGATATGGCCGTAAATCTGATACGCGATAGCATTGCAAACCTAAATTTATCAACCAAATATCTTAGCGAAGCAAAATTTGTCTGGAATAGCGTTGGTCAAGAAGATTTTGAACAAGCAGGAATTACAATCGACTCTATATCAGGAAGCTCCACTAATATTATAAAATCAAAACTCGATGTTTACGAAGGCGATTATTCGGGTTTGATACATCTCGATAGTATTCACAACAAATTCATTGCCCAATCTATCACAGTTTTCGATATTCCTACAAATAAAAATGGCACTGTGATGGAGATAAATTACAAAAATCCGGATAATGTTTTTTCTATAGGAATCTTTTTCAATTTGCCAGGAGGAACTGTTTCTAAGGTTGAATACCTTTTTCTGAACCCCAGTAATAAATGGAAAAAAATCTATGTCAATTTTACGGAACTGATAAATCAATATTCAAATGCAGTAAATTTTAAAATATTTTTTTCGGCCAATCTTTCAGCCAATCTTAGCCAAAGCAATATTTTTTTAGACAATGTTAAACTCATTCATTTTTAATAATTATGAATAAAACTCTTCAAGTAATAAAATATGTTATAGCTGATTTATTAGCAGCTATATTGGCTTGGGGATTCTTTTTTGCCTATCGTAAACATACTTATTCTTCCGATTTAAATTTATGGAAGAGCATAATTTCCGACGAAAAATTTATCTATGGTATTAGCTTGATACCATTAATGTGGGTAATATTTTACTACATTTTAGGAAGCTACAATCGCATTTATCACAGATCGCGACTTAAGGAAATCGGGCAAACTTTAGGAGCCTCGTTAATTGGAGTTACTGTATTGTTCTTTGTATTAATTTTAGATGATTTAGTTGTAAAAAACTATCAATTATTTATGTTTTTTTTAGTTCTATTGGTCTTACAATTTGGTCTGACAGCCATTTTTAGAATGATATTAACATCAATAACTGCCTATAAAATTCACAATCGTACTATTGGCTTTAATACTCTAATTGTTGGAGGCAACGGAAGAGCCACTGAAACCTATTTGGAAATTGAAAAGGAATTTCGCTCCTCAGGAAATAAATTTGTAGGATTTGTAAATGTAAAAGATGCCAAGGAATATTTGCTAAGCAATTACTTGCCACATTTTGGTAATTATGAAGATTTGGAAAGAATATTACAAGAACAAAATATTGAAGAAGTAATTATAGCCATCGACCCATCTGAACACGAATATATTAAATCAATTATTACTTCTTTGAATAGCGGCAATGTGATAATAAAGATTATTCCCGATATGCACGACATTCTATTGGGTTCTGTGAAGATGACAGCAATTTTCCAAGCACCATTAATTCAGATTTTCCCCGATATAATGCCAAACTGGCAATTTGTATTGAAAAGAATAATTGATATAGTTTTTTCAAGCATGGCAATAATTTTACTTTCACCATTGTTTTTGTTTACTGCTCTTGGAGTTTATTTCACTTCGAAAGGACCAATATTTTATTCGCATCAAAGAATTGGCCTTAATGGCAAACCATTTAAAATGGTGAAATTTAGATCTATGCATATAAATGCTGAGGATTCGCAGCCGCTATTATCATCAAAAAATGACATCAGAATTACCAACTTTGGGAAATTTATGCGCAAAGTAAGACTCGATGAGATTCCACAATTTTTTACTGTGTTAAAAGGCGAAATGTCGCTTGTGGGTTTTCGTCCTGAGAGAAAATATTTTATTGATCAAATTGTGCAACAAGCTCCGCATTACAAATTATTACTAAAAATCAAACCAGGAATTACCTCTTGGGGGCAAGTTAAATATGGCTATGCCGAAAATGTTGATGAAATGGTCGACAGGCTTAAATATGATATTTTATATTTAGAAAATATGTCCATCGCAGTTGACCTGAAGATATTATTCTATACCTTTCTTATCGTGATGATGGGTCGTGGAAAATAATTTGTGTCTATTGGTCTTATATTACGCCAGCTTCAATTAACTCAACAATTTGTTCTATCTGTTGGTCTTCTCCCTTTGGGTCATAATGAACTTTTAAATTGTATCCAAAAATATAGCCTACACCCTGCCAAATAGAGGCGTAAAATCCACTTCTGAGTTGCTGTAAAAGGTCGTAAGAAGTATGTGCAGTCTCTCTATCAATAAGCTTTATAAGAATTTTCCCTTGGCTAAAAGTAAAATTTCTTAGAGTTCCTTCGTATTCATCGCGTAGTTCTTTTTCGGCCTTTTTCATAAGTTTTTTCCTTTCAGCATCATTTTTGGCAGCCTTCAATATTGCATCATATTTATTCAATTTGTTACCAGCAAGCTTTGCATAAGGATAAACTTTTTTTACATACCTCACAAGTCTTTCGTAATCTCTCCTTTCTTTTAATGATGTGAAAACTTTATAAGAAACGATATATGCAGTAGGTAAAATATAGACAGCTAAAGTATCATTTTCAAAAATCTCGGCACGATGAATATGTTCATTTTGAGCATTCAAAGTGATTGAGCCTGAAATTAAGAATAATAATATTAAGGTAAATTTTAAAATCATGATGCAATTTTATCAACTTCTATGCCTAACAATTCTTTGAAAAAATTTTAATTTCTTTTCAAAATATGGCCATTAAAAAAATAGCCGCTTGAAACAAACGGCTATCTAAAAAAAATATTTTATTCTTTATTTGCTGTCGTAGCCCCATTTTAAGAGAATAGCTCCCCAAGTAAATCCAGCTCCAAAAGTAGATAGAATTAGATAATCACCTTTTTTAAGCTGCGATTCCCAATCGCTAAGGCAAAGAGGAAGAGTAGCAGATGTAGTATTGCCATATTTTTGAATATTTATCATCACTTTTTCTTTTTCCAATCCCATACGGCGGGCAGTAGCATCTATAATTCTTAAATTTGCTTGATGAGGTACAAGAAAAGCAAGTTGGTCGGCTGTGATATTATTTCTCTTCATAATTTCATCCGAAACATCTGCCATTTTGGATACAGCCCATTTAAAAACCGGTTGTCCTTCTTGATAAATAAAATGTTCACGAGCATCAACGGTAGCATGAGAGGCAGGCTTTACAGAACCACCGGCTTTTTGATGTAAGTAATGACGACCAACGCCATCAACTTCTAAAAGTTCATCAATAATTCCATTTTCACCCGTTGTAGGTTCTAATAAAACTGCACCCGAACCATCGCCAAAAATTGGACTTACTGACCTGTCGGTATAATCAACTATAGAAGACATAACCTCAGCGCCCAACACAATAACTTTCTTGCACTTTCCAGTTTCAATAAATTTGGAACCCACTGAAAGAGCAAACAAAAACCCTGAACAACCAGCATTTACATCAAAACTAAACGCATTTTTAATCCCGACTTTATCGCAAATAATATTTGCTGTAGCTGGAAATACATGGTCTGGCGTTACGGTAGCACAAATGAGTAAATCAATTTCTTCGGGCTTGGTATTAGTTTTTTCAAGAAGATTCAGAACGGCTTTTGAGCCTAAATATGAACTTCCCAATCCTTCTTCAGGTTTTAAAATTCTCCTTTCCTTGATGCCTATTCGAGTCATAATCCACTCGTCGTTAGTATCCACCATAGTGGATAATTCATCATTGGTAAGTATATATTTTGGTATGTAAGAACCTACACCAGTAATAACGGCTTTAATTTTATTCATCAATTTTATATTTAAAATAGATAAGCCAAACAAGATCAAAATCTATGCTTGCTTTGCTTGTAAAATTAATTAATCTTTAACCGTTTCGCCCATATCAATTGCTGGTTTGCCTTTGTAGTAGCCACAATCGGGACATACTCTGTGGAAAAGCACCGATGTTCCACAATTTGAACAAGTTGCATAAGTTGGTGCAACAGCTTTGTAATGCGTCCTTCTTTTGTCGCGACGTGTAGTTGAAATCTTTCTCTTAGGATGTGCCATTATTATTATTTTAATAATTAAATGTTAATTTTCAAATTTAATATCTTTCAATGCGTCCCAATTTGAATTCTGAGTTTTATGATTTTTGAATTTCTCAAGTAAATCAAGTTGCTCTTTATTACAGCTTGGGTTTCCTTTTTTATCGTTTTGATGGACTTTTCTAATAGGAATATTCAAGATAATATCTTCAAAAATTATTTGTGAAACATCTATCTCATATTCCGTAGGTGAAATGAATATAAAGTCATCATTATTAGTATCTTTATTGCCAATTTTAACAATTAAATCATGCTTGAAATCGAGGTTATAATCAAATTTATCAAGACATAAGTCGCAGTCAAATTTTATAATCCCTTGAGTATGAAAGCTTAAAGTCATCAATAAAGGCTGCTTGTTTAGCAGCATATTCACCATTAAATCGCAATCAATTTCTTCCAAAGATTGCATTGAATCAAAGAACTTCTTAGTGATATGAAATTGAAAAATATGCTCCCCAAGGTTTAAGCCTAAAAAAGGCACTTTGTATTTTATCAATTCATTCACTTCTAATAGTTTTGGGGCTGCAAAATTATATATTTTTTGCTAATAGCAAGCATTTAGCGCGATAAATTTTTTATGCTATTTATATTTTTCAATAAAAAGCAGTCCAATAATATTAATATCAACAGTTTACAAATAAAAAACAATGGCTTTTTGATTGTTTTAAAAATATTTTATCTCTGAATAAGAAACCTTACTAAGGTAAAGATATTCTATAATACTTTAGTTTTTCTATTTTGAATCGCCAAATCTTTTAGAAAATTCCTTAAGACCTTTATCTAAGAATTCTTTATAGGATTTTACATTTAATTCGTAGGCGATTGGTGCTGTCAAAGGTTTGCCATTAAAATCTATTGCAAAATAATATGGTTGCGACGATTGCCCAAATTTGCTAATCTGCAAGTCGCTCCATAGGTTTCCAATGTTTCTAATTTTATTATTAGAGAAAGTGGAAACATGGATTTTATCTTTAGATAATGGAGTTTTATCATCGACATAAAGAGATATAAGAACATATTTTTCTTCGAGAATTTCTTTTACCATAGGGTCGGACCAAACGGCAAGTTCCATGTTTCGACAATTCACACACCCCCAGCCAGTAAAATCTATCAGCACAGGTTTATTATGTGCTTTTGCATAAGACATACCTTCTTCATAATTATCAAATTTGGCCTCCACGGTACCATCATAAAGATTAAAATCCTGTGTATTTATTGGTGGCGAGAATGCAGAAATTGCTTTTAGAGGTGCTCCCCATAAGCCAGGAATCATATAAAGTGCAAAGGCAAGCGAAATTGTAGATAGGAATAGTCTAAAGACACCAATCTTTTCAATTTTGGTATCGTGGCTGAAATTAAGCTTACCCAATAAATATAAGCCCAATAAAGCGAAAATTACTATCCAAAGAACCAGAAAAACTTCTCGGTCGAGTAAATGCCAATGATAGGTCATATCGGCTACTGACAAAAATTTTAAAGCTAAAGCAAGCTCAAGAAATCCTAAAACAACTTTTACTGAATTGAGCCAACCTCCAGATTTTGGCATCGACTTCATCATAGAAGGGAATATTGCAAAAAGAGTAAAAGGTAATGCAAGCGCGATAGAAAACCCAGTCATGCCAATGGCTGGACCCCAAATTCCTTTTGTTACAGTTTCTACCAACAGGGTTCCTATGATTGGCCCAGTGCATGAAAAAGAAACTAAAACAAGTGTGAATGCCATAAAAAATATACTTATCAATCCAGAAGTTGTGTCAGCTTTTTGATCCATCTTGTTTGTCCATTTTGTTGGAAGTTGAATCTCAAATGCTCCAAGAAATGAAATAGCAAAAACTAATAATAAAACAAAGAATATCAGGTTGAAAATTGCCGAAGTGGCAAGTGCATTCAATGCATCAGCACCAAAAATTCCAGTTACTCCTAAGCCAACTAATACATAAATTACAACTATTGACAAGCCATAAATTATTGCATCTTTTTTGCCTTTGGCTTTATCTTTTTTTATAAAAAAACTTACTGTCATTGGAATCATAGGCCATACACATGGAGTCATAAGAGCTATCAATCCACCAATAAAACCTAAGAAAAATATCACTAAAAAACTTTTGTTGCTTATCGAATTTTCGTTTCCATAAGCTTTCAATTCTTCAATTACTGGTTCCCATAGCATTTTTTCCCAAGCACCATTATTTAAATTAGCTTCGGGCTTATCAATTGCAGAATCTTGAAAATTGTCTTTATCATTGGCTTTAGCGGCAGTGGTATCGCTGTCATTCATCGAATTATCAACTGGATTTTCGGAAAAATTATTTTCGCCATTCTTTGCCCCTTCCAAATCAAACTTGAAATTATATGTCAATGCTGTGCAAGCTCCATTTATACAGGCTTGATATTCTATAGAGCCGTGCGCGTTAGATGCTTTTGTTGAAGTAATTTTTATCTTTTGCGTGAAGGTTGCCTTTGAATCCCAATATTTTGTCATTCCTTTTAAAAGCTCGTCATATTCTTCCTTAGGTTTGGGCGATTCTATAACTTTCCCTATAAGTGCGTAGCCTTTTATATCGTCGAAATAAAAAGCCATAGGCATTGTTCCCTCTGAATATTGGCTATAGAAATGCCATTTTGGTGAAGCTGTGGCAGTAAAAATAAGTTTGTATTCATTGTCGCTTATCTTCTGAGCTTTGCTCGTCCAGCTTACAGGCTTAATATCTTTTTCATTATTGCCCATCAGATTTTTTAAACCCTGAGCTTCAACAATATAAATAGGAGTAGCAAATAAAAAAAATACTAAAAATAATTTTGCAAAGATGATTTTCATAATAAGTCTGTTTTGTTGAAAATATTAAAATCAGCATATTTATTACAGTACTGAATGCTGGCAAAAATAATTATATTTTGCTTCAATCCTATTAGACCTTTATTGATTTAATTCCTTACAAAACTTTTAATAATTTATAAATTTTGGGAGATTAAGCGTTGAAAATTAGTAAAAAGAGATTCTGTTAATAAACGTTTTGCCAAAATTGCAATTAACCATAATAATGAAAGCATGCCTACTCGACTAAGAAATAGTGAAATTTTTTGATTATTTATAATTTTAAATCCTATAAAGTATATATACCTCAAACAGATTATTAAATGATTGTTAAGTCTTTATTTTCAAACATTTCAATTAGCTAAAATCCTCTACTCTTTTAAAATCCATTTGTGAAATTTTAATTAATATTTCAACAATCAAATGGATTTTGCAGCTATTATTAGTTAAAAAGTTTCGCTTAAAATTATACTTTTGCAGCAAATTAAATTATTTGATAGATGGAAGCAGCAGAAAGCAAGACATTAAATTTTATCGAACAAATTATTGAAGAAGATTTGGCAAGTCAGAAAAATGGAGACCTTATTTGCACAAGATTTCCCCCTGAACCCAATGGTTATCTACATATTGGACATGCTAAATCTATATGCCTGAACTTTGGTTTGGGGCAGAAATATCATGGTAAAACCAATCTAAGATTTGATGATACCAATCCATCTAAAGAGGAAGACAAGTATGTAAAAGCCATAGTTGAAGATGTTAAATGGCTGGGTTTCAATTGGGATGGCGATATTAAATATACTTCCGATTATTTCAATCAATTATATCAATGGGCTATAGAATTTATAAAAAAAGGTTTAGCTTATGTCGACGACCAAAAATCTGAGGAAATTAGTCTGCAAAGAGGCACTCCGCAAAAACCAGGAATAATGAGTCCCTTTCGCAGCAGAACAATTGAAGAAAATTTAGAACTTTTTGAAAGGATGTATAAAGGCGAATTCCCCGATGGAAGCCGTGTACTGCGCGCCAAAGCCGATATGTCATCGCCAAATATGCAATTGCGCGACCCTGTGATGTACAGAATTATGCACTCTACTCATCATCGCACTGGCGATTTGTGGTGCATATACCCAATGTATGATTTCGCTCATGGACAATCCGATTATATCGAAGGAATTACACACAGCATTTGTACTTTGGAATTTGAAAATCATCGGCCTCTTTACAATTGGTATTTAGATAAAATTGCTGATAGCAAAAAAGTTAGACCACAGCAAATTGAGTTTGCTCGCCTAAATCTCTCTTACACAGTAATGAGCAAAAGAAAACTTCTACAACTTGTAGAAGAAGGAAATGTATCTGGCTGGGACGACCCACGTATGCCGACAATTTCTGGATTACGCCGTCGTGGTTATACCCCCGAATCAATAAGAAATTTTTCAGAAAGAATTGGCGTTGCCAAGCGCGATAATATTATTGATGTTGGACTTTTAGAATTTAGCCTACGCGAACATTTAAATAAAATTGCCCCAAGAGTAATGGCTGTTTTAGACCCAGTTAAACTTATTATAACAAACTATCCAAAAGATAAAACCGAATTTATTGAGCTCGAAAACAATCCTGAGGACTTAAGTAGCGGCACAAGAGAACTTCCTTTTGGGCGCGAAATTTATATCGAAAGAGAGGATTTTTTGGAAGACCCTCCAAAGAAATTTTTTAGACTTGGACCTCAAAGAGAAGTTCGATTAAAAGGCGCATATATTATTAAATGTGAAGATTTTAAGAAAGATTCAGAAGGAAAAATTGCTGAGGTTTACTGTAGCTACGACCCCGAAACCAAGAGCGGCACTGGCATAAGCAGAAAAGTTAAAGGTACACTTCATTGGGTGAGTGCTCCACAAGCAATTGATGCGGAAATTAGAATTTACGACCGTCTTTTCTCTGTGGAAGATACAGCTGCCGATAAAGATATCGACTTCAAAGAGCTTATCAATCCAAACTCACTGCAGATTATTAATCACTGCAAATTAGAACCATCACTGGCATCAGCAAAACCTGAAGATAAATTTCAATTTCAACGCATGGGATATTTTTGCGTCGATAAAGATTCTACAAAAGAAAAATTAGTATTCAACAGAACAGTTCCTCTGAAAGATGGCTGGAATAAAACAAACATTATTGCAAATGTATAGGACAAAAACTTGTGGTGAGCTAAGAATTAGCGACATAGCAACAAAAGTTGTGCTGGCTGGCTGGGTGCAGAAATCCCGTGATCTTGGAGGCATGACCTTCATAGATTTGCGCGACAGATATGGCATCACACAATTGGTTTTTAATATGGAAACCAACGAAAAATTATGCAAAGAAGCTCGAAGCCTTGCTCGTGAATTTGTGATTCAAATTTCGGGCATTGTTACCGAAAGAAGTAATAAAAATATTAATATAGCCACTGGCGATATTGAAATAATTGTAGAGGAATTTAAAATTCTTAACAAATCTAAAACTCCACCTTTTACCATAGAAAATAATACTGATGGCGGTGAGGAAATTAGAATGAAATACCGCTATCTCGATTTGCGTCGAGAACCTTTGAAAAAGAATTTGATACTACGCCATAAACTCTCCATGACTGTACGTAACTTCTTGAGTGAGAACAATTTTATAGAAATAGAAACTCCATATCTTATTAAATCTACTCCCGAAGGTGCAAGAGATTTTGTTGTACCCTCGAGAATGAATAAAGGAGGCTTTTATGCTTTACCACAATCTCCTCAAACATTCAAACAACTGCTGATGATTGCAGGCTATGATAGATATTTTCAGCTGGTAAGATGCTTCCGCGATGAGGATTTACGAGCCGATCGACAGCCCGAATTTACTCAGATTGACTGTGAGATGGCTTTTGTAGAGCAAGATGATGTTCTTAAAGTTTTTGAAAATCTGACAAAACATCTTTTCAAAGAAATCAAGAATATTGCTTTTGATAATTTCCCTAAGATGCTATACGACGATGCCATTCGTTATTACGGTAGCGATAAGCCTGACATTCGTTTTGAAATGAGATTCGTCGAAATTACCGATTTTGCTAAAGGCAAAGATTTTAAAATATTTGATGATGCTGAAATAATAGTGGGAATAAATGTAAAAGGTGCCGCCGAATATACAAGAAAACAACTCGATGCGCTGACAGATTTCGTTAGAAAACCTCAGATTGGAGCCAAAGGAATGGTTTATGTAAAATATAATGCTGATGGAAGTATTAAATCTTCTGTAGATAAATTTTATTCCTTAGATGACTTACAAAAGTGGACTTCTATTTTTGATGCCAAAGAGGGTGATTTGATGCTTATTCTTTCGGGTGACACTGAAAAAACACAAAAAGCTTTAGGCGAACTACGTTTGGAAATGGCCAACCAGCTTGGGTTAAGAGATAGAAAAGTTTACAAACCTCTGTGGGTAGTGGATTTCCCATTGCTCGAGTGGGACGATGAGAACAGCAGATATCATGCAATGCATCACCCTTTTACTTCTCCCAAACCAGAAGATGAACATTTCTTAGAAACCTCCCCCGAAAAAGCTCATGCCAATGCCTACGACTTGGTAATAAATGGAGTAGAAATTGGCGGCGGTTCTATCAGAATTCATGATGCTAAACTTCAAGCAAAAATGTTTAAAGTTTTAGGCTTTACTGATGAAGATGCACGAAATCAGTTTGGTTTTTTGATGGATGCTTTTGAATATGGTGCACCACCTCACGGTGGAATTGCTTTTGGTTTCGATAGACTTGCTGCCATGTTTGGTGGCACAGATTCTATAAGAGATTATATTGCTTTTCCCAAAAATAATCATGGTCAAGATATAATGATTTCTTCACCATCAGCAATATCTGATTTACAGTTGGAGGAGCTTTCTCTAAAGATTGATTTGCGAAAAAAAGAAGATAATTAGTCCCTTTTTTTGATTAAAAATCAGCTGTAATAGATTATCATAAAGTTTGTACATTTGCTCAAATCAAATTTTAGTATGAATAGAATTTTCATAAAAGATACTTTTTTAGCAATCACAATATTTTTTTTGATGATTTCTTTCCCGTCTTGCAAGAAAGAAACCATTATGCTGCCACCAGATTTGGGAGAAAAATATTTTCCTATAAAACAAGGCTCATGGATATCTTATAAAGTCGATTCTATAGTTTGGAATAACTTCTATACTCCCGTAAAAATAGATACTTTCTCTTTTTATTTGAAAATGAAAATCGATAGTCAATATACTGATAACGAAGGCAGAACAATTTATTATTATCGCAAATATTATAGCCTAACCAACTCAAATTGGCAATTGTCAAAAAATTACTCGATTAACAAAACTGCACAGCGCATTGAGACTTTTGAGGAGAATTATACTTATATAAAAATGGTTTTCCCAGTAAAAAACTCAACAATTTGGGATATGAATGCTTTCAACATATTTGACAAAACTGAAAGCTATTTTCAAAATTATGATGTTTCAAAAACATATAATGGCGAATTCTTTGATTCTTGTGCTGTAGTTAATCACCAAAACTTAGAAACACTCATAAGCAAAAACTATCATGAAGAAGTTTATGGGAAAAATATTGGACTACTTTATAAAAAACTTATAAAAATAGAAAAGGCCATAAATGGCACTTGGAATAATGGAGTCTCCTGCACATATTCTATAGTTGGAAGAGGACAAGATTAATAGAATTTATTAATGAAAAAATTAATTCCTATTTATATTATATTCATAATCAGTTTAATAAGCTCGCTTTCATTTGCTCAGGTTTCATTTCCTGGAAATTTTTCTTTAAGCCTTAAAGACAAAAATAATTCAACATATTCATTTGATAATCCAAGTGATTATCTTTCGCGGCGTGCAATTGTACGTCGCCAAAAACAAAACATTAAATTAGATTCATCAGATTTGCCAGTGAATACTTTTTACTTATCGACCTTATCTAATTACGGTTTGGTAAAATACACCTCACGCTGGCAAAATTCAGTCTTAATGCGCATTGAGGATAGCTTGTCTTATGTCTTTATATCGAATTTAAATTTTGTAAAAAATCTTGAATATTTAAGCCCCGCCAGTGGTTCTGCTAAAACTAAAAGGGTTAATAAGTTAATAGCCAAAGCCAATAAAAACGATAATTCTTTTGAATATATTGAACATGGAAAATCTCAACGGCAAATAGATATTATAAACCTATTACCTCTTCATAATGAAGGCAATATAGGTAGCGGAATATTAATTACAGTGCTTGATGCAGGATTCAATAATGTAAATAATATGAAGGCATTTGAGAGATTGCGCAGCCGCAATGGGATAATTGTTGCCAAAGATTTTGTGATGCCAGGCAATAATGTGTACAACGAATTCACTCATGGTTGCTACGTGCTTTCTACAATTGCTGGAGATATAACAAGCAGCTATTATGGCACAGCACCTCAAGCGGATTTCATTTTGCTGCGAACCGAAGATGTAAATTCTGAATTCCCAATTGAAGAATATTATTGGCTTATTGGTGCTGAGTTTGCCGATTCAGCAGGAAGCGATATAATTAGCTCTTCTTTAGGTTATAATCAATTCGACGACAGCACTTTGAATCACAATTGGGCTCAATTAGATGGCAAAACAACAATAGTAAGCAAAGCAGCCACAATGGCTTTCTCCAAAGGTATGGTGGTGATAAATTCTGCTGGAAATGATGGAGAAAGTGCATGGAGAAAAATTGGTTTCCCTGCTGATGCAATTGGAATTATATCTGTTGGAGCTATCGATTCATTGGGAAAATATGCAAGTTTTAGCTCGGTAGGAAATTCCTCCGATGGGCGTATCAAACCCGAAATAGTAGCTGTTGGAAAATCAACTGCTCTTGTATCTACTGCCGATAAAATTTTTTATGGAAATGGCACTTCCTTCAGTACACCAACCATTGCTGGAGCTATCGCTTCGCTAATGCAAGCAAATCCCTCAGCATCAGCAGAAAACATTAGAAAAGCGGTACTCATGTCAGCAAATAATTTTAATAATCCAGACTCATTAACAGGCTATGGGATTCCTAATTTCTTTGTGGCAAATCTGATATTGAAAAGTATTAATATTGATACAAGCTCAAAAGAATTGTCTTTCAAAAGTTATCCAAATCCTTTTAGCACAGGCTTTTATTTGGTTTTTTCCTCTCCTGAAAATCAGTTTGTTTCTGTTTCTCTTGCCGATTTGAGTGGTAAAATGATTTGGGGGAAATCGATACAAATTAATACAGGTGCTCAAGCATTCTACTTTAGTGATTTTCAAAATATTAATAATGGCATTTATTTTTTAATAATAAACACCAACCAAAAAGTTTATACAACAAAGATAATTAAACAAAATTGATGCTTAAATATATTATATTTGCTTCTCATAAATCACAATAATAATTCATAAATATAAAAATCATGGCAGGAATTAACAAAGTAATTTTATTAGGAAATGTGGGAAGAGACCCCGAAATTAGATCTTTAGAAAATGGCGGTAAGGTGGCTCAATTTAGTTTGGCAACCAATGAAAACTATAAAGAAAAAGATGGAAACTGGAAGGAACAAACTGAATGGCACAACATAGTTGCGTGGAATTATCAAGCTGACAAAGCTGAACAATTTCTTCACAAAGGAGCCCAAGTTTATATCGAAGGCAAAATAAGAACTCGTCAATGGACTGATAAAGAAAATGTAATTAGATATACTACCGATATTATTGCTGAGAAAATATTGCTACTTGGCCGCAAAAATGAAGGTCAAAACTTTCCACCAATCCCTGATGAAAATAACTATGTAAAACCAAAATCTTCCACTACAACTCCAGATTCAAATATTAATGAGCCTGAAATAACCTCAGATGATCAAAAAGAAGATGATTTACCGTTTTAAAATAATTTATAAAAGCATGAATTTTTGAGATCTGGGAAAACATTATTGAAAACCTTTTAAATATTTTCGTTTTAAAAACATCCCTTAACTATTGATTTTATTAATGTTAAATGCATAAATCTCTTTCTGAAGAACTTTGATTTTCAGTCTTATTTAAAATAATTCTGAATTATGTAAATATATCTAACAATCAAATTCTTTATTAATTTTGTGCATTCAAATACTCTAACAGATTAGGATTTTAAACAACATATTAATAATTCATACAAAAGACTATGGATCAAACTAATGAAAGCGTAAAGCCTTCAAGAAGGGCTTTTCTGAAAAAATTCGGAATGACTCTCGGAGCAGTAGGTGTAGTAGGAGCTTTAGGTGTTCTAAACTCGTGCTCAACAAAAGAAGCTGGGAAGAAATTTCGATTTATAAATGCAAAAGGCGAATGGGAAGAAGTTGATGTTTCAAATATGAAACTCCATTTGACAGAACTTCAAAAACGTGGTAGAGAAGGAATTCACAACAAGAAGTTTGTGAAAGTAATAGACCTTTCAAAATGTAAAAATGCCCAGATATGTATGTCAGCCTGTCAAAAAGCACATCATCTTCGTCCAGAACAGCCAATTATGAATGTTCTAAGAATGGAAAATTCAAACGGAACGGGATTCTATTTTATGCCAAAACCTTGTCAACATTGCGATAACCCACCATGCACAAAAGTTTGCCCCGTAGATGCAACCTTTAAACGTGAAGATGGGATAGTTCTAATAGATAATGAGCGTTGCATTGGCTGTCGATTCTGTATTGCAGCTTGCCCTTATTCTGCACGTGTTTTCAATTGGTCAGATGTTGACCCACGCTATGCCGAAGAGGAAAAAGACCTCATTTATAATATTGAGTTAAACGTGCCACAAAAGAAAGGAACAATTTCAAAATGTATTTTCAGCGCCGATAGAGTACGAATTGGAAAACTTCCTTACTGCGTAAGTGCTTGTCCTAATGGTGTTTACTGGTTTGGTGATTTCAACGAGGATGTTGTAACAAATGGTACCTCGAAGGAAAGCACAAGACTGAGCACTCTTCTCGAAGAAAAAGGAGCTTATACTTTAATTCCAGAATTAGGCACAAAACCGAGAGTTTATTATCTGCCTCCTGTAGATCGATTATCAAAATACGATTATAATGGAATCAATTATCTCGGCGAAAAAGAAGCCGACCAAAGTGAAGAATAGTTTTTATAATTATGAATTTTAAGATAAAATATAATGTCAGATATTAAAATTATAGATCAGAAGGCCACTTTTGAAAATATAAAAGAAGATCTTTTAAGGCCTATAAAAACCAAGAATTGGAAGTATACCTTATGGATTATTAGCTTAGTAATCTTTGTGGCTATTTCATTATGGTGTTATGGTCTTCAGCTCAAAGACGGTTTGGTTGTAACCGGAATGCGAGATTATGTTTCGTGGGGTATTTATATTTCCACCTTCGTATTTTTTGTTGCTGTTGCATTGGTGGGGATGCTTATTTCTGCTGTAGTTGGCTTATTAGGTCAAAAATGGATTACTCCTATAAGTAGAATAGCGGAAATGATAGCGCTTGCCTTTGTAATGATGGCTGGTCTTATTATTATTGTTGACATGGGGCGTCCAGATAGACTACTAAATGTTTTTATTTATTTTAGATATCAGTCTCCAATCTTTTGGGATGTAACTGTTGTAACAACTTACGTTTTCATAAGCGCATTACTTCTATTTTTACCGATGTTACCTGATTTGGGTATAATGAGAAACCATTTAAAAGGTGATGTGCCAAAATGGAAATGGAATCTTTATAATGTACTTTCTTTGGGATGGATTGGAACACCTCAACAATATAAAATTTTGCACAAAACCACAAGAGTGCTTTTAATATTGGTTGTACCTGTTGCTTTAGCCATTCACACAGTAACTTCATGGTTATCAGCTATGACCTTAAGACCAGGATGGGATTCAACAATATTTGGCCCTTATTACGTAACAGGTGCTTTTGTGGCTGGTTCTGGAGCGGTGCTTATAGCAATGTATTTTATTCGTCGTGGATTTCATCTCGAAGAATATATTACAGAGGTTCAGTTTGATAAAATGGGGAAACTTATGGTTTTAGTATCATTAGTATATTTATACTTTAACATAAACGAATTTATTGTGCCTGCATATAAAATGAAGACTATTGAAGCAGTTTATTTAAAGACTTTATTCGCAGGAAGCTATGTTTATACTTTTTGGTTTACACAGATTTTTGGACTTTTGCTGCCAATCATATTAGGGTTTTTCAAAAAAATGAGAAAACCATTCCCCCTTATGCTAATAGGCGTTTCGTTAGTTGTTGGCGCTTGGTTCAAAAGACTTATAATTATTGTACCAGCTCTTATTCACTCATATTTGCCTCAACAAAATTATCCTGCAAATTTTCATGGATATGAACCTACTGGCATTGAATTAACCATAACACTTGGAACAATTGCCTTAGCTGTGCTAATTGTTTCCATCTTAGTAAAGCTATTTCCTGTTATGTCAATTTGGGAGATTGCTCATGAAAAAGGTGTTGATGTTGAAAAAGATTTATAATAGAGTAAAACTAATTATTATGAAAAATATATTTAAAATATTTGGTTTTGTTGGTTTAGGATTGATTATTACCAGCGGAATACAAGCGCAAGACTGGAATATTACCAGCGAACAAAAAGCTACACAACTTCAAATTCCTTTCACTGGAACCAACCAAGAAGCTGGCGAGATACTTTATAATAAAAATTGTAAAATGTGTCATTCTACAATCAAAGTTGTCCCTAAAAATGATAGGGTTCTGCCAATTGCTCCTAACTTAGGTTGTCAGGTAATTCAAAGCACTAATACCGATGGTGAGCTTTTCTGGAAAATTACTAACGGCAAAGGCGGAATGCCTCCTTACGCAAATTCTCTCTCCGATGATGAACGTTGGAAATTGGTGGTTTTTCTACGCATGTATTTTAATTCTTATGCAGCCCCAACAATAGGAGGTGTTGCTCCAGAAGCTCCTGGCCAGAAATTTCAAGGGACAATAAAAAGCATGAAATTGAGCTTTGATGATAAAACAAATAAAATTTCTGCCAAACTTACTGCTGTAGATGCAGAGGGAAATCCAACTATACCTAAAAATATAAAAGTCAAAATTTATGTAAAACGTTATTTTGGTAATCTACTTCTTGGAACTGTAAAAACTAATGATGCTGGTGTATCTTCAGTAGAATGCCCAAAAGATATACCCGCTGATACAGGAGGATATATTTTTATTTCGGCCACAACTGCTGATAGCTCTGCTACAGCAATTGAACAGGTAAAATTTGGACAAAAATTAGTTTGGGATAATCCCAACAATCACCCTTCTCTCTGGGGAACAAGCAAAAGAAGCCCTTTGTGGTTGAAAGCTTCCTATATTTCTATGGTATTGGCAGCTTGGGCTGTAATATTTTGGGCTTTCTTTCAACTTTATAAAATAAGGTCAATAAAAGAAAATTAAAATAGAAATTTAAACGAAAACAAACATGCAGCAATTAAATGATTGCTGCATGTTTTTATTATAGGAGTTTTTTTTAAAAAATAAAGCCCTCACAATTAAATTGTAAGGGCTTTTTTTAAAGTGGAGAATATCGGAGTCGAACCGATGACCTCTTGACTGCCAGTCAAACGCTCTAGCCAACTGAGCTAATCCCCCAAATAATTTCAATATGATTCAAACGCTCATGCCATCCCGATAGCTATCGGGAGAGCTAAGCCCACAAATAATTTCAATATGATTCAAACGCTCATGCCATCCCGATAGCTATCGGGAGAGCTAAGCCCACAAATAAAGTTGGCAAATATATGGTTTTTTGATTAAAATAACTGATTAAAAATTATTATGTGTTTTTACTTTTTGAACTTGCTATAGCCTGCAATTCGGCAATAAATCTTTCTATATCATTCGAGCTGAAACCCTTCTCCAAAGCTGCTTCTTCAAGCGACCCCCAAATTGGTTCGCCACATACAATACACCTAATGCCTTCATTCATAAGGTATTTAATCGATTCGGGAAGATTCTCGGTAAGTTCTTCAATGGAAATTTCTTTAGATATTATCATCTTAATACGAATTGATTTAAAAATGCAAAAATAATAATAAAGATAATAATTACCTTTGTATAAATTTAGAATTTATGGACTATGAAAAAATTAGATTCAAAATTATTGCTTGTAATAATAGCAATATTAATACTTTCAGTATCATGTAGCAAAGAGGGGTTATTTATAAAAGGATCTGTCGACTACTACGCTGATGGTTCAATAAGTAAAGGCAAATTAATTGAAGATAGTATAATAGAAGGATATCCCGTGATTTCATGGATTCACTTTTATGAAAATGGAAAATTGAAGCAGTTTGATTTATCGGAGAATTTTTCTATTTCAAATTTAGAATTTCCCAAAGGCAGCACCATTTTTTTAAATAGCGAAGGAATTATGGTGCAGGCATATTTATCCAAAGACTTGGAGATTCAAGGATACAAATGTCCAGGTGGAAATTTAAAGGAAGCAGTAGGATTTTATCCTTCTGGAAAGCTGAGATTTTTTTTCCCAAAAACCGACGTCTTAATTGACGGTGTTCCCTGTAAAGGCGGGGGTTTACATGGTATTTGGCTGTACGAAACTGCACATTTAGAGAAAGCATATTTGTCAGAAAATTATAAGAAAGATGGCAGAATATTCAAGGAAGGCGATGAAATAAGATTCGACGACAAAAAATAAAACCTTTGCTTTAATCTTTATAAATTTAAAATTAGCATTTATGGAACATGAAATTATACCGACAAATAGAAAAGCTTTAAAAATAAATATCGACACCAATTTTTATGGATCATTTGCTGAAATTGGTGGAGGTCAGGAAGTTGCCAGATATTTTTTTCAGGCAGGCGGTTCGTCTCGAACTGTAGCAAAAAGCATTTCAGCTTACGATAAATCGTTCAGCGACGAACTATATAATAAAGGTAATCAAGGTAGATATGTTTCTGAAGATAGACTTCTAAAAATGCTTCATGAAGAATATTCGCAGCTCACCAATGTTTTGGAGAAGACAAGCAGTGAATCGAAGTTTTTTGCCTTTGCCGATACTTTTGAGATATTAAATTTTGCTAAAACAAATCAAGGTCATGGATGGATGGGAGTGAAATTTCAATTAACTCCTGATGGACAAGTTAATACGGTGCTGCTAAATGTTAAACTTCTTGAAAATGATGGGCTTCTACAGCAGCGCACTGTTGGAACTCTTGGAGTAAATCTTTTGTATGCTTGTATAAATTATTATGAACATCCGAATGTTTTCTTGCTTTCATTGCTCGACAATCTTTCTAAAGATAGGTTACGAATTACAATGATAAGAATGGAAGGAGCTGATTTAGAATATGTTGATAATAGACTTCTGGCTGTTCAGCTTGTAAAAAACGGGATGACACATGCTATAATGTTCGACAAAGATGGAAATGTAGCACCTCCATCAGATATGCTATATAAAAAAAATGTATTGGTACTAAGAGGAAGTTTCCGTCCAATCACAAATATTGCTTTGGATATTTTGAATAGAAGCATGAATCTTTTTCAACTTGATGAAGACTACGAGCCAGACAATACTCTGTCATTCTGCGAATTAACTCTTAATGCTATCTCACATGAAGGTATAATTGACGAGAAAGATTTTCTGGAAAGAGTAAATATGCTCAACGATATTGGTCAAAATGTAATGGTTTCAGATTTAAAAGAATTTTATAAATTAGTTTCCTTTTTCTCGCAATTTGCTCTGAAACAACTTCGCATAATAATTGGCGTACCCACGCTTGAAAAAGTTCTTGACAAAAAATATTATGAAGATTTGAATGGTGGTATTTTAGAAGCATTGGGATATATGTTTCCAAAAGATACCAAAATGTATATTTATCCTACCATGAAGAAAGGCAGTGAAAATATTTTTAATTCCAAAAATATAAATCTCGAAAAGGATGTAGCCATACTATATGAATATTTATTAAACAATCGCTTTATCCTTGATATTCAAACAAGTATGATGAAGGAGCTTTACATAAAATCGCATGAAGTTTTGCAAATGATTAAAGATGACAATAAAGATTGGATTCGATATGTACCAATTTCTACTGCAAAAACAATAAAAGAGAGAAAACTTTTTAGAGAATAGATTTCTGCGTTTTTGTAATAAAAAAACAAATCCCCTTAAGTGGTTTTATTCTAATCGAAAAACAAAAAATCACTTCAGGGCTATGGAATTATTAAAATTGAGCATTGGCAAAACATAGTAGGCAAGTATTTTTGGGCAAGATCAAAAAAATATTTTGGCTTCTCAAAGGTAAAATGCTAAAAAAAAGTTTTGAAATCAATATTTAATGGGTATTACTTAAGGAATTTTAAATACAATTTTTTCAGAATCAAAATTATTATCAGCCCAATGGTAATATATGCAAGCAGCCATTTTGCAATAGTAAAGACAGATGAAATTTGAACCAAATTGTCATCCATTTTTGGAAAACTGATGATGATATCTCGCAATAAAATATTCTCAAAATAATCGGCAATAGCGCCAATCCAAGGCAAATAAATCCAAAAATTTATAGTTTTTATTGAGTTGAGTCTAATAAAAATACCAAGAAGTAAAGAGCTATAAATCAACGGATAAACATAGTCGTAAAATTGAAAATCAAGATAATTGCTGCGCCCTTGTTTTCCAAAATTTTCTAACAAAGTGTAGAGTGAATTATAATTATATCCAAACATCAAATCAGGAATTTCAATGTCTTCATTGAGTTGAATTAGTGAATTTGTACCGGCGCTTCCGAACTTCATCAGTAGGTTCATTAATATCCATAAAATTGCCAAAACAACAATAATTCGGTTGGTGAAAAAGGTTTTAAGTTTAAGATAAAACATAGAAAAACTGAAAGTTAAATTAAGATTTTGATAAAGTTATTTAGGTAATAATCGATAGCGAGGTAAAATTACAATAATTTCTTACCAGCCTATATTTTTTATTAATTTAGCGACTTATTTATAATTACCGAAAACAAAGAATAGAAATGTCGAAACAAGAGGATAGATTTGCGAAAAGGCGTCTGCGTACTTCCTACCTTACTTCCCTTACCAGCATTACTTTAATGCTGTTTATATTAGGATTTTTTGGTTTGTTGATTATGCATGCCAAAACAATTAGGAAGCATGTAAAAGAGAATATCCAAATGAATGTTTTCATTAATAAAGACGTGAAAGAAGCCGAAATATTTCGATTGAAAAAAATACTTGATGCTTCTGACGGGATAAAAACCGTAAAATATATTTCAGCAGCAGAAGCAGCGGAAAGCTATAAAAAGGAAATTGGAGAGGATTTTATAGATTTTTTGGATGGCGTAAATCCAATTCATGCAAGCCTCGAAGTGCATCTTAACGAAGACTACGCAAATGTGGATAGTTTGCAGAATTTTTCCAAAATCATTCAGGCATATAGCATAGTGGAGGAAGTAAAATATCACAAAGATTACGTTCAAAAAATTAATGAAAACATTGCCAACATAAGCCTTTTCTTGTTGATATTCATAAGCTTACTTTTATTAATTTCTATTATTTTAATTAGCAACACTATTAGATTATCAATATATTCTCATAGGTTTATGATTCGTACCATGAAGCTTATTGGTGCCACAAAATCATTTATCCGTTGGCCATTTGTATGGAAAAGTATGATTCAAGGATTTATCGCTTCGCTTTTATCCATTGGGCTTTTATCATTAATCATCCTGAAAATGCAAGAAAATTACGGCGATCTTGTGAACGCCAGCAATTTGAATATTTATTTAATTGTCTTCGCAGGAGTTATAGTTGCTGGAATACTAATCACTTGGATTTCAACATTCTTTGCTGTAAATAAATATCTTAATATTTCCATGGACAAACTTTATATAATGTAATTTTAAACAATAAAATATATGAGCAAAAATTCAAAAACAAACAGCGCAGAGGTAAAAATGATTTTCGAAAAGAAAAATTATATTTTAATGATTGTTGGTGTTGCCTTCATATTATTAGGCTTAGTATTGCTTGGTGGCGGAGGTTCACAAAACCCAGAAGTTTTCAATCCAGAAATTTTCAATTCACAAAGAATAGTAATAGCTCCCACACTTATGTTAATAGGTTTTGTAATAGAGATTTACGCCATAATGTGGAAATCGAAAAAATAGAAATGTTTTTTTGTAAACGTATCTATCGCGTACTACAATTCAAATTTCATTTAAAACAAAAATCATGAGTTGGTTAGAAGCTTTTATACTTGCAGTTGTAGAAGGTATTACTGAATTTTTACCTGTGTCTTCCACGGGACACATGATTCTGGCAGAAGGAGTTATGGGAATGAAATCTAATGATTTCGTTCAAGCATTTTTAATTAACATTCAATTTGGAGCCATCCTTTCAGTGGTTGTTCTTTATTGGAAACGTTTTTTTCAGTCGCTCAAATTTTATTATAAACTATTCATTGCTTTTTTGCCAGCAGCATTTTTTGGTTTGCTTTTCAGCGATTACATCGATAAGTTTCTCGAGAATGTGTATGTGGTTGCTGTAATGCTTGTGATTGGTGGAATTGTTTTGGTATTTGTAGATCGCTGGTTCAAAGAGCCTACACAGGACCAAGATATTACTTATCCAAAAGCTTTTAAAATTGGATTGTTTCAAGTGATTTCCATGATACCAGGAGTTTCGCGTTCGGCTGCCACAATCATTGGTGGAATGACACAAAAACTTAGCAAAAAAGCCGCAGCAGAATTCTCATTCTTCCTTGCAGTTCCCACTATGTTTGCTGCTTCAGGCTACAAACTCATAGAAAACCATAAAGCAATAAACATTGATAATATTGGTATATTGATATTTGGTAATGTAGTTGGTTTCGTTGTCGCGCTTTTTGCCATTAAGTCTTTTATAAATTTTCTTACAAATCATGGCTTTGCTGCTTTTGGATACTACAGAATAGCAGTGGGTTTACTAATAATTGCACTCTATTATTATGGAGTGGATTTGAGCATTAATTAATGATTTTCGACTTTATAAAAGGTGAGGTTATTCTCATAGATAAAGAAAAAGATTGGACATCTTTTGATGTTGTTAAATCTGTGAGAAACAGTGTTTTAAAAACTCTTAACCAAAAGAAAATTAAAGTAGGACATGCCGGCACTTTAGACCCACTGGCAACAGGGCTCCTAATAGTTTGTACTGGCAGAAAAACCAAAGAAATTGATTTGTACCAAGGGGCAGACAAGGTTTATGAGGGAATTATTACCATTGGTGCTGTTCGCCCTTCTTACGATTTAGAGACAGAAATTAGCGAAACTTTCGACATAAGTAATATTACGCGTGAAAATATTTTCGATGCAGCTAAAACTTTTGAAGGACAAATTGAGCAAATACCACCAATGTTTTCGGCAGTAAAAGTAAATGGTTTTAGAGCTTACCAACTAGCACGCGATAATCAGGAAGTTGAATTAAAAAAACGCCAAATAAATATTCATTATTTTAATATCACCAAGATAGAATTCCCTGATATTTATTTTGAAGTAAAATGTAGTAAAGGAACTTATATCAGGTCTTTAGCTCGCGACTTTGGTCTTTATCTCAATAATGGTGCACATCTCAAAGAGTTGAGAAGGCTCTCTATAGGCGAGTTTTCGGTTTCAGATGCTCTAACAATTTCAAGAGTGAAACAATTAATTTCTGGAATTAGTTAAAATAATTTGCAAAATCTACTCTCGTTTGGATGTATTAACAAAGTAATATTGACAATTTCCGAAGCATAAATTGACTAATACTTTAAACCCCATAATTTATTATAAGCAAGTAATATTGATGCAAAAATAACATAATTCAATTTTTGCAAAAACTATATAATTTCTTAACAACAATAATTTATAAGGTCTATAATGCTGATATAAAATAAGTTGAAAAGCGAGGAGATTAAAAGAAATTATTATTGACAAAGGGGTTTTTATGCATTATCTTTGCACGCCTTATTTTAACAAGTCGAAAACCTATTTTTACCTTTTTAAACATTTATTTTATTGATGATTCCAAATTTAATAGTAAAAATAATTCCCCACAGAAGAGGCTTTACATTCTCGAAAATTAATTTATAACAAATGAAACTATCCCAATTCAGATACGAATTACCAGAAGAATTAATAGCAAAATATCCAAAACCCAACCGCGATGACTCACGCTTGATGGTTGTAAATAGAAAAACCAAAGAAATAGAACATAAAAGCTTCAAAGATGTGATGGAATACTTTGGCGATGGCGATTTGTTTGTGTTGAACAATACCAAAGTTTTTCCAGCAAAACTAATAGGTTTTAAAGAAAAAACCAAAGCAAAGATTGAAGTTTTTTTGCTTAGAGAGCTTAACAAAGAATCGCGCCTTTGGGATGCTCTGGTAAATCCAGCACGAAAAATTAGAATAGGAAATAAACTCTATTTTGGCGAAAACGATGAGCTTGTAGCCGAAGTTATAGATAACACAACCTCAAGAGGTAGAACTTTGAGGTTTTTCTTCGATGGAGAATATGAAGACTTCAAGAAGACAATTACGTCATTGGGACAAACTCCAATACCACTAAATAGAGCCGCAATTCCAGAAGATGAAGAACGCTATCAGACAATTTATGCAAAGCACGAAGGTGCTGTGGCTGCTCCTACTGCTGGACTGCATTTTAGTAGAGAGCTTCTTAAAAGACTCGAAATAAAAGGAGTAAACTTTACAGAAATTACACTTCATCCTGGCTTAGGAAATTTTAGAACTATTGAAGTAGAAGATTTGTCGAAACACAAAATGGACTCCGAAAGAGTTATTGTAGGCTCTGAATCAGTGGAACTAATTAACTCGACAAAAGCAAGAAGGAAAAAAGTAGTTGCCGTTGGCACAACAACTATCAAGGCTCTTGAAGCCGCTGTTACCATTTCCAAAGAAGTAAAACCCATTGATGGTTGGACCAATCTATTTATTTTTCCTCCTTACGATTTTTCACTTGCTGATGCATTA
The DNA here is from genome assembly GCA_001872625.1 of Bacteroidetes bacterium CG2_30_33_31. GTDB lineage: Bacteria > Bacteroidota > Bacteroidia > Bacteroidales > UBA1556 > UBA6267. The sequence continues at coordinate 45,102 of MNXP01000076.1, forward strand.
ATCACCAATTTTCATGCTCCGAAATCTCCAATGATGATGCTCACTGCTACTTTTATGGGCTACGATTTTTTGATGAAATGTTATAAGGAAGCTATTAAAGAAAAATATAATTTTCTTACTTACGGCGACGCTATGTTGATACTCTAATGATGGAAATCTATGCTCTTATAACTGCTGCTGGAAGAGGAAGAAGAATAAAATCTATTTTTCCAAAGCAATTTATACCTATTGCTGGACGCCCTCTTCTGATGCGTACCATAGAAGTAATTAAAGATTTTGATGCAAAGATTAAAATCGTTTTGGTAATTCCTGAAGAGCATATTAAATTGTGGAAAGATTTATGTACAGAATTCGATTTTCAAATTGAACATCAGATAGTTAGGGGCGGGAAAGAGAGATTTAACTCAGTTCAAAACGGACTTCATTTTATTCCACAAGACAGCATTGTTTTAATTCATGATGGCGTTAGGCCTTTGGTACATCAAGACACAATACAAAGAGTGGTGGATAAAACCATTGAGAAAGGCAATGCTGTACCTTGTATAGTTCCAACGCAAACTATCAGAAGAATTGTAAGCGAGGGTGAAAATGAGCCTCTCTTGCGGGAAAATCTGAGAATTATTCAAACACCTCAAGGATTTCATTCTAATATAATTAAACTTGCTTATAATCAAGAATTCGACGCCAAATTTACTGATGATGCTTCTGTTTTAGAAACATTGGGATATCGCATAAATCTGGTTGAGGGGAATTATTCTAACATAAAAATTACTCATCCTGCTGATATTAAAACTGCTGAAGCTCTGATGGTTGTAGATTAATTGATTCCTGATATTTTTTTTCTTCCGATTTTCTCAGAATCTTCTCCCCTTCCAATAAAAAGGCATAAACTGCCCCAAAATCGCAATGGAAATAATATAAAATGGGTAAATTAATTGAAGAGGTAATAAATAAATCATCAACTTATTAGAGCTAAACTGTCGATTAAAAATCACTAATAAGGCTGCATCAAAAAGGCTTTTTGAGAAAAATAGCACAAAATAGATTTTGAAATACTCCCAGCCGAAAAAGAGAGCTAAAAAAAATGTTGTTGCAAGAATTAAATTTATAACAAAAATAAAAAAAGCTATGGCGATAATATTTCCATCATTGTATTTTTTACTTTTTGATGCCCATCTAATACGTTGATTTATAAATGCTTTAATGTTTTTAGGAGATTGCGTACAAACTAATGCATTTGGGTGATTTAAAAACCCAATGCAATCAAAACCATTTTTTTTTCTTGCTTCCGACATCAAAAAAACATCATCGCCTGAGGCAATATCAGAAAAATAAACTCTGTCGCCAATATCTTCAATAAGTTCGCGGCGCACAGCTAAATTTGCACCATTAGCCATTATTGGGATTCCCATTTCAATAGCAGCAGCGCCAGAAGCTACCAAGCTGGCAAATTCTAATCTAAAAAAATTATTAAGCACTGTATTGCTCGTTTCAAAAACTACTGGGCCAGAAATAAGCATTAGCTTTGACTTCGAAAATTTAATATTGAATGATGTTACCCATTTTGAATATAGTCGACAATCGGCGTCAGTAAAGAGAATTATTTCATTTTTTGATTCATTAATTCCCTTTGCCAAAGCATTTTTTTTGCCTCCAGCGCTTTGCAGTAATTTATACGGAATCGTACTATCATACAAAAGTTTTTCTGCCAAATATAAGCTGTTGTCATTACTTTCATCATCCACCAAAATCAACTCAAAGTTAGAGTGAAGATATTCTTGTTTTTCAATATCAGAAATCAGATTGCTAATATTCTTCGACTCATTGCGCATGGCTACTATTATGCTGAATGTGTGATGTTTGTATATCTTGTCTTTAGCCTTAATCAATTTAAAATCAGCTGAAGCACTTCTTTTAAAGGCGAAAAAAAAAGCAATAATAAGAAGGCAATATAAACCACCAAAAATTAAGATAATTATTGTAAAATTTTCCATTATAGTTTGCTTTCTTTCTTGAAGAATTTCAAATCTTTAATAAAGAACAGACCGATTATTGCTGGTAGCACAATATTTATTAACCAAATAAAGCTTGTAACCACAACAACTTCGCTATTTGGATAAGTATTTTGCCCCAAAATGTCGATAAAATATATTTTAAAGATCAGTAAAGCCGAAACTGAACGCATTCCAATTTCTATCAAAGCTATTGATGGCCTGATGGTATTAAATAAAAACATGCAAGAGATAAGCATAAGCCCAACAAGGTAATTTAATTCTACTGAGGCTCCTTTGAGAAGCAGGTAGAACTGAGTGGAAAAAACCAAATACCTAAAAGTGCTTAACAACATTATGCTTATAAGTGTTCTATTATCAATACTTTTTAATATTGAAACAGCTCGAATGGTTTTCTTCCATGTAGGTTTTATAAGATATTTAAGCCATGAAATTTTAAAATAGAAAAATAGAAAAATTATTAAGGAAACGAAAATTATTAAAAACACAAAAATCAAAAGAAGCTTGTTGATGCCAAAATTTATATCGCTGGAAAACAATAATATACAAGCCGAAATGCTTCCCCACAAAAAAGTATTGAAAGTTTGAGCATAACTTCCTACAAATGTTACAACAGTACCTTGCCAGAAGGAGTGTTTTTTCAAAACAGAAACTCTACCAATAAATTCTCCAGTTCTATTTACAGAAACAGAGCTAATGGTGGTTCCTGCAAAAACGGCTTTTAGAGCAGTGGATATTGAAATATGCTCGTTGGAAGCAACTGATTTTTGCCATTTTATTGCTTCTAATAGCCAGTTCAGAGGCATAAGCAAAAGCACAGGAATTGTATAAATCAGAAATTTTTCTTTTGAAATCAATGATTCTAATAATGCGAATATTTCACTTAGATTATCCTTTATAAAAAATTGATTATAGAGAAAAAACACAGCAAAAATTACAATGATGGTTTTAATGATTCGGTTGTAAGTTTTATATAAATTTGCTGCGACCATTTATAAATAATTTATTTCATTTGAATACAGAAAGAATAATTTTAGGCATAGACCCAGGCACAACCATAATGGGTTATGGGTTAATACTTATCCAAGGTAAAAAACTAAGTTTGATATCTCTTGGAGTCGTAAAATTAAATAAACTAAGCAATCATGCACTAAAACTTCAAAAAATTTTCAACAAAACTATTTCTCTTATAGATGAATACCATCCTGATGAGATGGCTATTGAAGCTCAATTTTTTGGAAAAAATGTTCAATCAATGCTCAAACTTGGTAGAGCTCAGGGAGTTGCAATTGCTGCTGCCTTAAGTCGCAACATATCTTATGTAGAATATGAGCCTAAAAAAATTAAAAAGGCCGTTACTGGAAATGGTAGTGCTTCGAAGGAGCAAGTGGCTGCAATGCTAAAATATCTTATTGGATTGAAGGAAGTTCCTGAATTATTAGACGCTACTGACGCTCTTGCTACCGCAGTTTGTCATTATTATCAAAATAATATTCCTCAAGGCGACAAAAAACATAATAGTTGGAAGGCATTTCTTACTGAAAATCCTAATAGGCAAGCATAATATCAGAATACATTTGTGAGGGAAATTGGCCTAATCTAAAAAGAAATTATAAAGCTGCTTTAATGTCTTTGGCAATTTTAGAGAGCTCTTCGGGAGAAAGTTTCAATTTAGGTTTGCTAAAATCTATGTCATACACAGCGTTTATTGGTACAAGATGAATATGTGTGTGAGCTACCTCCAAGCCAATTACTGCCACTCCAATACGTTTACATGCTTGAGTTTTTCTTAAAGCTTTGGCAATATTTTTTGCGAACAACCAAAATTTAGAATATTCATCATTCTCCATTTCAAAAATATAATCGCTTTCTTTTTTTGGTATCACAAGTGTATGACCCTTTGCCAAAGGGTTGATGTCTAAAAAAGCTAAAAAATCTTCGTTTTCTGCAATTTTATATGATGGAATTTCTCCACTTATTATTTTTGAAAAAATACTGCTCATAATTATAGATAATTTTAGCGACTTATTTCTATTATTTCGAAAGGAATGAGACCTGCTGGAACTTTTATTTCAGCAATATCGCCGACTTTTTTCCCTAATAATCCTCTTGATATTGGCGAATTTACAGAGATCTTCCCTTTTTTCAAATCTGCTTCATTTTCTGGCACCAAGGTATAAACCATAGTGGATTTATTAATACAGTTTTTAATTGTTACTTTATTGAATATCAAAACTTTATCGACTCCAAGTTTAGTTTCATCTACCACTCTGGCATTGATAATTTTATTTTGAAGTTTAGAAATTTTCATTTCCAACATTCCTTGAGCTTCTTTTGCAGCATCATATTCAGCATTCTCCGATAAATCTCCTTTATCTCTTGCTTCAGCAATCTGTTGAGAAATTGAAGATCTTTCAATTGTCTCTAATTTTCTTAATTCCTCTCTAAGGTTGTCTAAACCTTCCTGAGTAAAATATTGTGTTTCAGGCATAATATATTATGTTTTGAACTTCTAAACTTAATTAAATCTCTAACGCATGACTAATAAAGAACCGAAGACCCTTTATATCCAAGGGTCTTCGGTCACTTTGCAAATATATAATTTATTTTGATATTTTATTACAAGATTTTTAAGTCTTAACCATGGGCTATTTTGTGAATAAATATTACAAAAAGCTTTTGAAAATCTTATATATTACTAATTTTAAAGTTATAATTTTATTGATACTCCAATGCTATGAGTTCCTTGAAATGGATTTGAGGTTTGATAAGCATAGTCTATAGAAAATGCTCCTCCCTCTTTATTAATGGGAACCATAACAGAAAGACCTGCAGTAGGACCAGTAAGAGCAGTGGCTCTGCTGTTGTCGAAAATACCTTTTTCATATACAAATCCAGCTCTAAGCACAAGATATTTGCTCCACATATAGTTTAGTCCAACAGCATGTTGGTCGTTAGTAAATGAGTTTGCAGTAAAAGTATATCCTGGAGTCAAGATGTTGTCATCATTTAAATGTAAATCGTAGCTAAAAGCGATTCTTATTAATGATGGTAATTCAAGACTTGCTGAACGTTGTTCTAAAGTCATTTGGTTTGGCTGTTGATTTACAAATCCTCTAATAGATAAACCATCTCCAGAATATTTCATATTGGGGCCAACATTTTTAAGAGCCACACCAAATTTCACTTGTTCTTTTTTACCGGTAACATATTGAATACCTGCATCAATAGCAACGCCACCAGTTTTAACATTAGAAATTGATTCGGAAAGCACTTTTAGGTTGATACCGCCATAAATACTGTTTGAGAACGCTTTTGAATAGCTAATATTGATATTCATAGTACGTGGAGAAAAGGTGGAGCCATTGCCTTCGGGCTGATTGACGGTGGTAACAGGAATGTCGCCATAACTAATTGAAATAACAGAAATTCCTAAAACGCCAGAATTTTCGCCCATTTTTTGGGTTAATCCAAAGGCAGAAATATTTGTTCCTGAACCTTTAAGCCATTGTGATTGCGAAAAAATAATCTCTGTTTTTTTTGTGTGAGCAATACCAGCAACATTCAAAAATTGAGATTCGAGTCCTCGAACATAAGCAGCGTTGGAGCCTCCCAGACCGTTGCTTCTTGCCCATGGATTTATGAGCAATTGCATGCCACCAGCTTCACCTGCTCTATCTTTATTTCCTGCATAAGCTGTGGTAGCACCAAAGACTAAAGTTGTCAGTAGGCTAAATACTAATATCTTATATAAATGCTTCATTATTTATATTATTTAAATTTCTATTTATTAAAATGCATTTAGGTCAACAGGACGCAAAGCTCCAAACCATTTAATTACTCTCTCCCCAATTCCTGGAGCAGTAATATGAATTAAATAAATTCCACTTGCTATAGGGATATTTGCTTGATTCTTCAGATCCCAATCTATTGAAGTCATTGAATTATCTTTGGTAAGAGTACGAACCAGTGTACCATTAACAGCATATATTTTAACGGTACAATTTTCAGGAAGATTAACAAGTTTTACTCTATTATCCAGCTGATTTATTTCGTAATCAGAATAAGCAAAATATGGATTTGGAACTATATTAATTAAATCCAAGGCGGTTTTTGCGACGGCGTTATTAGCTGTTTCTGTGGCTATATCTTTAGTTGTGAAACCATAAGAAGGTAAGCCTAGCTGATTAACGAGAGGAGCATCTTTCCACATATTTTTTGCATAAGGCACTGTTACTCTAATTTTAACAGTAGCTTCGTTGCTTAACCAATTTTGGCCAGCAGTTGCCATAGGAATTCCACACCACATAACTTCGCGATATATTTGCATCAGTTTGATGGCACTTGGGTTAAAAGAGTTATTGTCAGATAAGCGTGTATATAGCCAGCTTCCATGATCATAAGCTGGGCAGCCATCAGTTTCCTCGGAGTGGCGAAATACGTATACGAAATGCTTGCCTCCAAACAATATATCACCCAAAGATGTTGTCCAGTTTGCTGTTGGATTAAAGAGCATATCTCTTCCATTTTCGCCTACAAGCCATGAAGATTCGCCAAACATTACGTTAAGTCGTTCGCCAGTTTCTAAGTCGATAGCATATCCTGGGAACCAACCCATTCCTGTAGGAGCTATATAATTTGGGTCATTTGGATCAGTGCTAACATTTGTGGCGGTTGCATAAACTCCATTTTTATCCACAGAGGCATGTGAACGCAAAAGCAATTTGTTTCTGTGTCCTTCCGAAGCAATACCGTCATCACCAGCTTCAACCACTGGGCAACGCGTCCACTTTGATTTATCAGATGTAAATACAATATCGACGGAATGGAGTATTGAAAGTTTGTAAGAATTATGTGTAGTTGTTCCTGCAGGGCCATCGGCATATTTAGAAGCCATGCGGTAAGCAGTCCACGTTCCATTTACAATTTTCTCGTAGTATTCTTTTGAATCTAAGTAAGCTCCTGGGTCATAATCGTTATTTGTAGGAGTTGTTCTGTCTTCCAGAGTTCCAGAACGTATCCAGTTAAATGCCACTACATTACTTCCGTCGAAGTCGCTTATTCCAGAAAGCCATCTTTTGGAGCTATCCTGATAAGAAATGGAAGAGCTAATAATTCCGTTTTGAAATGCTTTTGCATCACCAGGATAAGGAACTTGCCCAATAGAAATGCTCAATCCCAAATCTAATAAAAGTTGTTCGTTTCCAATGGCAATAGATCTTTCAGAAGAATCTATTAGCACTCCGTCGGCATAAAGCATCCAAGTGGAGATATCTATGGTTTTAGAACTATCCCTTAGCACAAAATCTAATCTATAATCGGCAGATTTTACACTCAGTGGGTCTATAACTTTAATGTTTATTGGGCCATAACCATTTTTATAAACGAGCTTTTCTGCTTTTCCGTTTTTCAAAATTTCTTCCTTTGTTGCATCTGTCAATTCTAATTCCATTCCTCCATTTCCTCTACCATCTAATCGAGTTATTTGTGGACCATCACCATATACAGAATGTGCTACAGTTCCATTAGCTTCAGGAGTTGGAATATGAGGAATTGCCGTTACTACTCTGATAGGACCAAGAGCCGATTTACGACCAGCTAAATATGGGGTTTGCTGACCTAACAATCCATCTGGATTATTAACATCTTGAGCATATTTCTTATATTCGTTATAAGAATAAGCAATGGCAACAAAATAATATTTCTTGTGATTTACCAATTTGGTATTGCCAGTAGCAAATTTATCCTCAGTAACTTTAAAGCTATGTCTGATGCCAATATTTTGTCCTTCAACCATGATATTAGGAACAGCTAAGCCAGATTTTTCATCTTTTGTCATGTTTACAAGCATGGTAGCGCTATCTTTCAAATCGCATTGAGCTACAAGCCTTGCTTTATCTAAATTGTTGATGTCGGCAATAGAAACTTCATTATCTCTAAGCTGAAATATCTGGTATCCTTGAAAATTATATGTAGAGTCGTAACGACTATTATGAGCAGTTCCAGCTGGATTTAAAGGAGGAATAGTTACATCTTCTTCAATATATTTTTCATTATAATTATTTGATCCTTTAACATTTGTAAGATAAATAAGTATTTCTTTATCCAATTCTTGTATTGTTACCTCAGGTGCATCAGGGCCATCGAGCACTTTGAAACAGTTGTCGAAAAGAGCTTGGCATTTGTCATCGACAATGCGTAGCAATTCAACAGAGGCGAAAGGCCCCCCGACTGCTGCTCTTGCCCAAGGAATACCAACAGTGATATAGTTTACTGCACCAGGTTCCAAGGTAAATGGGCCAGCAGATTGCATAAAACGGCGGTCTTCAGGAGGATTTCCAGCAGTTTCTTCAGTCCAGTTCACTGGACCGTTAGGAGGTTGTCCTCCTGTGCCCCAATTACATGGGTCGGTAAGAGCTGGGAACATAAAATCGCAAGCAGGTCCATAAGTATTTAAAGTATGAGCATCTCCGCCATAAACCATTTTAGTTCCATCTTTCCAAATACCTTTAAGCATATTATAATATTCGGTAGCCAAATTTGGGTCTCCAATTGAGCCAGATGAATTATTATGATATAAAAATTTACGCATTCCAAAACGCTCATTATCAACTATTCCATCACCAAAATTTACTCCGTTGATGCTCTCATCGCACACAATTGTAACATTACCAGCTGAATCGGTAATAGTCTTTGGGTTATCTTTCTCATCGGCATCCATGTAAGGACCTTGGAAGAAATCGACACCAATGGCAGGAGGCTGAGCGCCGTAAGCTTCTGGCGTTCCGTTTCCGTCGATTGCTTTTCCATTATAGCAATATCCTAAACCTCTTTTAACATCACATCCAACATAATCGTCGCGAGCATAACCAAGGTCAGTATCTACCCATTGACTAAAATGAGTTTCGGTAAGTCTAAATGTCGAGCGGTTAATTATCTCATAAGAATAAAAAGTCATATTATTGATAACGTCATTGGTAGAGAAAGCAAATGCCTGGGCTCTAACTTCAACACCTATTGAATTGCCCTTAGATTCGGTATGAATATTTCCATTATCATTGAAAACCCACCAAAGAGTTTGGTCACCTTTGAGCACTTGGTCTACTAAAATTCCATTGCCTTCCATAGTTGGCTCAGAGCTTTTGCAAAGAACATTTGAAACATCATAATATGGATAATCACCTTGAGTGTAGTCATATATTTTATCGCCATCGACATCAAAAAAAGGAGCAAGATAAAAACTTTGATTTTTGGAGACATCGCCATGAGCAGGCCAGTTTTTAATAATATCTGGCACGGTATAATCTGGAAATGCTGCGGGGTTCTTGAACCAAAGTTTAAATTGGTCAACTTCTCTTCGAGTTATCACAAAATGCTTATCATATTCAGCACAAGTTTGCACATCAATAGCAGCTTTACCATCTTTTGAAAGTGGCCCAGGCCAGAAGTCGTTACCGAAGCCTCTATATCTTTGGAAAGCACCTTTCAATTGACCGTTTACATCCACACCACCCATCCAAAGTGAAGCACTAAACATGGAGGTTTTGGTAGATTTTGCTGGAATATAATACTCGGCTTTAGTTTGCAAATCCCACCACATATCGCCACCAGTATTTATACGAGCGCGAACGTTATTTAAATTCAAATCTGTAGCAGCTTTGCCGGGCAAACATCCAGCTGCACTAATGCGGGCGTTTGCTTTTTTGCTGTTTGCCGAAATCCCTTCACCTTCACGCTTTAGAGAATATGCGTTTGTTACCGTCAAAGTACTGAGGGCAATAACTAATAAAATATTAAAGATTCTTTTCATAGTTGAAAATTTACATTTTTCTAAATTAAAAATTAAACATTAAACCAAGTCTTATCCTTCTGGGCACACTATAATTGTATGGGTCATTAACTCTTACCGAATACAAATCGCTGAAGGATTGTGGGTCAACATTAGACATTATTTGTGCTTGATATTCAGCGGCAGTTAGATATCCATCGTCGTTTGGATTGCCAGTGTAGCGATAAACATCCATAATATTTTGGGTATTTAAGACATTGAGCACGAGTAAATATACATTCAAATAATGTGGATTTTTGGCAGCAACTTTTCTTTTGAGGTAGAAATCTCTGTCGATACGCATGTCAGCGCGGAATTGCCATGGCAATCTGGAACCATTGATAGAGCCTTCTAAAACAGCGGAGCCTCCGCCTAAAATTGCTGAGGTAACGTTGCTTTGGCGGCTGTAAGGCAGTCCGCTGCCACCGTTTAAAGTTAGGTTTACGCCAGTATTTTCAAAAAGTCTTATGACTTTAACTGTTTCGGTACCTTTTATTCTTTTTGTGATTGTTGGTCCATCATATTTTTTGCCTCTGCCATAGCGATAGTCTAAAATTAAACTTGTGGAATGGTTTCTATCTTGACTAATTGGGCTTAAATTACGTAAGTTGGGTTGTCCTGAGGAAACCAAATTAAGTCCAGAAGTAGCACTTGAACCAGTGGCATTAGCATATTGCAAAGTATATGTTAATTTTAGCCATAGATTTTTGGTTTTTCTTAAGTCGTAAGCTACTGTGAGACCTTTGGCTGTTCCAAAGTCGATGTTATTGTATGATAGATAATGAATTGGATAAGCATCGGTATAACGGAAAGCCTGAATTTGATCACGGAATTCGCGATAGTAAGCAGAGAATTTTAAAGAAGAAGAGTTGGTAAGTTTCTGTTGAAAACCTAATTCATAATCTGTTGTTCTTTCAGGTTTTAAGTTCGGGTTGTTGATTAATGTATTTCCAATTTGATTGATGAAAAAATATGATATAGGATCTAATCTGTTTCCTGAAGTAGGTCTTGAAGTTAACACATCGTAGTGAGCAAAAAACAAAGCTTCATCAGAAATTGGAAAAGAGAAGGAGATACGGGGCATAAAAGTAGTTTGAGGATTATAATCAACAAAAGCTGCCGAGGAGAGTCCTTCTTTATTGGGATCTACCAAATAAGGTGCAATACCATTTGAAGTTTCTAAAACTGTTGGGTCAGAGATTTCAGCTCCTTGAGCGTTGTACCAAGTAAGTCCATTACGATAACCAACAATTGCTGATGGATTGAAAAGGTCATTAACATATACTACATAATTATCGCCCATATTTGAAGGATGGGAGCCTAAATTGCTAACTTCTTTTACCGTTTTTGCTTCGGAAAGAAGGTATGGGTCTTTTAGAACTTTTTGATTTGCATCGAATCTATCCATACGCAAGCCAATAGTAAAAATAAGATCTTTAAATGCAAATTGGTCTTGTAAATATCCTGCCATATAAATTGGCTCATAAGCTCCAACGGTTCTGGTAAAATTGCCATTGGCATCTTGTTTAGTAAAGAAATCTTCGAAGGATGGTTTTCCTGTTAGTTTTTTCCCAGTATGGTCGTAACCATAATAACTTACGTATGAATTTCCGCTATTTAGAAGCTCATCGGCACTGAACATATCTACAGAGAATGTCTTTGGATCGTAGCTGTCTAAATCAATCCAATCTGTACCATTTACATCATAACCTAATTTGCTTCTAAGATTTTTGTCGAAATATGCCTGAGTATTAGCATCAAAAAGTCTATTGTAGTTTATAGTATCTTGAAATATGCCTGTTGCATCATAAACAGGAATTGGGTTTGCAAGGTCGAGCTGAGTAATATGACGATTTACAAGACCTCTCATCAAAGTCCATAATCCAGCAGGGTTTACAGAATAAGCATTTTCAACTCTTTGCTCATATTGAATTCCGAATTGAATAGCATGGTCGCCAATATCGGCTGAACCGCTGGCATTAAATCCAATTCTTGAGTTATCAACTTTAGAATAACCGTTATAAGGTGTTCCAGTATTTGCCCATAAGCCATAAACCGATGCAGGAAGTTGTCCATTTAGAAGGGCACCACCACTTTGTACCGTGAGTAAATTTCTATAAAATCCGGAGTTCAAATCGTATAAATTATAGTACTGGTCTGTATAATTTGAAAGATTAGGATTTATTTCGCTTCTCTCAAAATCGAAAAGTGTATCTCTAAAACCATTGTGAATCATAACGTTGGTGTAGCCTAAAACGGTATCACTACCTAATTCATAGGAATTAATGCTATAAGTTTTGAATTTTCCCACATAGCCATATCCGAAAAGGTTATCACCGAGGTAGGCATTTTGAGTTGTTTGATTGAATTTTGAATAATCGGCCTGTATGCTGTAATATACATTTTTTATTAGCGAACGGCTATCTTTGGCTGTTGGAAATCGTTGAGTAAATTTTCCATACACGCGCCAAGTCAGATTGTTATATATACCATTATTTTCATAATTGTACAAGGTATTTGCTAAATTCCAATTTTTGCCGCTATTATAATTCACTGAACCTCCAAAAGTTAAGTTGGTATAGTCAGTAGTTCTAACATCGAGTTTTCCAGAAATATTAACGCCAACGGCATCTGAATTGATTCTGGTATGTACATTTTCCAAATCGCTCATGTGAATAAATTCAGAATTTGGATATGAGCCAAAACCTGTTCCTGAAGGACGAACAGGATTGCTTCTTAACATTCCTAATGTTTGGTCATTAACCTTGTAAGTTCCTATTGATGCAGGATTTCCATCGCGATTGTAGCTGCCTTCACCTGAGATAAAAAATCCAAGAAGTGAAGTATTTTTTGTTGTATCTTTTCCTTTGATAAGAGGTCCTTGAATATTAAATCCAAGAAGGCTATAACCATAACCATCGAGCAATTCTGAGGTAATTCCCTCAAATCCAGCACTAAAATCTCTTGAAGGGCCTTTTGTTGTGATATTTACAATACCACCAGTAAAGTCTCCATACATTGCAGGTGTTCCACCAGTGATAACGGATACCTGATCGATAGCCGACTGTGGAATGCTTGCTGAACCAATTACTCGGACCCCATCGATATAAGTAGCAGTACCACCTGAACGACCGCCACGAATACCACCCATATTTCCATTTTCATCGGAGAAAACTCCACCAACAGTCACAGCCACAGAAGTTGCAGAACGACCAGCCATTTTGCTAATTTCTTCAGAAGTCATGGTGCCTCCAGTAGATGTTTGGTCTTTATCGATAAGAGGAACTTTATATTCTACTACTTCAAAAGTATTTAAGGTAGTAGTTGTTGATTCTAAATCTACATCTAAAAACATAATTTTGTTGGCGTTTATAACTACGCCTCTAACCATAAGGTTTTTATATCCCACAAAACTGGCTTTAATATCATATTTTCCTGGAGGAATAGGTTTGATATTGTAATTTCCGTCAAAGTCAGTTGTTGCTCCGTTGACAATTTTGCCTCCTAATTCAACTACTACATTTGCAAAAGGAATTGGCTCTTTTGTTTCTTTATCTATTACTTTCCCTTTTAAAGAGCCCGACTGGGCAAAGGTATAAAAGGAAAACATCATTACGATTGCTGATAATAGTAACTTTCGAATCATACTTGTATTTTTAATGTTATTTATTTCCCATGCTAAAAGTCGCCAAAGTTAAAAAAAAACCACAATGGCAATACAAAAATTGAAAAGATTGAATATTTAGAATCATTAAGCATAAGGTCTATTTAGAATGGCGCTATAAATAATGGCTTTTTCGAAGTCAAAATCCTCAGCAATATTTTTATCGTCGTTGGCATGAAGCGCTAAATACTTTAATTTTTTTTCTTCATTGCGGGCGTGATTACCTAAAACATATTCGTCCTCAACACTATGCAATGAATTATCTGTTTTAGGATTATAATAATCTATGGGCTCGCTTTGAGGTATTATTTCTTCTACTTTTGAATAATCGTCTTCAACAGTGTTAAAGGCAGATTCCTGAAAATCAGCAAATGGAGATTTTTTTTGTACCGTTGGCTCAAAAAACTGACTTAATATTTCCTCGAAATTTTGCTGTGGCTCTGAGGTAACTTCATCAGCTTCTATGGTTTCATTTTTTTTCAACTGCTTGCGCAAATTTTCTTGGTTTTTGTTATACATCTTAAATCCAAGCCAAATAATTCCTATCAGTATGGGTAAAAATTCTTTCATCTTTATGTAATTTATTGTTATTTGCCTATTCATAGCAAAGTTCAAAAGTACAAATTAATTTCTTAGATCTGAAATATTATATCAGCCATCGGGCATAAAAAATCAGATTAAGGAATTTTAAAGCTTGCAACCGACAATATTTTCTTTTTTTTACAACATTCCGAGGGCTTCCATAAGCACTTCTCTTTTTCTTCGCGACACAGGAATCTGCTCGCCATTGGTCATGATAAGATAGCCTCCACCAGATTTTACATAGGTTTTTATATAATCTACGTTAGCTAAATGTGTTTTATGAACTCTTACAAAAGTATGGTTCGAGAGCATTTTGTCAACTTCTTTAAGAGTTTTGGATATCATGATAAGCTTGCGCCCTTCAACAAAAATTCTTGTATAGTAGTCATCGGCTTCGCAGCGGATTATCTTTTTTATTTCTATTATGTGCATTCCTTCAGCAGTGGAAAACACTATCTTTTGCATAGATTCGGGATTAAAATTGTTGTTAACCAGCACATTGAGTTGCTTTACTTGGCTTATGTTAGAAGTATTTATAGCGTTTTCGGCTTTGTTAACTGCAGTTTGAAGCTCCTCAATATCAATAGGTTTTAAAAGATAATCTAAGGCAGAATATTTTATAGCTTTTATTGCAAATTGGTCGTAAGCGGTAGTAAAAATTATTTGGAAATCTTTTAATTCAATTTGCTTAAGTAGGTCGAAACCAGTGCCATCATTCATTTTAATATCCAGAAAAATTAAATTTGGTGATAGGTTTTTAATCAATTCCACACCAGAACTTACGCCGCCAGCCTCGCCTATAATGTTTAAATCGCAATAGCGATTCAACATTGTCTTTAAAGTTCTACGCGAATTAGGTTCGTCATCAATAATTACTGCTCTCAGAATATTTTCTTCCATGATTTTATAGCTTTATATTAAAATTCTAATCATCATCAATATTAGTAAATTGTATCAAGATTTCAACCTTTGTGCCCAAAGAGTTATTTTGCTCATCTTTCAAATCTGTAACTTTCAAGCTCGATTTATCAGAAAACTGAGTGTTGATAAGCTCCAAACGTTTTTGAGTTATTAAAATTCCACTAGGTCGATGCAATTTATCTTGCTGATTTTCCTGATAATAATTTCTTCCAACGCCATTGTCTTCAATATTCACTTTGATAAAATTTTTTTCCTGAGAGATTGAAATCTGAAGTTTGCCTCTTCTCTCTTTCAAAGGCAGGAGCCCATGAATCACAGCGTTTTCAACAAAAGGTTGAATTATCATTGGCGGAATTCCTATAAATTCTTTTTCTATGTTTTCATCAACATTTATCACAAAATCGAAACCTTCTTGATGTCTCAAATTTTCCAATTCGAGATAAGATTGCAAAAGATATATTTCGCTCTCCAAAGAAATATTACTTTCTCTTGAATTAATCAACAAAAGTCGCATTAATTTAGAAAATTTCGACAAATAAGAAATTGATTTGTCAACATCATTTTGCAAAATAAAACTTTGGATAGAATTGAGAGTATTGAAAATAAAATGAGGATTCATTTGAAGCTTAAGCGTTTGACTTTCAAGTTCTAAGAGTTGTTTTTCTGATTCATGTTCAAAGTTTATTCTTTTTATCCTATTGCGAATAAGCATAAATAAAATTGCTGCAATAACAAGAAGTGCGGCGATTTTTAACCACAAAAGATTATACCAAGCATCCTTAATAATGATTTTATATTTACTGTCGCTGGTCCAAACTCCCAAAGAATTAAGTCCTTTCACCTGCAAAGTGTAAGTGCCTGGAGGTAACTTATAAAAATTTATTAAAGGGTCATCTGAGTTAGCGGTTTTCCATTCGTTGTTCACTCCTTCAAGTTTATATTGATAAATATCTTTGTTTGGATTTTTATAATCGAGAAGTGAGAATCTTATAGAAAAGGAGTTTTGATTATAATTCAGGCGAATAGTTTCCTTGGGCAAAACATAATAAATTGTTGTACCATTATTTACAGAAAATTCGGAAATTAGCATTTTTAAATTGTTAGATGCTATCTGTATATCTTTAGGTTTCAACACATTAAAACCAAACATTCCTCCAAAATAAATATTGCCAAAATTATCTTTTAAGGCAGCGCCAAAATTAAATTCGTTGCTCTGAAGCCCATCGCTAACGGTGTAATTTGTGAAGACTTTATTTTTAAGGTTGAAAGATGAAATACCACAATTTGTGCTTAGCCAAAGATT
This sequence comes from Bacteroidetes bacterium CG2_30_33_31, assembly GCA_001872625.1. GTDB lineage: Bacteria > Bacteroidota > Bacteroidia > Bacteroidales > UBA1556 > UBA6267. The sequence goes on from MNXP01000076.1 coordinate 61,412, forward strand.
TCCAAAATTGTCGTCAATTATATCATAAACAATATTATTGGATAAGCCCTCTTTGGTTGTAAAGCTTGTTATCTCGTTGGTTTTATGGTTTATATAATTTAGTCCACCGCCGATAGTGCCTATCCAATAATCCATTGAATTATCTTGATAAATGGCAAATATTTTATTCGTATTCAAGCTTTTTTTATTCGCAGAATGGTGTTTATATATTATAGATTTATAAGTTTTAGTGTCAAATTTATTCAATCCATCAAAAGTTGAAAGCCATAAAAAACCTTGCTTATCGAAATATACATTGTAAATCACATTGTTGCTTATGGAAGTGGAATCCATAGGATTATGTTTGAAAACGATGGTTTTTCCTGAGGTAAGATTTGTCATTTGAAGCCCGTTATGCGTAGCCATCCAAAGGTTTTTGTGTTTATCCTCTACAATTTTCCACACAGTAGCATCCGCCACAAAATGTGAATTTTTGGCTTCGGGCAGATAAACCTCTATGCGGCCATTTTCGGGAAAATATTTATTTAGACCTTGCTGAAAAGTTCCTATCCAAAAATGTCCCTCTGAATCTTTGAATATCGAGCGTATATTGTTGGACGAAAAACGGTAGCCAATTTTGCCTCTGCTTGTCAAATGAGTCATTTTATGGCTTGTTTTATTGTATATATCTATGCCTTTTTGTGTTCCTATCCATAATTTGTCGCCATCATTGTAGAAAGACCAAATCTGGTTGTCGCTTAAGCCATTGCCTTTGTTAGATTTTTGAAATCCCTCAAAAATATTCTTGTCGGATACGAGTTTAAAAATTCCACTCCAAGCGGAACCCAGCCACACTGTTCCATCGCGGCTTTTTAACAAAGAATAATAATATAATTCTTCACGAATTTCTTCGGTGAGTCTGTTTCCATTGAGGTTTTCAGCTTTTAGTTTCTCTACAGAATATTTGCTTTTAGCAATATTTCTTAATAAGAAAACCCCTTTTCCAGATGTTGCCAGCCAAATCAAACTGTCAGAAGCTTTAATCATGGCCATTATTAAATCTGGATTATATGGTAGTGAATTTTTGTCGAGCTTTATCACTTTGTTTATCATTTTATTGATATCGAGCCTATTAAGTCCATTTTCTGTACCGATGAGAATTTTACTTTCATCAATTTTCAGTAATGATAATATTGAATTTGAAGAAATTGTTGGTGTGCGAATGACCTTAATAATTTGAAATGTATTTATGTCAATAATCACCAAACCATCGTTGGTGCCAAGCAAAAGCTGATTCGCAGAAAATTTCACTATCGACCTAATTTCCTTGTCGGCAATGTATTTGGTGTTGACAAAAGTTTTCGGGACAAAAAAGCTGTCTTTATTATTTAATTTTAATACCAGTCCTTTATGCGTTCCAATCCACAAATATTTGCTGCTGGAGTGTAGTGAATAAATGGTGTCGCTATGATTTTTATAAAATGGTTTTGCAATTTCATTGAAGGATTTTATAGCGAAAGTTCTGGTATTTAGTTTGTTGAGGCCACTTTCTGTAGCAATCCATAAAAATCCGTTTTTATCTTCAGCAAGAGCGTTTATTACAGCATTGCTAATAGATTTTGTGGGATTGTTGATATCAGGGAGAAATATTTTGAAGTTAAGGCCATCAAATCTGTTTAGTCCCGACCAAGTACCAATCCATATAAATCCTTTGGAATCTTGAAAAATATTGCGCACAGTATTCTGAGAGAGTCCTTTTTCCACCCTGCTTATTTCAGTGGTAATCTTCTCGTATTTGAAGTTATTTTCTTGATTATAAGCATATTTTGAAAAAAGCAAGCCAAAAATAAAAGCCAAAAATATTTTATTAATCATATCCTTTTCAGAATGTTTTGCCACATGAATTTTTCTCATGAAATTTATTTGTAGCCTTTTTGAATTTCTGCCCTTTTCTTTTTAGCAATGCCACTTCTTTTTTTCTGCATTTCTTTTTTCTCTCTTTTAGGGTTTAGAATTGATGCACAATCGGTGAAGCCAAGAGTTAAAGCTACAATCAAAAATACTGCTAATAATTTTGAATAGAATGTTCTCATAATTAATGCTTTGAAATCAATCTTTCAAAAATAGCAAATAAATAGTATGTATTAAAAAAAAATTATTCGCGATTTTTTCTTTGAGGAGCATTTTGTGTTTTCTTGCCACCTTTAAACCATCGCTTGAGGAAAAATTCGCGCTTATGACTGTTGTATTGCTGAGCTTGTTTGTATTTACGTTTCATTATTTTACGCGTATTTTTATCTTGAATAGAAGCCTGTCTTTTCACTGCTTCTTCATATTTCTTGGCATTTTCGACATCTTTTTCTCTTTGCTTTTGGCGCAATGCCCTTAAATCTTGTTTTTCTTTATGTATTACTTGCCATTTTTTACAGCCATTTCCAAAGGGAATAAATGCGATAAGGACAAAAATAATTATTCTTGATATCTTCATGAAATGTAAATATTTGCTCTTTTAACGAAATCTTTCATCAATTATTTCTTTTTTGAAATATCTTGATAAGATATATTGGCATTTGGAAACCAGTCTTTTAAGTTTTTCTTTATATCTTTATTAAGAGTCGATTTTGGCAGTTTCAAAATTTTCAAATCTTTTAAATCTTTAAAATCTTCAGGGATATAGGTAAGAGGATTATTATAAAGATACAGTTCTTCAAGGCTTTGCAGTCCACCTATACCTTCTGGCAAAGAAGTGATGGCATTATTGCGTAGATTGAGGACTTCCAATTTGAAGAGTTTTTTTATAGAAGCATCCATTTTGCTAATACTATTATCTTGAGCATAAATTTCGCGCAAATTGCTCAAATCACCCATTGCTGCTGGAATCTCTGTCAATGCGCAATTGGAAATATCCAAAACTTCGAGGCGAAAAAGTGGCTTTAAAACTTCTGCAACTTGGTTAAGGTTTAGCTTCGGATTTTCACTTAAATCAACGGTGTTTAATAAATCCAATTTACCAAAAGATGCTGGGAGCTCGCGCAGATTATTATTGGCAAGTATTAGCACTTCGAGATTGTTGGTTTGTGCCAGATAACTGAAAGAGGTATCCCATTCCATATTAGGATTTCCGCTTAAATCAAGTTGCTTAAGTTCTTGAATATTCGATAATTGCCAAGGAATAGTATCGAAACTACAATAGCTTAAATCCAAACTTCTAAGGCTACGAATTTTGGAAAGAGGGTGAAAAATATTTTTCCAATTCAAATCTTTGTCGCCGCTTAAACTCAGAATTTGTAGATTTTCCATCTTGCTGATAGCGGTTGGCAAATCTGTAATCATATTATATCCTATATAAAGTTCTTCGAGAGTTGTCAACTGAACAAATTCTTCTGGAATGCTTTTGATATAATTGCTGTCTAAGGCAAGTACTTGAAGGTTTTTAAGTTTATAAATTTCGGGGTTTAAATTTATTAGATGGTTGTTGGATAGTAGTAATACTTGCAACTTTCTCATTCTGCTTATGTTTTTTGGCAAAGCAGTGAGGTTTTGTCCCGAGAGGTCAAGAATGTAAACCTCGGAAGTGTTTTTCAAAGCGTCTTCAAAATTGGTATAGACATACATTTCATTAAGTTCTTCGCTTGAAATAGGGTTTTGAGCATAAGAAAAACTTAAGATAAATAAGGAGAATAATAAGACTAAAATGCTGCGATTATGTATCATAATATGTGCTTTAAAATTGCGTCAAATTTACACAAAATTATTATTGATAGACAATCAAAATTGTAAATCAAATTCAATTCTAGACTTTTCCATATATTAATTTGTTGCTATTGAAATATGATTTTGCACTTTGCTTTCTCAAAAAAGAAGTTTTGCAAAGGAAGTAGCTTAGAACTTTCGGTAAAATATTTTTTAAAACCCTTTGCATTAATTATTTCTATAAAATTGGACTTTACTATTTATTGTAATATTTGTCTTGAAAATAATTACAAATCTGCTTAAAACCAAAAAATAGATAAAACCGACAAAACCTGCCCTGAGCGCAGTCGAAGGGAACTTTTAAAAACGGTTATAGCCTTAAAAACCAGAGAATTAAATAAATTAAAAAACTCAAACTAAATACGAAATAACCTATATATGGTGGATATACATTCGTTGAACTAAATCCTCAGCACTGCCGTTAATCTATGGATTTTCAAAGCATAAAGGTTCTTTGGCGAACCCAAAAAAATCGATATCCGCATTTAACTAAAAAACATGCATTCGTTAGAATTGATTTAATTTCTATTTTTGCAGGGCATCCCGTACAGTTGTCGGGAGCAATAAAACTAGAGTTTTAGGGAGTTATTAGACGGGCTGACGTTGTGTGCCTTTGAAAAGAAAAAACTAAACTGATAAAAATGAACCCAATTTTTCAATATATTATCGTTGAGACAGTAAGACGTCAACTTAAAAAGAAGAATAAAAAACCATCTTCAAAGCAATTTGAAAGAGAAATCCAAAATACGAAGGTTGAATATGCGCATATACTCCGTGACAGTTTTCTAATTCTGTTAGGAGTTTTATCAACAAGTTTTGGATTAAAAGGATTTTTACTGCCAAATTCATTCCTTGATGGAGGTGTAACAGGGCTATCTCTTATTACAACAGAATTGACAGGAATATCACTTTCTGTTTTAATTGTTTTGATAAATATTCCTTTTATGATATTAGCATTCTCTACAATAAGCAGACAATTTGCTATCAAAAGCATTATAGCAATTATATTACTTGCTATTACTATTTATTTAATTCCATTTACCTCTATTACAGATGACAAGTTATTAATTGCTGTATTTGGTGGCTTTTTCTTAGGATTAGGAATAGGATTAGCAGTTCGCGGAGGTTCTGTGATTGATGGAACAGAAGTATTAGCAGTTTTTATAAGCCGTAAAACTTCATTGACAATAGGTGATGTTATATTAATTTTTAATATAATTATATTTGCTATTGCTGCCTATGTGTTTTCTATAGAAATTGCATTGTATGCTATTTTGACTTATTTAGCTGCTTCAAAAACAGTTGATTTTGTAATTACAGGTGTTGAAGAATATATAGGTGTAACAATAATATCTGATAAATCTGAAGAAATTAGATTGGCCATAATTGAAAAAATGGGAAGAGGATGTACTCTATATTCAGGCAAGAAAGGATTTGCAAAACGAGGCGAACCATTAAAGCAGACGGATATAGTATATACCTTAATAACTCGATTGGAATTATCAAAGTTGCAAACCGAGATAGACAAAATAGATAAAGATGCATTTATTGCAATGCACAGCATAAAGGATGCTAAAGGTGGTATGATTAAAAAAAGACCGTTAAAATGAAAATCAACAGGTACACAATAACTAGCCTTCATGTGGCTCGTCTCGTCTTTAGGGACGAGACCAAGCATGAAGCCGCTGTTGAACTAAATTTCGGCTGCGCTCAATTCGGCGAATCCCCAGCACTGTCTTTTTTCTATAGGTTTTCAAAGGACAAAGGTTTTTTGGCGAACCCAAAAAAATCGATATCCTCATTTAACTAAAAATCATGCATTCGTTAGAATAGATATAATTCCTATCTTCGTTGGGCATCCCATACAGTTGTCGAGAGCAATACAACGAACTGTTTTGGGAGTTATTAGACGAACTGACGTCGGGCACAATTTGTTTTTTTTTGAATAATATTATTTTCTAAGGTAAAAAAAACAAATAGAGCATTTACTTTGCCAACGAATCAACCCAATAAGGAGTGATTTAATTATGCGGCAGTTAATGTGGTATTGACAGATGATAAATTTTCAAATACTCAAAATGCTAAAATCCCTAATACGGGTCATTGTATTAATTTTATGTTAGCAGGCTTTATCCCTCAAAAATAATTATATATTTGCACCGTGAAATATTTCTATTATATATTTTCAATTTATATAATCACTCTTTTGACTTATCCCTGCCAAGATGGTGGAGATATTTTATGTATGAATAAAACTGAAAATTCTACAAATAACAATCACACTGATAATGATTGTCATACATGTCCGCCTTTTTGTGTTTGCAATTGTTGTCATGTAAATACAATTATTGCATTAAATGAATCTGTTAATGCTATTACACCAATTCCGGTAGCAGTAACTTACATTTATAATGTAATCTCTTTAAAAGACATTATTCTTGATATCTGGCAACCGCCCAAAGCATAATCAATTAGTAAAATCAGGCTATAAATTTGTTCATAATGCAATATGCGTTATGTCACTTTGTTTTCGGTATATCCAATAAAACAGCCCTGATTTCAGTAAATTCTTATTTATCTAATTGATTATTAAATGTTTTATGATAGAAAAAATTATTAGTTTTTCCATAAAGAACAAAATCATAATTGGCTTATTTGTTCTTGCACTTGTGGCTTGGGGAATTTTTTCATTAAAAGAATTGCCCATAGATGCTGTGCCGGATATAACAAACAATCAGGTACAGATTATTTCCGTTGCACCTACACTTGCTGCAAATGAAGTTGAGCAGTTTATTACCGCTCCTATTGAAATATCGGTTGCCAATATCCCTGATATTCTCGAATTAAGGTCAGTTTCACGTCTTGGCTTATCCGTTGTAACTGTTGTCTTCAAAGACAATGCAGATATTTACTGGACAAGACAGCAGATTACTGAAAGGCTGAAAGAAACTGAAAACATAATTCCCGAAGGTGTTGCAAAGCCCGAATTAGCACCTATCTCAACAGGTTTGGGCGAAATCTATCAATATGTTTTGCACGTTAAACATGGCTATGAGAAAAAGTATAATCCTACCGAACTGCGAACTATTCAAGATTGGATTGTAAGGCGTGAAATGCTTGGAACTTCTGGCGTTGCTGATGTAAACAGTTACGGCGGATTTATTAAACAATTTGAAATTGCCGTTAATCCTGAAAGATTAAGGAGCATGAATGTTACACTTTTAGAAATTTTTGACGCACTTGAAAAAAACAATCAGAATACAGGCAGTGCCTACATTGACAAAAAACCGAATGCTTATTTTATCAGAGGCATTGGACTTATCAAAACAATGGAAGACATTGAAAATATTGTTGTAAAATCTTCTGATAATGGAATGCCTGTTTTAATTGGCAATGTTGCAAAAGTCCAGTTAGGAAGTGCCCCCCGTTATGGTGCTTTCATTGTTGATACAACGGGCGAAGCCGTTGGAGGTGTGGTAATGATGTTAAAAGGAAAAAACGCATCACAGGTAATAGACGGGGTTAAAGAAAAAATTAAACTCATTCAAAAATCATTGCCTGAAGGATTGGAAATTGAACCATTTCTCGACCGAACAGATTTAGTAAACCGTGCCGTTAGTACTGTTTCACGTAATCTTATTGAAGGAGGTCTGATTGTAATTTTCATTTTGGTTTTATTGTTAGGAAATCTTCGGGCAGGTCTTATCGTTGCTTCTGTTATTCCACTTGCAATGCTCTTTGCAATTTCCCTGATGAATCTTTTTGGTGTATCAGGCAATTTAATGAGTTTGGGAGCAATTGATTTCGGTTTAATTGTAGATGGTGCAGTAATCATTGTTGAAAGTGTTGTACATCAAATAACGCAAAGTAAAACGCATCATGTCGGAATTAAAAAACTCACTCCACAGCAGATGGATAATGAAGTTTTAAGTTCTGCAAAAAGAATGATGAATTCTGCAACATTCGGACAAATTATAATACTGATTGTTTACTTGCCTATTCTTGCTCTCGTTGGCATTGAGGGGAAAATGTTTCGTCCGATGGCACAGACTGTAAGTTTTGCAATTTTAGGAGCGCTGATTTTATCTCTTACTTATGTCCCTGTTGTTTCTTCTTTATTTTTAAGTAAGAAAACAGAATATAAAAAAACCATTGCCGACACAATTATGAACGGCATAAATAGAGCATTTACACCACTTTTAAATTTCTCTCTCCGGCATAAAATCACAGTCGTTTTATTTTCTGTTGTTCTGTTTATTTCAAGTTTTCTTTTGTTCAATTCACTTGGCGGTGAGTTTATACCACAGCTTGAAGAGGGCGACTTGGCAGCAGGGGTAATGACCTTACAGGGTGGCTCTCTTTCAAATACAATTGAAACAGTTGAGAAAGCAAATAAAATTTTGATGTCAAAATTTCCTGAAATAAAACATGTGGTTTGTAAAATCGGTACAGGAGAAATACCAACCGACCCTACGCCAATGGAAACAGGCGATTATATCATTGTAATGAAAGACAAAAAAGATTGGGTTTCTGCAAAAACAAGAGTTGAAATGATGGAAAAAATGCAGGAAGAATTATCTGTTTTAAAAGGTGTAGTTTTCACTTTACAGCAACCCATTCAAATGCGTTTTAATGAATTAATGACTGGTTCTAAACAAGATGTTGCCGTTAAAATATTTGGTGATAATCTTGAAACACTTGCACAGAAAGCCGAAGAAATCGAAAAGATAATTCGTACCGTAAAAGGTGCTGATGAAATCAATGTTGAGAAAATAACAGGCTCGGGACAAGTACAGGTTATTTACGACCGCAAAAAAATAGCGCAGTATGGTGTTAATATTTCCGATATTAATAATCTGCTGAAAACTGCATTTGCTGGAAAAAGTGCAGGAGTTATTTATGATGAAGAAAAGCGTTTCGATATGGTTGTGCGTTTCGATAAAGATTTCAGGAACGACATTGAGTTTATTAAAAGCCTTTACATTCCTTTGCCAAAAGGCGGACAAATCACACTCGACCAGTTGGCATCTGTAGAAATTAGAACAGGAACAGCACAGGTATCAAGAGAAAGCACTAAAAGACGTATCACAGTCAGTTTTAATGTTCGCAACCGTGATGTTGAGTCTATTATTGAAGAAGTACAAAGAAAAGTTGATAAATCCGTGAAACGCCCTGCGGGTTATTATATCACCTATGGCGGACAGTTTGAAAATCTTGTTGCAGCAAAAAAACGCCTTGCTGTTGCTGTACCTGTTGCTTTGTTATTAATTTTTGTTTTACTGTTTTTTACATTTCATTCTATCAAACAAACATTACTAATTTATTCAGCTGTTCCGATGTCTGCTATCGGAGGAGTAATCGCATTGTATTTGCGTGATCTGAATTTCAGCATATCTGCCGGAATTGGTTTTATTGCCTTATTCGGTGTTGCCGTTTTAAATGGAATTGTGCTGATTGCAGAATTTAACAGGCTCGAAAAAGACGAAGGGATTACAGATATTTACGAACGTGTACGTATTGGAATTAAAGCACGTATCCGCCCTGTAATCATGACCGCAGCAGTTGCTTCGCTTGGTTTTTTACCAATGGCTATTTCATCATCGGCAGGGGCAGAAGTTCAAAAACCACTTGCAACTGTTGTAATCGGTGGTTTAATTTCTGCAACCTTTTTAACCTTAATAATTCTACCTGTTTTATATGTGCTTTTTTCTCGCAAAAGAAAAGTTCAGATAAATTCAACGCTTGCAGTTATTTTAATAATTTTTTCTGTAGGTAGTCTATTTGTTTTTCCAAATTCAGCACAGGCACAAAACACAAAGCAGAAAATTTATACATTAGACGAAGCAGTTATACAAGCACTGGCAAATAACGGAAATATCAAAACCGCATCTTTGCAGATTGAGTACCAGAAAAAAATAAAATCGGCAAATTGGGAGTTCAAAAAAACCGATTTTCAATATACCTATGGTCAATCAAACTCACTTGCGAAAGATAACAACCTTACAATTTCACAATCATTTCCGGCATTTGGCTTAAACATGGGGCAATCCAAACTTTCAGAAGCGAACATAAAAAATTCTGAAATCAGTTTAACCATGATACAGGCAGAGATTGTGAATAATGTAAAATCTAATTATTTCAGCCTTGCATATTATCTTTCAAAACTTAAATTACTGAAATATCAAGACAGCCTTTTCACAAATTTTTATAAGGCAGCAGAATTGAAAACCGAAAAAGGCGAAAGTCCTATGCTCGAAAAAATCACAGCACAAACGCAGATGATGGAAGTAAAAACACTGCTCTCTCAAACAAGTGCCGATATATTAATTTTTAAGATAAAACTTAAAGCTCTGTTGAACGAAAAACAAGATATTTCTATCAGCGATAACGATTTGAAAAAAGCAGAATTTTCTTTTATTTCTGACACAATAGCAATTGCAAACAGCCCTGCTTTAGCCTTAATACAACAGCAATTGAAAATCAGCGGAATTGAAACAAAAGTTGAAAAATTAAAACTCATGCCCGAATTTTCTGTAGGATATTTTAACCTCTCAAACAAAGATATTCAGGCTGATTATCGTTTTAGTGGCGTTCAGGTTGGCATTGCAATTCCTCTATTGTTTTTCTCTCAATCTGCAAAAATAAAAGCATCAAGAATTAATGAGCATATTGAACAAAACAATTATGAATATTACAAAACGGTTGCTTTTGTAGAATTTCAAACACTTTTACAGGAATATCAGAAATACAAAACAAGTCTTGAATACTACGAAAAAACAGCAATTCCGCAGTCAGAATTAATCATTGAGCAATCAGGGAAAAGTTATAAAGCTGGAAACATTGATTATGTTGAATATGTTTTAAATCTCGACAAAGCACTCGATATAAAAAGCAATTATTTACAAATGCTCAATCTTTATAATCAATCAATAATTACTATTGACAAAATCATGGGAAAAATTAATTAATCTTTATTACAATAAAAAAAAATAATTATGATACCAATAGTAGAAGATAATTTAAAAAAGAAATGGTTGTTTAAAATCGTATTTAGATTAAGCATTTTTACAATCATTTATAATCTGATTGAGGGAATTGTTTCCACCTATTTCGGATTTGAGGATAACACACTAACCTTGTTTGGCTTTGGCGTTGATAGTTTTATTGAGGCAGTTTCAGGCTTTGGTATTGCTTATATGATTTTGCAAATAAAACGCAACGCATATAATACAAGGAGCAATTTTGAAAAAACTGCTTTACGTATAACAGGTTTTTCTTTTTACATTCTTTCAGCAGGTTTAATAATTTCTGCTGTCATCAATCTTTATGCAGGGATAAAACCACAAACAACATTTTGGGGAATAATAATTTCAAGCATTTCAATTGTCATTATGCTTATTCTCTATTTGTGGAAACTTAACATAGGGAAAAAACTATATTCCGAACCCATTATTGCAGATGCCAAATGCACGTTGGTTTGTATATACATGTCCGTTGTTTTACTTTTTGCAAGCGGAATTTATGAACTTACTCATTTCGCTTACGCTGATTTAATAGGCTCTGTAGGTATTTCAATTCTTTCTTTAAGAGAAGGCAAAGAATGTTTTGAGAAAGCAAAAAACGATAAACTTTGCTCTTGCAGTAGTGATAAAAATTGTGAAATTTAATTTATTAATTTTTTAAAAATTTAAGAACATGAAATCAAAAATATTTTTCGTAATAGTAGTTTTCAGTTTATTCGTAATAGGCTGTAAAAACAAAGTAGAAACCACAGAAGAGCATGGGGGCGAACACGAAGTATTACCGCCAAACACTGTTGAAATGAACGACGACCAGTATAAAACCGCAGGCATAGAATTAGGTCAGGTAGAATACAAAGTTTTGAGCAATGTTTTAAAAGTAAATGGAGTTGTAAATGTACCTCCGCAAAATTTAGTTTCTGTTTCAGTAAACATGGGCGGATTTGTAAAAAGTACCGATTTGGTGCAAGGCAGTCCTGTTTCAAAAGGGCAGGTACTTGCAGTAATTGAAAATCCTGAATTTATTGAATTGCAGCAAAACTATCTTGAAAACAAAAACAAACTCGAATTTGCCGAAACCGATTACAACCGCCAGAAAGATTTGTATAAAGAAAATGTAAGTTCAGCAAAAACATATCAACAGGCACTTTCTGAATATAAAAGTCTAAAAACAAAAGTGTTTGCATTAGAGCAGAAACTCTCATTAATTGGCATTGATTCAAAGCAACTCACCGAAGAAAAAATCTCTCGTTCTGTTTCTGTTGTTGCATCAATCAGCGGATATATAAAAACTGTAAATATCAATATCGGCAAATATGTAAATCCCACCGATGTTATGTTTGAAATCGTAAACAATCAGAAATTAACATTAGAACTTTTTTTGTTTGAAAAAGATATTGAAACTGTCTCAATCGGTCAAAAAATACGGTTTTCAATGCCTTATAAAGCAGGCAAAGAACAAACCGCAATAATTTATCAACTGGGTAAAACTATTGGCGATGATAAAACAATTAAAGTATACGCCTCTGTCGATAATGTAGATAAAAACCTGTTGCCAGGAATGTATGTCAATGCTTTGATAGAAACAAGCAACAATTCCGTAACTTCTTTGCCCGATGAGGCAGTTCTCACATTCGATGATAAAAATTATATTTTTACTCTTTTTGAACGCAAAAAAGAAGGAGAAAAAGAAATCACAATCTTTAAAATGATAGAAGTAAAAAAAGGAGTTTCAAACAATGGCTTTACTGAAATTATTTTGCCTAAAGATTTTGTTATTGAAAAAAACAAAGTAGTTATAAAAGGTGCATATAATCTGCTTTCAGCAATGAAAAATGCTGGCGATATGGCTTGCTAATTTTTGTTAATAGTTCAAATATTAATTATGTATTAAAATGAAAACACATATAAAAATTGGAATAATATTTTGCCTTTTATTAATTGGCAATCATATATTCGCACAAAAACAAACAGAAATAGAAGACAGCGACATTAAAGGCTATTTTCGCCCGGCTTCCGATCTTAAATTAAATAAAATCACTATTCCAACCGACCTGAAATACAAAAGAAATATTATGAGTCAAGAAATTGAAAAAACAATCTTCAGCTACCTGACTCAGACTATTGAGCAAGGCAAGCAGCAAGCTGTTGAACGAAACAAAATAGCCGCTTTGCATCTTATCGAAGAGTTTGTAGAAATACAAAACTTATTAAAAGACCCTTATTTCTTGTACTTATTAGGTTTAAAAGATGACTATTTGAAAAAAGCGGAGAGATTGAGCAAGTTTTATTTTGAACAAAAAAGTTAAGAATTATGAAAAATGACGCCATGAAAACATACAGTCAGATAGAAATATTTGCATGGTGTATAATGATGCTACTACACGGAAAGGTTCGTTCGGTAGCGATAGTGTAGTTTTTGGGAAAGGGCAAAAAAATCAACATCAAAATATTCCTCTAAGATCAAGCACTTGTATATCAACTATAATTATTACTTTAGCTTCGCAGTTTTTTAATCATTTGGGGTTGAAAAAGGGTTATTAGAAGGATTGCCTCAGCTTGAGGGGGGCTACCGCTTAAGTTCATTATAAAAAATCAAAGCGTATAAAAAAAAATATTATGGCACTTTTTAAAATTGACAAAAAATTTGAGTACATCAAGGAAAAGCCGTTTAAGCTTGAAAAGGAAATTCAACAATTAACAGAGCAAAATTTAAAACTAATTTTTGGTATTGATTTCGTTAAATCTGAATTTGCGTTAAACAATTTCCGAATTGACACATTAGCATTTGATTATGAATCTAATTCTTTCGTAATTATTGAATATAAAAGGGATAAAAATTTTAGTGTTATTGACCAAGGTTATGCTTATTTGTCGCTAATGCTTAATAATAAGGCTGATTTTATCCTCGAATACAATGAAAAACAAGGAAAATTATTAAAGCGTGCAGATGTTGATTGGTCGCAATCACGTGTTATGTTTATTTCTCCTGCTTTTACAAATTACCAGCGTGAAGCCATAAATTTCAAGGATTTACCAATTGAACTATGGGAAGTTAAGCGGTTTGAAAATGGCACTATTTCTTATGACCAAATTCAAAAAGCAGGTGCACAAGAAAGCATAAAGACAATTTCAAAAACAGATGAAACTTTCGAAACTGTGGCCAAAGAAATTGTTGTATATTCAGAACAAGAACATCTTGACAATGCCAATGATGAAATTGTTGAACTTTATCAAAAATTAAAAGGGGCTATTTTAAATTTTGATAATATTGAAATAAAGCCAAAGAAAAAATACATCTCTTTTGTTTCAGGTAAAAATATAGTAGATATTCACCCACAAAAGAAGTCATTAAAAATCTGGATAAATCTTAGTAAAGGCGAACTTGATGACTCAAAGAATATAACGAGAGATGTATCGGCAACAGGTCACTGGGGGAATGGAGATTATGAATTACAAATTGACAGTGATGAAGATTTAGAATACATATTAAGTTTAATAAAGCAGTCAATTAGGAAGAATAAAAAATAACGAAAGCACACAGCTAATAAAAACAATATGTAATAAGGTTTTCGGTAATAGATCAAGTTCCCTACAGCTTTTGTGCATTCACCTAAGAATTTCTGGCAATGGAATAATTGAGTTTTTATCTTTTCTTAGCGAAATATCTCTTCAACAGCGAGCCACATTCTGTTTCCAAAATTCCTGAAAGCAATTGGGTTTTTGGATGTAAAGGCGATGGATTTAAAAGAGTAAATCCTCTTTTTTCGTCGGTAGCAGCGTAAACTATTCTGCCTATATGAGACCAAAAAGTTGCTCCAGCACACATCAAGCAAGGCTCCAAAGTTACATATAAAGTGCAGTCGTTCAAATATTTGTTGCCAAGATATTCATTGGCAGCAGTTATGGCGAGCATTTCGGCATGAGCTGTTGCATCCTGAAGCCGCTTAGTCATATTATGTGCTTTGGCAATCACCACATTTTTTATCACCACCACCGCACCTACAGGCACTTCGTCTTCGGCAAAAGCAAGCTCAGCCTCCTTAAAAGCAAAACGCATAAAGTATTCATCAGAAAAGATATCCATAAGGCAAAAATATGAGAAATTTATGTCGCATGAAAATTATTGTGCCACATTTTTCTTTATTAAGAGGGATACTAAAAATTAGATTTTTTGAAGCGGACAAGATTTTAAAACTGGAGTTTCCCATTGTAAATGAGGATGTTGAAGAAGAAGCGCAACCGAGAAAAAAACCACCGATGGACAGCGGGCTTAGAACTCCCGTTAAGCTAATTCTAGGTGTTAATAAAGAAAATTTCTTGAATTTCAATAATTACCACAAGCAATCCCAAACGGATTTAAGTTTGAGATTTTTAGAGAAATCTTTGCTTTTATCGACAGTTATAAACCGTATTTCATAGTCCTTACTGGGTATTAAATCAAAAAAATTATCAGTCCAAAAGCCTTCATTGTCGGATTCAAGTTGTAGGTTTTTTACAAAAACATCTGACCTAAGTTTTACTGAATATCCATCAAAATTCTCCACAATTTTTATTTTAATATCTGGCTTTTGAAGTTGAAGGTTTTTTACTTTATCGAACAAAAAATCACTCACAAGATTGCAAGAGTCATAAGCAAGATTCATCATTAATACAATATTGTTTGTTGTGTTTTTGCCAATATATTTTTCTAATAAATCATTCAATATTAATTCATTAGCATTATCCTTCAAAGAAGTTTCAAGGGTTTTTTGCCAAATTATTTTGCCGTCAAGAGTTAATATTGTGAACTTGCATTTTACTTTTTGTGGGTGGTTCAAATCGGAAATAATATTAATGCGGAGGCTGTCATTTTTTAAAACTGCCGAACATATAACAGGCTCAAAAGCTTTTTTCACAAAATATTGCATAGCTTTCCAGTTACCGAAATAGTCGATGCCCGACCATGAAATTGCTGGCCACACATCGTTGAATTGCCAATATAGCGAGCCCATACAAAATGGTTTATTGCGGCGGTGGGCTTCAAAAGCTATACGCATAGCTTCAGCCTGCAAAAGCTGTGAAAGATAAACAAAATCTTCAAAATTTTTGGGTGTTTTATATTCACGTGCCATATATTCGCCAATAGTTGCATTTCCAATGGAGCTTTTCTGATGCGCTTTCATGGGAGCAGAATCTATCTGCCAATCTTTTTTATCGGCAAAAGTGGCTAAAGTCTTTATCTCTGGGAAAGATTGAAATCCGAATTCGCTCATAAATCGAGCTATAAATTCGTTGAAACTTTCGAAAGGTTTTTTGCCCCACCATACGCCCCAGTAGTGGTTGTCGCCAATATTGAAGTCAGACTTAAGACCCCAATTGCTAATAGGCGATGATGGGAAATAAAACCTCCCGCTGTCGAGTTGTTGCACTTTTTGAGGCAGCAGTTCAAGAAATATTTTCTTGTATCCTTCAACCATTAACTTTTGTGTAGCTTCATCATAGTGGTAAGTTTTTTGCCAGCCCCAATTTTCCCAGCCAACATTTACCTCATTATTGCCGCACCACAATGCCAGACAAGCATGATTTCTAAGCCTTTTTATGTTGTATTCCACTTCCTCAAGAATGTTCGCAATAAATTCGCTATCAGAAGGATACATGCTACAAGAGAACATAAAATCCTGCCAAATAATTATGCCTTTTTCATCGGCAAGTTCATAGAATTTATCATCTTCATAAAAGCCTCCTCCCCAAACGCGCAGCATATTCATATTTGATTTCACTGCATTTTCAAAGATTTTCTGGTAAATGGAGTCGCTAAATTCAGCCGGAAAACAATTGCTGGGAATATAGTTGGCTCCTTTCATAAATACTGCCTTGCCATTAACTTTTAGGTAGAAACTCTCTCCCAGGCTATCTTTCTCATTTACAACTTCTAAGCGTCGTAAGCCAACTTTATTTGCCTTGGAATCCTGTATTTTTCCTTTGAAAATCAAAGATGAATTTATAGTATAAATATTTTGCTCTCCCATTCCATTAGGCCACCATAATTTTGGAGAATCGATATTAATTTCAAACTCTTGATTGTTGTCTCCCTTCACCAAATCAATCTCTTTTGTAAATGTTTTAATTTTATCACAATCAATATTTAAGGTGGTTTTTATGCTTCTATCGGCATAAATATTATAATAAATTTTGAGCTTTGCAGAATTATTATTGAGTTGCGATTGAGTAATATGGACATTCACAATCTTTAAATCATCCCAAGCAAAAAGCTTCACTTGTCGCCAAATTCCTGATGTAACAAAGCGTGGCGCCCAATCCCAACCGTAATGAGATGCGGTTTTACGTGTGAATACACTCAGATGCTCTTCAGATTTATCATTGTCGGCAGGATAGGTGATTCCCGCCTTTTGCCACAACGGCAGAGCTGTTGTAATAGGCGATTTAAAAATAACTTCAATTTTATTTATACCCAGATTTATCAGCTTTTGTATTTCATGCTTATACTCTACAAACATATTTTCTGAACTGAGGATTTTTTTGTCATTTATATAAACATCAGCATAAGTGTCCAATCCTTCAAAAATTATTTCAATATGCTTGTAATCAAATATTTGCTTCGATATTTCAAAGTGTCCAAGGTAACGCCAATCAGTTTTTTCAACCCAATGAATTTCGTTTTCATTTGTTCCAAAATATGGGTTTTCTATCAGAGCATTTCTCTGTAAATCTTTATGCACATTTCCCGGCACTTTAGCTGGATAAAGCAAGCTATCATTCATTTTCCCAAACTTCCAAACGGCATCCAAATTTGTAGTAATATTTGGTTTTTGAGAGAAGGATGAAATAGAAAACGACGAAAGAAATGCTAACAAAAGAAATATTTTTATCGAATTCATTCAGCAAAGATAATTTTTTTAAAAATGATAATTTCCAATGGCTTTTATTGTTCGAAAATATTTAAATCCTACCAAAAAATGCATTATTTAATTTGAATATTAGTTAGAAAATTATCATAATTCCAGATAGATGATTTCACAATTTTTATGTTGGTATTTTTTAAAATATATTCAGGAAGCATTTGATTATCAAAAATATATGGCACAATATTTCTTTTTGTAAGATTGGCAATAGTTAATGAATCGGGTAAATATGACCTTGCATCAATGCTCGTGATAAATGTAAATCTGATGTTTCCGTATTCGGGAAAATTAAAGACCATAGCATTCTTTGAGTCATCAATTTTACTTGCCAATTTCTCAAAAATCTTGGCCTCACTTGCATAATGTCTCCAAATAGATTGGCGATAAATAGGTTTTAATTTATATTCATGGTCATCATAAATCCATAGAGTTGTCGCTATTGAAAGGACAATGATTGTGATGGTTTTAAATATTTTATTTTTATTTTTTAGTAGCGGGATTTCGTATAATTTTGAAATCAAACTAATTATTACCGCTGCCAAAACTATCATTAATAAAGGAAGAACTGGGTTGACAAACATTGGCATTTTGGTTGCCGAAAATGAAAAAAAGATATACATAATTAGAATGTAGGCGAGAACTGCAATTTTTTGTTTTCGCAATGTTTTTATAATTGGAAAGGCAAAAATTATTAGTGCAATAATTATAATTTTAGCAAAATTATGAGCAACAGTATTATTTAAAATATCAAGGTAATAGTCCCAAGATCCAGAGTGCATTTCAATAACATTGAAGAAATGATTTCCTGTTGTTTGGTTTTCAAATATATAATCCTTAGGAAATCTTAGATAAGCATAGATTTGCCAAGGAAGGACTAAAATACAGCTTATTAAAAAAGATAAAATAATATGGAAATATGATTTTATATCTCTGCGTAAATCTCTATTGAAGATAATATTAATTCCCCATGCCGAAAAAACAAGTAAACCAACAGCCCATTTTGTAAGAATTGCAAAAGCCGCAAAAATTCCAATCAAGATAATATACTTTGTCTTTTTAGCATCTAAATATTTGAAATAGAAATAAATAGAAAAAATTACAAAGGTCGCAAACATTGCATCATTATGGTCGGTGTTTAATCTTCCAGTAATTAAGGGGACGAATGCAGCAGAGGCGAAATAAAATATTGCTGCCCAAAATCCTACTTCTTTACTCAAAACTCTTTTTCCAATTCCATAAATTGCAAAAATTTGTAAGGCGCTTAATATTGCTGAGGGCAGTCTTAGCGACCAATAATGCACGCCAAAAACTTTGAAACTTAGAGCTATTAGCCATAAAAATGCTGGCTGTTTATGAAGCCATACATTGTTTCCCACCCAACAAATTGAATGTTCATAAATCTTATCTGGTTCGAGAAGATAAGGGTAAAAAGGATTTTTCAGCATATTTTTAGCTACCATAGCATGGAATTGTTCATCCCATAGATATAGAAATGGGTCGCTAAAAATATAAAATACATTGGTTAAAAGTACCGCAACGAAAAGTATAATTATAGAAGAATATTTGCCTTTTGAAAAATAAAAATATGGAATACTTGATATGCCTAACGACATTCCAAATAAATACAGCCACTTGATAGAAGTTATATAATCAACATACTCAAGCATAAATGATATTTATTCATAAAAAAAGTCATGAAATTATATCATGACTTTGTGCAAATTTTCTATTTGAGTGCGGCAGTGAGCTCAGGCACAATTTTGAAGGCGTCGCCAACAATTCCATAATCGGCTACCTCAAAAATAGGTGCATCGGGATCTTTGTTAATAGCCACAATACATTTGGAAGAGCTTATACCTCCGACATGCTGAATTGCGCCAGAAATTCCAACGGCAATATATAAATTTGGTGCAATTATTTTTCCTGTTTGTCCCACATGTTCAGTGTGAGATCGCCAACCTTCATCAGAAACTGGTCGCGAACAAGCTAAAGCAGCACCGAGAACTCCAGCCAAATCTTCGAGCATTCCCCAGTTTTCGCCACTTTTCAATCCACGACCACCAGAAACCACAAGGTCGGCATCAGTAAGTAGCAATTTTCCTTTCGAAACTTCTCTACTTTCAACCTTGGTTTTTGCTGTTGGCAAAGTGAAATTCATTTCTTCTGTTGTTGCAGCGCTAGCAATCTCCTTTATCTCAAAAGAGTTAGGCGATAAAGTCAGAATGGCAATATCAGAATTCACTTTTACATGGGCAAAAGCTTTGCCTGTAAAAACTTTTTTCTTGATAGTTATGGGGCTGTAACTCTCTGGCAATGCTACTGCTGCGCTTACAAAGCCAGCCTTTAAAGCTACCGAAAGATGTGAGCCAAGAGCTTTGCCTTCATTGTTATGAAGCAAAATAATCTCTTTGGCAGCAACTTTTTCGGCTGTTTGTTTTAAGGCAGCGGTAAAAATTTCATTATCGAATGATTCAAAAGCTGAATTATTAGAGAAATATATTTTATCTGCTCCATAATTTGCAAGGCTTTCTAATTCATCTTTTTCTACATTGCCTAAGCTTAAGGCAATCAATTCAGTGCCGTTATTTTCGGCTATCTTTTTTCCATAAGAAAGCAGTTCATAAACGGATTTCTTAAATTTTCCATCCCAGTTTTGGGCATATATTAATACTGACATATTTTTGGGTATTTTAGATATTCATATTCGTTTCAAAATAGCAATTGTAATTTTTCAATTAAATTACTTTAGCTTCATTTCTTAAAAGATTCACAAGTTCGGCAACATTTTCGGCATCAACCATTTTGCATTTACCTTTAGCTTGTGGCATTTCGAATTTTAATATTTCCGTGAGATTAGCCGTTGAAGTAGCAGCAATTACTTTCAAAGGTTTTTGACGAGCCATCATTATTCCACGCATGGCAGGAATTCTTGGGTCTTTAGCAATTCCTTTTTGAACAGTCAAAACCACTGGTAGTTGAGTTGATACTGTCTCCTTGCCTCCATCAATTTCGCGAGAAACGATGATTTTATCAGCGTCAATATTGAGAGAAGAAACCGCTGATACAGAGGCTGAACCAATTATTTCGGCCAGCATACCGCCAACGCTAATGCCATTGTAATCGCTACTTTCTATTCCTGTAAGCACTATGTCGAAATCTTTGGCAACGAGAGACAGTTGAGTAGCAGTAAAGAAAGCATCTGTTGGTTCGCAATCAATTCTAAAGGCTTCATCGGCGCCAATGGCGAGAGCTTTTCTAATAGTAGGTTCTGCGCTTGCAAGCCCCACGCTAACTACTGAAACTCCATCAACAAGATTATTTGCATCTTCCTTAAGTTCCATAGCTCTTGTTAATGCGAGTTCATCCCAAGGATTTATTATCCATTGAATTCCGGTAGCATCAAGCTTATTATCAGAAATTTTAATTTTTGTTGTGGTGTCGGGAACGTTTCCCAAACAAACAAGTATTTTCATGTATAAAATTTTAAATTTATAATTGTTTTTAAATCAATATAATATGCAAATATATAGAATTAATCGTGAAGCAAATCGCGTGAGATAATAATTTTCTGAACTTCGGAAGTGCCTTCATAAATTTGAGTCAATTTTGCCTCCCGCATTAGTCTTTCCACATGATATTCTTTTACATAGCCATAGCCGCCGTGTATTTGAACTGCCTCGGTTGTAACTTCCATGGCAATGTCGGCAGCATATTGTTTTGCCATGGCGCTAAAAATTCCAAAAGGTTTGTGCTGGTCTTTCAGCCAAGCAGCCTTCAAGCAAAGGTTTCTGGCATTCTCTATCTTCACAGCCATATCAGCAAGTTTAAAAGCAATGGCCTGATGATTAGAAATTTCAGTGCCAAAAGACTTGCGCTCTTTGGAATAAGCTATGGCTCTTTCCATAGCGCCTCCAGCTATTCCTAAGGCTTGTGAGGCGATACCAATTCTTCCGCCTTCGAGCACTCGCATGGCGAAGGTAAAGCCAAAACCATCATCACCAATTCTGTTTTCTTTTGGAACTTTCACGTCGGTAAACATTACCGAATGTGTGTCGCTTGAGCGCATTCCCATTTTGTTTTCGTGAGGGCCTAAAGAAATGCCAGGGCTATTTTTATCTACTATAAAGGCGTTGATTCCTTTATGCTTTTTCTCGGGATGAGTTTGTGCGACAACAAGATAAACACTGGCTGAATTGGCATTTGTTATCCAATTTTTTGTTCCATTAATCAAATAATAATCTCCTTTATCTTCGGCAGTGGTATGTTGGTGACTGGCATCAGAGCCGGCTTCAGGTTCCGACAAAAGGAAAGCTCCAATCTGACGACCATCGCACAATGCTGGAAGATATTTGTCTTTCTGAAAATCGTTGCCATATTTTTGCAAACCCCACACTACTAATGAGTTATTTACCGACATAATGACGCCGAGAGAAGCATCTACTTTTGATATTTCTTCCATTGCCAGCACATAAGAAACGGTATCCATTCCGCCACCGCCATATTTTGGGTCGGCCATCATCCCCAGAAAACCAAGCTCTCCAAGTGCTTTTACGTGCTTTGCTGGAAATTCAGACTTCTCATCTCTTTCAAGAACATCCTTTATTGCTTCACGCTGTACGTAATCTCTTGCTGCATCACGTATCATCAATTGCTCTTCAGTAAATTCAAAATTCATTTTTATAATTTTTAATTGTTATTATCTTGATATTTTACAAAATTCAAAATTTCATTTCTTTCAATCTCATTTTAGCTTTCGAATATTCTTCTATGAGTTCTTTAACTATTTGATTAGCAGTTTTTATTTCGCTAATCATGCTCGAAACTTGACCAATTTCCAGCTCACCATTAATTGTGTCGCCCTCGAACATTCCTTTCATCGCTCTACCTTTGCCAAGAAAATCTGCAATTTTTTCAATTTCTTCACCAGAGTTTTCCATAGTTTCAATGCTGTCGGAGAAAGGGCTTTTTAAAAGC
>MNXP01000074.1 GCA_001872625.1 Bacteroidetes bacterium CG2_30_33_31
TCCAATATCATAATTTTTAATTACTGTAATTCTCGATTTCTCTAATTGAAAAGACGTTAATAGCAATACATTTTCGATAACGGCTATCAAATTAAAGTCGTAGAATTCCATTTTTGGTATTCGTGTAAAGTTCAATAAATTGCCAACTACTTTTTCAATTTTCAAAACGGCCTCTTGCATCATTTCTAAATAAGTTATGTTTTGCTTTAAGTTTTCAGGATCTTCGGATAGTCTCCTCATACAATTTTTAATACCTGCTATTGGGTTGTTTATTTCGTGTGCTAATCCTGCTGATAAGGTTCCAATAGCTGCAATTTTTTCGGATTGCATAAGGCTTTTTTGAGCAATTTGAATCTCTTCATAGGCTTTTTGTAAACGATTAATCATGTTATCAAAAGTAAGATAAAGGTCATCAATTTCGTCACGAACATTTAAATTTTTATTCACTTTTATATAGAAAAGGTTTTTACTGTTTTCCAATGGAACTCTATTTAAATTTTTTAAATTTAAATTTTTAGCTATTTGGCTTAACAAATTTATTGGTTTAGTTATAATATAACTAAAAATAAGTGCCCCAATAATTCCAACAATTAGAAATAAAACTACAAGCGAAAGAAAAAAACTTTTTGCAACATTTATGGTTTTTGTATATGCATTATTGTAAATGCCAATTCGAATTTTTCCGATAGAACCTTCAATTATTGGATATGATATATCTTTAATTATGCTGGCTTCGTCATTTTGAAATTTAAGTTTTATAATATTATAATTGCTATCATATTTAAGGCTAATTAATTCCAAGGGAACTTGGTGTTCAAATGTGTGAGCTAAAACATTATTCTTTGAATCTAAAATAAATAAGTAAGCAACATTTTTATCATTTTGTACAACCTCAGATACTATCTTATTGAGTGATGCGAGATCATTATAAAGTATAGGCTCTATGCTTCTATCAGCTATAGTTTTGGTCATTATAAGTGTCTGATTAGAAAGTTCTTTTGCAAATAAATTGGTTACGAAGGTTGAAAGGAAGTATAAATTTATAAAGCCAAAAACACTTACCGTTAAAATAATTGCAAAAGTGAATTTCCAAAATAGAGGAATAAATATTCGTTTTTTCATTTACTGACTTCTTTATGCATTTCTCTAATACTGTTATAGTTAGAATCATATCCAATTATGAATTTATCGATTAGAAGTTTGTCAATTATAATTTTCCCTAATGAATCTTTATTAATGTTCAAAAAGAAATCCTGTAGTTTTCTTTTTAAATTTCCATCTAAATTTGTCGGAACAACAAGTGGCGGTATTCCAAAATCAGGTGAAATATTTATTATTTTCAAATATTTAATTTTTTCTGGATAAAAGACTTTATTATAATTAAATATTAGAGCATCAATACTCGCTCCATCAATAATTCCTTTTGAAACTAATTGCATTGAAATATCGTGTCCATAGGAATAAATTGTTTTCGAAAAGTAGGAATCTGGCTTTTTACCAAGTTTTTTAATAACATATTTTGCATAGAGAGTGCCTGAATTGGACAATGGATCAGTGTAAGCAAATGTTTTTTGCTCTAAATCTTCTATTTTATTTATTTTACTTTGTTTATTTACAATTATATAACTATTATAAAAAGGTTTATTACTATTAACTGGAACCACCAATATCTGAATTTTGTCTTTTACATGGCTTTCAATATAAGCTCCCGAACATATCAATGCTAAATCAACGCGATTTTGGATTAGCAAGTCATTTATTTCATGATAGCTCTTCCTTTGAACAAATTCAACTCTTATTCCTAATTTTTTTGACATGTATAAGAACAAATCTTGGTAAATTATAAGAGTTTCTTTTGGAGAAAGCATTGAAGAAACCGCCACTGTAAGTATTAATTCTTTGCCATCATTATTTTTAATTTCAACATTATTGTTATCATTTATTACCTTAATCTCTTTTACAGTTTTATTATTACAAGAGTAGTAAACAGTCATTACTATAGATAAAAACAAAATTAATTTAAAATTTAATTTTTTAAATATTTTTAATATCATTGTTGAAAATTGTTGCATTAGGATTGCAAATTTAGTAAAATTATATCATTGTTATCCGATATAATTTAGTAGATTTCTCCCTTCGGTCGAAATAACAAGGGAAGCTAAGAGATTATAGGAGGGTTGGGGTTGATGGTAGCGAAGCCACCATCAACCCCCACCAAAAAATCGCAACTAACTGATTTTCATTTCGAGCTCAGAGAGGAATCTTTGATTTTTTTATTGGATAATTTTACTCGGACAATGATGAAATTATATAATATTTATTTAAAAATAATTCAACCAACATTAATTTTGTTTTTATCTTTACAAACTGATAATAATTATTTTTATAAGACCTTTAAAAGCCTAATACCATGACAGAAGAATCCCAGATGTTGCTTGAAATGACAGAGGATAACATGCAAGGATCTATTGTTCATCTCGAAAAAGAGTTGCACAAAATAAGAGCCAGTAAAGCTAATCCTGCAATGCTCGACGGAGTAAGTATTGAAGTTTATGGCTCTGTGATGCCTTTAAATCAAGTTTCAAATATTAGCACTCCTGACCCAAGAACTTTAGCTATTCAGCCTTGGGACAAAAATAATCTTTCTGCTATCGAAAAAGCCATTATCAATTCAAATCTTGGTTTCAACCCTATGAATGACGGGCAAATTATAAGAATCAATGTACCAATATTGACCGAAGAGAGAAGACATTCTTTAATAAAAATGGCTAAAAATGAAGCTGAACTTGCAAAAATTAGCATAAGAACTCATAGACGTAATTCTAATGAAGAGGGTAAAGCTTTAGAAAAAGAGGGCGTTTCGGAAGATGAAGTGAAAATATTACAAGAAAAAATTCAAGACCTTACTAAACATTATATCGACAAGATTGAGAAACTCTTGGAAGAGAAAGAAAAAGATATTTCGACTCTATGATGGAATAAGAATTTTTCAATTCTCCTTAAAATAACATGCTGGAAAATTTTTTCTGAAAACATTTATAATCCTTCGGTGCAATTTCGACAAATGTCAATTTTACTTCTATCAGTTAGTATCTGTTGCATAAAGCTTTGATAAACTTTACTTTCAAGTATGTTTTTATAATCTGATGTAAGAATATTTCCGAATCTATGCTCAGCATCTTTATCGAAACAGCAGGGCACTACACTCCCGTCCCAAGTAATTACTGAACTCGACCACGACCTAAAACAATGATTTGGAAGATGACTTTTTATTCTATATTTTCCAGGCTCATATTCCTCATAACGCGAATATTTTAAATTGCCTGGCATCAGTTCATTTCCATTTTCAAATTCATAAAGTTGAGCAGTTTTAAGACTAACTTTATCAACGCCAAGTTTCCTTCCAAGTTTTTTTATCTCGTCAATTTGATGTTCATTATGCTTAAAAACAATGAATTGCAACTCCACAAAAGGAGTTTGCGATTTAGAAGTTTTGCGAAGTTTAATTAAATTTTCAATATTTTTTAAAACCATCTCAAATTCTCCGCCGCGGCGATATTTAGCGTAGGTTTCGGCATCAGCTCCATCAAGAGAGACTATAAGTCTATCGAGTCCAGATTCGATAATTTCTTTGGATTTCTCTTCAGAAAGAAAATGTGCGTTGGTGCTTGTGCCCACAACAATTTTTTTTTGTTTTAGCATTTTTACAAATTCTGTAAATTGTTTATGCATAAGAGGTTCTCCCTGAAAATATAAAGTTACATAGAATAAATAATCTCCCAATTGTTTAATGATTTCTTCCATGGTTTCACGCTTGAGCATGCCTGTTGGCCTCGAAAATTTTCTCAAACCCGAAGGGCATTCTGGACATTGCAAATTGCACGTTGTTGTGGGTTCAATAGAAATAGATGCTGGCATTCCTCTATGATTTGCATTTCGATTTATTCTTGAAATCAGATATGAAAATTTTATTAAATAAAAATTTGTTAGTTTCTTAAATGTTAGAGTTTTAAGAAAAGAAATATTATAAATGGTGGAGTATAAATTCAAGGATAATTCTTTTAAAAATGTTTATATAAATCCAATTAGACGAGCTAACAAATGTAAAGAAAATTATTTGAGTGGAAATTTATTAATTTTGAGAAATCTAAAAAAATCGAATTTATTTTGAATCAACAAGCTTGGCTGTTTCAAATTCTTTGGAAGTTAAGCTTGAAACCACTTCTTTCTTGTATTTTAGAAATTCTGAGATTTTATCTACTGGCAAAGTAAGCATGAATTTATTAGATTCGCTGGCTGGTATAACATCTTTTCTATATTGAGGATTCATAAGTTCCAATTTAGAAACAGGGATATCTATCAAATCTGAAATTTCTTGAAATGTATATTTCTCGTTAATATAAAGAGTATCAAGGCTATTAAAGTTATCAATTGCAAAATAAGCTTTCGGAATATTATGTTCCATTGAGTAATTCATCATATAATTAATGGCAATAAAAATAGGAACATAATTGCGTGTTTCACCAGGAAGATACTGTCTAATTGTCCAATAATCGGTAATGCTGTCGGCACGTTTTATAGCTTTATTCACATTTCCTGCGCCAGAGTTGTATGCTGCCAAAACTAAATTCCAATCGTGATAAACATTGTACAAATTTACAAAATGCCTGCATGCGGCATCTGTTGCTGCCCAAACATTACGACGGTCATCCAATTTAGAGTTGCAGGTAAGGCCATAGTCTTGGCCAGTTCCTGGCATAAATTGCCAAAGCCCTACTGCTCCAGCTCTTGATGTAGCATTGGTATTTAATGATGACTCCACTATTGCCAAATATTTAAGCTCTTGTGGAAGTTGATATTTATCGAGCAACTCTTCAAAAATGGGAAAATATAATGATTGCATTGCTAATACTCTTGAAATCATGCTCGATTGCCTTTTGGTAAAATATAAGATGTAATTTTTCACATCTTCATTAAATTGAAGGTCGAAAGGAGATACAACGTTCAAAGCATGCATTCTTTCCATATAGACTTTGTCGTCATATATTGGAATAGAATCTGAAGAAAAAATATAACCAGATTTTTGTTTGATTGGATTTTTATAGTCTAAAGTAGAAAAGTATAAACTATCTATGAGGTCAATTATATCAATATGATTTACAGATGTAATGCTATCAATTTCAGGTATATAAATTTTATTTTTAGCATCAAGGCTGCTGCTAATAAAAAATAAAAATAATAATAATGCTGATAATTTCATAAGAATAAAATTAGGTATTTAGTTTATTCAACTATTGTTCAATTGGTCTAAATACAAACCTGTAAATGTTAATAAAATTATAACCACCCAAAAGGTATAAAAACGGAACTAATTGCCAGAATCTTTTTTGTCTTCTTTGCCTTCTTTGTCTTCAGATTCTTTGGAACTTTTTTTAAATTCGTTAATTCCTTGTCCAAGACCTTTCATAAGTTCAGGAATTTTCTTGCCTCCAAAAAGTAGCAATACAATAATTAAAATAATTACTATTTGCCATGGACCTATTATACCCAATAAAATATTTGCCATTTCTCAAATAATTGATTTGTTCGTCGGGCAAAGATAAGATAAATATTTTATCTGACCGTTTAAAAATAAAATATCTTTGTGAAAGTGAATTAAATTTTACAATCAATGAAGAAACTTACACTCGATTTTTATGAGCAAAATTCTATGAGTTCAATAGGTATTAGCTGTCAATTGACTGATTATAAGATGTTATTCAATATAAATAAAACTCTTAAATATCAATTTAAAAGGGTGGATAATTTGGTTATAAATGTTGCAAAAATCAAAGGAAGTTTCTCTTTATATTTTTTTGACGACCTGTCAAATGAACGTAAAATATATCTTTTATCTAACAATGACAATGGTAATATTCTAATTTCCGAGTTAAAACAGTTTGATTACTTTTTCATTGTGGACAGCAACGCAGATGATGATTATATGAATGAAATTGCCAAAAAAATCAAAGGCATAAGCCAAGTAATATTTACACAAAACATTGATTTAGAAAAGGTTAAAAATTATGATGTTTTTTGTGAAGAATTTGATTCGCATATTGATACTATTTAGCTCAAAAATATCCTCCAAATTTATTCTTTAACTCTTTTCCATTTCAGGGTATTTATCATCCATCGTGGAATTGAATTTTGAGGGTCTCGACCTTTCAAATTTATGAACAAGCCCCATTTTTTTATTATGGGCACTTTATGTGTTTCTACAAATTCTAATGGTGTTCCATCGGGGTCAGAAATATAGGCAAAATGGCCTGCTGCATCGCCCATATCAAATGAGTTAGCACTATCGACAGTGAAAGGAAAACCCAGAGATTCAGACTCTTGCTTTAAGTTTTTGATTCCAATTACGTCAAAACAAATATGTATAAAACCAGGATCTCCCCAAACTCTATTTTCATAAATTCTGCTTGCATTTCCTTCCAGAAGCTGAATTAATTCTATTTGTGTTGCCCCATAAAATTTAGAGAAACTACCATGACGCGTTTTTGAATGTGTTAAAAGCACTCTTCTAAATTTTCTTTTTCCTCCTTTTAAAGAGTTAAAATCTTCAAAAATATCAGTAGAATCGTAAATAATTTTATCATAATTAAGCAATTTCCCATACACATTTAAAGCAGTTTCAATATTGCTAACGCCAATGATGGCACCAAAAACTCCTCCAGAAGAAAATTTTGTTTTTTCATATATTTCTGCCTCCTCAATAAATTGGAAAATATTGTCGAAAGCATCTTTCACAAAAAAGAAAGGAATTTGGTTGGGTGTTTCTTTAATTTCAGAAATAATATTTATTCCTTTAGCTTTGAAATCATTAAAAGCGAGCTTTACGTTTGCGGTTTTCATTTTAACAATGTGAATGCCTAAATCGCCCAAGTAGCATTCTTCATGAATTTTTTCGGGTGCTTTCCCAGTATGTTGCCAAATTTCAAAACCACCACCACCTTGAAAATTTAATGCAAGAATTGCATGTCGTTCGCAAGTTTTTCCTTGAGTGTAATGTAACATTAGTTTTGCCGTTGCTTTTTCATCAAAAGCCACAATATCCATCCCAAAATTCTTTCGATACCATTTAAAAGCCATTTCAGCATTCTCAACTCCAACACCAATTTGCTGAATGCCTGTTATATATTTTTCACTTTTCATTTCTCATAATATTGAACTGCAATATTAAATGTTTTGCCAATAAATAAAGACCAAAGATAATTTTTTTATTTCATCCTTTAAAAAAACATATTTATATGGTTATTTAAAGTGATGCAATTTTATGTAGCAATCATATTTACAATTTCCACAAATTCTCGATATCCTAATTGTTCAGGTCTTTTTTCAAAAATTTTGTCGGAAAGAAGATTTTCATCACTTACCATCTTTTTTAAGCTGGTTCTAAGCATTTTACGTCTGGTATTAAAGGTAGTCTTTACTACTTTTATAAAGAGCTTTTCGTCACATCCAAGCAAAAAATTTTCTTTTCTTGTCATGTGCAAAACCCCAGACTGCACTTTTGGTGGTGGCGAAAAAACCGATGGAGGCACTGTAAAAAGATAACTAACTTCATAGAAAGCTTGAGCCACTACGCTTAAAATTCCATATAGTTTAGAACCTGGTTTTATGGCGATTCTCTCGGCCACTTCCTTTTGAAACATACCACCAAACTCTGGAATTAACTCTCTGTTTTCTATGGCTTTAAAAACTATTTGGGTTGAAATATTATAGGGAAAATTGCCAATGATAGCAAATTCCTCTCCGCCAAAGAAATCATTCATTTCTGTTTTTAAAAAGTCTTTAAAGATTATGTTTTCCTTAGCAACAATTTTGTTATTTGTAAGATAATCAACCGATTCTTTATCAATTTCAACGACTTTAAGATTGTAATTTTTGTTAAGTAGAAATTCTGTCAGAACACCCATTCCAGGGCCAATTTCAAGTACATTTTTATTTTTCCCAGAAAGTGTAGAGGCAATTTTGTCGGCAATATTTTTATCTTTCAGAAAATGTTGTCCCAGATATTTCTTGGCTTTTACCTTCATAGTTTTATCTATTTTGAAATTGAAGATTGCTTGTCCTCAAGAAACTGTTGACAATATTTTTTAATGCTTTCTTCTATTGGCATGAACTTAAACCCTGTTCTTTCCATCATTTTTTGACTTGAATATTTGTAAAAAGCATTGGCGCTTTTTGCTGTTTCTTTTGTTATAATTGGCTCTTTATCTGTAATGTACGATATAAGTGCCAGTAACCTCCAAGCTATTGAGCTCAAAAATGGTGAGGCATAATATGCGGGCTCTGCAACACCCAAATTTTTGGCAATACTGGAAAATAATGAATAATAAGTAATGTTTTCGGAAGATAAAATAAATCGCTCCGCATTAATTTCCGACTTCATTAAAACAAGCATTGCTTTAGCTACATCGGCAACATCTACATAACCATTTGTGCCTTTAGTAAAAAATTTCAAACCATTGTAAACCGTAGTAATCATTTCAGCGCTGCCTTTGTTCCAATCGCCAGCACCAAGAATTACGGAGGGGTTAACTATTACTGCATTTAGTCCTTCAGCAATACCACGCCAAACTTCCATTTCCGCTTCATATTTGCTTGCGGAATAAACCGAAGAGCCTTTTGATGAATTTCTATAATCTTTTTCGCTGGTTTCAGATTCACTATCAACTCGTCCCAAAGCAGCTATTGAGCTCACATAGCACAACTTACGAATTTTATTTTGCAAGCAAATATTTACAATATTCTTAGTCCCTTCTACATTTATTTCTCTAACTTTTTTTGCATCCTTCTTTTGAAAACTCACAAATGCAGCACAGTGATATACTTCCGCATCAGTTTCAATATTTTGTTCCAAAAAATAAGAATCCAAAATATCGCCTTCGACCCAATGAATTTTCTTTAAATAATTTTGAGGTTCTACAAATCTCCTTGAAAATAAATTTTCTACCAATTTTATATTTGAACCCACACGTTTAAGCGCCACAACTTCAGCACTCTCCACAAGTAATGCAAGCAAATTACTCCCCAACATACCAGTTCCACCAGTAACAAAAATCATCTTTAGAAATTATAATTCGAAATAATTCGATAAGATAAATTTAAACTTATTAAAATCCAAGGGTTTATGGATAATTTCATCTAAACCATAGGATAGGTATTTTTCCCTTTCCTCCTCTATATAATTAGCCGAAATGGCAACTATTACTGATGCTTTCAAATTATGAATTTTCTCAAAATTCCTGATATTTCTTGTAGCTTCAAGACCATCCATCACGGGCATATTAATATCCATAAGTATAAGTTCATAGTGGATTTCGGCATATTTATCCACAGCAATCTGACCATTATTAGCAAAGAAAAATTTGGCTCCATAACGCAATATACTGTAACTCAATACTTTTTGATTAATAAGATTATCATCAACAATTAAAACCGATATATCTCGAATATTCTTCTTCACTTTATTTCTTTGCATGCAAACTTATGAATTATTATTGGCTAAAGTAAATAAAAATATTGTGGCAATATAAATTCCTTCAATCATGGTTTTTATGCCTTACAATAATAAGTTTTCCTCTTGCTAATTTTTATATCTTTGACTTATCAAAATCCTTAAATATGGCTGAATCTACTTTTTTTCCAAAAATTAAACTTATTGGGTTTTTTTTACTTTACGCATTCATTTTGTCATGTAATTCCATTTCAGACAATGCGATAAATAAAAATAAAAGCGAAATCTTATCTGTGATAAATGCCTCCTCCGAAGCTTGGAACAGAGGAAGTCTTGAAGAATATATGCAAGCTTATTGGCAATCAGATTCGTTGAAATTTGTGGGAGGCAAAAGTATTAGCTTTGGTTGGAAAACAACACTTGATAGATACAAGAAATCCTATCCTGATAAAGCATCTATGGGAATTCTCGAATTTCATGAAATGGAATTTGTAAATGTTAGCGATGATATTGCTGTAATTTCTGGCAGTTGGCATTTGAAAAGAGCGGGCGATAATCCTGAAGGTAGATTTACTCTAATACTTAAAAAATTTCATCAAGGCTGGCGTATAATCTACGACCATTCATGTTGAAAAAATTTGATTAAGATTTTCTATAAAATAAATTCAGCTTCCACGGGGAATGGAAGCTGATTTGGGTGGTTATAAATGTTTGGGAAGTAA
>MNXP01000001.1 GCA_001872625.1 Bacteroidetes bacterium CG2_30_33_31
TATTCTAATTTGTAAATCCAACATTTTTCAGATAAACATCGAAAATCAAGTCGGCTTTAGGAGGTATTACAGGCATTCGGCCTTCTTCGCCATAAGCAAGAAAATATGGAATTATTAATCGGGCTTTTTCACCTTTTTTCATCAGCAGCAGACCTTCATCCCAACCGCGAATAACCATTCCTTTTCCCACAATCAGCATTATCGAATCGCCTCTTTCTACGCTGGAATCAAATAACTTTCCATCGGCAAAATAGCCTGAGTATTCAACGGTAATTGTATCACCAATAACTACTTGGCGATTGTTGGTGGTTTTTGTTTTTATGTATTTCAATCCGGTAGATGTAGTTTGAGTATCTTTTCCGATAACATCATAAGGAATTGGCAACTGAACCATCTCAATACCAGCTAATTCAACATCAAAAACTAAATCTGCTTGTGGTGGTATTACTGGCGATCTGCCAGCTTCACCATAAGCCATCATATATGGAATTATTAGCTGACGCTTCTCACCTTCTTTCATTCCAAGAACTCCTTTTTCCCAGCCTTCAATAACTTGATGACGGCCAAGAATAAAATCGAAGTCTTCTGCACCAGGATGGTCGAATGAAGAATCAAATTTTCGGCCGTCCAAAAAATATCCTGAATATTTAACTTTTGCTCTATTGCCATCTTTTATGGCTGCTCCTTTGCCTTTTTGGACAATAATATATTTAAGTCCATTTTCTGCATAAGTAGTGTCCAATCCAGCAACATTATAAGGTCTTGCGGGCTTTTGAATTTCCACCATTTTCATGGTAAAAATCAATGTGGAATTTCCTGGAATGCTTGCATAATCTGCCTCGCCATAAGCTAAATTCGGCGGTATTGTTACCATTGCTGAATCGCCTTTGTGCATATATGTCAAAGCTTCGTCCCAACCTTTTATAACTCTTCCAGTACCAAGAGCAAATTCTAATGGTCTTTTGTGATCATAAGAAGCATCAAAACTTTTTCCATCGGTAAATTTTCCAATATAATGCACAGAAACAACATCACCAGAATCTGCAAACTCAAACTTATCATTTACAGTGTAGAAAATCATTTTAAGACCTGATTTTGTAGTGTATTCTTTATTTTTTTTAATATCTGTAAATTCGCGATTCTGAGCAATTAAATTAATATTGCTAAATACAAAAACAAAAAAGATAATTGCGATTAAGTTCTTCATCAATTTTCGAAATTATTTATTGTTAATCCCAAGTACTTCTATTTCAAATACTAATGTTGTAAATGGAGCTATTTCGGCGCCACTTCCTGATGGACCATAAGCCAAGACTGAAGGAATTATAAATTTTGATTTTTCGCCAACTTTCATATTTAAGACTGCTAAATCCCAACCTCTTATAACGCTTCCTTGACCAATAACAAAATCGAATGGAGTTTTTCTGTCGTAAGATGAATCAAATTTTTTGCCGCTAAGCAAATATCCATTATAATGAACGCTAACTTTGTTACCATTAGCAACTTGTTTTCCATTTCCTTCTTTCATTACAATTTTATAAATCCCATTTTCATCAGGCTTTGCGCTAATTTTATTATCTTTTATATATTTAGAAATAGCCTTTTTTTCTTCATTTTTAGCTTTTAATTCCTCAGCAGTTTTTTTAGCTTGAAATTCTTTTTCGGTATAAGTATCTAAAATTTCACAAGTATATTCAATAGGAGAATATGGTGGAACAATTCCTTGAGAGCCTCTTGCTCCAAAAGCCATTTCCGATGGAATTATAAGAGTAAATTTATCACCTTGATGCCCTTTATTTAGATAATTTTCTAAGCCCATTCCGAAGTATCCTGTACCAACTACAAAGTCAGTTCCTTTGCCAGCTGTCTCAGCCCAAGTATCATAAATAGGCTGGCTTTGACCAAGAATGGTAAGTTTTATATTAACTTTTACATGATTTCCTGCTACTACAACTTTGCCTTTTCCTTTTTTATCATATCTGGCATATATACCGTTAGAATCAGGTGCTGCAGTAATTGCATTTTTTTTGATGTAATCTGCAATGCTTGCTTCTTCAACTTTTTTCATTCTTGCCATTTCTTCCATCTGCTTTTTTGCTTGTTGCTCCTTGGTAAGAATATCTACAACTTTCACATCCATATAGAAAAATGAACCGCTATCTAAAAAGTTTGGAATTGGTTGATGCGACAAAATATTAAAAAATGAATCAACACTCGTTACGAAGGTAGCGCTATCGCCTTTGCCCATCATTGCTAAGCCTTCCCATATATCGCCTTTATAAACAGATTTGTTCATTTGGATTTCTAAAGGTGTTCTATGAGGACTATTGTTAAACATTGAATCATTAAGTGTCCTATAATAAATATATGCCACAATTATATCGCCGGTATGGGCTCTTACAGTATCATCACCCTTTTGATGAAATTTGTAATACAATCCCGACTCTGTTTGATCAAAGCCTTTAAACTTACTTTCTTTACAAGCCACTGCTACTAAAGCAACGACAAACAACATCATAATTAACTTTTTCATAAATTTTAATATTAATTCAGCTGGCAAACATAGTTTAATTTATTTTACACTTTAATGCATCTTTCTTAAAAATTATTAACCACAAAAGTTTAATAAAAACCTATCTATTTATAAATCTATATTACTGATATAAAACATATTAAAATAAATTTTTGTTATTAATTTTTAAAATTAAATAATTAGAATTATTGAGTTATTATTGCAGAATTAATTTATAGTTTTTAAGCTTTTGAAATGGAATTAATTATTTTGATTGAACAAAATTTCAAATGCAAATACTGAAATTAATTTTTAAATTAAAGAATGATATATATTAGTTTTTTAAAATGACTAATGCATTTAAACTATTTTTACCACATTAAAATTTAAACTACTGAAATGGACATAAGAGCATCATACATGGGCATTGAGTTGAAGAATCCAATAATTATTGGAGCTTGCAACTTAGTAGATAAACCAGAAAACTTATTAAAACTGCAAGAAGCTGGAGCCTCAGCTATAGTTTACCGTTCATTATTTGAGGAACAACTGCATCTCGAAAACCTCGAATTTGGTAATATCATGCAAGAATATAACGAAAGAAGCAGTGAAGTAGGCAGTATGCACTCCGATTTTCGACACGCTGGACCCAAAGAATATATCTTGAAATTGATGAATGCAAAAAAAATATTAGAAATTCCACTTTTTGCAAGTCTTAATGCTGTTTACGATAAAAGTTGGATCGATTATGCAAAGAAAATTGAAGATGCTGGCGTGGATGGAATAGAACTAAATTTGTACACTCTGCCAAGTCAATTAGATTCTGCAAATTCAACTGTCGTAGATTGGCAGATAGATATTTTAAAAAAAATCCGTGAAGCCGTTAAAATACCTTTAGCTGTAAAATTGAGCCCTTATTACTCTAATCCTATGGATATTATACGCAAAATGGATTATGCTGGTGCAGATGCCTTTGTGCTTTTCAATAGGTTTTTTCAGCCTGATATAGATTTAGAAAAAGAAGAGTTGATCTTTCCTTATAACCTCTCCAACGAAAATGATTATCGACTCTCGATGCGCTTTGCAGGGCTTTTACATAAAAATATTGACGCCAATATATGCTCAAGCAATGGAATCTTTAGCGGTTTTGATGTAGCTAAAATGATTCTTGCCGGCGCCGATGTAGTGCAGATAGTAAGCACTATTTATAAAAATGGTTTCGGACAAATTTCATTAATTCTTAGTCAATTACAATCTTTTATGGATTCTAAAGGCTACAACAAAATTGATGACTTCAAGGGCAAATTATCGAAAGCTAATATCAACGACCCTTTTGCCTACAACAGAGCTCAATATATTGATATTCTGATGAATTCTAATGATATCTTCAAAAAATATCCCATGATTTAATGCCTTTCCCACAATTTGTTTTTTGTGCTAATCAGAATTTATTACTGAATAAAAATGAAGTGAACCTAATATATATTGAAAATTGCATATTAAAAATTGGGTTGATTTACATAAAAGGCGTGCTGGAAAAAGATATTTTAATTCAATAAATAAATCATTAATTATTTCAAACATTATATTTGAATGTTGATGTGTTTTATTTAACTCGATGTTTTGTTTTTTATTGATTTATTTAAATATATCATTTTGAATTATCCTAAATGAAAGTAAGATATTTTTTATAGAAATCACCATGCGAAAGCCCAAAAGATTTGTTGGACGAAGCAACCTAATAAAAATCAAAAACGAATATAAAAATAGCTAAAGCCTACTCTTTTATCGAGCATAAAATTAACAGCATTAAAAGAATATTTTATAAATATTTTTAAAAAGCATTCGGATTCATTATTTTTATAGATTTGGGCTTTATAAAATATATTGTTATATTTGTATCGAAAATAATTACAAATCTGCTTAAAACCGAAAAATGGATAAACCCGACAACAGCTGCCCTGAACACAGCCAAAGGGAGCGTTTAAAAATGAACATAGTATTAAAATACAGAGAATTAAATAAATTAAATAACATAAAACTAAATATGAAATAAAGGTCGGATGGTGGATATACATTCGTTGGCGGTTATTGTAAGGCGTCACAGCAGGCAGCAACAAGATATAAATTATCAATAGCTTTTGACAGAAAATTTTAAAGTGACAGTATAGGTGATACCTATTGGAGAAACTTAATAGTCCAATTATCGCATACTCAATTGGCCTAACATTTCTATCCATCGGCATTCTACCATGAATGCATTTGGATCAATTTATAATTCACTTTGGTATAACATTCAAATTATGAGTAATGTAAAAATATCCATACGTTTTTTTGACGACCGCGAAGTGCGAGCTGTTTGGGACGAGCAAAACGCCAAGTGGTGGTTTAGTGTGTTGGATATTGTAGCTTTACTTACCGACCAGGACGACTACGCCAAAACTCGCAACTATTGGAAATATCTTAAAGCCAAATTGAGAAAAGAAAACAGTCAAGTGGTTAGTGCCACTACCCAGTTGAAATTTCTTGCACCTGACGGCAAAATGCGCTTAGCCGATATGCTCGATTACGCTGGTATTATTGCCTTAGGCAAAGAATTTCCGGGCAAAAAGGCAAACCGATTTATTGAATGGTTTACATACAGCGATGAAAGCATAGACGGAAAAAGCAAAACAAAAGCGTATGCATTGTTTGAAAGTACTTTTATCAACAGCATAGAAGTTGGCACAGCCAAAGGTTTGCAACAAATACACGCCTATTTGTTTGGCGGATTGTATGATTTTGCGGGACAAATCAGACAAAAAAATATTTCAAAAGGTAGTTTTCATTTTGCCGTATCACGCTTTTTAGACGACACATTAAAGCAAATAGAGGCAATGCCTGAAACTACATTCGACGAAATCGTAAACAAATATGTGGAAATGAACATTGTACACCCTTTTATGGAAGGTAATGGGAGAAGCACCAGAATATGGTTGGATTTGATACTAAAAAAACGTCTCAAAAAATGCGTTGATTGGAGTAAAATAAGCAAGCGAGATTACATGAACGCAATGATGCTAAGTCCAACCCAAAGTAGCGTTCTAAAAACACTTTTGGGAGAAGCACTTACCAGCAAAATAAGCGACCGCGAAATGTTTATGAAAGGGATTGACTACTCATATTATTATGAAGAAAATGACTAATCAAAAACAGCTAAAAAGTGGGCAGCAAATAATGAAAATGAATTTGAAACGACAAAATCGAAAACAACGGACTGCTAACATCAGCTACTCAGCAAATGCGGTCTCGCACATGCTGGATGGTTTATGGTGGGTATCTTTCCGCTCAGTACCGATAGCTATCGAGAATCGCCCCAGCATTTAGCTTCTTACGTCAATCTGTCTAAAAACCCTCTCCCCTTTCAACAATCAATCATCTGATTATTACCAAATTAATTTATTTCATTTTGTTAAATTACTGATTGTTAGTATCTTTACATCATAATTATAAAAACCATTAATTTTTTCCATTACACCGAATTATTTACTCCTTTTTTCCCAATTGCAAAGAGCAATTTTTTTATTAAAATTAGCCCTCTTTAAATTACTCTTGAGCAATTATAAAATTACCCTTAAGTAATTAGCAACTTTCTCTTGAGTAATTTTTACTAATTGTAAGTTGTTTATAATTAGCTATTTATAATATAGAAAAATTTCATATAAATTGACTGTTTTTGTTTTGCCACGAATGCACGAATGGCATTTTTTTTCGTGCATTCGTGGCTATTTTTTTTTGCATTCGTGGTAAAAAAAATCTGTACTTTTACCGCTAATTGTAATTTTAGTTGTGGTAAACCAAAAATTACTATGAAAAGATATGGGATTACCTTCGGGTCTCACTTTTCTGATTTTTTTATCGAACAACAATGTATAAAAATTTAAACCATGAAGATTATTTTCTTATCTATTATCGGTGTTATAGTAATATTCATTTTGTTTCAATCCTTTGTTAATATGCCAATAAATAAAACTGAACAGCAAAAATATACACTGATTCGTCAATACAAAGATTTTGAAATCAGATTTTATCCATCTGCCACTATTGCAACTATTAATTCGAAGGCCAAAACTTACAATGAACTTTCGGGTCCTGGATTTAGGAAACTTGCGGGTTATATTTTTGGAGGTAATGAGGATAAAACAAAAATATCGATGACCTCACCTGTTCAAATGGATATAAATGATTCCTTATCCACTATGAGCTTTGTAATGCCATCTGGATATTCAAAAGAAAACCTGCCAAAACCGAATGACTCTAATGTCCAAATAAAAAACACGGCAGAAGAATATATTGCTGTAATAAGATTTGGCGGATATGCATCTGATAAAGACATTAAATTCTATTCTGATAAACTTCAAAATCTCTTGAAAGAAAATGGGATAAGTTCATTCGGGAATTATAGATTTCTAGGGTATAACCCCCCATTTCAGTTTATTGGCAGAAGAAACGAAATTATTGTGGAGGTTGAATGGAAAAAAAATAAATAAGTTACTATAGTATTTTGTTATTACACAAAAATTGTATTCAAAACTTTGTAAAGGCTTATTGATAAAATTAGTTTAATAGAAGGATTAAAAGTATTGAAAAATCAAAAATAAATAAATATGGCTTTTTATCAATTAATTAAAATACAACAAGTTCCAACCACCATCAACGAAATTTGGGACTTTATTTCATCACCCTCTAATTTAAAAGAAATCACACCCGAACACATGGGCTTTATCGTTACTGGTGATACTGGAAAAGAAAAAATGTATCCCGGTATGATTATTACTTACAAAGTAAGCCCTTTGCTTGGCATAAAGTTAAATTGGGTAACAGAAATAACACAGGTAAAAGATAAAGAATATTTTGTAGATGAGCAGCGAATTGGCCCATACTCTATGTGGCATCACGAGCATAAAATTGAAGCAGTGGAAGGCGGTGTTTTAATGACTGATATTGTAACTTATCAACCACCAATGGGTATATTGGGTGCAATTGGTAACATGCTCTTTATAAAAAAGCAATTACAAGATATTTTTGAATATAGATCAATGGTTTTAGAGAAAAGGTATAAAAATATTAATCAATGAAAATTCTATTGACCGGTGTAACCGGATATATTGCACAAAGATTATTGCCTGTTTTAATAGAAAATGGCTATGAAGTTGTTTGTTGCGTTAGAGATAGTGCCAGATTTAATATTAAAAAATATGCCACATCTCATATTTCGGTTATTGAAGCCGATTTTCTAAATAAAGAAAGTTTAGAGCAAATTCCCAATGATATTGATTTGGCTTATTACCTAATACATTCCATGTCAACTCAAATAGGCGACTTCGGAACAATGGAAGAAAAATGTGCTACAAATTTTAAAAATCGTATTGAAAGGACTAATGCTAAACAGGTTATTTATCTGAGTGGTATTAGTAATGCCGCCGAGTTATCAAAACATTTATCGTCAAGAAAAAATGTAGAAACCATTTTATACAGTTCCAAATATGCTCTAACTACCATAAAAGCAGGCATTATTGTAGGGTCGGGAAGTGCATCTTTTGAAATCATTCGCGATTTAGTTGAAAAGTTGCCATTTATGATTACTCCACGATGGTTAAATACAAAAAGTCAGCCCATAGCTATTCGTAATGTGATAGAATTTTTAATTGGCGTAATTGGTAGGCCCGAAACTTACAACCTGAGTTATGATATTGGAGGTAAGGATGTCTTTAGTTACAAAGAAATGCTTTTGCGTTTTGCAAAAGTGCGAGGACTAAAAAGGCAAATTCTTATTGTTCCTGTAATGACGCCAAAAATATCTTCCTACTGGTTATATTTTGTTACCTCAACTTCTTATGCATTAGCTAAAAATTTGGTAAATAGTATGAAAGTTGAAGTGATTTGTAAGCCAAATAATTTAGCATCACTACTTGGCATAACCCTCTTTAATTATGATCAGTCTATTAAATTAGCTTTTGATAAAATAGAACAACATCAAGTACTCTCAAGTTGGACAGATGCACAGACAAGTGAAATATTTAAGAAAGGATTTTCAAAATTTATTCAAGTGCCTGTAAATGGTTGTTTTAAAGATATACGTATATGCCAACTCAATAATAGCGATGTTTCTCTTGAAAGAATTTGGAATATTGGCGGTAAAACAGGATGGTATTATGCAAACTGGCTTTGGAAAATCAGAGGAATTATAGATCAGGTTTTTGGGGGCGTGGGAATGCGAAGAGGCAGAAA
Source organism: Bacteroidetes bacterium CG2_30_33_31 (assembly GCA_001872625.1). GTDB lineage: Bacteria > Bacteroidota > Bacteroidia > Bacteroidales > UBA1556 > UBA6267. The sequence goes on from MNXP01000001.1 coordinate 8,783, forward strand.
AAGCGATACAGAACTAAATACAGGCGATGCATTAGATTTTTGGAGGGTGATGATTGCTCAGAAAGAAGAAAAACGATTGCTGTTATACGCTGAGATGAAACTACCTGGCGAAGCATGGTTGGAATTTAATATCGAAGAAAATAATATTCTAACACAAACGACTACCTTTCGTCCATTGGGTTTATTGGGAAGATTATATTGGTATTCGGTACTTCCGTTTCATGGATTAATATTCTCAGGAATGTTAAATAAAATAGCTAAAAATAAAATTTAGCATTGAATAGAAAAAAATAGCCCATAATAAGCTTTAGGCAAAAAGCGAATTCATTGGTTAAATTATCCCAATCCCTAAAACTTTCGTAATTCTGGATATCTAATTGCGCATTATGCCGACCAGCTTTGGAAAAGTTACAATCAAATTGACTATTTTTGTTTTGCCACGAATGCACGAATGGCATTTTTTTTCGTGCATTCGTGGCTATTTTTTTCTGCATTCGTGGCAATTCCTTTCAGCATTCGTGGCAATTCCTTTCAGCATTCGTGGCATCAAAATTATTCGTGCATTCGTGGCAATTCCTTTCAGCATTCGTGGCATCAAAATTATTCGTGCATTCGTGGCAATTCCTTTCAGCATTCGTGGCAATTCCTTTCAGCATTCGTGGCATCAAAATTATTCGTGCATTCGTGGCAA
>MNXP01000066.1 GCA_001872625.1 Bacteroidetes bacterium CG2_30_33_31
CTTTTTTTCAATCTCCAACCAATCTTAAAACCAATCTCCAACCAATCTTTTTCAACCAATCTTTTCCAACCAATCTTAAAACCAATCTTAAAACCAATCTTAAACCAATCTTTTTTCCAATCTTTTCCAACCAATCTTAAACCAATCTTTTTTTCAATCTCCAACCAATCTTAAAACCAATCTCCAACCAATCTTTTTCAACCAATCTTTTCCAACCAATCTTAAAACCAATCTTAAAACCAATCTTAAACCAATCTTTTTTCCAATCTTTTCCAACCAATCTTAAACCAATCTTTTTTTCAATCTCCAACCAATCTTAAAACCAATCTTTTCCAACCAATCTCCTCTCAGGCAACTGGATTTTCTTTCAGTGGCATTTTTGCCATTTTATGAACTTCTATGGTAGCATAGCCAAATTCTTCCACAATTTTTCCCAGCATAAGATATATACCATCGCCTCGGAACGGATATTTGTGCAAAGAAATGGGGAAGTACACGCTGTCGAAAAGATTGCCTTCAGCATCAAGAAAAGTTGAAAAATGCATATAATCATTCCTCACAGTTTTCACATATTTTATGGTAACCAGATGCCCTAACATCCTAACAGTTTTTCCTACATTTTCAATCATATTATCAGCCATTATTTGACCTCTAAAACCTGTCTGTAAAAGATCGAAATAACTTAAGCTTACAGGAAAGCCAATTAACTCAATTTCATCATAAGCATCAGTTATTAAGTCTTGGGTAAGTTGCGGAAGATTAAAGTTTCGAGCCTCTCCTTGAAAGAGTAACTGCATTTCAGCAGCAGTATTTCTATGTTTGATTATGAGTGTATGAGCCTCCCACATAAGTGCAGCCTTAGGTTTGCCAGCAAAAGAGAAAGCGCCAGCACGAATCAATATCAGAAGCTGCTCTATGCCTATATTTACCCTCTGAGTGAAATCCAAAAGACTTAGAAAACTTCCTTTGGCTTTTCTATCCGCCACTATCTTTTTTGCTAAGGAGCTCTCAAACTGTTGAAGGTGAATAAAGCCGATGTAAATTCTATCATCATCAATTGAAGTTAGATATTCACTTTTATTAATATCAGGCAGCATCACTTTAGCCCCCAGCCTTTCAGCCTCATTGAAATATAGCCAAGAACGATAAAAACCGCCAAAATTATTTATCACTGCCGTTATAAATTCGTGTGGAAAATATGCTTTCAGATAAAGGCTCTGATAGCTTTCTACAGCATAGGATGCCGAATGAGCTTTGGAAAAGGAATAGCCAGCAAAAGATTCAATCTGTCGCCAAACTTCTTTGGTAACTTCTTCAGGGCGACCCAGTTGGATACTGTTTTCAAAAAATTTCTTCACAATGCGGTCAAACTCATCTCTCGAACGAGTTTTCCCACTCATGGCACGCCTAAGCACGTCGGCATCACCCAAATCCAAACCAGCATAATGATGACAGACCTTCAAAACATCTTCCTGATAAACCATAACTCCATAAGTTTCTTCAAGTTGTTCTTTCATAACTGTATGCAGATATTTAAAAGACTTAGGATTGTTGTAACGAAGAATATATTCGCGCATCATTCCAGATTTTGCCACACCAGGTCTAATAATTGAACTCGCCGCAACTAAAGTAAGATAATTGTCGCAATGTAGTTTTTTTATCAACCCGCGCATGGCAGGGCTCTCTATATAAAAGCAGCCCACAGTTTCACCTTTTTGAAGCAACTGTCGGACTTTTATATCCTTTTTAAATTCATCAACTTTATGAAAATCAATATCTAAACCTTTGTTATTTTTAATATAACTAACAGCATCTTTAATATGTCCGATGCCCCTCTGACTTAGAATATCGAGTTTTTCGTAGCCAATATCTTCAGCTACGTACATATCCCATTGAGTAACTTGAAAACCTTTTGGTGGGAAGTCGAGAGCAGTAAAATTTGTAATAGCATCTTCGCTCACCAGCACACCGCCAGCATGAATACTTCTTAAGTTTGGCATGCCGCTCATCATTGCTGCTACGCCGTGAATTTTTCTGGTGATTTCGCTCTGATTTCTGTCGGCAATAGGATTTCTGATAAGGTCATCAATCTCATCCTTAGGCAACCCATAAACTTTCCCAAGTTCGCGATAAATTGATTTTCCTTTGAAGGTTGACATTGTGCCAAGCAGTGCAACTCTATCATTTCCAAACCTTTTGAAGATATAGTCCTGAACATCATCTCTTTCTTTCCACGAATAATCAATGTCAAAATCTGGTGGCGAGCTTCGCTTTGGATTTATAAACCTTTCAAAATAAAGATCTAACTCAATAGGATCTACATCAACAATCTTAAGGCAATAGGCAACCACACTGTTGGCTCCACTCCCTCTTCCTACATGATAATAGCCTCTCGATAATGAATAGCTTATAATGTCGTAGGTGATAAGAAAATATGCTGAAAATCCAAGCTTATCAATTATTGCTAATTCTTTCTCTACCCTTTCTTCAGCTATTTTATTATCTTTCCCATAGCGATATTCCAAGCCCTCGAATGCAAGTTTGCGAAGAAGATTATAATCATCTTTGCGTGAAATAGTGTAATGTTTCTTGTTTTTTATTGGCGCAAAATCGAAATCTAAAGAACATGAATCAATGATTTTTTGAGCATTATCGAGAAGAAATTCAAAGCCAGAAAATCTTTGAAATAGCTGGGACTTTGAAAATATTATTTCATCGCTATCTGCAAGGTGCAAAGGCTTTATCATCGAAAGTAAAAGATTATTATCTATGGCGCGAAGATGTTTATGAAGTTCAAAACCGCTGGCATTGGCAAAAGTTATTGGCGATAATGCTACAAGTTTTGAAAAATATTTTCTATTTACTTTCAATAACTTATATTTTTCTGATGCTCGTATTCCAATATATTCGTTGCTGCGCAAAGTCTCTATCAAATCCAAATTAGAAATATCGTAAATAAAACTTACATCGCTTATTTCTGGTGCTCTCTCGGGAATGGAATTCTTACTCAAATTGTATTCCGACAGATATTCATTAATTTTTCTGAAGCCTATATTATTGTGTGCAATGGCCAAAAATAGGAGTTTGTTGTGATGCCTAAATTCTATGCCAGCGGCAGGAAGTATATCTTTTTTTTTGCACTCTTTTACAAATTCTACTACCGCCGAACTATTATTTATATCAGTGATTAGCAGTTTATTCCATCCATTTTTAATAGCTAAATCCACAAGATTTTCTATGGATAGAGTCCCATATCTTAGGCTAAAAAATGAATGATTGTTCAAAAGCATAATGACTATATTATAATCAAATTAACGACCACAATATAAGCAAAAAACTTTTGGGAAAAATGATACGGGGATAATTTTCCGACTACTTTAGGTAATGATCAGGAGAAACCTAATTATTAATTTTCAATATCAGGTTGAATAATTTGATAGGCAAGTTCAGCGGCACGTTGTTCGGCGCTTTTAATATTGTTTGCCTTGGCTTTGGTAATCATTTTATCGTCAAGCCAGAGTTCAATTTCGTGCTGCTTAGCATTATTTACGCCTATAACTTGAGTATGCTTAAATTCCACAGAAACTTTTTCTTTCTGCGACCATTCAATAATGCAGCTTTTAAAATTAGTCTCAGTTTGCTCAAGTTCATCTATATCGAGATATATTTTGATAATTTTTTCGACAAGAACTTTTTTGGTAATATCGAAACCTTGGTCTAAATATACAGCTCCTATTAGAGCCTCGAAAGCATCGCCGAGAAGTGATTTGGGTTGAGAATGAATATCTTTTGTAGTTTTAATCAATTCAAATAATCCTATACGTTGGCCAAGACTATTCAATTGGTTTCTGCTGACCATTTTTGAGCGCATTTTTGTCAGAAAGCCTTCATCTTTATAGGGAAATATTTTAAAGAGATAGTCTGCCACAATAGTGTCGATAACGGCATCACCAAGGAATTCAAGCCTTTCGTTGGAATTTTTTGCCCCACGTGATATTTCTATGGCAACGGATTTATGCCTGAAAGCAAGTTCATACAAAAAAATGTTTTCGGGATAAAACCCAAAAACATTTTTTATAAAATCTTTAATTTCAGTATTTTCATGTGAAAACCGTGCACGCAGATGTCGTACAATTTTGGCCATCAGTAAAATTTACTCATCAAATTTTTTGAAGATGATAGATGCATTATGCCCACCAAAACCAAAAGTATTGGAAAGTGCATAAGTGATATTCTTTTTTACTGCTTTATTAAAAACAAAGTTAAGTTTAGGAATATCTGGGTCGTCATCAAAATGATTGATAGTAGGAGGAATTATGCCTTCTTTGACTGCCATCACACAAGAAGCGGCTTCTATAGCACCAGCAGCACCAAGCAAATGGCCCGTCATAGATTTAGTGGAGTTCACCAAAATTTTTGTAGCATGATCTCCAAAAAGGGACATAATAGCTTTAGGTTCAGCAACATCACCCACAGGGGTAGAAGTACCATGAGTATTGATATGATCAATATCTTCTGGTTTTAAGCCTGCATCTAAGATTGCTTCTCTCATGCAATTTTTTGCGCCTAAACCCTCTGGGTGTGGTGCTGTCATGTGATAAGCATCACCTGAAAGGCCTGCGCCAACAACTTCTGCATAAATTTTGGCACCTCTTGCGCGAGCGTGTTCCAATTCTTCAAAAATCATTGCACATCCACCTTCTCCCAACACAAAACCATCGCGATTCAAGTCGTAAGGTCTCGAGGCTGTTTTAGGATCGTCATTTCTTGTAGAAATAGCATGCAAGGCGTTGAATCCTCCAATACCAGCTTCATTAATTGAGGCTTCGCTGCCTCCAGTAACGAAAGCATCGGCTTTGCCTAATCTGATATAGTTAAAAGCATCAGATAGAGCATTTGCCGATGAGGCACAGGCTGAAACGGTAGTAAAATTTGGACCCATAAATCCGAATTTGATGGAAATATGACCTGCTGTGATATCGGCAATCATTTTTGGGATGAAGAAAGGATTAAACCTTGGAGTTCCATCACCACGAGCATAATCAGAAACTTCGTCGAGGAAAGTCTTCAGGCCACCAATGCCTGATCCCCAAATTACACCAATTCGCTCAAGATTAGATTTTTCGAGATCCATTCCTGAATCTTCTACTGCCTGTGTGGCAGCAATAATTCCAAATTGAGCGCATGGGTCTAATTTGCGTGCTTCTTTTTTGTCGAAATAGTCTGTTGCTTCATAGCCTTTTAGTTCACAAGCAAACTTAGTCTTAAATTTTTCTGCATTAAATTGGGTAATAGGACCAGCGCCACTCACCCCATTAATCATATTATGCCATGTTTCAGGCATAGTCTTTCCTAATGGAGTAAGTGCACCAATTCCTGTAACTACTACTCTTTTTAAAGTCATAGTGGTCAATTATTTATTACCGTTTTTTTCGATATAAGCAATAGCGTCGCCTACTGTACCAATGTTTTCTGCTTGGTCATCTGGAATTGCAATATCAAATTCCTTTTCAAATTCCATAATCAACTCAACTGTATCTAAGGAATCTGCTCCTAAGTCGTTAGTAAAGCTTGCTTCTGGAGTTACTTCGTTTTCGTCAACGCCTAATTTGTCAACGATAATAGCTTTAATTCTCTTTGCGATGTCTGACATGTTAAAATAATTTATTGTTAATCTTTTGCAAAGAAAACAAATATTCATTTATAAAAACAAAAAACTTTATTTTCACTTTAGCAGAATATTATTAATAATCAGTTATTCAATTGTTTAACGTATTAATAGAATATGTTTTTAATTGGATTAACTATCTCAAAAGGTGAATTTTACATTATATTATATTTGAAGTAATTATTATAATGATTGCCTTGCAAAAGGAAATAAAAGTTTAAGATTGAATTTTTTTGGCTGCAAAAATACACTCAAGGGCGAAGTAAACTGCTAAAGTGTAATTTAGAGCCTTTACTTTTGGCTGAAAAAGCAAACAACAAATTCCTTAGCCTAATAAACAAAATCCTGTTATTAGCAGCGAGAGATGCTGTAGTATTGGTTATTGGTTATTATCCGAATTTTAGGAAATCGGCTCTTTAGGCCTATTGTAGGATATTATTATGTATCTTTATTTTTTCTGCAGCTTAGTTGTGGCCGACATTCCTTTACTGTTAGATGCCTTTATGAAATATAATCCACTTGGCAATTCTGTAATGTCAATGTTATTTAATTTTTTTGATAACAAAATAACTTGACCCATTGAGTTGAAAAATTCAACACGATTAATTTCTCCAAATGATTTTTTGATGCTAACTGTTACAAAATCAGCAGTAGGGTTTGGGAAAATTGTAATTGAGCTCTTATTAGTTGTAAATTTATTTATACCTATTGATAACAAAGTTGAATCGGAAAATGCTAACCAATAAACATTCACTGTGTCTGTATTGTTGAGATAGTAGTATTGACTTGAGTAAAATGTTGCAGAATCCTTTGATTTTAAAACCTCCTTAAAGCCTCCTGTGTCCCACCAACCCCCAGGATGAACTCCTGTAAAAACACTTCCATTCCTGCAAGTGTCGTTGAAAAGAATTCTATTCCAAAATGCTTTTAAGGGAAAATGAGCTGATACAATATTGATTTCAACGATTGGCATTATTTGCCAAAAATTTTCTGTTACGCAAGGATTAGCAACTATTTGTTTCTTGGTTTCAAATGGTAGCAAACCTAATGGAGCCGAATTAAAGTTTTGTTGAAACCAAACACTTCCTGATCTTACGTCAAGTCCGATTTTGTATGCTGTTGAAATAATATTTGTCTCACCAAACACTGTATCCAAACTATCTGTCGCTGCGATGTCATATCCAAGTGTTAAACTGTCGGTGTTACCAACAGCATCAATAAAGGTCATTTGAAATGCGAATTGCTGTGCTTTACAAATTGTTAATTGAGCAATTACAAAAGTTAAGAATATAATTTGTTTCATGTTTATTTGCTTATGATTTATCCTCTATTTGTATTCATTGGTTTTAGTTTGAAGGGTAGTTATTACAATAATGACATCTATCGAAGTTAGTCAAAAAACTCCTAGAAATTTCCATTTAATTGAATATCGCGAAGCGAAAATAAGGAATAATTCAATTCTGTCAGAATTTTAATTTAAAAAGTAAAATCAACAATATAAATTTAAGTGTGGACAAGGTATTTTATATTGCAAAAACAATTACTACTATAAAAATCAAATTACCTATTAGCCAAACTATACTGACAAAGACAATGTTAATAACTGCCTAATATAAATCAATTGCTCAGCTTTTTGATGAAATGTTTTGGAATTTGATTTTGGGTGACACATAGCCAAAGTCAGGAAAGATAAGTAATTTCTCGATAGATAAAGTTATATATCAAATTCTATTGAAAGACTTGCTAATTAGGCAAAAAGAATGCCTATAAAAATCGGCAGATTCTTATAGGCATTGGCAAAAAAAATTGAAATTTATTTAACCATATCCTTTACTATCAAATAAGTATCGCGAGCAATAACTAATTCTTCATTTGTAGGAATAACAAGAACTGCAACGGCAGATTCCTTAGTGCTGATAATTGCTTCTTTGGCTTTGAGTTCATTATTCAATTTTTCATCGAGAATTAAACCCATATAACCAAAGTTTTTAAGAATGTCGCTTCTAAGATTATTGGCATTCTCGCCAATACCGCCAGTAAAAATAAGAGCATCTAATCCTCCCATTTCTGCAATATAAGCGCCTATATATTTTACAATTCTATTATTGTACATCTGTAGAGATAGTTGTGCGCGGGCATTTCCATCTGCAGCTGCAGCTTCTACTTCGCGCAAGTCTGATGAAACGCCAGAAATTCCAAGCATTCCGCTATGTTTATTAATTAAAGTATTGGTTGCACTAAGTCCAATCTCCTCTTTCTGCATTATATAAGTCAAAGCTCCTGCATCTAAATCACCTGAGCGAGTTCCCATCATAAGACCTTCCACAGGTGTAAGTCCCATTGAAGTATCAATGGATTTGCCATTTTTAATGGCGGCAATTGAAGCTCCATTTCCCAGATGACAGCTAATAATTTTTAAGTCTTTTATATCGCGATTCAGCATTTTTGCAGCTCTGTCGGATACATAGCGGTGGCTGGTGCCATGGAATCCATATTTTCTAATTCCGTATTTTTTGTATAACGAATACGGTATTGCATACATATAAGTGGCAGCTTCCATTGTTTGATGAAATGCTGTGTCGAAAACTCCACCCTGAGGAACATTAGGCAAAAGCTCTTTAATAGCATAAATACCTTTTAAGTTAGGTGGATTATGCAATGGAGCTAAATCAACGCATTCTTCCATGGTATTTATAACCTCATCATTGATAAAGACGCTGCCTTTAAAAGCCTCTCCTCCATGAACAACACGGTGTCCGACAGCTTTCAATTCATCAATACTTTGAATGCTTCCATGCTTTTTACTGGTGAGCACACCAAGTACATATTCAATACCTTGCTGGTGGTCAAAAATATCACCAACGAGTTTCACTTCATCGCCATCGAGCCTCGAATTTTTTATAAATGAGCCAAGAAGTCCAATTTTTTCGACAATTCCTTTAGCCAAAAGTGTTTCACTATTTTCTATATCAAATAGCTGATATTTAATGGAAGAACTTCCACAATTCAATACTAATATCTTCATAATTAATTTATTAAGGATTAAAAAAATTAATGGCCTAAAGTTAAAACACTACCTATTTTCTTATATCTGGTACCATCAGGTTTATAAAAATAGAAGCCTTCACCACATTCGTTGCCTAGCATTCCAGCTCTAACCATTCTTTTAATCAAAGGTGAGGTTTTATATTTAGGATTTCCATATTCTGAATATAAACCTTCCATCCATTTTACAAGTTTATCGAGTCCAATTCTATCGGCGAGGCCAAAAGGTCCAATCTGCATACCATAACCACGCATCATAGTTTTATCAATTTCTGGTACTTCTGCTACTCCCTCCATCAATAGCTCACAAGCTTCATTTATCATAGCTACAATAAGGCGAGTAGATATATTTCCTGGAGCTCCTGCAACTTCAATAACTTCTTTTTCAATTGTTGCGGCAAATTTCTTGATGAATTTTATTGTTGCTGGCGAAGTTTGACTACAAATATTCATTTCAATGATATGAGTTTTTAGAGTAGGAGAAATAAAATGCACTCCAATGGCTCTATCTGGATACTTTAAAGCAACTGAAAGGTCACTAATCACTATAGTGGAAGCGTTTGAAGCTATCACGCAATCGCGGCCTACATGTTTTTCAATATTACTAAAAACATCTTTTCTTGTAATCTGTTTTGGAGTCCATTTTTTGGTATTAATGGCTTCTATAACTATGGAGCAATCTTTTAAATCTTCATAGCTTAGGCTCCCTTTAATTCTTGAAAGTATTGCTCTTTTGTCGCCAGCAGTCATACCCCATCTATTAATAATGTGGTCAATTGTTTCGCCAATATTTTTCAAAGATTCTTTAATTTTTTCTTCTGAAACTTCAATAAAAGTTAGCTCAATGCCTTCTTTAGCAATTAAAACTGCTATTTCTTGGCCAATGCTTCCACAGCCAACAAGTCCAGCTTTTATTTTTTTTATTTTATGCTTTGAACTATTTTTCAAAGCATAACTACTAAGTTTTTCTTCTAACATAATAATATATATTTAATAATAATTTATACTGCTTGGTTAGCTGTAATAGCAACCAAGTTGACAATATCATCCACTGAGCAACCCCTTGACAAATCATTAATTGGGGCAGCCATTCCTTGCAGCACGGGGCCAATAGCATCAGCACCAGCAAGGCGTTCAACTAATTTATAACCAATATTTCCAGAGTTTAAATCAGGAAATACCAGCACATTTGCATGTCCAGCAATTTTACTTCCTGGAGCTTTCTTTTGTCCGATAGCATTTACAATTGCAGCATCGGCTTGCATTTCGCCATCAATTTGCAAATTTGGATTCATTAGCTTAGCCAAGGCAGTTGCCTTTTTAACTTTATCTACAGCACTATGTTGTGCGCTTCCTTTAGTGCTAAAACTCAACATTGCCACGCGAGGTTCTATACCAGCAATTTTACGAGCAGTTTCGGCGGTAGCAACCGCAATTTCAGCAAGTTGTTGCTCATTGGGATCTGGGTTTACAGCGCAATCTGCAAAAACTAATAATCCATCTTCTGAATAAGTTGTATCTTTCAAAATCATTAGAAAAGCACCACTTACAACAGAAGAATTGGGTGCGGTTTTAACAATTTGAAATGCTGGCCTCAGAACATCGCCAGTGGCATGCTCGGCACCTGACACTTCGCCATCAGCCAATCCCATTTTTACTAAAAGTGGCCCTAAATACAAAGGTTGCTTTGTAAGTTCAAAGGCTTCATCATAAGTCAAACCTTTCTCTTTACGTATTTCCATAAGCAAATCTATCATTTTTTGCCTATACTTATTTGTTGATGGATCAAGAATTTCTGCTTCAGCAATATGATTCAGCGAAAATTTTTTTGTAGCCATTTTGATGATGTTTTCATCACCTACTAAAATGATTTTAGCTAATTGCTCTTCGATAATTTTATCTGCTGCTTTCAGCGTTCTTTCAGCTTCTCCTTCTGGTAAAACTATAGTTTTATTTATAAGTTTTGCTTTTGCTTTTATTGAATCTATTAAGTTCATAATTTTTAAAGTTTTAAAATGAAATTTGTTAAAATATTTCTAAGGGCAAAAGTACATTTTTAATATATGGGTATTCACAAAAGTAATCTTTTTTTATAATTTATATCTATTCTAAAGTAAAGAATAATAGGCTATTAAATTTGTGATTTAATTAACAGAGAGATAAGAATATATGAATTTTTAGCTCTCACGAAATTGATTTTCCCATTGAAGCAAATCTTCATCTTGTAAAATATGAAGGTAACTCTTGTATCTATTTTCGTGAATTTTACCATTTTTTACTGCTGTAATCACAGCACAATCCTTTTCGTTTTCGTGAAGGCAATTATTAAATTTACATTTGCCAAGAAGTTCACGCATCTCGGGAAAGAAATGTCCTAATTCGTGCCGATGAAAACCTGTCAAACCGAATTCTTTAATCCCAGGAGTGTCGATTATAAAGGCTCCAAAGATTAAAGAATACATGCAAGCATTGGTAGTTGTGTGCTTGCCTTTGGAATGTGATAATGATATTTCACCAATTTTAATTGTTTTAGTGTGGTCCAAAGCGTTTACCAAGGCTGATTTTCCAACTCCCGAATGTCCAGATAGTAGAGTCTTCTTATCCTTTAAAATTGCTTTGACATGTTCCAAATTGATATTTGCTTTAGCAGAAATATGAACTACTTGGTACCCTATAGACGTGTAAATTTTAGTAATAAAATCGAGCTCTTTCATTAGTTCACTGTCATAAATATCAATTTTATTGAAAGCCAGAATTGTTGTAATTTCATAAGCTTCAGCAGTGATTAAAAAACGGTCGATAAAACCTATAGTGGTGCGTGGGTTAACCAAACTAACAAGCAGCAAAGCTTGGTCGATATTTGAAGCGATTATATGGGTTTGTTTTGACAGATTAGTTGATTTTCTGATGATATAATTTTTTCTGTCTTCAATTTTATTTATTATCCCAATTCCATCAACAATTTGATATCTAATATAATCACCAACAGCAATGGGATTTGTAGATTTAATGCCCTTTATTTTAAATTTACCTTTCAATTTGCAGTCAATCATAAGGTCATCATCACTTAAGACAGAATACCAACTACCCGTAGATTTTATAACAAGGCCTCTATTCATAAAAGATTTAAAATATTAGAATTATAAAATTAATTCTGCACAATATCTCTGACTTTCAGCTGAATGCTGGTTTTATTTTGCCAGATATTTTCTTCAATAGCATAACAAATATCGAAGGGCAAATTCTTTTTCACCATATCAAATTTGTCTGATTGTTGAAAGGCAATTGCATCGAACATATTATCGAAATTTCCATTTTCGACCAATTTCATTTTTAGATGTTTTTGTCCGACAATTCTACTGAAGCCAGAGTCTCTAACATTGGAAGTCATAAAAACCGGGGCTAAATTTCCAGGGCCAAAAGGAGCAAATTGATTGAGTAAGGCAAGAAATTTATCATTAATGTCCTTTAAACTTAATAAGCCATCAATTTCAATTTCAGGGACTTCCATTTTTTTCTCAATGTTGTCAGTAACGCTGTTTTCGAATCGACGAATGAACTCTTTAATATTTGATTTTTTTATGGTAAGACCTGCGGCAAATTTATGACCGCCAAAATTTTCAAACAAATCACTACAAGAATCTATGGCAGCATAAATATCGAAGCCTTTTACCGATCTTGCCGAGCCAGTGAGCACACCATCTTCGAGAGCCAGCACAATAGTTGGCCTATAATAAGTTTCGGTAAGCCGAGAGGCTACAATCCCAAGCACTCCTTTGTGCCAGCCTTCTTTATAAACAATGGTAGATTTATGTTCACCAAAATTTTCGATATTTTCAATTATTTCGAGAGCTTCTTTGGTTATTTGAGTATCAAGTTCTCGGCGTTCAATATTAAAGTTATTAATATTATTTGCAATTTCTCTCGACTTCTCTTTGTCGTTGCACTTCAATAAGTTTACCGAATTGCTTCCGTCGGAAATTCTACCAGCAGCATTTATTCTGGGGGCTACAGTAAAAACTAAATCGCTAATTGTTAGCACTTTATTGAACTTATTTTCGTCAGCAGTTTTGCCTTCTACTTTTTTAATATTGGTAAATTCGAGAATACTTTCAACTCCTGGTCTTGGGTTTTTATTTATCATTTCAAGGCCATAATAAGCAATTATTCTGTTTTCGCCAGTGATGTCAACAATGTCGGCAGCAATACTTATTGTGGCCAAATCGAGATATTGAAAGGCATCCTCTTTGGGTAGATTATGTTTAATTCCATAGGCTTGTACAAGTTTGAAACCTACTCCACAGCCTGATAATTCTTTATAAGGATAGAGGCAATGATTTTGTTTAGGGTCTAAAATTGCAAAGGCTGGAGGCAGTTCATCACCAGGTAAATGATGGTCGCAAATAATGAAATCTACATGTTTTTCATTTGCATATTTAACCTTGTCCACAGCTTTTATTCCACAATCGAGGCTAATTACAAGGGAAATATTGTTTTCTTCAGCATAGTCGATGCCGTTGAACGAGATTCCATAACCTTCTTTATACCTATCGGGTATGTAGAAGTCGATGTTTTTATGAATTTTAAGAAAATACGAATAGACTAAGGCTACGGCCGTTGTACCATCAACATCGTAATCGCCATATATCAAAATTCTTTCGTCTTTAGCTATTGCTTTGCTTATTCTATCAATAGCTTTGTCCATATTGAGCATAAGAAAAGGGTCGTATAAATCGTTTAATGTCGGCCGAAAAAATTTTTTTGCTTCATCAAAAGTACTTACTCCTCTTTGAGTTAACAGATTAGCTAAGGTTTTATTTATATTTAGTTCTTTTGAAAGAATATCTATTGTATTTTGATCACCAGCTTTTTTATTTTTCCACCTTTTCTCCATAGAATGCAATTCTAAATTAAGTTCACAAAGGTAATAAAATTGTTCTACTCTCATCTATATTAGTAAAAAATCGATTATGCTTTTTAATATTTAGCGAAAATTCATTTGATGAAAAAATTTTATTGCAGGTTTAAATTTTGATTAAATTTGGTAAATAAATTATATACCATGGAACAGGAATCAATTTTCACCGAAAAGGGCAATTTAAAAGAGTCATTTTACCTTGAAGAGCTCACAAAACTTCAGATAGAAATGGTAAAATTGCAAGAATGGATAAAATACAAAAAACTTAAAGTAGTAGTAATTTTTGAAGGTAGAGATGCTGCTGGAAAGGGTGGTGTGATAAAAAGTATAACCGAGAAATTAAATCCTCGTGTATGTAGGGTTGTAGCCTTAGGTACGCCTACAGAAAAGGAAAAAACTCAGTGGTATTTTCAAAGATATGCTGCTCAATTACCTGCTGGTGGCGAAATGGTTCTTTTCGACCGATCGTGGTACAACCGTGCAGGTGTAGAAAGAGTTATGGGCTTTTGCACTGATGATGAATATCAAGATTTTTTGCGCTCATGCCCTAATTTTGAAAGAATGCTGATAAGAGCAAATATAATTTTAATAAAATATTGGTTTTCGGTGAGCGAAGAAGAGCAAGAAAAACGCTTCCAATCGAGAATTGAAGACCCAACGAAACGATGGAAAATAAGCGAAATGGATTTAAAGTCGAGAGAGTTATGGGTTGAATATTCAAAGGCTAAAGATGATATGTTCAGCTATACCGACACCAAAATTTCGCCATGGTATGTGGTAAATGCCGACGATAAGAAAAAAGCCCATCTTAATACCATAAAACATTTGCTCAACCAAATTCCTTATAAAGATCTAACTCCCATTCCTATTCAACTTACCGAAAGGTGCCATAATAAAGGATATGTGCGACCACCAATGCAAGAACAGACTTTTGTGAAAGATTATTATTCTAAGTAGTGAAAATTAATTTTACCTCCAATTATTAGTGGTTTTATGAAAACGAAGTGTTATAATTGGTGACGAGATTGGCGCAATTTAGAAAATATGTTTTTCAATTCCAGAGGCTTTTTTGTAGATTTTAAAACCCGACTTTTGATAAAAACTTAAAGCTGCTTTTGAATCAAAATTGCAGGTGTGAAGCCATAGTCGTTTTATGTTTTCTTCTGTGCAAATTCTCTTCACCTTATTCATCATAATTTGCCCAAAACCTCTACCAAAATATTTAGAATCGAGGCCAAAATATACAAGTTCGGATTCATATTCTGAAATAAACATTTCAAAAAATCCCGCTATTTTATCTTCATAATTCATTGTATAAATATGATTATGTGGATGTTGTAATATTTTGAGTAAGTTGGAATCACTTAGCAATAACCTGTCTGTCCAATTCCAAGTGCTTCCTATTTGGTTATAAATCTGAAGATATTTTTCAGTGGTTTTAAAATGATTTCTTTCAAAAGTAATTTTATCGTTTGAAGGGAAAATTTCAAATTCATAAGGAGGGAAAATTTCTAAAAAATGTATTACAGATGGTTGCAGGTGCAGTCTCATAAGGAAATTTTTTATAAAAAAATAGCTGCTTTCTCTTTTGGAAAGCAGCTATAGATATTTATCAAAAAATTATTTTTCAATATTAGGTAATTCCAAGCCATAGCCTTTTTTCCTATCTTCAATTTTTAAAAGGAATGCAAACAAAAGAGAGACAATTCCCAGAGCAGTAAAAAGAACCAAATCCCAGAAATAATTGTATCTGATATTAAGTTTGCTGTCTTCGATAATTGGATATACAGCTTTTAAAGTTGCTTGATGAATAGCGCGGTCAAACTCTTTTTTGTTGGTTGATGCTACAATATCACTTAAAGAAACAGCGGTGGCATCGCTTATCTTAGCTTTTAGAGCTTCTTGATCCATATCAGCGTTTGGCACAGCTACATATTGGGTAGATTGAACAATAGAATCAATTGTCAAACTGCTTGCTTCTTCAGCGAGGCTGGTAATTTCTTTTGGGCTAAGTTTATATGTTGCATCCGAGAGAGCAGCTGTATAAGATTTTGCTACAGCCTCCTTTATAAGAAGCTTATTTGGTGAAACTTCAGGATTGGTATTATCTAAAATTACTCCTAACAAAAGAGGAATAACCCAAAGGCCAATATTTTGAATCCAGAAAATAACAGCATAAGCACTTCCCAATTGTTTTTCGGGGATAATTTTTGGAACAGAAGGCCACATTGCAGCAGGCACAAGGGAAAATCCTATACCAAGAATTATTACCATTACTGTTGCTATCCACCAAGTTTCTAAGAATGGTATTGCAAGTATTCCATGTACTAAAATTAAGATTGCTGAACCAATTATCATGATGGTTGCTCCTTTGCCTTTTCTGTCGTAAATAGTGCCAAAAAGTGGGGTAAGGAAGATTGTTCCAAAAGGTAATAACGCAGGAATTGCACCAGCAAGATTAGGGTTTACATGATATTTATTTATCATTAAATCAGTAGCATAAAAAAGAAAAGGAAAAACTGCTGAATAGAATAATACGCATAAAATAGCGATATACCAAAATCCTTTATTTTTGATAATATACAAAAGGTCTTTAATTTCAAATTGATCTTCACCTGCATTTCCATTTGAATTTTCAGCGAGAGAAGCATCGAGTTTTTTATCCATAAAAGTATAGATAATAAATGCAATAACGCCTATAAGCATAAAAGCAAAAGATATCAAAACTGGAGAAGAATAAGAATAAGATTTTGCCATTGGAAGGGCAATACCAAGTGCCAGAGCAGTGCCTAAACGAGCGATAGACATTTGCATACCCATGGCCAATGCCATTTCTTTTCCTTTGAACCATTTAACAACAGCCTTTGATACGGTAATTCCAGCAGCTTCTGTTCCTACTCCAAAAATTCCAAAGCCAATGGCAGAAAATACCACTTGCGTTTTTATGCCAATAATCATTGCGCCTTCTGGAAAAACGTGTATTAATGCCCAATAATTAAGTCCCGTTCCTATAGCCATCATCGATGTGGCGGCCAGTCCTGTAAACCTAACACCCATTTTGTCGAGGATTATTCCACTGAAAATGAGCATAAATAGAAATACGTTGAACCAGGTATATGAGGAAGTGTAAATTCCAAAGTCGGAACTATTCCATCCTAAAATACTTTCAAGCATTGGCTTCACTGGCGAAAGCGCATAATTGAAAAAATAAGCTCCAAACATCGACAGTGATACAACTATCAAAGCTGCCCATCTTGCCTTTTTGGAATCCCTCAAGGTCTGTTGAATTTTGTTCATAAAATTTAAAATTTAAGTTTGTTGTTGTCTCGGTTAATTGTGCGAATTACGTCAAATTTTTTGAATACTAAATAAATTTTTTTTTGATATTTATTTAATTCTATTTCAAAGCGCTTAATAACCAATAAATTTATTCATTATAAAAATTATCCCCCGGAAAAGCATCTGGAGTAAGCTTAGTGTCGAGCTTTACACTCCTGATTTCTTTTTTGTCAAATTGCATTTTGTAAGTTGTATTTCCATCTTTCCAAATGGAGGCTTTTTCATTAAAATTTTCTACACTTCCATCTTTGAACTCAACAGTAAAATGTATTGGAACTGGGAAACCTCCTTTATTTCTAACTGAAAAGAGTTTTGAATTTTGCACTTCTATGGCCAAATCGGCATAACCTAAATCGAAAAACCAAGGTTTCCAAAACCAAGCTAAATCTTCTCCTGCAATTTCATTAAAAGTAAAAAAGAAATCAAAAGGTGTTGGATGTTTGCCGTTCCATCTTAAAGAAAATGCCTGTAAACAATTGTTAAATTTATCATTGCCAAGATATTGGTCGAGCATATAAAATGCTACCGAAGAGCGATTATATGCATGAAAACGATAGGCTTGCCCAGCATTTGTTGAAGAAATCATAAGAGGAATTTCGCTGCTGCTTCCAGCAAGATTATTATATGATTTTATGATATTCGAAAACAAAATGAAATTTGTATCGTCGGTATATTTGGCAACAAATTTTTGCGGAATATAAGTTATAAGACCTTCGTCCATCCAAGCGTATTTTTGCTCATTGAGGCCAGTGTAGAATGGAAAATATGAATGGCCAATTTCATGGGAAGTAACATATAATGTTCCAGTCAATTCCTTAGAATCGCCGTCATTTACCATACCTGGAAATTCCATTCCCCCACTTCCGTTAAATATTGTTATTTGTGGAAATGGATACGCAATTGCTGGAGTTTTATTGGAAAAAAAATCGATAGTATTTTGAGCTATTTTTGCTACCTTAGGAAAATCAGGCGATGTTGATTTATAAACGGTATTTATCCAAATTCTTTTGTTGCCTACTGCAATTGAAGTGGCATCCCACAAATAAGTGTCGCTTGCTGCAAAGGCAAAATCGGTGAGATTTTCTGCTTTAAACTTCCAAATATGGCTTGTATTTTTATTCATAAAATTATTCTCTTTTCTATCATCTGCATTAATTACGTGGATAATCTCGTCTGAAGATTGAGCTTTTTCAATTCGCTTTTGAATGTTTTTCGTGAATAATTCATCGGTATTTTGTAGCAGTCCCGAAGACCATAGAATAAAATTTTCTGGCGCTGTAATCTCAACATCAAAGCTGCCAAAATTATTATAAAATTCGCAATTTCCTACATATGGAATTGTATTCCAGCTATAAATATCATCATAAACTGCAACTTTTGGATACCAATAAGCAACCATAAAATTGGTTTTGTTATAAGTTCCCATTCTAATATTTCTTAAGGCTGGCAGTTTAAAACTCCATTGAATTTCTATGGTGTTAGTAGATTTCGGATTTATTTTATTTTTCAGATTAACTCCCATAATACTTGCATTATGAAAAACAGCAGTAGAGCCTAAATCTATTGAAATATTATTTATCTTGAGAGAGGAAATATTTACACCATCTGTAATATCCTCAGGACCAATATCCCAATCGCGAGCTGTACCTTTTTTGTAAATATCCTGATAAAGATTTATGAAAAGAACTTTCAGAGAATCATTGCTTTTGTTGAAATAGCTTATTATTTCTTTACCCTTGATTGCTCTTTCTTCTGGAATAATTTCGGCTTTTATACTGTAATCAGCTCTATTTTGCCAATAATTTATACCAGGTTTACCACTCATATCGCGTGTTTTGTTTTGATAGGATTTTTTAAGTTCCTTGGTCATAAAAAGTTCGGCAGTAGATTGAGAATAACCCCTAAAAATGAAGAGGATTAAAACCAATGTTGAAATAATGTAATACTTTAATTTCATAGTCATAAGTGTTATAAAAAATTCAAAAGTAGAAAAAAATTGCCTATTTTGAATAATTAAATCTTTTCAATATTCTTAGAAACTTTTTGATTTAGATAAAATGCACGATGAAAAAAAATCAAAAAATCAAGAGACAAAATTCTACCTACTTTTGCTAAATGATTTTTGACCTTGACTCGGATATAACTTTTCCTCCAGCAGTATATGCCGAAGCTGATGGATTATTGGCAATTGGTGGAGATTTAAGTGTTGAAAGATTGTTAAATGCTTATTCATCAGGCATTTTCCCTTGGTTCAATCAGAAAGACCCAATACTTTGGTGGTCTCCTAATCCACGCCCAATTATAATACCAGGTAAAATGCGAATGACAAAAAGCCTCGCTAAATTAATAAAAAGTAATGTTTTTAGTTTAAGCATCGACAAATCTTTTGAAGCAGTTATTGAGGCATGTGCAAAAACTTTAAGAGAAGGTAAGGCAGGAACTTGGATTACCACAGAAATGAAAAATGCTTATGTTTCTTTGCATAAAATGGGTTTCTGCCATAGCGTGGAAGCTTGGAAAGATGGAAAACTTGTAGGTGGACTTTATGGTGTCGCATTGGGCAAAGCTTTCTTTGGCGAGTCTATGTTCCATAGCGAAAGCAATGCCTCCAAAGTAGCTTTTTATCATCTTTCGGAGTTTTTAGCAATAAATGACTTCCATTTTATTGATGGACAGGTTTCTAATCCACATCTAATTTCTTTAGGTGCAATAGAAATCGACAGAGAAGATTTCCTAAGGAGATTGCAGAAAGCTTTAAAATTCACAACCGACAACAAAATATGGAAAGATAATTAGTGATAGCTATAAAATAATGATAGAACAAATTTTTTGAAAGAAGCTAAATAGTTTTTTTATAAAAAATGTAGTTTTGCAATATCAATAAATTCAGTATTTATTTAAAATAATTTAATACAATATAATGAAAATCAATAATATAGAACATATTGGCATAGCTGTAGAAAACCTTGAAGCGAGTATAGAATATTATGAGAAAGTTCTTGGACTTGAATGTTATTCTACCGAAGTGATTGCCGACCAAAAGGTGAAAACAGCATTTTTTAAGCTTGGCAACACAAAAATTGAACTTCTTGAAAGTACCGATTCTGAAAGTTCTATAGCAAAATTTATAGAAAAAAAAGGTGCGGGCTTGCATCACATTGCTTTTGCTGTTACTGATGTTGATAAATCTCTCGAAGAGGCAGCTGCTAAAGGAATTAAACTTATTGATGAGCACTCGCGCAAAGGTGCCGAGGGACTTAAGATTGGTTTTCTCCATCCAAAATCTACCGGTGGTGTTCTCACAGAATTTTGCGGTAAATAAACTTAGCTTTTTTTACAGGGAGAAATATCTAAGAATCTTATTATTCTTAAAAGAAAAATTATTTCAATAGTTTCAAATTAATGCGTTTTTGTAGAATTTCAAGCTTTATAACCTCCACTTCTACATATTGATTTAAATGCACAATATCTTGAGGGTCAGAAACAAAACTATCACTAAGTTGGGAAATATGAATCAACCCATCTTGGTGAATTCCCAAATCAACGAATGCTCCAAAACCTGTAATATTAGTAATTATCCCTGGCAATTTCATGCCAATTTCTAAATCATTTATCGACCGTGCAATCTTACTAAACTCGAAATTAGCCACTTTTTTTCGTGGGTCTCTATTGGGTTTTTTCAGCTCAGCGATAATATCTTTGATGGTGAAATCTCCAAATTTATTGTTCACATATTCTTCTATATTTAATTTATCTAAGAGCTCATTATTCCTAATAATTTCTGATATAGAAACACCAGAATTTTTGGCCATCTTAGCAACCATTGAATAGGCTTCGGGATGCACAGAAGTGTCGTCGAGAGGATTTTTAGCATTTCTAATTTTAATAAAACCTGCAGCTTGTTCAAAGGCTTTTGCCCCAAGACGTGGGACGTGCATTAGCTCTTGGCGATTATTGAAATTGCCATTTTCCTTTCTGTAATTTACAATGTTTTCAGCGATTGAAGAGCTCAGCCCAGAAACATACTGAAGAAGTTCTTTGCTGGCGGTATTAATATCTACGCCAACACGATTCACACAGGAAATCACCACATCATCGAGACTTTGCTTCAAAGCTTTTTGATCTACATCGTGCTGATATTGACCAACGCCAATAGATTTTGGGTCAATCTTAACCAACTCAGCCAAAGGGTCTGCAAGTCGTCGACCAATTGACACAGCGCCTCTCACAGTTATGTCATATTCTGGAAACTCCTGCCTTGCAATGTTTGAAGCCGAATAAACTGATGCGCCATTTTCGTTTACCATCATAGCAATTACATCTGAATTAAATCTTATTCGTTTGATAAAATCTTCGGTCTCTCGACCTGCTGTCCCGTTGCCAATGGCAATAGCTTCAGTTTTAAATTGTTGTACCAAGCTGGAAATTTTTTTCATGGCGTAAGCTGTTTCCTTCTGTGGTGGATGCGGATAAATTGTTTCGTTGTGTAGTAGATTTCCATTTTCGTCGAGACATACAAGTTTGCATCCCGATCGAAACCCCGGGTCTATAGCCAATATTCTTTTATTTGGCAATGGTGGCAACATTAAAAGTTGCTCCAAATTTTTCCCAAAAACTTCTATGGCTTTTTTATCAGCCTTTTCTTTCAATTCATTTCGTAGCTCATTTTCTAAAGATGAAGAAAGCAATCTTTTATATGAATCATCAATGAATTTGCTCATTAATTCTCGAGTTTTAGAATCGGGCTTTATAAAATATCTCTCCAAAAAATCCAGAGCAATTTTTTTTTCAGGTTGAAATGAAACTCTTAAAATTCCTTCTTTTTCGCCACGCAAAACAGCTAAAATCTTATGTGATGTAGCTTTAGATATTGATTCTTCGCGTTGGTAATAATTTTTATAAGTCTCCTGTTCATCTTTTGCTGTGCTAATTTTTTTGGATTTCATAAAAGCATGCGATTGAAAAATCAAACGCAACTTTTTCCTAACCACCACATTTTCATTTATCCATTCTGCAACAATATATCCAGCACCATCGATTGCATCATCCACATTATCAGCTTTATCTTTTCCAACAAATCTCTCGGCGATATTTCTAATTTCTGAATTATTTTGAGCCATAATAATTTTTGCCAGTGGCTCCAAACCTTTTTTTCTTGCAATTGTGGCTTTAGTATTTCGTTGAGGTTTAAAAGGTAAATAAATATCTTCGATTTCAGAAATACTGTTGCAGTCAATTAGTTTATTTTTTATTTCGTCAGTCAAAAAACCATGTGAATCAATAGATTCAATTATAAAATCACGTCTTTTGTCTAACTCTTTAATAAGGTTGTAAGCATCTCTTATGGCCGAAATTTGTACTTCATCAAGATTGTTGGTGGCTTCTTTTCGATAACGCGCAATAAAAGGAATAGTGGCTCCATCATCAAGCAAATGCACTGTATTTTCGATACTCTGAATATTGAATGTCAGCGATTTAGATAGTCTTTGTATCATAAATTTTAATTGACAATTTTTTGAAATATTATTTGTTTTTATAAATCTAAGAATTTGATGAAACTCTAAAAATTATAAGAAAAAGAAATTTTTAGGTTTTAATCTGAAAGAAGCTAAAATGCACTTTGCTATATCTCCTGGATTCCATAAAATAGTGGTGATGAGCAAAGTTTGTGTTTGCTGAGTGCTCCACAATCAGAATTCCTTCTTCATTTAAAAGTTCATTTCTAAAAATATAATCTGGAATTTCTTCAATATTCTCGAGAGAATATGGTGGGTCGGCAAAAATTAAATCGGATTTTGATTTATAAGTATTCAAAAATGAAAATACATTTGCCTGAACAACTTTTATATTTGCTTTCAATAATTCCGAGGCTTCTTTTATAAATTTTACGCATTTGAAATCTATTTCCACAGAAGTAACTGAGATGCATCCGCGTGAAGCCAGCTCATAACTAATATTGCCAGTGCCAGCAAATAAATCGAGTGCAACAGTTTCTTCAAAATTAATTCTGTTGTTTAAAATATTGAAAAGTGATTCCTTTGCTTTGTCGGTGGTTGGGCGCACTGGAAGGTCGTAAGGTGGATTGATTTTTCTACCCCCTAAATTGCCGCTTACTATTCTCATCTTTGCAAAAAATTAATTATATGTTGCATCGAAACAAATTCAAAAGCAATATTATCGAATTTAAGCAATTGAATATTAGCAATATACTTTTCTAAGAGCAATTGCAAGGGCGAGTTTTCAACTATATTGCCAGACAAAAAAAGCTTAAGTTTTTTAGAATCTAAAGCATGATGATTTATAATGCCAAGGCTGAAAAATCCAAAGTCGTTTCGACCAGAAAAATCGTACTTATTCAAAAGGAGCAATTTATTGTTTTTGAAAATTGCAGCCAGAAAATAATCTTTTCTTATGTCCAGAAAAACTTCCTCATCAGCTTTGTTTTTAGCTTCCATATTGGAATAAAATATTTCGGAATAATGTAATGATTTTGCCTCAGGCCAAATTTGGTTAAGCAATTCAATTGTATGATTTTCAACAGCATAAATAAAGTCTAAATTTACATTTTTTGATATAAAAGTAATTAGATTATTTTTGCCAAAAAAGGTTTTAGATATGAGTTCCTTTTCTTTTTCGCTTGCCAAGTCAGGTGGCAAAACAGAAAAATATTTATTGTCGAAAATGAGAGTTACTTCCTTAAAATCTTTCTTGTGAAATTGACTTGAAGAAATGATTTCTGCTAATTTTTTATTTTCAGTATTGAATAACTCGAATGCAATAGGCTGGCTATTTCTGAGTGCTAAAAAAGAAAGTACGTCATCTGCAACAATGACGGACAAGGAAATTTCTTTAAATTCTACTTTAGCTAAATCTTCGGTGCTGAAGTTTGATGCAGGTTTTACTGAATTAGCCATAGATTAGATTATTGCCAATTGCCATCGGTTGTAGGCTCTTCCATAGAACCTAATCTGAGGCCAGGAAATTTTTCTGCATTTTTCATTTGAATTAACTGATTGTCAAGTAATTCCTTCTGTTCGATATCTTTAAGATAATCTGCCATCAAACAAGTAACTTCAAAGACAGAAACCTTAAAATTGCCTCTATCAACAAAACCGCTGTTTAATTCAAACTTTACTTTTCCATCAGTAAATGGGACGATATCAATGGTTTCAATATTAAAATTTTTGACTCCTTTCAAAAGAGTATCCCTGACAGATATAAAAGAGGTATCTCTTGAAATTAATTTTAATGCCAGGGCGCGTTCTTCACTTAAAGTGTCGTTTGTACCAACTTTTAAAACTACTGGCATTTTGCCATAAAGGTAAAAATTCTTTAATGAATCGAAAGTCCCTGCATAATTACCGTATTTGTTTTTGAATTCAATCTGTAATTCCTTAATATTAAGCAATTTATTTATGATAACTTTTTGGCGTCTATCAATAGTAGTTTGATATTTTACTGGTTCCATGACTGATGCATAGACCATATATCCCAAGAAAACAACTGCAATTAGCAGCAATAACTGAATAATAAGTCTTTTCCCTTTCATAATAAAAAAATATTATTTTGATAAATGTGAATTAAATAAGTAATGCTATTCTTAAAAAATTGTTTGATAAAAAAATTGTCTTTTGCAAAAATATAATATTAAACAAAACAATTAAATTAATTTTTATATTAATTCTTAAGTTGCATTAAAACTAAGATTTTGAATATTTTTTAAAATTTCTTTTTAGCCATAATGGCAATACAATAGCACCAAATATCAAGTAAGAATAATAGCTTATAAGTCGCCAAACAAGAGCTATTTCGTTGCCAAAGTTACCCATCCACTGCCCTAAAAATTTTGGTAAAATATATTCGGCAATTCCACTTCCTCCAGGTGTAGGACTTATAAGAAGAATTACCCACATAATTAACTGCCTGGAATATATAAGTAATTGATCTCCACCTCCTACAAATGCCATTATTAGAAAATTGACCACTAAAAATCGCGCTGTCCAAGAAATAAATGTAGCTCCAATAGCTTTTATCCAGAAACCTTTAGATTTTCCTTTTATTTCTGAGGAAGTAATCACCACATCTTCGCCTACTTTTATGGCTTTCTTCTGCCATCGAATTAATAATTTTGTACTAAATAAGCCTATGATAACTCTTTTGAAGGCTTCTGGCTTGACAAATATTGCAAATGCTATTAATGATGTTAAAAATAAAATAAAAATATAACCAATTAGAAATATTGATTTTGTGGACATCATGCCCAAATTAAAAATTGAAAAATCGCTAATAATAAAAAGTTTCTGGCTTGTAATAAATAAATATAATATTGGCACCATAACAATGTAAAATAATTCATCGAGAAGAGCTGTAAGCATTACAATTGCTGTTGATTTGCCCAAGGAATTTACTTCTTTCGAAACTATATACACTGCCACGGCACTACCTCCAACCACTGAAGGCGTTAGTGCTGAGGCGAATTCCCACAAAAGAATTACTTGTAAACTGTTGCGCCAAAGAATTTTATTTTCCAACAATACGCGCAGTCGGTAAATATAGGCAAGGTCTCTGATTCCCATTAATATTATTGCAATAAGTAAGTTGAAAGTAGCTACATATCCCCAATTTAAATTGGCGTATTTCTGTATTTCAAAATCCCTAAATAACAAAATAATACTTACTATTAAGCCAATTATAACGGCGATTAATATCCTTCGCGCTGAAAAAAACTTAGCTATTTTCTTCGACTTTTTCAAATGTGTTTGTTGTTCTACTGATAATTTTCAAAATTGATAAAAAAATGAATGAGAAACACAAAATTAAATTTTCGCATAGAAATAATTTCAATCAATTAGTAATCGCGCCATAATGGCGTATTGAAAAAAAATAAAATGCCATAATGGCGCTTTTATATCAAAAACAGATATCAAAAAACTAATGGCATTTATTTTGAAAATGCGCCACCGAACAATTTGTTCAATGGATTTTTAAATAATTTTTGTTTAATTTAAATATAGGAGATAAATTATGTTATTAGTTAAGAGAAACAACCAGCCAACAATTGAAAACTTATTTAATCAGTTTTTCAATTATGATTTTACAGATCAATTAGATTCTTCAAGAATCTTTAATCCAAAAACTAATATTTTCGAGGATGAAAAATCTTATAAAGTTGAGATTTTAGTTTCAGGCTTTAAAAAAGAAGATTTCAAAATTGACGTTGAAAAAGATATCTTGAAAGTTTCTGCACAAAAGGAGCAATCTAAAGAAAATAAAAATGCTGATAAGCTGATTTTTAGAGAGTTCAGCATTCAAAATTTCGAGCGAATGTTTACAATATCAAAGGATGTGAAAGTTGAAGAAATTGAAGCAACTTATGATACTGGAATTCTGACTATTAGACTTCCAAAAAGCGAAGAATCAGTAGTCAAAAAACTTATTCCTATCAAGTAATTAAAATCGCTACTGAACAAAAAAACTTCGGGAATATTTTCCCGAAGTTTTTATTATTGTAAAAATTGAGGTAATAATTTCCTTTACTTTAATCCTCTCTCTTTTTTAATTTTCTCGTAGGCTTGATTCACCATTTTAAATTTCTCTTCAGCAGATTTTTTTATTTCATCACCAAGATGATTTACTTTATCGGGATGATATTTTACAGCCATTTCTCTAAAAGCTTTCTTAACTTCCTCGTTAGTAGCTTGTGGTGCGATTTCCAAAATTTTATAAGCACTTTGTGTATCTTCCACAAACATTGCTTTTATTGAGTCAGAGTCAGCCTGACTAATGCCCATATAATATGCAATAAGCTCAATAAGACTAACTTCCTGAGGAGCTATTTCATCATCGGCTTTTGCAATTCCCCACAGGTAGTGAAGAAGCTGCAACCTTGAAGAATAATCCATATACATTTTAATCTGAGAGGCAACATCTTGCACAGGAATATCCTTTTGGAGAAGAATCTTCAGACTTTGTAAATATTCTTTAGCAGCATCAGTTCCAAACTGTTGCACCAGAAAATTTTTAACAAACTCGAGTTCAGATTTCAACACTTTTCCATCAGCTTTCATCATAGCAGCACTGAGCACCAATAGGCTGGCAACAACATCACCACTCTGAGTACGGCCAATATTTTGGGGTATTTCCTCCATGGTCGATTTATCGAACATAGAACCCACTGCAAAGCCCAGCAAACCACCAAGAGGTCCCAAAAAAGCCCATCCAAGTCCACCGCCAATCCATTTTCCAAATCCTGCCATAATATCAATTTAAGAGCACAAAAGTATGATTTATTTATTTTTACAAAAGGCGCTTATTCATAAAAATGGTAAAAATAAATTGTCAATGTTATTTTTTACTAAAATGCTATTCATTTTATAGAAACATTTATCTTAGCCAATTATTAATTTTATTGAAAAACAATATAAAATTGAATATGAGAAATCATAAAATAACAATATTAATTTTCTCCTTTTTATTCTCTTTTTTTATGTCTAATGCACAGAAAACATGGTCGTTGCAAGACTGTGTTGACTATGCCCTTTTTCATAATATAGACTTAAAATTGCAGGAGTTAAGCGTACAGATTCAGGAAAACAATGTTTTCCAGAGTCGTATGAATTTATTGCCAAACCTTACTGCCAATGCATCTGATGTAAATAATTGGGGTAAAACCGTCGATCGTTATACCAATCAATTTGCAAATTCCAGAGTTTCGAGCGCCAACTTTTATCTTCAAAGTTCGGTAACACTTTTTAGAGGTTTTCAATTGTTGAACTCCATAAAAAGAGAAAATCTGGAACTTATGGCGCAGAAATATGATTTCGATGCACAAAGAGATATGAAGGCTATGGAAATTACAACTGCTTATCTTCAAATTTTATACGGTCAAGAGAACTTGAAAAGTAAGATTCAATTAGAAGGAAATACAATTTTGCAAGTAGAAAGGACTCAAAAACTCGTTGATGCTGGCACACTTGCCAAGGGAGATTTATTCAATATGAAAGCACAGTTGGCCTCTGAAGAAACCCAAAAAATTCTTGCTGAGAATGATTTATCAATGGCATATATCAAGCTGAAACAGATTCTCGATATACCTGCCGATACAGCATTTGAAATTCAAATTCCTTCACTTGACCTTACACAAGGAGATAACAAACTGATGAGTCCGGAGGTGATTTATAATTATGCTGTACAATCGCGCCCAGAAATTATGAGCGCACAAATACGTTATGAGCGCTCATTGCGAGATCTTTCCATAGCTCGTTCTTCATTTTATCCATCAATTTCTTTTTCGGCAGGTCTTGGCACAGGATATTCAGGTGCCAATATTATTCTTGATGGTAATCCAAGTTTTAACGGATTTTTCCCTTCGGGAGATATTACCTCCGCTGGTGATACAGTTTTAAGTCCTTCTTTTGACTACAGAACCAAAACCAAAGCCTTTAGCGACCAAATTACCGAAAACAAAAATTACAGCGTTGGAGTTTATCTCACTATGCCTATCTTCAATAATTTTCAAACAAGAAATCAAATTGTTAAATCAAAAATTGCAATACAACAGGCTGATTTACAATTGGAAAAAACAAAAAAAGACGTAAGACAAACTATTGAACAAGCTTATGCAGATGCGCGTTCGGCCTTTAAATCATACCAAGCAGCTATGTCGAATGTAAATGCTCTTGAAGAATCTTTCAACTACGCAAAACAGAAATTCGATGCTGGAATGATTAATTCTTACCAGTTCAACGACTCAAAAATTAAGTTAGATAACGCAAAAAATGATTTATTAAATTCAAAATATAATTACGTTTTCAGAATAAAAGTGCTCGATTTTTATTTCGGCAAACCATTAAGTTTATAAGATATGTTAAAGGAAAAGAAAAAAAACAAAAAGCTTCAAAATATTCTCATTATTAGCGTAGTAGCTATTATTATTTTAGCTGTTGTAGCTAAAAAAGCTGGCTGGCTTGGAGGAGAAGATCTCACAAAAGTTAGTTATGAAAAGGTCGAAAAAAGAAATATTGTGGAATATGTTACCGCAAGTGGAAAGATTCAGCCCGAAAAAGAAATCATCATTGCTCCCGATGCTTCTGGTGAAATTGTTGGCCTTTATGTTAAAGAGGGCGACAGCGTAAAAAAAGGAGATTTGTTGCTAAAGATAAATCCAGATATTTACCTCTCAACCCTCGACAAAGTTAATGCTGCTTTAAACACATCCAAATCTAATTTGGCAAATGCAAAAGCAAGAAAATCACAATCGGATGCTCAACTTATTAAAGCTGAGGCTGATTATAAAAGAAGCAAAAAACTTTTAGACCAGAATGTGATTTCACAATCAGATTTTGAAGCTGTGGAATCTTCATACAAAGTTGCCAAAGCCGAAGTTCAAGCAGCTCAGGAGAACATCTCAGCATCACAATTTTCAATAAGAAATGCTGAAGCTGGCTTAAAAGAAGCTCAAGATAACTTGACAAAAACCTCTGTTTTTGCCCCTATCGACGGCACAATTTCTAAACTCTCCAAAGAATTGGGCGAAAGAGTCGCTGGTGCTTCGCAGTTTTCTTCTGGTACTGAAGTTTTGCGAATTGCGAACCTAAATAATATGGAAGCTCAAGTAGATGTTAGCGAAAATGATATTGTGAGAGTTAAGCTTGGCGATACTGCTCTTATCGAAGTTGATGCTTATCTCGACAGAAAGTTTATAGGAATTGTAACTCAGATTGCAAATTCCTCTACTTCGGATCCCGCAAATGCCGATCAAGTTACCAACTTTAAAGTAAAAATTAGAGTTCTCCAATCTTCTTATGCCGATTTGACAAAAAAAGACAAAAATATTTCTCCTTTCAGACCTGGAATGTCGGCAAGTGTAGATATTCTTACCAACTATAAATCAAATGTTATATCTGTTTCTATTCAGGCAGTTACCTCGCGAGAAGATACTTCAAATATTGTTTCTAAAGGAAGAAAAGACATGAAACCTAAGAAAGAATCTTCGCGTGATAATACTGAAGCATCAGATGATGAGAGCAGCACTATAAAAACTGAAAAGAAAGAAGTTGTAGATGAATATGTATTTGTGTTGAACGGTAAAGAAGTTGTTCTGAGAAAAGTTAAAACCGGAATCCAGGACGACGATCATTTTGAAATAATGGAAGGATTGAAAGTTGGCGACAAAGTTATTTCAGCGCCTTATAGAGCTATCAGCAAGACCTTGAAAAACCATGATAAAGTGGAAGTTGTGGATAAAGACAAGCTTTTCGATAAATAAAATATTTATCGATGAAAAAAATACTTTATCTGCTAAGCATTTTACTTTTAGCCTCTTGCTCGCAAAAAGTCATTCCTAACAAGCCAATACCGGGACAATTTAGTGAGCCTCCCTTAGCAAAAGAATCCGCCATACAAATTCCTATCACAATTTCCATAGTAGATATCAATAAATATATTGAAGCTTCGATACCAGCACAAATTTATAGTGGCAAGGAATCAGGAAAAGATAAAATGCAGGTAAATTTATTGTTTGGTCAAGTGGCCAAAGAATATAATTGGGAAGTGGAATACAGCGTGAAAAAAAATGGGAAAATTGATTTTAATATCGACAAAGATGGCTCAATTTTATTCAGACTTCCACTTAGGATTGATGCCAACGGCTGTGCATCAATCGCATTAGGCACTCAAGTAAAGAAGTGTGGAGAAAGCAATCCAGAAATAGATATGCTTATAAAAACAAAAATTTCCATAAATCCAGATTATTCGGTAACATCAAAAACCTCAATAGCTTATGACTTAAAAAAAGCTATACTTGTGATACCTTTCAACTTGGGGAACTTCCCATTATTCAATTTGAAATTGAACATCAAAGATGACTTGCAAAAACCTATTGATGGACAGTTAAAAAATATCGCCACCAAAGTAGATGATTATGTAGCTAAATATATGTCGGACATGAAATTGAAGCAGTTAGCCTCCAATTATTGGAACGAATATTCAACTTCCATGAACATTTCAAATGATCCAGCGCTTTTTCTTAACATCGAACCTAAAAAAGTTATGTTTGAAGATATTCACAAGGAGTCAAATAGTTTGCAGGCAAGCATAGGGTTTTCAGCTATTTTAAGTGTGAGTTCGAGTCCAAAGAAAATAGAAAAAATACCTCTTCCAAACCTTCAGTATCAAAAGATGAATTCCAACAGTTTAATGTATATTCCAATTGTTTTTGATTATGATTCATTGGAAAGAATTTTGAACAAAAAATTCATAGACACCACACTTATTGGCAATGGTTATAAATTAACTGTCAAAGGAATAGATATGTTTGGCTCTGGGAAAAATATTGTTGTAAATGTTGATTATCAGGCAAAAATCAAGGGAGTTATGAAAAAAGTTAAAGGCAATATGTATTTCAATACTTTGCCAGCTTTCGACCTCTCAACAAACACTTTTTATCTCGAAAATTGCGTGTTAAGCAGCGAAACCAACAGTCTGCTCACCGACAGAGGATTAAAATGGGTTGCTAATAAATCCCTTAATACTGAAATCATGAAAATGTCGCGCTATTGCATTAATAATGATATCAATACTTATAAGAAAATGATAAATGACTACATAAAAAACGTAAAAATGGGTAAATTTGAAATCAATGGTGTTGTCAATAAAATTGACTTTGAAGGATTTTTTGTGGAGCCATCGAGAATTCAAATTTATTTTAAAGGCGTTGGCAAAATCCAAAGTAAAGTATCATTATAAGTAATTACTGTCAGACAAAAAGTAATCCAAAATGGTTGAAACCTTTATGTCTATTGATTTTAATGTGTTTTTATACTAAGGGCTTCCCATTTTATAACGGATGAATAGCTTATGACAAAGTTTTGCCAATCACTTGCTTGAGGCAGTTACGGATTACAATATATAAAAGAGTTGCTTGGGCACAAGAGTATAAAGACCTCAGAGATTCAAATCCATCTTACCACCAAAGGTTTTGATTAGATATAAAGTCCGTTTGATAATTTAGATATTTAGTTTGTGTTTTAAGTAAAATATTATATTTGTCTCGAAAATCATCACATAATTCACTTAAAACTCATAACATGAATATAACCGACAGCACCTGCCCAGAGCAAAGCCAAAGGGAGCGCTTAAAAACGAACAAAGCATTAAAATACAGAGAATTAAATAAATTTACAAACCTCAAACTAAATACGAAATAACCGCCATATGGTGGATATACATTCGTTGGCATTAATATTATGAAGACACTGATATTAGTCATAATGACACTGATGGTTTTATCGGCTTGTGGACAAGCTGATAAATCAAATAAACTCTTTGAAAACTGCTTTAATACTAAAATAGATTT
>MNXP01000037.1 GCA_001872625.1 Bacteroidetes bacterium CG2_30_33_31
CAGAAAACTTGATTTTAAATATTGTTTCAATGTCAATCTTCCCAATTGAGGCATCTCCCATAATTAAAGCTATTTTTTTTAAAGGAAACCAAAAACAATATCTTGAATTAATTGAACAAAGAAAGGAAGAAGTGGCGGAATTTATTATTAATTCCATTAGAATAAAATAACTCAATATCAAACAATTATGAGAAAATATATTTCAATTTTGCTGCTTATTATTTCTACAAATATTGCTGCTCAAAAGCTGAGTTTGCAAACTTGTATCGATTCGGCAGTAGTAAATTATCCTCTTAGCAAACAGGCTGAAATTTACCAGCAGATTATGCAATCGGATTTGCAAAAAATTCAGAATAGCAATTTGCCGCAGGTGGATTTAAATGGCAAAGCAACTTATCAAAGCGAAGCAATTTCATTGCCTATTCATCTACCTGGTTTGCTTGTTCCTGAAATTAATAAAGACCAATACAAAGTTCAGCTCGAAATAAATCAAGCTATTTATAAAGGAGGTTTGACTAAAGCTCAAAAAGAATTAAGCAAAAGCAATAATGCTATAAGCAACACTCAAATTGATATTCAATTGGGAGAAGTAAAGCGCTCTTTGATAGCTACTTATTATCAAATTTTATTGAATAAAGATTTGATAAATATTAGCACAACTTTCCAAAAAACCTTGGAAGTAAAGCAACAGGAAATGCAGGCACAAATTGATGCAGGAGTTTTGCTCAAAAGTGCTGCTGACCTTATAAAAGTTGAACAACTTACCATAGAACAGAAAATATTGGAGTTGGAAATAAACCAGAAAACATTGGCAAGTCAACTTCAAAAAATTACTGGGATAAATATTTCAACTGAAACACAATTTGAAATTCCGAAATATGAGCTTAACAATGATGGCGCTCAGCAACGCCCAGAGTACAAATTATTAATCTTGAGTCAACAAAAAATCGATGTTCTAAAGAGTTTTTCAACAGCGCAATCTATGCCAAAAGCTTTTGCATTTACCACCCTAGGCTATGGTCGTCCTGGGTTCAACTACCTCTCCAACGAATTTGCTCCTTATGCTTTAGTTGGTGTTGGCTTCAGTTGGACTTTATGGAATTGGGGAAATTTTAAGGAGGAAAAGAAGCTATTAGATTTTAATAAAAATGTGATTGAAACCCAAAAAGAAAATTTTCTTCTAAACCTTTCGATGAATTTGCTTCAACTCCATGGCGAAATTGAAACTCAAGAAATGCTTCTAAAACAAGCAGAAGAGATTGTGAAACTTCGTAAAAACATTGCCGAAACCACCGACAATCTTATGAAAAATGGAGTTGTAAATGCTTCTCAATATATCGATGACCTTCAGAAATTTGAGAAGTCAAAACTCGATGCTCAAGTATATAAAATCAAATTATCAATAGCCCAAACAAATTATTTATGGACCTTAGGAAAATTATAAAAACAGTATTAAAATATTAATTATGAATAAGTTATATCTAATAATTATTGCTTCAATGCTAATAACAGCGTGTAGCAATTCAGAGCCAACTTCCGACGCTTACGGAAATTTTGAAGTTGATAATACTACCATTTCTGCTGAGTCACAAGGTAAGCTTCTGAGTTTCAATTTGGAAGAAGGCGACTTTTTAAAAGCTGGTCAGCACCTTGGACAAATAGACACTTTAGATTTGTATTTCAAAAAACAGCAGCTTCAAGCTCAGATGTCAGCTCTAAAATCAAACTTTGCCAATATCGATGCACAATCTGCAGTATCACAGCAGCAAAAAACAAATCTAAAAATCAATCAAAATCGCATACAACAACTTTTCAATTCAAAGGCTGCTACTCAGCAGCAACTTGATGATATGAATGGAAATGTTCAAGTTGTTCAAAAGCAAATTGAAGCTATTAATACTCAGAAATTGAGTTTGCAAAATCAAATCAAAGTCATTGAAAACCAAATTAATGAAATAAATTATGCCATTAGCAAGAGCACAATAATCAACCCAACAGAAGGAGTTGTTCTCACTAAATTGAGCATGGTAAATGAAATTGTTGCAATGGGAAAACCGCTATATTCTATTGCCGATTTAAGAAATATTAAGTTGAAAGTTTATGTCAGCGAAAACCAACTTGCAAAAGTAAAAATCGGCAAAGAAGCCAAAGTTTTGATTGATACTGAAAAAGGCAAAATGAAAGAATTGAAAGGTCGAATTATTTGGGTTTCTTCCACTGCTGAATTCACCCCTAAAACCATCGAAACGCGCGAGGAAAGAGTAAATCTGGTTTATGCCGTCAAAATTTTAGTTGTAAATGATGGAAGTCTGAAAGTGGGCATGCCTGGTGAAGCAATTTTTTAAAATTATTAATTGATAATAATTAACAACAAACACAAAAATTTTTGAATGAATAACGCTATTATAATACAATCATTATCAAAATCTTATGGCGATGTGGAAGCCTTAAAAAATATCTCTATTGATATAAAAACAGGTGAAATATTTGGCTTTATTGGTTCTGATGGAGCTGGCAAAACCACTCTCTTCAGGATACTTACTTCACTTATGATTCCTGACCATGGAACAGCAGAAGTTATAGGTTTCGACGTTGTGAAAGATTATAAAGAGCTCAGAAAAAATCTTGGCTATATGCCTGGTCAATTTTCTCTATATCAAGATCTTACTGTAAAGGAAAATTTGAATTTTTTTGCTGGAATTTTCAAAACTTCAATAGCCGAAAACTATCATCTTATAGAGGATATTTACAAGCAAATAGAGCCTTTTAAAAACCGTCGCGCTGGAAAACTTTCTGGGGGCATGAAGCAGAAATTAGCCCTCTCTTGTGCTCTGATTCATAAACCGAAGGTGTTGTTTCTCGACGAGCCCACCACAGGTGTGGATGTTGTGTCGCGCGCCGAATTTTGGGAAATTCTTAAAAGTTTAAAACAGCAAGGCATTACTATCGTGGTATCAACGCCTTACATGGATGAGGCCGCTCTCTGCGACCGCGTGGCTCTGATTCAAAAAGGAGCAATTTTGACCATTGATACGCCTGAAAATATTGTAAGCAATTTTCATGAGCCTATTTACGCAGTGAAGGCTGAAAATAGACATAAACTTTTTGAAGATATCTCAAAATTTGAAGCCACCAAATCTGCCTATTGGTTTGGGGAAAATATGCATTGGATTCCAAAGGAAAACTTCGATGAAAAATCTCTCGAAAATTATTTTAATATGCTGAATTATAATAATATATATATTCAGAAAATTTCTGCAAGTATTGAAGATGTGTTTATGGAATTAATGATAAAATAAGATAATGGAGACAGCTGTCAGAGTAGTAAATCTTGTAAAGAAATTTGGAAATTTTGTTGCCAACGACAATCTTAATTTTGAAGTTTCCAAAGGTGAAGTTTTTGGTTTTCTTGGTGCCAATGGCGCTGGTAAAACTACAGCCATAAAAATTCTTTGTGGACTTTCGAAACCCACCTCTGGCACAGTGCAAGTTGCTGGCTTTGATGCTTATCACCAGAGCGAAAAAATTAAACAGAATATTGGATATATGAGTCAGAAATTCAGCCTCTACGATGATTTGACTATAAAAGAAAATATCAGATTTTATGGAGGAATTTATGGGCTTTCAAGTAAGTTTATTAAACAGAAAACTGATGAATATATAACTCAACTTCAGCTTGAACAGTACCAAAAAAGATTTGTTAAAGATTTGCCTCTGGGAATAAAACAAAAACTTGCTTTTTCGGTAGCAAATATTCACAATCCTTCAATAATTTTTCTCGATGAGCCTACCAGCGGCGTCGATCCTATCACTCGCCGTCAATTTTGGGATTTGATTTATGCTGAAGCTCACAAAGGCAAAACTATTTTCGTTTCAACACATTATATGGATGAAGCCGAATATTGCGACAGAATTACCATTATGGTGGATGGTAAAATTGCAGCACTGGGAACACCTAATAATTTGAAACGTGATTATAAAGCAAATAATATCAGCGAGATATTTCTATTGCTTGCAAGAGGAATAAAATCTGAAAATCACTAAATAACTACAAATGAAAGGATTTATCATAAAAGAATTTTTGCAAATATTTAGAGATTATCGCTCCATGGCAATACTTTTTGGAATTCCTATAGCTCAAATTATGCTCTTTGGGTTTGCCTTAAACATGGATTTAAATAATGCTCATATAGCTATTCTCGACAGAGCAAAAGATGCCTACAGCATCGAATTTTCTAACAAAATTGCTTCTTCAAAATATTTTATCCTCGACCAAAATATACAAAGCGAAAAAGGTATTGAGGCAAGTTTCCGAAAGGGAAAAATCAAAGAAGTCATCATCATTCCTAAAGATTTCACCAAAAAACTTATGAATGGTGAAGGAGCGGATATACAAGTAATTGCAGATGCCAGCGACCCAAATACAGCAAGCATTTTAGTTAATTATACCAGAGCTATAGCCACTGACTTTCAGCAAAGTATGCAACAAAATCTAAAAGAAATTCCGATAATAATTCCCCAAATACGTTATCGCTACAACGAAAGTTTGAAAAGCGTATATATGTTTGTGCCTGGCATTTTTACTATAATATTGATGCTGGTTTCGGCTATGATGACTTCCATTTCTATAGCCAGAGAAAAAGAGCTGGGCACTATGGAAATACTTCTGGTGTCGCCCATAAAACCGGTTCAAATAATAATGGGTAAAGTGCTCCCCTATGTTATGCTTTCCTTTATAAATGCTACAGTAATTTTGGTATTATCTTATTTTGTTTTTGGCATGCCTTTCAATGGCTCAATTACTCTGTTACTAACTGAAGGACTGCTCTTTATAGTGATGTCGCTTGCTCTTGGAATATTTATTTCCACTGTAAGCAATTCACAACAAACCGCTATGCTTTTGTCGATGTTTGCCTTGCTTTTGCCTACAATCCTACTATCAGGATTTATCTTTCCAATAGAAAATATGCCCGTCATTCTTCAATGGATTTCTAATATTATGCCGTCAAAATGGTTTATCATCATTGTAAAAGATATCATGCTCAAAGGAGCTAATTTTATGGATGTTTGGAAAGAAACTCTTATAATTATAAGCATGACATTATTTTTTATTGTTCTGTCAATCAAGAAATTTAATATTAGATTATCTGAAAATTAAAGATTTATGAGAACAATATTTTTTTTACTACAGAAAGAATTTATACAGATTTTTAGAAATAAAATGATGCTGCCAATAATTTTTGTGATGCCAATAATTCAGCTTTTGATTCTATCTTACACAGCCACATTTGAGATAAAAAATGCCGATATTGCTTTTGTAGATTTAAGCCAAAGTCGTTCTTCGAGAGAGTTGATAGCAAAATTTAAAGGCTCTCCATTTTTCACTATCAAAGGCAACGCATTTTCGATAAAGCAATATGACAAATCGATGCTTAACGGCGATATAGACATCATCATAAAAATTCCCAACGACTTTGAAAGTTCATTGCTGAATGGGCGTTCTACTTTCGTACAATTAATCTCAGATGCCGTAAACGGTAGTGCCGCCAACCTTATGACAGCTTACGCTTTACAAATTT
The DNA here is from genome assembly GCA_001872625.1 of Bacteroidetes bacterium CG2_30_33_31. Classification (GTDB taxonomy): domain Bacteria; phylum Bacteroidota; class Bacteroidia; order Bacteroidales; family UBA1556; genus UBA6267. The sequence goes on from MNXP01000037.1 coordinate 5,580, forward strand.
TATTCGATTTCAATAGAAATATTATCACCGAAACTTATGGCAAAGACTTGATGAGCAGCCAGATAAAAATTCTTCCACGATATTGGTTCAACCCCGAACTCAATTATAAAACTTATATGGTTCCTGGAATTCTTGTGCTTTTAGTATCTCTCATCGGTGCATTCCTTTCAGGCATGAATGTGGTTCGCGAAAAAGAAATTGGGACAATAGAACAACTCAACGTAACACCAATAAAAAAATATCAATTTATAATAGGAAAACTATTTCCTTTTTGGGTAATTGCTATGGTGGATTTAATCTTTGGATTGATATTAGCAAAACTGGTTTTTGCAATTCCTATTTTGGGCTCTGTCGCATTAATTTTGGGTGTTGCAGCAATATATATGATTCTCGTGTTAGCTTTTGGATTATTTATTAGCACCATCACCGATACTCAACAGCAAGCTATGTTTATTGCATGGTTTTTCTTTGTAATATTTATTATCATGAGTGGACTTTTTACCCCTGTAGAAGGAATGCCAAAATGGGCACAAATCATCAACATAATAAATCCTATAGCTTATTTTATTGATTTTATGCGACTTGTGATGCTCAAGGGAGCTGATTTTGTTGATGTACAAATGCAAATATTAAAGATTACGGTTTATGCAATCACCATGTTGGGGCTTTCCATAATTCGCTATCGCAAAAACGCTTAAAATATTTCGCCCGCCTCGATTGGGGCGGAACATTCAAATCAAAAATTATTTTTCTGCCGATATTTTGCCCCTGATAAGCTATTTTGATTTTTTGTAATTTTAATTTATGCCATGGATTTTCGTGCTCATAAATGCTAAAAAGCTTGTCCAATTTTTTTGACGTATCTCATTTTTCAGTGCCGTTAGGTACAAAAACTCGGTTTAGATTTTTTTTATGTATCTTATTTTTCTGTGCCGTTAGATTCGAAAGCTCGGTAGAAAAAACATCACATGAATATTTCGCCCGCCCCAATTGGGGCGGAACATCCAAATATTGTAGTAATTGTTTTTGCAATGCTTAATAACTTGCCACACTTATGTTTATATTGTTGATTTTCAGTACTCTTTATAATTATTTATATACCTTGTATGCAACAAAGCAAATACAAACATGTGCTTCTATTCTTCGGGGTGTAAAGTGGAACATCGGCCTAATTTCTAAAGTTCCTTTTGTTATGCGAAACGCTTTTTCAACTACCCATAATCCATTGTATTGTTCATAAACATCTTTAGCTGAAAGAGTTGTGTTTGTAATATATCCTTTTAATCCATCCCATTTTTCATCTTCATGGATTTTTTCTTCGTTGATGATTACTTTTATGTTATCGGAAATTTCTAAAAATTTATTGTACCCGCGTTTGTTGATGTTTTCTTTGGTTATATTGCCAGTTTTATAAGCCTTTTGAAGCCTTTTAACACCTTTTTCTCTGTTGTATTTATCTTTTGTTGCTCTGAGAGATGAATAGCTTACTATTAGCCGAGAATCTCCCTTTTTAAGCTCATGAAACTCATTATCATGCTTTTCTAAAGATAAAATGTTCCTTTTAATTTCTTCTGTCTCATTTTTAATAAGCGCTCCCACAATATATTTGTATCCACCTGATTGCAATTGAGTTATATTAGATTTACTCATTAAGCCAGAATCAGCAACAACCACAAAATCTTCCAGTTTAAACCTCTGAACAAAATCTTCAACAATGGGCAACATCGTTCGACCTTCATATTGAGATCCATTAAATAAGGAAGTTGTCCTAAACGAGCTATGACCAATTGTCGTAAAATATCATCTTCTATGGCATCAAAGCCTGTAATTTTAAACACTTTATCTAAAATCAATTGTGTACCATTTATTAGCACGTTTTCAATGTTAGATAACAGATATTCTGTAAATGTCTCTCCTCTTGCTCCTTTGCTGATTGTTGAAAAACATCTAATTCTCCCTTATAATGTTGTATCCATTGTTGTGCTTGATTAATAAATTTTTCAATTTGAATACAATCGTCACTTACCCCAATGGTTTTTAACTCCTTGAATATCCCATGGGATTTGGTTACAACAACAACACTTGTTGTTCCAGATCTATTTTTCTTTTGGCGAACAAACATTCACAAAATTAACCCATTTTTCACTTGCGTCAACCATTTTGGTGATACAAAATTCATACATACCTGGTTTTGTGGTATTTATAAAATTCGTTCTTTTATACTGTCAAAGTCAGGAAAGAGACTTGGCCGGGCTTATCGAAAAACTTACCGATGAGCCAGAACAGGGAACGGCTCTTGATAACAGCTTTTATAAAATACGGCTCTCCATCGCTTCAAAAGGCAAGGGAAAATCAGGAGGAGCAAGGATTATCACAAACATTGTTATTGCTGATGAAACGGTTTATCTGCTCTCCATTTACGACAAAGCCGACAAAGAAAATCTTACCGATAAGGAACTCAACGAATTGATTGAGTTTGTTCAAGATATATAATGCAAAAGCCCCGATGTTCGGGGCTTTTGTTGTTCATTACCATTTGCTTAGTATTACTTTTTTTGGTATGACTAACTCCGGCATATATTTGACATTTAAAGCTCTGCCAATGATAAGTAATATCTCATATTCTTCAACTGTGGTTGGTGGTACAGCTTTGTATTTTTGTGCCCTTGAGCCAAAGAGCGTTGGTAATAGTGTTAATCTAGTTGCAATTTTAGGGTTAATTACTATAATTCTAACCTTTGTTGTGTTTGAATCTAAGGAATCTAAATGAATATGAAATTTGTCGACATCATAGATAAATGGCTTTCCATTTTTTTGAAAATATACTTTTGATGCACATCCAGAATGTAAACTTTCAAATGTAAAATCATTTTTATTCTCTGGGAGTGAAAGCAAACCATTTTTGTAGTTTTTGTTTTGAAATAATCCATAGTCACAATATTGCCATTTAGAAAAATTGGCAATAATAATTTGTCTAACTTTTTGCATATTTTCGTGAAAAACAAATTCAGTTGGATTTTTCTCTTTTTCGATAAAAGTTATATGTTTTGTTTCATTGCATGATGATACGCAAAAAGTAAAAATTAATCCAATAAATAGCTTGATACTTTTATTAAAATAGTTACTCTTCATTTCAATTAATTTTAATATTCAAGTTTATTTTCATTCTGAATTGATTGCTCAATACCACCCATACCTGAACCATTATTAACCCTATCATTTGCTTGTTGAGTTGCGTTTTCATTTCTCTTTTGATTATCAACTTGGTAGTTATTTCGAACTTTTTCGGCTGATTTGTTTATTTCATTTTTATGCAATAAACCAAAGAATGTAATTTCCTTCGCCTTATGTTTTATTCCCGATAAAACATCTTTAACTGAGCCCAATCCATTCCAACTCGTCCAATTATGTGATGGGGCATCTTCATCAGCTATTGAATGGAGTTTTTGCCCTTCTTCAAAATATCCTTTATCACTAAAATCGTTAGTAAATAAATCACTTTGGTCATCATTGAATTTTTTTCTCACTTTCTGAGCTTGTTCTACATTTTGATTAGTACTACCATCAAGCATAGAATGTTTTGGTGAATCGGCTGGTGATTGAAGTTTATCAGTAAACCTACTTGCTCTAACCAATTGATTAAATTGACTTTTAGACATTTCTCCGCTAGCCAACTCATTAGAAAAAGCTTTTTTAAGAATAATTCTGTGAGTTATTCCTGGCCATTTTCCGTCTGGGTCAGTTAGAACAATCGGATTATTAAAGCAATAAGCATAAGGAGAAATCCAAGGTCCTTTATCTGATTTTTGATCCACACTCAACCACAACGAAATATCTGAATCATAGTACCTCGCACCAAAACGCCGCACTGAGCTTGTCGAAGTGTAATTGTACCCAGTTTGCTCACGCTCTCTTTTATTTTTTAGCGGTGTTCGCGAATCATCGCTGCGCTTGATTTCCGCATCTTTCTCCTTTGCGGAGAATGTATGACCCGACGGGGGCGGGGCGGGGTTTGAGAGTGGTTTGGTTAGATAAAGGTTCATTTAGTTGAGGATCATTTAATATTCTTAAAAAAAATCAATGCTATATTAAAATTAGTTGTCTTTTATGCATCTAATGGGGAGAAACTCATTTTCCGAATTTGAGCCCGAAACTCCAACAATTGCTATTTTCCTAAAATAATTGATTGTTAATGTAGCATAATATTTAACGCCCACACTATCTATTGATACAAGTGTTGATGACCAAAATTCATCAACTCTTGAACGTGGAATATACCAATACCTTCTAAATTCATTACTTTCTTTATGATATAACCCAGCGTTTAATGTATTAAATCCATAATCCTCCTTTTTTTTAAAAGCCATAAAAGCTTCATAATGATTATTGCCAACAAAATTATGCAGCATTTCAAACTCATTTTTTGTAGGCAAATGCCAGCCTATTGGACAAACCTCTTGTGCAGTTATTCCATTATAAAGAAATCCATACTTTTTAACATTTTTCTCCTTATATTTGTATGCAATACACCCACTATCAACCTTAAAGGTTAAGTTTTCAGCTAACCAGATTTGTGTTCCAATGCGTACCCATTTGTATACTTTCCCATCGCGTTGGTCAATAAAAAGTCCATTATTTCCAGAAAATTCAGTGTTAATCTTTTTGTTTTTTGAATTAGTGGCAAATTGATTTTGAGAGGAACAACTACAAAAAACAAAGCAAATAAATGATACAATAGGTATCATCAGTTTTAATTCTTCTATTATTTTTTTAGTTTTCATAACCCTCTGAACCTAAAAGTAATTTATTTTCTGCCTTAATATCAATTACTTGCATGGGATTGTTTTTGCCATCCTGGATTACTGACCAATTATGAGTATCCTTAGTAATTTTATTAAATTCATGATTTGGCCGATCCATAGCTGTTTTATCATTAATAATATTTCCAAAAAAATGGTTAATGGAATTTATGCTAAAACTAGCGCAATTATTTGTAGCAAATTCATAAATAAAATCATCACCTGTTTGAGATTGCATAAATTTTAAAAATTCTGCTTCTTGGTCTGCATTAACGTTATTGAGAGATGTAATTCTATCATAACCATTTCCTCTATCTTTTCCAGCATTCGCCGTTCCAGGGGCATTCAAGGACATGTAATTTAGTAATTCATCAAGAGATTTTTCAGAATGTGAATAATAAACGTAGTTAGGAGATGAATAAGATTCAGGCCAAATAACATTACCATTTTTCACTATTTTTTCATACTCTTTCATATAATCCTTAGCATGTCCAGTAGGATCTTCTAGAGAAAAAAGATGATAGCCAATATCATCATTTCCAACAATAATTGCCATATGCCCTTGTTTACTCGCTCCAGGCTTATTAGCCATTGAAGTAACAACAATACCAATTATACGGCCATCAGGATCATAATAAATAATGGGATTGTTCGCAACATAAGCATATGGTGAAAGTGTTGGATAAATTGAACTCAACGGATCAACACTCAACCAAATACTAATATCGCTATCATAATACCGAGCTCCGAAATAGCTATACCCCGTCTCCGCATCTTTCTCTTTGCCGGAGAAAGTGTAAGGAATATTCCAAGAGCTATTACGCTGGCAGATATAGTCTTCGCCAAAGGGGAGATATTGGAGGTGTTGGTTTACTGCGCCCGAGGCGTCGGTAATCCAACTGCTGCTTCCCATCCCGATAGCTATCGGGAGGTCGGTGTTGTAGAAGTACATATCGCTCTCAAAATTATTGATAGAAGTGTAACGCAGTTCTTCGACTCTGTATAAAATGGGCTCAGGCAGGGTTACATTGCCCCATTCTATTTGAGCACAGGTGTTGGAGCGTTCTAATAATGCTACCAAGTCTAAGGCAATGGTTTCCACATCTGCATTTATGGTTGCCACATTTACATCTATATCTACCAAAGCTCCATCGAAACCAGCACCTATTTTTGATGCAATTCGTCAGACTGTCTAAAAACCTCCTTTTTATGTTAATAAATAATCATCTGATTGTTAACAAATTAATTAGTTTTTATTTTGTTAATTCATTGATTATTAGTATCTTTACATCCTAATCATAAAATCAGGGATTATGAAGTATTTAGAAGGAAAAGACAGGAGGCAGGTCGAATTTTACACCCAAAGCCTGGATGACACCATTAGTTTGGAGAATGAGGTTCGGGTTATTGATGCCTTTGTG
>MNXP01000069.1 GCA_001872625.1 Bacteroidetes bacterium CG2_30_33_31
CGATGACTCAAATTCGGTAGCAATGATGTTAAAAGCAGCGGAGATTTCTATGAATATTGGCAAACCTAAAGATGCTATCGCATTGTTGGATAGATTGATACTAAAATATCCAAGTTCCGAATTTGTTCCCAAAGCTTTGCATCTGGAAGGATTTATTTATGATGATAAGTTGAAAAATGCCGAAATGTCGAGAAAGACTTTTGAAAAACTAATAGAAAAATATCCGAATCATGAATTATCGAAAAATGCAAAGGATTATATGACCACCATAGGTAAGTCTGAAGAAGAAATCATAAAGGAATTTGAAGAAAAGAATAAAACTAATTAGTTGATTGACAGAAGGTAAATCAATTCTCGCTGCTATTAAACTCCAGTAGGAGCGTTCGCTTTAGGTCAATTAGAGAAACATTGAATTTCACTTCGCCCTCATCGGCAATGGCTATTTTGCCAGTCTGCTCACTTACAATAATCACAAAAGCATCAGTTTGCTCGGTTATACCTAATCCAGCTCTGTGGCGTAATCCGTATTGTGATGGGAATGAAGTCTTTTCGGTGATTTTTACTACACATCTTGCAGCAGCAATTTTGTTGTCGGTGATTATTAAAGCTCCATCGTGTAGCGGATTATTTTTATAAAAAATGCTTTCAATCAATGATGATGAGATATTGGCATCAATAATTTCTCCTGTCTTAACCTCCTCCTGAAGTCTATTATTTCGAGTGATTATAATTATAGCACCAGTTAAATTTGTCGACATATTTTTACATGCTTTTACAATTTCATCAATATTTACTTCAAATGAAATACTTTTAAATGGGTTGCTAAAAAATCTTGTTTTCTTGGAATGGTTGATGCCTGATGAAGCGCTCGTGCCAAGATGTATAAGAAATTTCCGGATTTCTGGCTGAAAAACTATTATCAATGCCAAAGCTCCAACATTTACAAATTGGTTAAGAATTTCACTTAACATCCTCATTTCCATAAATTCTACTATTTTCCAAACGAAGAAAATTAGAAATAATCCAGTAAAAATATTTATTGCTACCGAGCCTTTTATTAATTTAAATATTGCATATAAAAGGTAGGCTACCAATAAAATATCTATGATATCGGTGATTTTTACATGAATGAATAAAGGTATCAAATTTTCCATCTGGCTAAATTAACAAATGTTTATATGCTCGTTAAATAAATAAACAATTTTTATAAAAAAAGCCTCCGAAAATAAAATCAGAGGCTTCCCAACAAATTATATTTTATTATTGACCCAACATTATTGGCATCACAAGCATAAGTATTTCTTCATCATCATTTCCATCATTGTAAGGCACAATTATGCCAGCTCTACCAGGAGTTGACATCTCAATTTGAACTTGTTCGCTGTCCATATTTTGAAGCATTTCTATCAAAAATTTTGAATTAAATCCAATTTGTAAATCTTCTCCTGTATAATTTACTATCAGCTGTTCGGTTCCTGCATTTGAATAATCAATATCTTCTGCACTCATTTCCATAGAACTGCCGCTGATTGCAAGACGAACTTGCAAGGTTGATTGGTTTGCATAAATAGAAACACGACGCAAAGTGTTGAGGAAACTCAAACGGTCTAAAATTAAAATATTTGGATTATTTACTGGTATAACTGCTTCATAGTTTGGGTATCTACCATTTACCAATCGACTTGTCATGGTTAAATTTCCAAAAGTAAACTTCACATTTGTTTTGTTGTAATTTACCTCAACAGTCTCACTATCATTACCTGAGAGATTGTTTCTAAGCAGGTTCATAGGTTTTTTAGGTAATACGAATGAATCTTCCTCTTCAGATTTAACGCCTTTATATATAAATCTAACGAGTTTATGAGCGTCGGTACCAACGAAAATTATTCCACCTGAGGTAAATTCTACATTAATTCCCATCATTACTGGTCTCATTTCATCGTTTCCTGTTGCAAAGTGAGTTTTTCCTAAAGCTCTCTGCAAATATGCTGATGGCAATTGTATGCTTTTGCTGTTTTCTATTTCTGCTACTTTGGGAAACTCTTCGGCATCATAACCAATATTTTTATATGAACCTGTGTCGGTAGAAAGTGTTATCAATTTGGAATCAAAATCTATATCAAAAGTTACTGGCGTATTTGAAAATGTTTTTAATGTTTCAAGAATAATTTTAGCAGGAATTGCAAGAGAGCCTTCGCCTTCAGCCATCACTAATTCAACAGAGACTTGCATTGTAGTTTCTATGTCGGAGGCTATTACGATGAGGGTGTTTTCTTTTACTTCGAATAGATAGTTATCTAATATTGGGAGCGAATTTTTAGTGCTTAGCACTCCGTTTATCGACATTAATGCACTTGTAAGTGTACTGCTTGATACAATGAATTTCATGATATGAATTTTAATAAAAGATTTAATAAAGGTATTTCAATATTTAAGGCTATAAAATTAATATATTTTTTGTTCGTATGATTATTAACATCAGATAATTTATTAATTGTTGTTAGTGCATCAAAAAAAAACTTATAAATATTTAGTTATTAATTAAATAAGATAGTGGCCGTGTAATTTTATCTACCACAAAAAATTGAACGCTGACAAAAAATTTATCTTCATTGATAAGTCCGTACATTCTATCCACGTCGAAAGGAAAAGGTTTCCCGTTGATATCTTCAATTTTTTCGGTATTTTGTTTTAGATACATTCTTAGTTTAATTTCTTTTCCATCAGTAAGTTGCAATGTTACAATTTTATTTGGGATAGATTTCTTTAAAGAATCTATTCTGCTTTGCGGCATATTATCGAGGAGAATTTCATATTTTATAGAATTAAAAGCTGCCATGGTTTCTAACACTCGCAATGTGTCGTAAGCTGCAACAATTTGTTCGCCTTGTTGTGTTCTTAAAAGGTTAAAAGTTCGATTATTATTGTTAGATATTTTGTATGATTCTGATGGTTTCATTGGAAAATCGACACTTACAGACTTAATGTCGCTAATCATTTGCCCAAAGATATCGTGGTTTTGCCAGTCGGCAATTTTCGGTGAAAATCTTTCTGTCAGGTAGCCATTGAAACCTGGGATGTAGGTTACGTAAATTTCATCACTCTTTGCAGCTTTCATAATGGTTCCCATATTATCCATTGTTGGTCCACCAACATAATAAACTTTTTCGATTCGTTCTTTGGAGAACAAATTCAACCCAAAAATGCTTATAAGTGGTTTAGTAGCATATATTTCAACTTTCACGGAGTTGGTTGCAAGTCGCTTAATAGCTGTGTTTTTTTCAACTTTTGCAATAGGATATTTTATTTGAATTTTCATCAAGGTTTTCAATAAATAATCCACATTTTCGGCTATCGGGGCTTGTCCATTGCTAAGCATCCAAGTATGTGCAATTGTTCTGCTTAAGGTTATGCTGTTATTATTTTTATCTGCTATAAAAATCTTTGTTACCACTGAGGTGTCGTTTATTACAAAATCATTTGAAATGGTGGAATTTGATCTTGTCCTTAATAGGAAAACAGCAAAAATAATAATTGCTAAAACTATGCTGCCGATAATGATTTTTTTCTTGTCCATTTTATTTCTTTGAGTATTTCATTTTCTTGCTTAAGTTCAATATCAATCCTAAAAGGATTATCAAAATAATTGGCAAAACGGTGTTAGTAATTTGCCAAAATAAGCGCTCGTTGTTTATTTTATTTTTATCCAGAAGCCTGATTTTTAGCTCTTTGTTACGCAAATAGATTAGGTTGGTATCTCCTAACATATAATTAAGGGTGTTCATCAGGAACTTTTTGTTATCGAACATTTTCTTGGTGTGCCTGTCGTATCCAAGAGGCAGCGGAATAGAGCCATTTCCGTTATCTTGGTTCATGACTTGATTTCTTATAATATCGCCATCAGAGAAAAAAGCCATTTTAGTTTCTGGGCTGGTATATTTTATGTCGAAATCTTTGTTTTCAGAAATTCTTGGGTCTATAATTCTATTTTTATAGGCTGATTCAAAACTACCTTCAATTAAAACTCCTAAATTTTGTGCAGGATAACGATATAAAGAAAGGTTGGGTTGCCCATAGATAATATCCACAATATCGATAATTGCTGGCGCTGGCATTATCCTGCAATCTCTGTCGGTGCTTAGCAGAACAGTTTTTCTTAAGCCAGATTTTGAAATTGTGTCGAGGCTGCTAACAAACTGAGTTTTAATGGTCTCTATGCTATTGGTTATGATATGTCCTTTTTTTGGCAGTGCCAAAGGAAAGAAATCCCAAGGTCTTAAAACTCCTTCAGCTGTTCCAATTTCTAATGCGTTTCTATTTAAAACTAAATTGGCATTAATGCGAACTCCATAATTAAAAATGATATCATCAATATTGAGCATACTTGGAAAACCTACTGTGGAGGTGCTTGCGTATAGGCTATCCATTGAAGCTGAAATTCCATCGAGAAGCCAAACTACTTTCCCACCATGCATAATATATTGGTCGAGAATGAATTTATCGTTTTCATTGAATGACGAATCTGGCTTTGCAATAATAATCAAGTCGTATTTGTTAGTTACAGAAGTATTTATAGAATCCACTTCAACACGCTCATTTAGTGCATCTAATTGTCCATTTAACTTAACAAAACTTACATTATAAGATTTCGATAATTCGTAGCCAATATCTGCAATTTCAATCTTGCTAATTTCGCCGTGTCCCGAAGTGAAAGCCACAGATTTGACTTTTTTTGTTACCAATTTATTTAAGATAGTCGAAAAATTAAGTTCTAATTTTTGAATAGAATTATTTAAATCATCCTCACTTGGAACATTTCTGCTGCTCACCAACAAATTTAAAGGCAGCGATTTACCTTTGTATGTTATGAGCGCACTTGGAAACAAGGTTTTTTGTGCGTATCCATCTTTGTTTTCTACTGGAACATTATAATAGGCTAATCCTTCATCAGCAAGTTGCTTGTAAACTTTGAATCTCTCTTTTTTATCTTCATTTGCTGATGGATTAATGAATTCGTATTGAACGTTTTTATTATATGCGCGAAATTCATCCAGCATCTCTTTTACCGAATTTTTCAAAAGTTTAAATCCAGCGGGCAGGTCACCATCTAAATACACTTGGATGAAGACGACATCCTCGAGGTTTTTAACGTTGTCGAGAGTGGTTTTGGAAAGTGAGAATCTTTTTTCAGAACTCAAATCTAGTCTTGCAAAATAAAAAGTTGAGATTATATTGATAGAAATGATGATTGCAATGCTTAAGAGCATGAAATAAAGACTGTTGATTTTATTGTTATTCTTCTGTTTCATGATTTTACCATTTTCTGCTTTCCAAAGAAAGTTTTGTGAATACAAGGAAAAGAGCAATTATGCTTAAAAAATAAATAATGTCTCTTGTGTCGATAAGACCTCGACTTATGGAGGTGTAATGTTCCATCATTCCAATGGATTTCAATAGTAAATCAAATTTTCCAAAGAGAGCAAAGTCGTAAATAAAGTCGAAGCCAAGAAAAAGAAATCCACTAATAAATATGGAGATTAAAAAAGCAACAATCTGATTGTTAGATATTGAGGATGCAAATATGCCTATGGAAATGAAGGCTGCCCCAATAAAAAGCAAGCCAATGTATGAGCCTATCACTGCGCCAGTGTCGATATCTCCTTTTGGAAATCCTAAAAAATATACAGAAAAATAATAAATTAGGGTTGGTGCTACGGATATAAAAAATAAGATGAATGAAGCCCAAAATTTGGCCCCAATTATCTGTAAATCGCTTATAGGTTTTGTCATCAGCAGCTCTATTGTTCCAGTCTTTTTTTCATCGGCAAAGGATTTCATGGTTATTGCTGGAATCAAAAACAGAAATATAAATGGTGCTACAATAAAAAGACTGTCGAGCTGGGCATAACCAAAGTCGAGAATATTAAATTCTATAGGGAAAACCCAGAGGAAAAGGCCAGTAATAACTAAAAAGGTAGTTATTGCTATATAGCCTAAAACCGAAGCTAAAAAACTGTTTATTTCTTTCTTTAAAAGTGCTTTCATCTCTTGTTAAATCAACATTATTTTATGCCCTAATGTGGGGAATTTGTCAGAATTTGGAATGCAAAAGTAATTTTTTTTTGGTTGTTATGAGTCAAATGTTACACGCACTTTTGTATCTATTTTCAATCCCATCAAGCTGCCAGCATTGCCTTGATTTATTGATAATTCCAAATAATCGTTGGAGTCGAATATCGCCACCATATCACTTATGGATACATCACCATAAGATTTGCTTATTTTGGTAACAATATTGGAAAATGAATTAAAAGATATTGAAAAATTTTTCCTCTTGCCAGTTTTCTCAAATAGCTCACGACTGATATTTACTATGGCGTTTTCATATCTGTCGATGTAAATCACTTTGCCAATAATTGTTAATCCTCCATTTTCATTGTTTTCAATTACTGGTTCAAATGACATAAGCTTATTTAACGATTTTTTTATAAAACCTAATTCTTCAATATTTTTACCATCGGTGATATGTTGTGCTACTTTTACAAATACATCTTTAGTAGAAAAAGTAAATTTATCGCTATCTTGAATGATATTTAGCTCGATAATTTTTGATGGATTTTCGACAAACATTAACGAAAAAATGCCATTATCTGCTCCAATAAAATATTGATTATCATAGCGTAAAACAATATGAGGAGTCTCTATAGAACTTTCGGAATTTACACCCAAAATATGAATTGTATTAGCTGGAAAATTTCTATACGAACTCTTTAAAATGAAAGAAGCCTGATAAACATCGAAGGGTGGAATATCATGCGAAATATCAATAATATTGGCGTCTGGAATTGCTTTTAATAAGCATCCTTTCACCCCAGCGAGGTAATGATCTTTGTGTCCCCAATCCGTAGTTAAAGTAATTATCGGCATTAAAAAATTAATTTCGAATAAAGGTTTCAAAAGTAGTAATATTTTGAACTTAAAAAATTGCTTTTATACTTTAAGTTGTTGGTTGCAGCTCAACATCACTTTTATTTCAAATTCATTGTTAAATTGCTGAAACAGTCGCCAAAATATATAAGTCGAATAAGCTGGCTTATTTCACCCTCAACGGCTATTGCTGAAAAGTGATTGTCAATTTTTTCAATGCTTTGGGTAGTTATAGAATTTGAAGAATTAATCCATAATAATATTTTTCAAATTATCTGCTTTGTATTTATATTCATTTTGAATTTTATTTTGGCATTATTTGTCAATAAGTAAGTAATAGTTATTGTGAGCTTTGCAAGTCACTTATTGTATTTTTGTCAAAGTAAGGCCGCCAACTCGCATTGAAATGTCAAAAAAATAATTTTTCTTTAAATGGAAATTGGCATCCTTTATTATCATATTCTTGCTTATTCCTTCTGTTTCCACAATTAAAATTATTAAATGTCTTTTACCCAAACTTTTATTCTTTAATATTTCTGAATCCAAAATGCCTTTTATTTCAAAGCCATATTTTGCTTTTTTTATACTGGCCTTTGTCAATATTGCATCGCCAATTTTGCCCGAAATAGAGTTGTCATTTTGTATTTCAATATCAAATTGGATAGATCCGAATGTTTTTTTTATGCCATTATCAAGAAATTCACCCTGTCCAGTCCATCTCCCTATCAAAAATGCATGGTTTTCAACTAAATTATCATTATTCGATTTTTGACTTGAGCATGAAATCAATAGAGTAATTATTAATATGAGATTTAGATTCTTCATAATTCTGTTTTATCATTATTAACTTCGATGATGCAAATTTAATTCAAATGATAGAGTTTACAGAAATTAAATGCAAATTTTTCCAATAACATCATACCAAACCATCTAAGTAATATAACAACTCAATGCTCGTTATATCAATCAAACTTTGAAAAATGAAAATGTAGCTAATCGAATTATTATGTGATTAACTCATAATCATTCTCTTAGTTATTAAATTTTGCTTGTTGAAAAGTTTAATGTTTGGAAAATAGTGAGTCTCTTATTCTTTATAATTTTAACATAGAAATAAACCCTAGAAACTATGAAGTTTTTTATTTTTAAAATACTGATTATAAGTTGTTTAACATCGATTTCTTTTAATCAAGTCTATAGTCAAAAGACTGCTACTTATGATGAACCTGAATATACTTATAAATCAGCATTAGCATTTTTTAATAGAGGCTTATATGGTGCTGCCAAAGCTGATTTTGCTAAAACTATTGCATCTGTCAAGGACGAGAATTCAGATTTGCGAGTGGCAGCTGAATATTACAACGCATTATGTGCTGTAGAACTTTATAACGATGATGCTGAGATATTGCTGAACGAATTTATAGAAAACCATCCAGAAAGCACTTATTTGCGGAATATTTACTTTCAACTTGGAAAATATCAATATCGAAAAAAAGATTATAAAGGTACAATTAAATCTTTCGAAAAGGTTGATGTGTTTGAATTATCTAAGGATGAACAAGCAGAATTTTATTTCAAACAAGGCTATTCGTATTTCAAAAATGATAAACTTGAAGCGGCGGAAAAGTCTTTTTATGAGATTCTTAAACGTGAAAATATCTACAAAAATTTAGCGGTTTATTATTATTCGCACATTGCTTATTTGAACCAAAATTATGAAACAGCCCTCAATGGGTTTTTGTCAATAAAGGACGACGAATATTTTAAATCTCTCATACCTTATTATATCACTCATATTTATTATATGCAGAAAAAATATGATGATTTGTTAGAAATTTCCGAGTCCTTACTCGAAAAATCTAATCCTCAACGAAAGGCCGAAATATCGAAATTTATTGGAGAAGCTTACTACAATACCGAAAGATATAAAGAATCAATTCCTTATCTTACAGATTATTATAACAGCAATAGTCCAACACCTTCAAGTCAATATCAACTTGGCTATGCCTATTTTATGATTGGAAATTATACCGACGCAATTGGATATTTTAATCATATACAAGCTGGCTCAGACTCCTTGGCTCAGAATGCAAACTACCATCTTGGGCTTTGCTACTTGAAAACTGACAAGAAAAGTTACGCTCTAAATGCTTTTGAATATG
The DNA here is from genome assembly GCA_001872625.1 of Bacteroidetes bacterium CG2_30_33_31. Lineage (GTDB taxonomy): Bacteria > Bacteroidota > Bacteroidia > Bacteroidales > UBA1556 > UBA6267. Next base: position 9,090 of record MNXP01000069.1, read on the forward strand.
CTTATAAATCTACCGCCGACCCTATTATTACTGAAGATGCACTCTATAATTATGCTAAACTATCTTATGAACTGGATTATAATCCCTACAATAATGCCATCATTGCTTTTCAAAAATATTTGAATGATTATCCAAAATCCCAGCACAATCAAGAGATAATGGAATCACTTACAAAGATGTACCTATCTACAAAAAATTATAATCAAGCTAAATTATCGATAGAGAAAATAAAGAATCCATCGGCAGATATGAATGCTGCATATCAAAGAATTATATATGCTTTGGCAATAGAAAATTTCAACGCTGGTGAGTATAAATCTGCCCTTGATTTGTTTACCAAATCTGCATCTATGAAATATAATATGGATGTGGTACCTCGATCAATTTATTGGAAATCTGAATCTTATTATAGATTAAATGAATTAGATAATTCTTTTGCTGGATTTAAGGAATTCCTTGTAACTAAAGGTGCTATTAAACTCGAATATTTCAATAAGGCAAATTATAATATCGGTTATATACTTTTCTCTCAAAAGAATTATGATGATGCAAATATATTTTTCAGAATATATTTGAGAAATGAAAACGACAGCTCAAACATGGTTTACAATGACGCTATTTTGAGAGTTGCCGACTGCTATTTTATGCAATCACAATTTGATAAATCTATAATGTTTTATGATAGAGCGTTGATTTTAGGCAAGTTTGATAGCGATTATGCTCTTTATAAAAGGGCAGAATCTATGGGAGCATTAGGAAATTGGAAAGGAAAAGTTAGTTCTTTCGAATCGCTGCTCGCTAAGTATCCAAATAGTACTTATGCTGGAAATGCTGAGTTAGAACTTGCAAAAAGTTATTTCAATGCGTTGAATGATAATTCAAAAGCCATTGAGCATTACACACACATAATTGATAATTACCCAAAACAAATGAATTTTGTAAAGAAAGCTATGCTCGATTTAGGATTGGTTTATTCCAATCTTGGGGAGCAAGAAAAAGCTATAGAGGTATGGAAAAAAGTAAATGAATATTACAAAGGAACTCAAGAATCAAAAGATGCTCTTGATGCCATGCGCGAGGTTTTTGTTTCTATAAATAAAGTCGATGACTTTTTTAATTATGTAAATAGTTTGGGGTTAAAACCATCAGTTTCTCAACAAGATTCTTCCACCTATTTGGCCGCCGAAAGCATTTATATGAAAGGCGACTGCGATAAATCTTCACAAGGATTTATTGAATATATCTCCAGATATCCAGCTGGTTCATTCCTCTCCAATGCTCATTTCTACATGGCCGATTGCGAATTCCGCGCTTCATATTTCGACAAAGCATTACAAGATTATACCTTAATTACATCTCTGCCAGTTTCACCTTTTACCGAAAAAAGCTGGGAGCGAATAGCATATATCCAATACTATAAAAAAGAAAACTATCAAAAATCCCTTTCCTCTTACCAAGCTTTGCTTCAAGCTGCTGAATATAAAGCAAATATAGAAATAGCTAAGATTGGAATTATGCGCTCTCTTTGGAATTTACACGATACTTTAAATGTCTTTGCTGCTGCCCAAAAAGTGTTGGAAATTAGCAATTTAGAAATTGATATCCGAAATGAAGCCATGATGATAAAAGCAAAATCTGCTCTCACTTTAGGTAAAGATTCTATCGCTATTAGTACTTTAAATCAAATAGTTAAAGAATCTCGAACAGAAGCTTCTTCAGAAGCAAGATTTATTATCGCCAACAAAGCTTTTCTGGCTGGCGACTACAACAAAGCGGAATCTATCGTTTACGATATTATTCAGCAAGATCCTTCTTACGAATATTGGGTTGCTAAAGCCTTAGTTTTGTCAGCAGATATTTTTATGAAAACCGATAATGAACATCAAGCTGTGGCTACTTTACAGTCAATAATTTCAAACTATCATGGCGATAAAGCCTTAATTGAGGAGGCTAAAGGAAAACTGGAAGCCATTAATTTGAAAAATTCCAAGAATATTAAAGAACCAAATAAGGAGGATGATTTAATAATTAACCTTGATAAAGGTGATGAAAAAAACACCCAACAAAATGGCAAAGATTTGAAAGAAGAAAATTTGATTTTAGAAGAAATCAAAAATTAAATTTTATAATTTAATGCAAAAACCAATGAAAAAGTTAACTTTAATATCAATATTAATTAAAAGAAAATCGCATTTTTTACCATCAATAATTCATAGTAAATCAATGAAAATTAATAACCTATATCTAATTTCAATATTGTTTATTGTTCAAACAAATCTTAACGCCCAAACTGTTGGAGAGAACACTTTGATAATTACCAGCGGATTTACTCCTCAAATAAAAGATGCTCATAAAATTTTTGAACAGCCTTTTTTTAATGACTCAGTTTACACTGTGACGAAATTTGATTATTCCATTATCAACACCAAAATAACTACTCCTTATGTTCTAAAACCTATCACAGCAGCTAAAATGTCGGGTGAACCTCTTGATAAAATTTACAACGCCTATATCGCTGCTGGCATCGGAAATTTGATGACTCCTCTTTTTGAATTTAGATATGATTTGGACCGCTCACGCGATAAAAGGGCTGGCATTCAATTGAAACATCTATCTTCTACTGGTAAAATGGATGAATATATTTATCCAGGCTTCAGCGATAATCTTGTTAAAGGCTATTTTACAAAAATGTGGGATGTCAATAAGCTCGACTTCGACGCATCTTATTCAAGAACTCTTCGACATTTTTATGGAGTTCGTACTGCCGATACAGCACTTACTAACTCACAAGATATTAGTGACACTGCAAATGAACAGATTTTTCATCTTGCCGAAGGAGGTTTAAGGTTCTCAAAGTTTAATCTCTCCAATGACAAAATGTTTTATGATTTAGGCTTGAGATATTATTTTTTAATAGATAAATTTGGCTCTCGTGAAAATGGGGTAAAATATGATGGAATTGTGGACTGGGGAGTTGATTTGGTGAATGCTTTGAAAGAACAAAGAATTGGCTTAAAAACTGAATTTAACTTTTATAATAATAGCGATTCGCTGAGGATAAATAATTCTTATATCATTGGATTAGAGCCTTTTTACAAATTTAAATTCAATAAGTTGGATGCAGAAATTGGTTTTAAGGCTGATGTAGCGAAAGATTCAATATCCGAAATTGGGATTTTCCCGATGCTAAATTTTAGAATTGAAGCCATAGAAAATATTATGAGTTTTAACGCAAAAATATATGGTGGCTCCTACAAAAACAATATGAAGGATGTTGTGGAGCAAAACCCTTTTGCAAGCTCAATTAATCCTATGGAAATGTCAAAAAATAAATTGTCAACAGCCATTGGAATGCAAACTACTTTTAGCCGCTTCATTAATTTAAACTTGGCTTTCAATTATGAAAAATGGGAAAAAACTGCATTATTTATTAACGATACCACCATCGCCTTGCGAAATAGATTCACTTTTGTGTATGATGATATGGATATGATTTCACTTAAAGCTGGATTGGCATTTCACTCTGGAAAAAAACTTAACATCCTTACTGAATTTAACATTTATTCTTACAACCCAGCAAAAGAGCTTTACGCTTGGCATAAACCAGACTACGATTTAAAACTACTTGCTGATTATAATTTGGCAGATAAAATTTTGATTCATGCTGATATAACTTATAACGGACCATCTAAAGCCCCAATTTATTCCAATGGAATTGTTAATGCACAAACTATAAACCCATGGTTAGACGCTTCACTTGGAGCCGAATATCGTTACCACAAAGGATTAGGTATATTTCTAAATATTAATAACATAGCGGCATCCAAATATTCATATTGGTATAATTATCCATCGTATGGATTCAATATTATTGGTGGATTAAGCTACATTTTTTAAAATGTAACCTTCACTTGGCCTTGTGAAAAACAATTATGGTTTTTGTTAATAAATTTCAGATATTAAAGCTATTATTACATGACAGTCTAATTATAATTAGTACTTTTGTAGGCTGTTTAAAATTAAAGGAATTCATTGATTCTTATTAAATTAACATACTGAAAATAAGTATTTTACTTATATTTTAAATAATATTTTATTATGAGCGAAGAGGAAAAAATTAAAAATGGTGATGACTACAGAGCTGACCATATTCAGGTTCTTGAAGGGTTAGAAGCAGTAAGAAAAAGACCAGCCATGTACATTGGCGATATTAGTGAAAGAGGTTTGCACCATTTGGTTTATGAGGTCGTAGATAACTCAATCGATGAGGCTCTTGCTGGCTTCTGTGATACTATTGATGTTAGAATTTTGCCAGACAATAGCGTTAGCGTTATTGACAACGGTCGTGGCATTCCTGTGGATATGCACGAAAAGGAACAAAGATCTGCTCTGGAAGTTGTTATGACAGTTCTACATGCTGGTGGAAAATTCGATAAAGGCTCATATAAAGTTTCAGGTGGATTGCATGGTGTGGGAGTTTCTTGCGTAAATGCTCTTTCATCTCACAACAAAGTTGAAGTCTTTCGCGATGGCAAACATTATATTCAAGAATATGAATGTGGCAAGCCACTATACACTGTTAAAGAAGTTGGCGAAACAACTTTAAGAGGCACCAAAGTTACATTCCTACCAGATAGTAGTATTTTTACGGTTTCTGTTTATAATTTCGATACAATCTCCGACCGTCTTCGCGAACTTGCATTTCTAAACAAAGGAATTAAATTATCCCTTGTAGATGAAAGATATACCGATGACGATGGAGCTTTTCTTCATGAAGAATTTAAATCCGAACTTGGATTGGTAGATTTCATTGCTTTTCTTGATGAATCTCGTGAAAAAATTATGGATTTACCAATTTATATCGAGGGCGAAAAAAATGAAATCCCAATTGAAATTGCCATGCAATACAATTCCTCCTTCTCTGAAAATATTCATTCCTACGTAAATAATATTAATACTCATGAAGGTGGCACGCATCTATCAGGTTTTAGACGTGCCCTAACTCGCACTCTTAAAGCATTTGCTGATAAATCAGGGATGCTTTCAAAATTAAAATTCGATATCAATGGCGATGACTTCCGAGAAGGACTAACTGCAATAATCTCAGTAAAAGTTGCTGAACCACAGTTCGAAGGTCAAACAAAAACAAAATTAGGCAACTCAGAAGTTATGGGTGCTGTGGAATCTATGGTAGGAGAAAAACTCAACTATTTTCTCGAAGAAAATCCTAAAGAAGCACGACTGATTGTGAATAAAGTTATACTTGCTGCTACAGCTCGGCATGCTGCCCGAAAAGCACGCGAATTGGTTCAACGAAAAAGTGTTCTCGGTGGTTCAGGCCTTCCAGGAAAACTTTCTGACTGCACCGCAAGAGATCCTGAGTTAGCTGAAATATTCCTTGTTGAAGGGGATTCTGCTGGTGGAACCGCTAAGCAAGGCCGCGACAGACAATTTCAAGCTATATTGCCACTGCGTGGAAAAATTTTGAATGTTGAAAAAGCTATGCCACATAGAATCTTTGATAATGAAGAAATAAAAACTATGTTCACAGCTCTCGGCGTTTCCATAGGAACCGACGATGATCCTAAAGCTCTAAATCTTGAAAAGGTAAGATATCATAAAGTTGTTATTATGACTGATGCCGACGTTGACGGCAGCCATATCGCCACCTTGATACTAACTTTCTTCTTTAGATTTATGAAGGAAATGATTGATAAAGGTTATATTTATATTGCTACTCCTCCATTATACCTAGTTAAAAAAGGAACTCAATCGAGCTACGCTTGGTCAGAAGAACAACGTCAAAGCCTTATTGCCGAATATGCCGTAAATGGTAATGAGAAAAATGTTCATACACAGCGATATAAAGGTCTTGGTGAAATGAACGCCGAACAACTTTGGGACACAACTATGAATCCTGCTACAAGAACACTGCGCCGAGTAACCATAGAAAATGATGCCTCTGCAGATAGAGTTTTCTCAATGTTGATGGGAGATGAAGTGCCTCCAAGAAGAGATTTTATTGAGCGTAATGCTCGCTATGCAAATATTGATGCTTAAACTTTTTTTAACTCAATTATCTTAATCTAAATAAAAATACAAAGGACTTCTATTTTAAATAGGAGTCCTTTTTTTTTATTCAGTTTCGCCACAATAAATATTAACATACTACTGTTTAAAAGTTGGTGATTAGGTTAAAATCCTAATTGAGCGAATATCTAATTTTATTCTATTAATAATATTAATTTAAATTATTGACAATGAGTGGAATATTGTTGTTTTTACCAGTAAGTGAAGCTGTAACAGCGGCACATGATAGCTTAACTTCTGCTGCTGCTGGAGTTCAAGGTGTTGGTCAGGAGATGTCAGTTTGGGATCTTACTCTAAAAGGTGGCTTTTTGATTATGGTTCCCTTAGCAATATTTTCAGTTCTTGCTATTTACATTTTTGTAGAGAGATTTATGGCTACCCAAAAAGCCTCCAAGGATGATTCAAATTTTATGGAAAATATTAAAGATTTGATTCACGATGGAAAAATAGATTCCGCAAAAGATTTATGCAAAAGCCGTGAAACTCCTTTGGCAAAAATGATAGAAAAAGGATTGAGCCGTCTGGGACGCCCACTTCCTGATATTAATCAGGCCATTGAGACTGTTGGAAAATTGGAAGTTTCTAAATTGGAAAAAAATGTTACACTTTTAGCAACTATTTCTGGCGCCTCTCCTATGCTTGGTTTCCTTGGAACTGTTACTGGCATGGTTCGCGTTTTTTTCGATATGGCAAATAGTGGTAATAATTTGAATATAGCTCTTTTATCAAATGGTATGTATCAAGCAATGGTTACCACTGTTGCTGGATTAATAGTAGGAATCATGGGCTTTGTTGCTTACAATATTATTGTAGCTCGTATCGAAAAAGTCGTTTTTATTCTCGAGGCAAGAGCTACAGAGTTTATGGATTTATTGCACGAACCTGTAAAATAAATTATCATGGCGATTAAATCACATAATAAAAGGAGTATGGAGTTTAGCACTGCATCTATGGCGGATTTAGTGTTTCTCTTGCTTGTCTTTTTTATTCTAACTTCTACTTTAGTTAGCCCAAATGTAATTCCTCTTTTGCTGCCAAATAGTAGTAGCCCAACGCCAATTGAAACCCAAAATGTAACTGTTTATATAAATGACCAAATGGAATTTTTTGTTGAAAATGCCGAAAACAAAGTTACTGAAGATGAATTGCAATCGGTACTTGCAGCAAAACTTGCTGGAATGCAGCAAGCTAATGTTGTTCTAAGAGCCGATAAAACTGTTGCTGTTCAGTATATTGTGGTGGTAATTGATGCCATCAATAAAATTAATGAATTAAGTTCTACAAATTATAAAGTTATTTTGGCAACTCAACAGAAATAATAATTTCATAAAAATATCGTTTATAAAACACAATATTAAAATATGAATTGGTTAAGAGACAAAAATAGTAGAGATGGAATTATAGGCACAATCTTTTTTCATATTGTTGTCATTTTCATTCTGTTTCTTCTTAGTCTTAAACCACCTTTTCCACCACCACCTCAGTTAGGAGTTGAAGTTAATCTTGGTGATGGCGACCAAGGAATGGGCGATATTCAACCTGAAACTCCCAACCAAACTTCTGCCTCAAAGCCTAAAACTTCTGAAAATATTGATAATGTTGCTACTCAGTCAACAGAGCAGTCAATTAAAATGAACAAAAACAATAAGAAGAAAATTGCAACACCTATAACTGAACCAGTTAAGCAAAAAATTGATGACAGATTTATCTTTAATAAGTCGAATGGAAAAAACAACGGAGGCAACGAAGGTAATACCGGTAAACCTGGAGACCAAGGAAATAAAAATGGCGATCCAAATGCCAAAAATTATATTGGCGATGGAGGTAATGGCGTATCTTTCAACTTATCTGGACGCAATAAACGCAAATTGCCATTGCCTCCAAAGGGCTTCACTGAAGAGGGCAGAGTTGTTGTAAAAGTTTGGGTCAATCGCGATGGAATGGTTACTAATGCCACCATTAGTATTATGGGCACTACAACAACAAGTTCATCGCTTCGCAAAAGAGCAATTGATGCCGCCATGAAATCTGAATTTGATAGCAAACCGGATGCTCCAGAAGTACAAACGGGTACAATCACTTATGTGTTTATTTTATCTAATTGACAGAGGAATTTTCACCGTTTTTACATAAAATTATACATTTCTTCAGAATTTTTGAGTGTTAGTTTTATCAAAAATACTCAATCAGCTTGTTGAAAAAACCCTTTTTAGGTTAAAAATTTATACGCAACGTATTTACTCTTTCTCTTGTCTTTCCACGTATTGCTAAGATATTTTATGATTTTTTTTCGTTTCAATATGATTTTTTTTTAGGATATCATATTTTATTATTGGAAATGAAAATTTTATCTACATTAGCAGCTGAAAATTGGGTTTCAACAAGCAATTATTTATTATGAGAATACAAAGGAATCTTATCATTATTAGTTTACTATTAATCATACCTTTTACCGCCATTAAGGCGCAAAGAAATTACACAAAAGAGGCTGACGATTTCTTCAAATATGAAGCTTATTATGCAGCAATACCATTGTATCGAAAGGCTTATGGGAAGGTTAGCAACCGTATCGAGAAAAAAAGAATAATCTATCAAACTGCAGAATGCTATCGTTTGACAAAAGACCCAAGAAAAGCTGAAAGTCAGTATCGTAGAGCGCTAAAAGCAAAATATTCCGACCCCATTATTTATCTCAGATTTGCAGAAGTTTTGCGCGAGCAAGCTAATTACCGCGAAGCTATTGAGCAATATAAGATTTATATTAAAAAAGTCCCTAATGATCCAAGAGGTTCCATTGGATTAAAATCTTGCGAAAATGTGCTTGAATGGGAAAAAAATCCAACAAGATATCAGGTAGAAAATGTAAAAAAAATTAACTCCCGAAACGACGATTTTTCCCCTGTTTATGCCGACAAAAATTATAGTTCAATAGTTTTTACTTCTACAAGAAAGGAAAGCGGAAACAAAATTGATATCAATACTGGCCAAGGCTATTCATCACTTTTTGTTGCTGTTTTAGATAAAAAAGCTAATTGGAGTCAGCCAGTTTTGATTGATGAGAAAAGGATGATTAACACAGACGAAAATAATGGTTCAGCCAACTTTAATAGGAAATATAACACTTTATATTTCACTCGTTGTATGTCAGAGAAGAAAACTATTCAAGGTTGTCAGATTTACTCATCATCCAAAAAAGGTAAACTGTGGAGCCAACCCGAAGTGTTGCCAATTGCAAGCGATTCCGTAGCCGTAGGGCATCCATCAATTTCTTCTAATGAGAAAGATATTATTTTTTCTTCAGATTTAGGTGGTGGATATGGCGGCAAAGATTTGTGGAAGGCAAGCAGAAGAAAAAAGACTGGTCCTTTCTCTAAACCTGTAAACCTTGGAAAAAATATTAATACCCGTGGGAACGAAATGTTTCCAACGCTTAGAATTTTAGACGATGGGACTACTTACCTTTACTTCTCTTCCAATGGTTTAGGTGGTGCTGGTGGTCTCGATATGTTTAGATCTGAAATGGTAAATGGTGAGTGGACGGAACCTGAAAATCTTGGACTTCCTCTAAATTCCGCTGGAGATGATTTCGGTATTGTTTTTAATGGAAGCAAAAACCTTGTTAAAACTGTAAGCACTACTCAACAAAAGATTAATTGTGAGGAGATGGGATTTTTTACTTCCGACAGAAAAGATATCAGAGGAAAAACAGATATTTATGAATTTTGGCTTCCTGAAATCGTGTTCACCCTTGCTGGTACTATTCGCGATGATCAAACTCTGCAGCTACTCCGCGATAGCAAAGTTGTGCTTTCAGGCTCCGATGGCTCTGTGCTTCAAACTACTACCGATCAAAGAGGATATTATTCATTTAATAAAAACCAGATAAACAAAAATTCAACTTATACCCTTGTTGTTACACATTCTGGATATTTTGCTAATAACGATGGAAAAACTACGACAGTAGGATTAAAGAAAAGCCAGGATTTGATTGTTAATCTTAATCTCGAGCCAATTCCACCAGACCCTATTCCACTTCCTGAAATTCAATATGACCGTGCTCGTTGGGAATTGAAACCACAATTTCAAGACTCATTGAATGGATTGATTAAAACTATGAATAAAAATCCTACAATTGTTATTGAACTTGCTTCACATACCGACTTCCTCGATGAAACTGTAAGAAATGATACTTTAAGTTTCAGACGTGCAAGGTCAGTTGTTGACTATTTAATAACCAAAGGAATAGATGCCGAAAGAATGATGCCTGTTGGCTATGGCGAAAGAAAACCACGAATGATAAAAACCGATTATATTGCAAAATCAGGTAAATATAAAGGCGTTCACTTTGCTGCTGGAACAGTTTTAGATGAAAACTTTATAAATTCTCTTCAGACAACTAATGAGAAAGAGGCTGCTCATCAGCTCAACAGGCGTACAGAATTTAGAATACTTCGCGACGACTATATTCCAAAAAATGCTAATGACTCATTAAAAGGAACAGTTAAAATTGCAGTTAACCCTGATGAAAACCAACTTCCTTTCCAGATTAAAAATGATACTATTTATGCTAATTGCATTCTCGATGGAAATACATATTCATTTGCATTTGTTGAAAAAGAAGATAATCTAAAACTCTCTTTGAGTGTTGTAATGGGATTAATAAATCAACATAAACTAACAAAAGCTGATTTTATGGATTTAGATTCTGCTTTTACCGAAGATGGAACTGTGAAAGATGGAATGAAATTTAATTTAAACAGTATGATGATAGGCAACAAACGAGTTAATTTTATTGATGCTGAATGCGATCATTCTCAAACAGTACCTATAATTTTTGGAAACTCGATAATGACTGACTTTTTTGATTACACCGTAGATAAATCAGCTAAGAAATTTATTTTCGAATAGCTTTTTTGCATATAATAAGCACTCTCATTTTTAAATGGGGGTGCTTTTTTTATTGAATGCTTGTTAATTATCCAATACTTAAGCTTAATAAGCTTATTTTTGCAACCCAAATTATTTTTAAATGAGTGTTGAGTCAAGATATAATTTAAGAGGAGTTTCTGCTTCAAAAGAAGACGTTCATAATGCCATTGCTAATATTGATAAAGGTCTATATCCCATGGCTTTTTGTAAAATTATTCCTGATATTCTTGGCAATGATAAAGATTTTTGTACTATTATGCATGCCGATGGAGCAGGCACAAAATCATCTTTAGCATATCTATATTGGAAGGAAACAGGCGATTTGTCAGTCTGGAAAGGTATTGCCCAAGATGCAATAGTTATGAACCTCGATGATTTGCTTTGCGTGGGCGTTACCGATAAGATTTTGCTTTCTTCCACCATTGGCAGAAACAAAAATTTGATTCCTGCTGAAGTTATTAAAGCCATCATTGAAGGTACAGAAGAATTCATTGCCAAAATGCAAGCCTTGGGCCTAGGAATATTTTCAACTGGCGGCGAAACTGCCGATGTTGGCGATTTAGTTAGAACAATAATTGTTGATTCTACTGTTACAGCAAGGATTAAACGCTCGGAAATTATTGATAATAGCAATATTAAAGCTGGAAATGTAATTGTGGGCTTAGCTTCTTTTGGCAAAGCTTCCTATGAAGATATTTATAATGGTGGCATGGGTAGCAACGGATTGACTTCAGCACGTCATGATGTTTTTAGCAAATACTTAGCAGAAAAATATCCTGAAAGTTTTGATTCATCAGTTCCTTATAACTTAATCTATTCTGGTACCAAGAGATTAAATGATCAATCAGAATTAGAAAATATTGATACTGGAAAATTAGTCTTATCACCTACAAGAACTTATGCCCCAATTATTTCAGAGATATTGAAATGGAATAGAGCTAAAATTAATGGAATGATACACTGCAGTGGTGGTGCGCAAACCAAAATTCTACATTTTGTCAACAATCTTCATATAATAAAAGATACGCTTTTCGCTGTGCCACCATTGTTTCGCTTAATCCAAAGTGAATCTAATACCAGCTGGAAGGAAATGTATAAAGTTTTTAATATGGGTCATAGATTTGAAATATATACCGATGAATCTACAGCAGAAAAAATTATTAGCATTTCCAAATCATTTAATGTAGAAGCCCAAATCATTGGTAGGTGTGAAAGTTTTAATGGTAAAAAATTGGATATTATTTCAGAAAATGGTAGATTTGAATATTAATTATGATAGATAAATTAGCAGAACTAAATAGAAGGTATGAAGAAATTGGTGAGCAGATGGCTGATCCTGCCACAGTTTTGGATATGAAAAAATTTGTGAAACTTAATAAGGATTTTAGCGATTTAGAGCCAATTATTAATGCTTACAAAGAGTATAAAAATATTTTGGAAAATATAGAATCTACAAAACTAATTCTACAAACAGAAAAGGATGAAGATTTTAGAACTATGGCAAAAGAAGAAACAGCAGAACTTCAAAAGCGAAAAGATGAAATTGAAGAGGCAATAAAACTCTTGCTTATCCCAAAAGATCCGCAGGACTCTAAAAATGCTGTGGTGGAAATAAGAGCGGGAACTGGAGGCGACGAAGCTGGAATTTTTGCTGGCGACTTATTTAGAATGTACATAAAATATTGTGATACACGTGGTTGGAAAGTTGATGTAGTGGATAAAACTGAAAGTAGTTCTGGCGGTTATAAGGAAATAGTTTTCAATGTTACTGGCAAAGATATTTACGGACAGCTAAAATATGAAAGTGGAGTTCATCGTGTACAAAGAGTTCCAAAGACTGAAACTCAAGGTAGAATTCATACCTCCGCCGCAACCGTAGCTGTTCTCCCCGAAGCCGAAGAATTTGACGTTGACATTCACCAAAACGATATCAGAAAGGATACTTATTGCTCCTCTGGACCTGGCGGTCAATCAGTAAATACAACTTACTCGGCCATCAGGCTAACTCATATTCCCACAGGAATTGTTGTTACTTGCCAAGATGAAAAATCGCAACTGAAAAATTTCGATAAAGCCATGAAAGTGTTGCGCTCACGTATCTATGATTTGGAATACAAAAAATATATGGATGTGATTTCTTCTAAAAGAAAAACTATGGTATCTACAGGCGACCGTTCAGCAAAAATTCGTACCTACAACTGGCCTCAAGGTCGCGTTACTGACCATCGTATATCGCTAACATTATACAACTTACCGTCTATAATCGATGGTGATATACAAGTGCTTATAGATGCTTTGCAATTGGCTGAAAATGCTGAAAGACTTAAAGAAGAAGTCGGTTAAAAGATATTATTATGAATAGAAATGAATTATTTGAATTGATAAAGAGAAAAAAATCATACCTATGTGTAGGATTGGATTCTGATATTGATAAAATTCCAAAACACCTTTTGAATGCTGAAGATCCAGTTTTTGAATTTAACAAGCAAATAATTGATGCAACTTTGCCTTTTGCTGTTGCCTACAAACCAAACGTTGCCTTTTATGAAAGTAGAGGTGTTGCCGGCTGGAATTCTCTTGTTAAAACTATTGAATATTTGAATAATTTTGGTAATGAGGTATTTACAATTGCCGATGCCAAACGTGGCGATATTGGAAATACTTCAAAAATGTATGCAAAAACTTTTTTTGAAAACATGAATTTCGATGCTGTTACTGTTTCTCCTTATATGGGCTCCGACAGCATTGAACCATTTTTGCAATTTCCAAACAAATGGACAATAATCTTGGCTCTTACATCCAACAAGGGAGCTGCTAATTTTCAATTGGCAAGACAAAACTTTTTAGAGACTCTGGAAAAACTTGGAATACGGTCAATGATTCGCAAAAGACTCTATGAGAGAGTTTTAGAAGATTCTCAAGAATGGGGAAATGTGGATAACACCATGTATGTGGTTGGAGCTACAAAAAGCGAATTTATGGATAGTGTGCGCTCTTTTGTGCCTAATCATTTCTTGCTTGTTCCTGGCGTTGGCGCACAAGGCGGAAGCCTGAAAGAAGTTTCGGAACATGGAATGAATGACCATTGCGGTCTTCTTATTAACTCCTCAAGAGGAATTATTTTTGCTTCTAACGAATTGGACTTTGCTAAAGTAGCAGCTCAAAAAGCTAATGAAATTCAAAAACTTATGGAGGATTTTTTAATAGCTAAGAAGCTGATTTAACTTATTATGAAGCTGAAAATCGCCCTCTTTTGCTGCTTTTTTCTCCTCCTTTTTTCTGCCTATTCTCAATCTGAGAATACCGATTACGATTTCGATGAATACATAGAAAACCCTGATACTGTTTCTATTGACATTAAAGATTACTCAAAATATACAACAGCTCTTGGAGGAGATTCTGTTAGAATAATTAAAGACAAACCTGCTGCCGGGCTTATAAAAGATTATTATCCAAATGGTAAAATCAAACATCTTGGATATTATTCAAAGGGCAAATTGACTTCTACTTATAAAAATTTTTATTCTAATGGCACTTTAGAAAGAGAATTTAAAGCCCTTGGTACTTCTGGTGGAATTCTAAATTTATTTTTCTCCGATGCCAAACCCAGATTGAAAATACGATATTTTAAAGGAAATAATATTGAATATATCGAATATTATCAAAATGGAAATGTTGCCTCTCACGAAAAATTTGATAAAAGAGGCGAACAGTATGATTTTTTTAAAACATTTTATCCTGACGGTAATTTGAAGATGGAAATGTATTTGATAGATAAAAAAAATAATACATACCAAGAAAAAATTTACTGGGATAATGGAAATTTGAAACAAGAAGGAATAAAAAATTTCAATAAAAGCAACGGCGATTATCAAAAAAATGGCGAATGGAAATTATATCTCGACAGTGGGAAATTATTTAAGATAGAAAATTATAATTTTGGTGATTTAGAAGAAAGCAAATGAGCTTTTGTAATTCATCTGTATTGGTTAAAATTGTATTTTAGCAACCTAATTATATTTTATGCATAAAAGAGAGATAAAAATTGAGTTTCTTGAGTATGAAAGTTCTGAAAACTTGCCTGATGTAGAAAAAGACCTATTGAAGCAAGCAAAAAATGCAGCCTCAAAAGCATACGCACCATATTCACATTTTCACGTTGGTTCAGCAGTATTGCTAAAAAACGGAAAAATATTTTTGGGCAACAATCAAGAGAATGCTGCCTATCCATCAGGTTTATGTGCCGAGCGGGTTGCTCTCTTTTCGGCTTCTGCCAGATACCCTGGCGTAGATATTTTAGCTATTGCCATCACAGCCACTTCAAAAGAAACTTCGATAAATGAGCCAATAACGCCTTGCGGAGCTTGCCGTCAGGTGATGATTGAATATGAAAATATGGCGAAGGGAAATATTAAAATAATTATGTCTGGAGAGCGTGGTAAAGTGCTGGTATCAGAAACTGTTAAAAATCTAATTCCTTTAAGTTTTGATGGAAATCACCTTATTAAAAAATAAAAATTATGAAATCATTTTTTAAAATTCTTCTAATTCCTGCAGTCCTGATTTTGCTTTCTTTAAAGTCAGATATGCCTGCTTATCAATATTTTGATTGCGATGGGGAAAAAATTAGTTATCAAAAAATGTTGAGACAATTGTCTGAAGCTGACATAATTTTCTTTGGCGAGCAACACGATAATTCAATTGCTCATTGGATGGAATTAGAATTAGCAAAAGACCTTGTTGAAGCAAAAGGTCAAAATCTTATTATTGGTGCCGAAATGTTTGAAGCAGATGGGCAACTTCTTATTGATGAATATATTGGTGGTAAAATTATGGAGAAAATCTTTATGGATCAAGCTCGCCTTTGGCCAAACTACAAAACTGATTATTCACCAATTCTTAAGTTAGCTCTTGAAAACAAACTTAAATTTGTTGCTACAAATATTCCACGCCGATATGCCTCTTTAGTAAATTATGATAATTTTTTCGCCTTAAATAATCTTAGCGACGAGGCAAAACAATATATAGCACCTCTTCCAATAAAATATGATTCAACAGTAGCATGTTATAAATCTATGGCTGATATGATGTCAAAAATGAGCGGGCCTAAACATACCGTAACTTATATTGCCGAAGCACAGGCTATTAAAGATGCAACTATGGCTTACTTTATCTTAAAAAATTTGACAGCTGGTAAAACTTTTTATCATTTTAATGGTAGTTATCATTCTGATAATCACGAAGGTATTGTTTGGTGGATTAAACAACAGCGCCCTGACCTTAAGATAATGACAATTTCTACAGTTGAGCAAGATAGCCTTTCAAGCATTTCTGATAAAGAAAGTTTGAAATTGGCTGATTTTATTTTAGCAGTGGACAAGGATATTACAAAAACTCATTAACAATTAAATTATGCGTAAAATATTATTATTCAGTAGCTTGATACTGATGGTGGCTTCTACGAAAGCACAAGATAAAATTGAAAATCAAGCCTATACTTTCACAAATTTAAAGGAAATACCTCATACTTCCGTCAAAAATCAATATAGATCTGGAACCTGCTGGAGTTTCTCGGGCCTTGCATTTCTTGAAGCTGAGGCGATAAGGAAAGGAAAACCAGCTGTTGATCTTTCTGAAATGTTTGCAGTCTGGAATACTTATTACAATAAATCTCTTAAATATGTAAGAATGCACGGCACAATAAATTATGGTGGTGGTGGCGCCTTCAACGATGTTACCGACATATTGAGAACTTATGGGCTTGTTCCTGAAGAAGCTTATAAAGGGATAAATTACCAAGAAGAAAATCATATTCATGGCGAGATGGATGCACTTTTGGATGCAATGGTGAAATCTATAGTTTCTAACCCAAATAGACAACTTACTACCGTGTGGCCACAAGCAATTGCTGGTGCTTTAAATGCATATTTAGGATCCATTCCAGAAAAATTTTCTGTCGATGGCAAAGAATATACGCCCAGACAATATGCCGATAACTATTTGGGTATCAATGCTGACGATTATATTATGATTACTTCATTTTCTCATCATCCATATTATAAACCGTTTATTTTAGAAGTTCAAGATAATTGGGCTTATGGCGAGGTTTACAATCTTCCATTGAGTGAGATGATGTCTTCTATCGACAATGCTCTCGACAAAGGTTATACTGTTGCTTGGGCTGCTGATGTTAGTGAAAAAGGCTTCCAATGGTCAAAAGGTTTTGCCGTGGTTCCCGATGAAGATGCAAAAGAAATGGCTGGCCTTGAACAAGCAAAATGGGAAGAGATGAGCAAAAAGGACAAGATGAATGAAATTTATAAATTCGATAAGCCGATAAAAGAAAAAATTATTACTCAGGAATTGCGACAAAAAGAATTCGACAACTACGAAACAACCGATGACCATGGAATGCTGATAGTGGGGAATGCAAAAGACCAATTGGGCAACGAATACTACATCATTAAAAATTCTTGGGGAGTGGATCAAAAATACAAAGGATATTTTTATGCTTCAAAATCTTTCGTAGCATTAAAAACAACTTCCCTTATGGTAAATAAGGATTCTTTGACAAAAGATATGCTTAAGAAATTGAATATAAAGTAATTTATGTTTGAAGATAGAAACCCAAGAACCGAACTTTCTACCTTAGGAGAGTTCGGATTAATAGATTTGATAAGTAAAGATATTGAAATTAAAAATATTTCTACAGAATATGGTATTGGCGATGACTGCGCTGTACTTGAAGCCAATGGAAAGAAAATACTAATTTCAACCGACCTTTTGATTGAAGGTGTCCATTTTGATATGACTTTTACGCCACTAAAACATTTGGGATATAAAGCTGTTATGGTGAATCTTTCTGATGTGGCTGCCATGAATGCAATACCTACGCAAATAACTGTAAGTGTGGGAGTTTCAAATCGGTTTTCGGTGGAAGCAGTTCAAGAATTGTTCTCAGGAATGAAACTCGCTTGTAAGAAATATAATATTGATATTGTAGGTGGCGACACTACTTCCAGCCAAAAAGGATTGGTTATCTCGATTACTGTTTTTGGTTTTGCCGAAAACACCGATATTGTATTCCGCAATGGTGCAAAAATTAACGACCTCGTTTGTGTAAGTGGTGATTTGGGGGCTGCCTATGTTGGCCTTTTAGTTTTGCAGCGCGAAAAATCTGCATTTATTGTTAACCCAGAGATGCAGCCCGATTTAGAAGGAAATGAATACGCCATCGAGCGACAGCTGAAACCTGAGGCCAGAGTCGATATTATCAATATTTTAAAAGAAATTAATGTAAAACCCAGCGCTATGATTGATATTAGCGATGGACTTGCTTCGGAGTTAAAACATATTTGTAAGCAATCCAAAACGGCTTGCACTATTTATGAGGACAAAATTCCTATCGACCAGCAAATATGGGACACTGCAAGAAAATTTGATATGGACCCAACCTTATGCGCATTAAATGGCGGTGAAGATTATGAACTGCTTTTTACCATTCAACAATCGGATTTCGAGAAGATTAAATCCATAAAAGAAATATCAATAATTGGATATATTACGGATGAAAGTGAAGGATTAAACCTAATAACTAAAAACGGAGTTTCGGCTCCAATTGTTGCTCAAGGTTGGGATGGATTAAAGTAAACTTAATGCTATAATTGATAGCTTTAAATTTAAAAATATTTATCATCATTACAGTCGTTTTTATTACTTTTGAAATTCAAAATTATGATACAAAATGGATAAATTTGTCGTATCGGCACGAAAATACAGACCAGTAACTTTCAATGAAGTTGTTGGGCAAAATGCTATAACAAACACTCTTAAAAATGCCATAAAATACAATCATATTGCTCAAGCATTTTTGTTTACTGGTCCTAGAGGCGTTGGAAAAACTACTTGCGCAAGAATTTTTGCAAAGACGATAAATTGTGAATCACTAACAGAAGATATGGAGCCTTGCAACAATTGTGAAAGTTGCAAATCCTTCGATTCATCTTCATCTTTCAACGTTCATGAGTTAGATGCAGCTTCAAATAATTCCGTTGATGATATAAGAAGATTGGTGGAACAAGTGCGAATTCCTCCGCAAGTAGGTAAGTATAAAGTTTATATAATTGATGAAGTGCACATGCTATCCCAAGCGGCTTTTAATGCGTTTTTGAAGACCTTAGAAGAGCCACCAGATTATGCAAAATTTATCCTTGCAACAACAGAAAAATACAAAATCATTCCTACAATTTTATCGCGTTGCCAAATTTACGACTTTAATAGAATTACAGTTAGCGACATTGCCAATCATCTTAGATATGTATCAGAAACAGAAGGTATTGTGGCTGAAGAAGAAGCACTGCATATCATAGCCAAAAAAGCTGATGGGGCTCTGCGTGATGCACTTTCAATTTTCGATCAAATAGTTAGTTTTACTGGTAAAAATATCACTTATGAATCAACTATTTTGAATTTGAATGTGTTGGATATCGAAAATTATTTCAAACTAACCAGCATTTTGTTGGATAAAGATATTACACAGAGTTTCTTGCTTTATGACGATATCTTAGCAAAAGGTTTCGATGGCAATCATTTCATCGGCGGCTTAGCTGAACATTTTCGCAATTTGTTAGTTGTTAAGGATAAGGCAACGGTGAAACTTATGGAAGTTCCTGATGCTGTAAAAAAGCATTACATTGAACAAACTCAATTCTGTAACCTGAAATTTTTGATTTCTGCTTTGGAAATTTGTTCCAATGTGGATTTAAATTATAAAGCTGCTGTGGATAAGAGGTTGTTTGTAGAGCTTAATTTATTAAAATTGTGCCAGTTAAACGGTGAAATTCAAGATGCGGAAATTGTAAAGAAGCCGTTGCAAAATTCTGCTCAAGCAGCAATAAAATCCGAAACTGCTAAAATTGTTGAGCAATCTCAAAAGCCTATTGATATAGAAAAGCCTGAGCCAACAGTTTTGAAAGCACCGCCAGATATGACAGAAACAGATATGAAAAAACCCATTTCTGAAATAAACTTCTTTAAAAAAGAAATTGCTGCTGAAAAAGATATTACCCTTAATGATATTGCATCAGCATCAGCATCTGGAGATGCAGAGAATGTTGAAAAAACTCCAACCCAAGGCTTAAATAAGTTCGCTAATTTTGGGTTCTCTATAAAAGATGATATTAAAGACCAAGGTGCAGTTATCAATAAAGAAAAGAAAGTAAATGGTGAACTTGAAAAAGTAAATGAAAATGTTATAAAAATTATTCCTTCAAAAGATTTGAAAGAGGCTGTTAACCAATATGCTACCATAATAAAATTAGAAGAAATTGCATTTTCTAAAGCTCTTAATCCCGATAAAATTTCAATTGAAGAAAATAATACTGTTAAAATTATCCTAACCAATAAAGGTATGGACGACAGAGATAAAAAAAATAACTTATTAAAATTTCTGAGAGAAAAGTTTGATAATTCTCAGATTCTATTGCAGGTAGAAGTAATAGAAGATGAAGTACTGCTAAGAGACGATCCAATGGAAAATTATATCAAGATAAAAGAAATAAATCCTGTAGTAGAAAAAATTAGATCACAACTCGATCTCGATTTTTAAAGTTTCATAGTTTTATTTTGACTGTGAAGTTTGGTGTAATAGTTTTATGAATATTAAAATTTAAGTAATAATCCTAAAGAATTGATAATATGCTTGTTAAAATTTACGGAGCCACACTTCACGGAATCGATGCGATAAAAATAACTATAGAAGTAAATATTAGTACGGGTATAAATTTCAATCTTGTGGGCCTACCAGATAATGCTGTTAAAGAAAGCAGGCAAAGAATTGAGGCTGCATTAGGAAATATTGGTTTTAAATGGCCAGGAAAAAAAATTACTATTAACATGGCTCCTGCCGATATTCGCAAGGAAGGCTCAGCGTACGATTTGCCTTTAGCAATAGGTATTTTGGCGGCTTCCGAGCAAATTAGTGCTAATAATTTAGATGATTTCATGATGATGGGTGAGCTATCACTTGATGGAAGTTTGCTGCCAATTAAGGGAACTTTATCAATGGCAATTGAGGCAAGAAAGCAAGGCTATAAAGGACTGATTGTGCCAATGGAAAATGCCAACGAAGGAGCAATAGTGAATAATTTGGAGATTTATGGAGCAAGTAGTTTAAACGAAGTAATCAATTTTTTTGATAAAGGAGATTCGCTTACAAAATTTGAAATTAATACTCGTGATGAGTTTTATTCAAAATTAGCTGAATATGAATATGATTTTGAGGATGTAAAAGGACAAGCAAATATAAAAAGAGCCTTAGAGATTGCTGCTTCTGGAGGGCATAATGTTATTATGATTGGTCCTCCAGGTGCTGGTAAAACAATGCTTGCCAAACGATTGCCATCAATTCTGCCACCATTAAATTTGCATGAAGCTCTTGAAACTACAAAGATTCATTCTGTGAGTGGACTTATGGGAGCCAATTCCTCACTTATTTCTGTTCGTCCTTTCCGAGCGCCGCACCATACAATTAGCGATGTTGCACTTGTTGGTGGAGGTACTTATCCTCAGCCTGGTGAAATTTCTTTGGCACATAATGGTGTTCTCTTTTTAGATGAGTTGCCAGAATTTAAAAGAACTGTATTAGAAGTAATGCGGCAACCAATGGAAAACAGGGAAATCACTATCTCAAGAGCTAAATTTTCTGTGGATTATCCAGCAAGTTTTATGCTGATTGCCGCTATGAACCCTTGTCCTTGTGGTTATTACAATCATCCTGAAAAAGCATGCGTTTGTGCCCCAGGAGTTGTAAGAAAATATTTGAATAGAATTTCAGGCCCATTATTAGATAGAATTGATATCCATATTGAAGTTACTCCAGTACCTTTTCGGGAGCTTTCTAAGATTAGTAAATCTGAAAATAGTAAAACTGTTAGAGAAAGAGTTATTAAAGCGCGTGAAATTCAAAGTATTAGATTCCGTGATGAAAAAAATATCTACTCAAATGCTCAGATGAGCACGCGAATGCTTAATAAATATTGCCAAATTAGCGAGCAAGGAAAGGACTTGCTGAAAAACGCAATGGAAAGGCTCGGTTTATCTGCTCGCGCTTATGATAGAATTCTAAAAGTATCGCGCACTATTGCCGATTTAGATAATAGCGAATCTATTAGTAATGAGCATCTTTCGGAGGCAATAAATTATAGAAGCCTCGATAGAGATAATTGGGGAACATAAAAGAATTGAAGTTAAATTTTCATTTTTTTCTCCTGACTTTGACTAAGCATTACCTTAAGTCAAATTCCAAAAATTTCATTAAAAAAATAGAGCAATTAATTTATGTTTGGCAGTTAAAAACATTATATTTGTCAGTATAGTTTAGCTAATGTTCTTCTATTCTTCGGGTTGTAAAGTGGAATATATGCCTAATTTTCTAACTTCGCTACTGGGACAACAAAAAGGGTGTCCTGAAATTTACAGATAGGTGATTGTTACAGAGGTA
>MNXP01000058.1 GCA_001872625.1 Bacteroidetes bacterium CG2_30_33_31
TTTGATTTAATCAACAAGTATGGTATTCCAATAATCATTGAAGTCCAAAAAGCATAGTTTTGAATATTAGGCTTTTCAGTCAATACAGTAATGAAGTAGCCAACAATGATAATTAAAGCCATTCCGAACATTACATCTCTAAATAAGTTTGCTATTCCCTCTATATTATATTTTTCTTTCTCATCTTTCGGCATAGTATTATATCCCGCAATCAACCAATACATTTTTCCGTATTTTATTAAAATTCCGAGTATGATAAATATTATTGCTATTAGTATCATAGTTTTCTATCTTTCTTGATTTCAAGTTTCGGTCATAATGCACATCAACGTTTTGTAGCTACCCGAAGGTGGCGATTTAGAAGCACTGCACTGTCAACCAAGCACAAACTTTGATAGAAGCACAAAGCTTTGACCTGCCTGCCGGCAGGCAGGTTTAGCACATAAACCGCCACTTTCTTATACACGCTGTTGTGGTGTCGTTATTTTTTAAACCGATATTGGATTCACTTGAATTTGTCCGCCAATTGCTTTCAAAACTTTCATTATTGTCGCAAATTGCGGTTTCGCTCCATCAGACAAAGCTTTGTATAAACTCGACCTGCTCATTCCGGTCTCTTCAGCAATTTTTGTCATTCCGATAGCTTTTGCAATATGTCCGATAGCATTAATTACGTCAGCGTTGTCTCCTTCTTCTAGAACTGTGTTAAGATATTCAGCAATCATTTCTTTGCTGTCTAAATAATCCGATATTTCAAATTTTGAGGTTTCCATTTTTTAACTATTTAATTTTTTCCAAATTTCTTTTGCCTTTTTAATGTCTTTTTGTTGAGTCGATTTGTCTCCGCCAAGTAAGAGAACGATTATTTTTCAGTTCTTTTCTTTAAAATAAACGCGATAACCTTTAGCAAAATTTATTTTTAATTCTTGAATTCCGTCACCAACTGGTTCACAGTCTCCAAAATGTTCATCTTTCTCTAGTTTTTGAATTCTAAACAAGATTTTTGACTTTGCTTTTAGGTCTCTTAGCTTTTTCAGCCATTTATCAAATTCGCTTGTTCTCTCAATAAAAAACATAATATTGTATCTATTCGGATACAAAGTTAAATAATTTTTTCGGATAAATTCAGTTTGTTTTGATTTTTTGAGTTTCTGGTCATAATGCACCACAACGGTTTGCAGCTAACCGAAGGTGGCAATTTCGGAGCACTTCACTGTCAATCCAGCACAAACTTTGATAGAAGCACAAAGCTTCATTTAACCACTGAACTGCCAATTTTGGGTAGGTGCTGTTATAGGGCGTTTTTCTTTTCATCTATGTTCAATGTCAGTTCGTTAGGTTTTGGAAAAATTGTCGGCAAAAGGTCAATTCTGAATGGCAGTTCCATTCCTGTTAGTTCGTCAATTTGTTTGTCTATAAGTCCATTTTCGTTGCAGTAGTTAAAAGTCAGTTTTAAATAACGTCTGATAATCATTAATGGTAAAAACTGTCCCCGAAAAGCCATCCATTCCATTAAGTCCTTTTTTCCTTTTGAACTGTTACAAGTCCGACAAGCAAAAATTAAGTTTTCTGCATCGTCCTTTCCACCAAGTTTTTGCGGAAAAATGTGGTCTAACGCTAATTTGTCTGCCGAACCACAATAATTACAAATTTGTCCTGTTTGTAATTTGATTTTTTCATCGTCAAAAATTGTCCGCATATTCATTGTTCCGTCTTTTAGTCCTTTGAATAATTTGGCTCTAATCATAAAGTTAAACATTTCATATTTTTCTTGTTTCTTGTCAATAGCTGTATGAGCCATAGCCAAGTTTGCATATGAGTAGTAAATTAAATGTCTAACTGTTTCTATTTTTTGTTTCGCCATTGTCCGCTGTTGCCATTCGTTTTGTTGGTCGTCCTAAAATGCTCTATAACCGGTTTGCAGCTATGTTGACGTGCCGCAGATTACCCACCATAGTTAAACAATTTCACCAAAGTTTCTTCACCAAATTCCTTTCAAAGAACCACCAAATGCGGCATGCAATATAGGTGCTGTTACCTACCGTGCTTCTTTCTTTCAGGGTTGGAAGCAGCTACACTCTTTGATTTTTATTCATGTTGACCTTTGCGCTTGCATAAAAATAAATGTGTGTAGCTGCTTAGGGATGGCAATAATTTTAATACCTAATCTCCACGATTGTTGTATCAAATGGCGGTACACTATAAAATATTGTTGTATCTCTTGTTACGCCGTTTCTTGTTATTTTGGCTGATACATAATGTCTGTTATACATTGGATTACCTTCGCTATATCCATCCATATAAGTGCCTCCCCATGTTTTAAAAGTCCATGGCATAATCGAATCAAAACTTCCAATGAAATTATTAACAATTATTCCTGAACTTGGGCTTCCTATACCTCCTCCATAATCGAAAACATCTTGATTATTTAAATCAGAATTACTATTAATAAACCTAGGTCTTACCCAACCTGAGGCTGTCACGTAAATATTTCTCACATTTAATTCACCTGGTTTTAAAAGTAATAACCCTGATCTATCTGGCCACACAGCATCAACTTCCACAGAATATAAATACTTCGATTTATCTATATCTAACACGCCAAATGTATATTCGTCATTTTCATATAATTCAGCCTCTAAATAGAATTTGCCTTCTTCATCTACTTCAACAGATGTAATCAATTCTGATGCGGGAGCACCGCCAATGGTTATATCATTGTCGTTATCCTTTTTCTCACCATAAATGGCAACTTTTGGCCTTGGCAGCTCATTACTTATTTCAATGGGTTCATCTGTTCCATTCAAAACTAATTGTCCTTTGAATATTGTATTTACCAATTTGTTCTCTTCTTTTTTGCACGAATAACTCAAAGCTAATCCAAGTATTACTATATATAACGCTATCTTTTTCATAATATGTGTTTAAAAATTAATACCTAATTTCAACAATTGTTGTATCAAATGGTAGTACACTATAATATATTATCGTATCTCTTGTTACACCGTCCCTTGTTAATTTACCTGATACATAGTGCCTGTTTACTGACCAGTCATTACAATCAAAACCAAAACGATACGTTCCTCCCCATGTCTTGTATAAAACACCTTGAATGATGCTATCTGTTGAACCGTTAAATACATAAGAATTATACAGAAATGAAGAATCTGTAATTACATAACTATTTGTTGAACCTGATATTACTTTAAAAACATCTTGATTATTGAAATTAATATTACTATTAATAAACCTTTTATAGTACCAACCAGTGGTATTTACAACTATATTCCTAATATTAACCTCACCCGGAATAATTTTTTGTTCCTCTCCTAATGCCGAACCCCAACCTCCATTTTCAGAAATTGCTATTGCTCCATATTCATAAACTGTTTTATCAATATTTAATGCTCCGTATAGATATTCATCGTTTTCATATAATTCTACCTCCATGTAAAATTTCCCTTCTTTATCAACTTCAACCGAAGCTATTAGTTCAGTACCATTAGCTCCTCCAATAACAATATCATTATCGATATCTTCAATATCACTGTATATAGCCACTTTAGGCCTAGGAATCTCATTACTGATTTCTATAGGCTCGTCAGTTCCATTTACAACTAATTGTCCTTTGAAAATTGTATTGACCAATTTGTTCTCTTCTTTTTTACATGAATAACTCAAAGCCATTCCAAGTATTACTATATATATCGCTATCTTTTTCATAAGATTCTAATTTTAAAATGTTTAACAAATATAATATAAAAACAGGGACAGTGCAATAATTATTTGTTTTCCCCTGTATTCCAATGTTTTATCTAATTATTACTTTATTATTATAAACTCTGTTTTCTGTTGTTGTTTTAAGCATATAAGTTCCACTATTTATCTCAGGAAGTTTCAGTCTTATTTGCTTACCTTTCACTATTTGATGTGTTGACCAAATTAGTTTTCCAGTAATGTCTGTAAGTTCAACAGTTGCTTCTTCAATTCTATAGCTAAACTCAACTGCAATCAATTGTTCAGCAGGATTGGGGTAGATAGCAACTAGTAGATTACTTTCTTCATCAAGATTCACTGAGTTTGTTCCAAAAACAGGATGGAAACCTCCCTGTTTTGCTGTACTCATTTCATGGCAACTATCAATTCTGGCTTCATATTCAGATCGTTCAATGCTGTCTTTTAACAGTAAGTTCTCAGCCATACAAACGCAATTCCAATAATCAGCCTGGTTTTTCAGTGTTGTATTAAAGAAGTAGTTGTCGTTTTGCAAAATAGCCAAAGCATAGTCATAATGTTCAGCTGCACGGTACATTTGAGCCAAAAGCAATTGATAATAAGCTTCCTGTTCCTCAGCATACATATTAGCATATTCAATATCATCCAAACGGTTTTGAATTTCATCTGCAATCATTGCAACATACTCATCTACCGGCATTCCGTCTAATGCTCTATTTGGATTAATTAATTCATGCTCTATGGCATAAGTCAATGCAGAAATCATTTGATTTAAAGCATCATCAATGGCTGAATGTTCGTCCTCATTAACATTTGCAGGAATATTGTCGAATATTTCTTTGAATAAAGCAATTGCCAAAGTGTCGTTTCCAATATACTCTTCCCCATAGCTCATTTGCATTGCAGCAGTTTTAAAAGCATCAATCAAATAAGTGTTCTGGAAATGTGATGTGCTAATAACACTGATGCTGATTTTCCCTTCAAACATTTGATAATTATTGAAATTTGCAGGTATATAAGAGCTTATGCAATAAGTTTCAAATGAAGAAAGGTTTTGTGTCCAATCAAATAATGGTACTGTTATTTGATTTCCATATTGAGGCTCAGTTAAATAAATATTAATGGGCATTTGTGAGGCAGACGGTGCAGGTAATAAATTATACAATAAACTAATTGGTGTTGCAGTACTAAGTCCCTGATAATAATTATCGGGTTTTACCTCGCCAACAATAAAATATTGATTCCCTGTGAAATTGTTAAAACCATGCTCAATGTTTAATGTCAATGCTTTATCTAATAAAATTCCTGTATAATTATTTGTGATTTGGTTCCTTTTGTTATCTGATATATCAACCTCCGCATTTTCTTTGGCAAAAATTCCTGATTGACCATTGGATTGATATTTGCTACATGAAGAATTCAATGTTGCTTCCGAAATCTCCAAACCATGTTGGTAATTATTTCGGAATTTTGCCCAATTAATATTAAGCATTACATTTCCTTGTCCGTTAAAATAAGCTCCTGCAAAACCATTATCATCAAATATGGAATTTGTTACATCGCAATTGGATTGCATGTTTTCTGCTTTCCAACCGTAATCAAGGTTTCCGGTAAAATCGCATTTATTGATAAAGATGTACTCATCAGAAGTATAAAGACCAATATAGTTTTTGGTAAATTTACATGTATCAAGTGTAAATGTGCTACCTCCATAACTCATTTGAGCTGAAAGCCCATAGTTTCCATTTCTAAATTCACAACTTCCAAAACGAGTATTTGGTTGTCCATAAATTTTTACAGCATTATAAAATTTGTTGCTGTCAATGGCTGTGAACAAAGAATACTGGGCTTGAATTGAACCATAGCTATTTAGCGTTATCATACTATCCAACTCAACTATTGTGTTAATGTAAAATTGCTTTAGATTATCAGGAAAGTATGTATTTTCAACTACTTCCCCTTTTTTGGTTTGTGTACCTGTATAATTTGCAAGCACTAAACTACTTTCATTTCCTGCTTGCCAATGGTCGTTTATGTTGCTTGCATTCATTTTGGCAGCAAAGCGGATAAAGCCATCACCTTGCGGAGCCAGAACTGCGTTATCTTTAATGATAACCTTTCCTTTTAGTTCAAGGATTGAAGCAGTGCCTTCAAGAATAACTACAGCTCCGGAATGTATAATTAGGTTTGCACCGTCTTCTATAATCAGGCGGCTACTATCACGGATAATCAGGGAGCCACCACCAAAAATTTCAAGAGTAGAATTCTTACAAAAATGCACTTCTCCTTTGTTAAGAACTCCATTGTTTTCTTCTCCAATTACAAATTTTCCTCCATCTTTGATTCTAACAATTGTAGTATCGCAAGGTTCGCTGTTAGTTTTGAGTTTGAAAGTGCTACCCGGTCTTGGATATAATGTTCCTGTGGATAAACCAATTACGTCTTGTTTGTTGACAAAGAGCTGGCCGTTATTTTCGATATTCAAGCTATATAAGATGGTTTGGTGTGGTTTGTTAATTAATTCAATATTATCATTTAATGTTCCAGCATTAGATCGTCCATAATTATAATATCCTAATAGCTCTCCTTTATACTCTCCATTTGAAGCTCTTAACTCCCAATCATTTAATAACTGTTCTTTTATCCACGCACTATTATCATCATTCACTGTAATATGTAAAGACTTATAACTTGAATCATATAATTGCTCATTTCTATTCGGAGCCCAATAACAATTAAATTCAGTAATATTTTGATTTTGTAAATATAAATCTTTGATATTTGCATTTACAGGGACGTTTTTTAATCCTAATGTAGTAGGTGAAAACATAAAAGTATGGAATTTGGAATATAGCTGAACTACACCATCAGAAGCTTCTTCAATCTCTTCTGCAGAATTACTCCTGCTTCCGGGGGCAATTGTATAATCAATTGGATATGGATTTGATGAATGATGTGTAAAACCCGCATTATCTGCATGGCCTTTAAGTAATAAATAAGAACCATAAGTCTTACTGGCTATAGTAACTCCCTCCATAAATGGATAAGATGGAAGCCAAGCGTTTCCAATGATTGCCGATGTTATATTTATACCTGAATAAATCATGGCATTTCTATAAATTGAGTTACCAGTAATAACTGATTCAGCCCATTCATTATGAACAAAGACATCATTTTTTGAAGATGTATATGTCAAACTGTAAGCAAAATCATATTTACTCCAAATAGTTGGAATAAGTAAAGGTGATGATGGCAATGCATTATTAACAGGTGGCGGAAGAATAATCCATTGCTTGGGGAGCCATTTTTCTTCACCTGTACCAATAATTCTTTTATAGGCATCTTCAATGCCATTGTTATTACCGAGTTCATTTCCATTCATCAATGCAATTCTTCTGCAACTTTCAGGATATCCCATACTGTCAAGTGTATTTTGCCAGTTTATGTGATCCTGTAATGCATTATTTCCTGCATGGTAAACAAGCATTTGTCTTGCTGCTCCACGGTCTAAAACAGTGTGCCATTTTAATTCAACTATTTCGTTGTTAAAATCAGGGGCCATTGAAGTCCATGAAATAGGCCAGGAAACTCCATTCCAGGATTGAGAGGTCTCTGCAGCATATTTCAAAAACTTTTGAATTCCAATTGGAACATTTGTGCCTTCATGAGGCGCGTCAAAAGAAACATACAGCCTTGTATTATGGCAGCAACCATCCATTTCAATTTTGCGTAAAGCATATCTTGCAATAATACCTCCCATGCTAGCTCCTAATATCACTAATTTCTCGTTAGAACCATTAACTTGTAATTGTTTATTAGCCCATTGAATAACTTTTATTAGAGCATAGGCATCTTTTTCGATTGTATCAGTAGGGTCTTTATACTCTAAATAAATAATATCATAACCAAGCTGGTTCATTGTATCAAATAGTACAGGAATCTTTGCTAATTGGGGGTAGCTGGGGACATTACCATTAACTAAATTAATATAGCTCAACTCTCCATAGTCTTCCAAACTACTTTCAAAGCCCTCTACAAAGATTATGGGTTTATTCAATGTCAGTGTAGTAGTATCTGCATAACGAATGCTTACTTTTGCAATTGCATCTGTGTTAGTAGGTTGAACGTTACATTCATAATTTAAAGTATCTGTTGTAAATTCAACATCAGGTAATTCTGCGAAAACAACTACATTTATTTCCAGTTCAATTGTAACATCCTGATTATGTCCCGGTAAAGTAATTTTAACTTTAATGCTTTGAATTTTAGGACTCTCAGGAAGTTCATATGATATGTTTACAGCAGAATTCCAATTTACATTCTGAAATCCTTGGCCATTACCAAAATCAATACTCAGGTAATCCAAATTTTTAATATTTGAAATAAATAAATTTGAATCCAGATAATATTGAATTGAAAATTGATTACTTGATTTATACAAAACATCTCTGCAAGCGTATGAACCATGGACCTGCTGATTAAAAAATGCTGAATACGCTAATTGTTCGGTATTTGGATATGTTCGGTATGTACTACCTCCCGGATTTACAATTACTGTATCAGGAGTAACTATCGTATCAGGGAAGAACAATGTGTCAGGCATTATTGTATATACCTGATTAATAGTATCAAACCATAATTGTTGATTTTTGAGTGCTTGCTCATTTAACCTGTGAAAGTCAATTGCCATAATACTTATTGGCATTTCATACTGATCTAATAAACTCTCACGAGTATTGAAATAATTTGGTGGTGTAATTAGAACATTAGTATCATTTGCAGAATATAGCATTTCTCTGTAAATTCTGAAAAAGGCACTTCTTTTCATCTTTGCTATTCCACTTTCATAAAAATAGGGTGATGCCTTAAAATTTGTATCTAAATTAAGGTTTCCATTAATAGTGTCAAATCCAAAACTATTGAAATAGTACGGACTTCGATTATGCAGTATTTTACTTGGGAAATACTTTGTATCTAAACTATCAAATGGTGCACGTAAACTGTCTAACTGACTTTGTGCTTGTGTTGATTGGACGAGAATTAGTCCAATTGTCATCAATAAGATGACCCTCATAGTAACCTTGGTTTTTTTCATTTCAACGTTGTTTTAATTTATAATTAGGTTAATTATGTTTTTTCCTTTATGCGTTGGCTCAAGCTCTTTCTGCTTTTTATGCCTTGGTTTTAGTGGTTGCAAAAAGCAGAATGTACTTGATTGGGTTGCCTTGCATGGTAGGTAACGTTTTACAATATGAAACGGTTGGGTTTTCGGGCTGCGTCTTTATCCACCGAGGAAAAAGTTGATGCGAGAACCAAACCCTCGCAAACCACTGAACCCCAACTGTTTTATATTGTGTGTTGTACGCTGGCTATTATTCAATGTTTATCATTTCTTTTGTCAAATCATCGAATGGTATCAATGCAAGTTTCTGTTTGCTACTCCCTGACATCATACCTTTTTGAGTCGTTTCTAAAATCCCGTTAAAACTCATGGATAGTGAAGTCTCAATCTTTTCATTAGTCATCGGATTTTTCATGTATCCACTTGCTGATTCAGAAATATCATATTTAATGATAACTATTGTATCATTTTTGTCCTTAAGTACATCAATCAACTCAACATTATTTGTCCTGTCAGCCAATTTGCAAACAAAAGATTGGTCAAATTGCAGATAACTAACATTTAAGCTCCAGGTATCACCAATTTTTACTGGTCTGTTTGGCAACTCAAAATACATTGCTATCAAATTTTTCTGTGCACCTTTTAAATAGAAACTTTCAATTTGTCCACTTTCATTTATTTCTCCCCTTAGCATAACCCCCTTCATCATACTCGCTGGATTGAAATTTTTAGGGTCAATCGGTTTTGTGTCTTTGTCATTGAAACCTTCTGTAAACATTTTTGTCTCAATATTCCCTCTTTCATTCCATTGCATTGTCGTAATGAATGAGGTTTTTTCGAACTCCTTTTTTAATCCATCGAATATTTCCTTAAACTCCTCTTTGGGCATATTTTTGTCATTTCCGAAGTCAATCTCAAAATCAGTACTCTCAACTTGCTCCATTGCGGTCTTATAGCCGATTGTCTCATCAGGTTTAAGTTTCCATTTTAGAGAAATCCCATCAGAATCAGAAATGGTCTCCCGATTTTGTTTTGAATCCTCTTGATGTTTCTTAATCAGTTCTTCAGTGTCAGTTTTGCTCTTTTGTCCATCCGATGAACAGCTAATTGCAAAAAGAGCAATTGTAATAATCATTATGTGTTTTTTCATATGCAGTATGTTTGTTTAGCTTGCGTACAACGTCAGTTCGTCTAATAACCTTCCTTCAATACCCAATTATTAAAATACGGACTGGCTAAAGTACCTATTTTAGTTGATATGAGCGCGGTGAAATTTTGAATCATATTTTGATGCTGTTTTTTTTGCCTTCGCCAAAATTGAGCTATTGACTTCAAAATGGGGCCTATTACAATAAAAAAAGCAAGGAGCCAGCTCCTAAATGCTTCTATTCCAATGATATTCAGTATTCTGCGCAAGTTGTAAGCTGTGAATAT
>MNXP01000016.1 GCA_001872625.1 Bacteroidetes bacterium CG2_30_33_31
AGGATTTTAATTTAGCTCAATAAATGGCAGCGGAGGCGGTCTTAATCCTTGTTCTAATGGAAGATAGTTTCTGAGCCAGACCTAATTCTTTACTGAATGCAATTTTTAGAGTCTTAATCCTTGTTCTAATGGAAGATAGTTTCTGAGACTCGCCACAATTTGGGAGAAAATAAAAAAAGAAAATGTCTTAATCCTTGTTCTAATGGAAGATAGTTTCTGAGCTTGCAAACTAACTTCATCCAGCTGTCAGATTCACGTCTTAATCCTTGTTCTAATGGAAGATAGTTTCTGAGGCTATATGCGTATCATATTGGGATAGTTTCAATTATGTCTTAATCCTTGTTCTAATGGAAGATAGTTTCTGAGTATTCTACTGGATACCATATTTTGGAACTATTATAACGTCTTAATCCTTGTTCTAATGGAAGATAGTTTCTGAGACAAAACAACAACAGGCTTGCAAACTGACTTCATCCGTCTTAATCCTTGTTCTAATGGAAGATAGTTTCTGAGTTATGAAGACAAACATTAAAATAAGGATATTACCACGTCTTAATCCTTGTTCTAATGGAAGATAGTTTCTGAGGAAGTTGGCAGTACTTCAACCTTATTCTTATATGATGTCTTAATCCTTGTTCTAATGGAAGATAGTTTCTGAGAACTACTATAACGTTTCTAAGTATAGAAATGCTTTGTCTTAATCCTTGTTCTAATGGAAGATAGTTTCTGAGATGGGAATAAAAACAACAAAAACCCCAATGTGTGTGGTGTCTTAATCCTTGTTCTAATGGAAGATAGTTTCTGAGATATGCGTACAATATCGAGATAGTCTCAATTATTAATGTCTTAATCCTTGTTCTAATGGAAGATAGTTTCTGAGCAAAAAGTATCTATGCAAATATGAGCAAAGATGATTGTCTTAATCCTTGTTCTAATGGAAGATAGTTTCTGAGAACTTTATGAGCAAGGAGGAATTCGCAAAAAGTATGTCTTAATCCTTGTTCTAATGGAAGATAGTTTCTGAGTTCATAATTGAAGATGGAGAAAAAAGGATATTGTATGTGTCTTAATCCTTGTTCTAATGGAAGATAGTTTCTGAGAAGATAAAGATAATTTTATAAAAACTTTTTTAGCTGAGTCTTAATCCTTGTTCTAATGGAAGATAGTTTCTGAGAGTCGCAAAATATAGAAATATATTTCTTGGAGAAAGTCTTAATCCTTGTTCTAATGGAAGATAGTTTCTGAGAAACACAGCACTGACCCTAAACAATCCTACATGCTGTTGTCTTAATCCTTGTTCTAATGGAAGATAGTTTCTGAGGGCATTTTTTGTAATAACTTTATTTCAAGATGTTTATGAACCAATAATTGCAGTTTTTCTACTTTTGATTTGAATTTATGCATGCTTTTTTGGGTTTGCAAATTTACTTATTTATTTAAGATAGTTTGCTCAAAGATAGATATTTTTTCATCTAAAAAAAGAATGTATTTTTATTTTTTATCACTACATCGAAATCTACATTATGTCCAATTACTTTCATTGCTCTAAGCTGGTCTGTAGAGATTGGAATAAGAAATATGCTGTCGCTATTTTCATAAGTTTCTTGTACTTGTTGCAAATCTTGCTTTATCTCATCGTATATGTTTCGTGCGGTGTCAGCAAAAAAAATGGATTTCTGAACTCTTTGGCAACCTTTTTTTTGTAAATATTTAGCAATAAGTGTCCTTACTTTATTATTCTCTATATCGTACATCACAAAAAACAGCATATTTGATGGGTTTAAATGGTTTCTTTCACTAATTTCCAATATTTTTTTTATGCGCTCAGTCAAATCGTCAAGTTCATCATATTCAATTTTATCTATGCTTGCTCCTGCCCCTTTATGGCTAAAGCCTGCCCTATGGTAAAGTAGCATACGTTCAACAAATGATATTTCTTTTTTTTTCTTAACCATAAATCAAATTACATAAAATTTTTTGGGCTATATCAGCTAAACTTTGATTGCTGCCACTTTTGGTAGTTTTTACAGCAGTAAATCCTTTTTGACCATAAAAAAGATTTATTTCAGCCCATATTTGGGCAGTAGCAAATCTAAATTGTTTTCCATAATTTATATTTACAACCTTTTCGGTTTGAATTTGATATTTCAACATTTCAGCTTTTATATCCTCAATTATTATATCTAATTCGGCTGGTACATATATCCGCTTTTCCCTCTTAATTTTAATATTTGGATTTAAGGTTTCTCTGATTTTTTGTAAAAACTGCTCAGGCAATTCTTGCTTCAAACTATCTTTTGTTTCAGATACAAAAGTTTTGTCTGAATAATCCTTGATTTGCTTTTCAATTTCCCTAATCTCTAATTCATTATCAAAATTTATTATAGAGCTTATTTCTACCTCTTGAGCATTTTCATTATAATATGCTTGGCTATCGCAGCTATAAAAACAAGCTCTACTTACATCAGAGGTCTTATTATCAACCAATTGGCTTAAATTATATTCTAAAGAAATCTTCTGTGCAAATGCTTTATAAAAGAGTGAATATTTGCCCGCATCGTAGAATCTTTCTTTAACTCGAAACATAATTTTTAGTCCATCATTAGACGGCGAGCGGAAAGCCAAAACTACTCTTGGGTCGTTTTTAAATTTACTTAATAAGTCTATTGGCGATATATCTTTTTCGCTAAGATGATCTATATCTACAATAAAATATTCAGCAAAAGCAAAATTTTCAATCTTGCGATATGGGGGATTGAAAATGGCTGCAATAAAATATGGTAGCTGAACTTTCAAAGCTCTATACATTTTAGCATCAATAGTTGCAACAGTTCTAAGTTGCTCGATAAGACTAAGCAACTGTGGTTTAGGATTTACAATTTTCTGATAAACGGTTTTAACAGATATCTTATTTAGAATATCCTTAGGCTGTCTAATATTATTTCCAAAACTTATCATAATTACACAATTTTGTATTTGAGTATGTATTGTGCAAATTTGGTTGCAAACATTTCAATGTGGTTAGCTCTGCTTCTGTTTAAACCAGTAATATTTACTATTTCATCAAAATAGTCGTTAACCGACTGAATAAGAATTCGTTTTCCAAGGCCTTCAAGCCAATAGCTACCATCATTTTTTACTTGATAGCAATCTTCATTAATAACCTTTTGCTGTAAAAGTTTAAAAACAACAAAATCTATCCAAATTCTAAATTTTTCTATTACATCAAAAACCAACACTGGTCGGTTGTAATCTTCGCGATGCATCACACCAACGTAAGGGTCGAGTCCTGCTTTAATAAGAGCGCCCTCCACTTTGCCATACAAAATGCCATATCCATAGTTTAGCAAACAGTTAAATACATCATTAGCTGGATGTTGAGAACGAACTTCAAATTTATATTCATCAGGCAATAAAAGAGAGATTATACTAAAATAATAACGCGAAGCGGTGCCTTCCCAACCTCTAAGGCTTTGCACAATGTCGCTCAAAATTTCTGCTTGCTGATTGGATATTTTATTTTTGTAATCGTTGAGTCTGCTAACTACTTTATTCAACTGTGGCTGATGCTCCCATTCTATAGGGCTGATGGACAGAAGCAAAGCAACTTGATTATTAATTTTTTCGGTGAGAATACTTTTAATCCAAACCACTGCCTGGCAGGAGAGTGTAAAATCCAATTGATTTCTTCGTATAGTAGAAATCGAACCGTATTTAATGCTCCAAACTCGTCCTTCAGGCTTTCCTGTACCATCAACAAAAAGAACATCAATTTCGTTTTCGATGGATAGAAGAGCCGCATCACTTGAGATACGCGCTCCTTTTGAGATGCTTATGCTTTTAATTGCGGAGGGGTCTATTCGTTGCTTACCATCTTTATTCATAATTACGAATGCTCCTCGGTCAACTATAATTGAAGTTCCAAAAGTATTAAGTATAACTTCCATAATTAAAACATATTTAATGATTGATAACAACACTAAAGTACAACTCTCCATCATCCCTTTTAGCGAGCTTAATATAAAGTACACCATTGGAATTATAATATTTCCATTCTGTATCAGAAATTATTACATAATATCTATTATAATTTTCAATTAATCCTTGAAGTTTGCCACTGGTTAAAGGTATCAGAAAATTAGCATCAGTATAGCCATCTTTATCAAAAAAGTAATAAACCCTTATGCCTACAAAATTAATTATAATACAAAAATCATCACCAGAATTAGCTGAATATAATTCATATTTGCTATCGCTAAATTCTTCACGAATTTGGCTAATAGAATACCCCATTCGAATCTGAGCTTCTACCGTCTGAATGAGAAAACACCAGAAAAGAATAATAAAAAGTTTTTTCATTTTAAATTAAATTTAATTATTAATAGTTTAATGTCGAATTCAAATAAATGAGCCAATAATGCAATCTTTGTGCACATTAAAATTTTTTTGAAATAAAAATTATTTATTCAAAATTTGCTAATTTTGGAACATCAAACAACAACACAAAATGCCTAAAAACTACTCAGCAATGTTGCGCTATAAGACTATAGATGAATGCCTGCGCAATAACTTTCACTACACTATACGTTCCGAAATAAGCGGATATTGGACACTTGAAGAATTGGCTCAATCTTGTTATGAGAGCATTGGTGTAAAACCATCCGAACGTACCATCAAACTCGATATTAGTCGAATGCGATCGGGTGAATTGGGCTTTGAAGCTCCAATAGAAAATTGTTATGGTATAGGTTATAAGTACTTAAATCCATCATTTTCAATTTATCAAAGTCCATTGTACAAAAATGAGGTGGAAAAAATTGTGAGTAGCCTCAACCTCCTTAAAACTTTTAAAGGATTAAGCTATTTTTCTCATATATCCAAATCAATAAGGCAATACACTCAGCAATCAATTGTTCAAGATTATTACCAGTATGATCCAATTGGGATAATAAGAGGATTTGAATTTTTTGATTATATAATTAAATCAATAGAACAAAATAATAAAGTTGAAATTATTTACAAACCTTTCATCGAATCAAATTCATTTCATTTATTATTCAATCCAGCCTTCATAAAGGAGTATCATCAAAGGTGGTATTTGATAGGCACTAACGAAGCCAATAAGGTTTATAATTTGGCATTTGACCGCATGGAATCTATTTTTCCTACTTCCTTTGAATGCAATGTTGATAGGAAAGTACTTATGGAAAAATATAGCCATGTAGTTGGTGTAAGTGTGCCCGAATTAGGACAATTAGAAGAAGTAATATTTGAAGTAGAAAAAGATACAATCCCCTACATACAAACCAAGCCTCTGCATAGCAGTCAACAATTTTTAGAAAAGAAAACTAATAGCGGCGCATTTAAAATTGAAGTAATACCAAATATAGAGTTGATGGCTGCATTACTATCCTTAGGGAGTAAATGCAAAGTGTTGGCACCTGAGTCATTAAAAATTACCCTAAAAAATGAAATATCAAAAATGCAAGCACTTTATCTTTAATGAAATAAAACAAATTATCGCTTGATACAATAATTATTGGCAAGATGCAATTGCTTTTCGGCTCTACTTAATGCTGTATAAAGCCAACGATGTAGCTGATCTTTTGGCAGAACGGTAAACATATAAGGCTCGAATACTGCAAATATATGCTTCCATTCCCCCCCTTGAGCCTTATGGCATGTCATTGCATAGCCATATTTCACTCTTAAAGCATTCATATACTGGTCTTTTAGTAAAGCATCGTAAAACTCCCTTGATTTAACATTAATATTTTTCCCCTTCATTCTAACTATAAAGTCAATATATAATTTACCTTCCTGCTCATCAACCAAACCAACAGTTGTTGAGTTTAATAAAGTGTCTAATATCTTGCAATTAATAAGAACCATTCCCTCATTTAGGAATGTTTGTATTACTGCATCTCTGAAAGTTAATCCTGCTCTGGTTTCTACCTCATCGGATACTTTTATTACCTCTACCAAATCGCCATTGTTTAAATTATATAAATAATTATTTTGCATTACCAGCAGTGGCTCTCCTACATTTAGTTTATAGGTTTGCTTTTTCCAAAGGATTCTTCTAATGCTTCTATTAATCTCGGCAACCTTATTATTTGAATTAGCTATAAAACATAATTGATCAATGCCTTTAGTTGTAGCTAAAGAACAATAATAATTAATTAACTGTTCTTCAGAGTTATAAACATGAATGTCAGAGTATTTATTTGCAAATATTACAGGGTTACTTAAAGCTTGATTATTTTCAATTAAAGTTCTTAAATGAGAAGTATTTGCAAAAATCCCAGAATTACTACTGTATCGAACAACTTGAGTCAATTTTGATTCGCGACAACTTTTGCCAAGTTTCGTTTTAAAAAAATCGATAGAAAGAGCGTGTGAATAGGCAGTATTAATAGGCGTCAACTGACAAGGGTCGCCTACAAAAATAATTTTTCTATTATCAATATAGGTTATTAAGTCTTGTATTAGCATACCACTTCCATATTTTAAATTAAATCGTTCTTGCTTCTTGTTGGAGAGCATCGAACTTTCATCAACAATATAAACAGTATTTTGTGGATCTTGACTCGATTGTAATCCAAATTCCATAAATTTAATCTCTTTCGATTCATCCACAGAAATATCTATAAGTCTATATATAACGCGATGAACTGTATTACTGGAGAATAAAGTTTTCTTGTTAAGTACATTTGCAGCTCTTCCAGTAGAAGCCATAAGAACTGGAGTTTGATTAATATTATTGAGATAATTTATAAATTCTTTAATCAAAGTTGTTTTGCCAGTACCAGCATGACCTTTGAGAATAAATATCTGATCACTGGAGCTAAGAAAATCTATAAAATTATCGAGGGCTCGTTTTTGCTCTGTGTTAAGTTGCATAATTACGGCATTAAATATTCTCTGAATTGAACAAATTCAAAAGTAGAGTTTTTTGTGCTATCATTAGCATAAATAACATTTCTCCGCGTTGTCGATGCGAAGCAGCGGATTTTTTCCTTTAGTAGCAAAGATACCAAACAAAAACAAAAGTTCGACTCTCCCATAATATGAACGGCATTTAACTCCGAATTTTCACCCCTCAATTCAAAAATATTTTTTATTTTTTTAGCATATTCACCAGCTAATTGAGCAAGAACTTCTTCCGATATGTCAGGATCAATTGCAGGAAAATCTATATCCATAATTACATTAAATAAATTCAAAGCCTTCTGGGTCTGTTTAGGAAACCAAAATTTTGACGGATGGTTTGTAATGTTTATAAGCATAATTATTTATTTGACAAGGTTATTAGACCATAATTAATTTAGGAAATAATTTTTTTAACAAGGTTGTTTTACAAGTTTGACATGCACCCCTTAAAAAAATAGTTTTATTTTCTATTCCTTCAAAAATTTGCTTTCTTTCTATCATTTATACATAAATTAACATTTAGAATTTCCATGCAGAAATAAAGTATATATTTAGATATAATGTAATATATATAAAAATATAATATTAAGATTTAGTACATTATATGCTTAAATTAAGTATTTCTTTGAATCTTCCTTTTAAATTAAAATTTTCTCTATCAATAGGTATTACTCCCAAAATTTCTGATTTTTCCTTTTTGTTACTACCCATCTCAGATAATGTACAAAGTACTGACTTAACACTCAAACCAAAATATTTTTTCAAAGCTGATGCTAAGTAAACTGTCTTATTATACAAATCGTTGGCATCCATTCCACCAGATTTACATTCAACAACATACAATTCATTATTATGAACAAAAACCACATCCAAATCATTATTGGTAAAATATCTTGCCGCATTTTCTTGATTCTTTGAATTTGGATTAAGCCCAATTCCTAATTTTAAACAATTTTTATGATTACTAATCAACTGTTTTACAATATAATATACATACTCTTCGAACCATCCACCAGTAATAAAATCAATATCTCTCTTTAAGAGATATTCACCTAATTTGAAATGTAAAGATTTAAATAACTCTCCTACCCAATCAAAATTATCAAAATGATATCTTTCATCTTTCTCTTTATCATTAAATTCTTTTATCTCATTAACATAAAGCTTGTGATCCAGTCTTAGATTGTCATTTCTAAGTTTATTGGTTATTCTTGTAGATGCATTATCGCTTCTAAAAAACAATCTTAATCTTTCAATTTTGTCGCTAATATCTACACTTGGTGACCAACCAATTTTATTGAAGTGATTTTCAACAAAATCTTTACTTTTTAAGGGTTCTTTTTGAGTGTACTGATTTTTAGATTTGAAAATTCCACAGCAGTTTAAATATTCCTCGACAGACATTTTATATTTAATGGCTC
The DNA here is from genome assembly GCA_001872625.1 of Bacteroidetes bacterium CG2_30_33_31. Taxonomy (GTDB): domain Bacteria; phylum Bacteroidota; class Bacteroidia; order Bacteroidales; family UBA1556; genus UBA6267. Next base: position 8,355 of record MNXP01000016.1, read on the forward strand.
TCTGCTTTTTTGGAAAATCGCATATATGATAGGTATTCTTACCGATAGGCAAATACCATAATTCCGATTTTTGGTTCTCTTTAAAAAATTCATAAGCTGCTATCGACATCATTTTTGTACCTCCAGTAAGGTTTACCAAAATCTTCTTATATATACTAAAATCAAATTTGCTTAATTTCTCTGTTACATTTAATTTATTTTCAGCATCTACAGTGATTTTAAATTGTTTACTCTCAGCAATATTTGCAGATTCCAAAATCCATTTTCTTTTATTTTTTTCTTCATTCTCCATTTTATTTGTCGTTAAAAATAGATATTCATCATCTGTGCTTTTTGTAAAGGTTTTGATAAACAAAAAGTTAGGAATGGTTTGATCGCTTATAAGCGAAACTAAAAGATTTGACATATCTTATAAATTTTGATTGATTAATAATTCGATTTAAGAGATTAATAAAATGAATTTTTTTAATTGTCTAAAAACAACTAACAAATTGGCTTTAGTATTTTTAAATGCATCGAATAAAATTAAATGTTTCCGGTGCTTGTCCAATGCCCATTTATTCATTTTTTTAGTAATGTTTTTCTCATCATTTTGTATTTATTTTATCAGCAAATATTCAATCTATTAGAACCTTATAAATTTCAAAATTTCAATATTTTGAAATGTAAAAATAGTAATAATCTAACAACATTGTAATTAATTGTAAATTAAGTTATTTTAAAATATAATACCATTTCTATGTTACTTAAAAAAATTTATAAATGAAAAATCTTCTTGTAAAAAATCATTTGCATCAATTGTCCTTTTAATGCCCAATATTTTTCTCTTTTTTTCTAAATTTTCATACTTGTTGCCAGCAATATTTTTCAAATTTGTCAAAGTAAAAATATAAGAATTTGTTCTAAGACCAAAGTCTTTTGTAATAGCACCTAATTTATAAAGATAGTCATCCATTTTATCTTTAATTGTAGTTTTGCTTCCAATACTTGCTTTACATTCAACCACATAGAGTGAATTATCCTTTGTAAACATTACATCAAATTCGTTGTCATTTTGAGGTGATTGAGGGTCTCTGTATATTTTTACTTCTATGGAGATATCCTCTTCAGATAGTTTCAATTCCTTTTTTATTTTTAAATACACATATTCCTCGAACCATCGACCAGAATAATAAGTTCTATCAATAGCAGTATCTTCTTGATGGGAGTAAAGGATTCTATTTTCTCTGTGGAAACTAAATTTCTTATTCTTAAACCGATAAAAAAAATTAAAAGTCTCATTTTCATTATGAAGCAAGTTATTATTAGATTGGAAATAGAGTCCATAACCATGTAAATACTCCTTTAAGTTTAACCTATATTTTATGATGGCCTCTGTATCTGATAAATTTGGATATAATTCTTCAATCAAATTTTTACCTATTGGAATATAAACAATTTTGTTATTTGGTTCTTTAAAAAAATCAAAAATTGCAAGAGTCATTGGTTTTGTGCCACATGTGAGGTTAACAATATAATTATTCTGTTCAAAATCAGGTAATTCTTCTTTAAGTTTTGCAGTTATTAATTTATTATTATTTGGATCGACAATAATTCTTTGCACCGAGTTATCTTCAAATTTTGCTACCCTCTCTATCCATAATGAGCGGCCTTGATTTTCCATATCAATGGTGGAAATGAATAATTGTTGCAAATCTTTATTAGAATACTCTTTGATTAACAGTAAGTTAGGAATTGTGTGCTCGCTAATTACGCTTACCAATATTTTGTTTTTTGCCATATACTATTAATTAAATTAATCCATAAACCCAAACAGCCAGAGGTATAATTTTCCCTTTTCAAAAATTTGTAATATCGAAACGATTCGACTACCATATTTCATTTATACAGATTAAAACGACTTACCAAACGCACCAAATAATTTGATTTTCCAGTAAAATTAAACCTTGCTACCGAAGCCTGAAAGGCTGAAACTATACACGACACCACGACAAAACTCCATTGATAAATTTCGTTTTGACTTTGTTTCACTTGCCAAAGTACAAAAGCTACTAACAGTACCGAAAAAAGAAAAATACTCCAAACCACTATCATAATACCAAATTTTGACATCAAATATTTTGCAAAACTATTTCGTTCCATAGCAATATTGCCCCGCTTTAAAAATCTCAAAGTTGAATAGATATCAGCCCATTTGGTGAGGATAACAAAGGATGCGGAAATAAATAATAAGATAATCATTTTAATATTGATGTGCAATTTTCCAATCTATTCATAAAAAAACAAGCTAATTTTAAATTTACGAAATACATTTTCAATTAAGTAAATAGTTTCTTTTCCTTTTCCAGCTCTTCTTTTGTCCAGATTTCCTTACATGACTCACAATAATCGGCAAAAGCGCAGCTGGGGCAATTACCACCACAAAAATCGATAACCCAACCGGGCATAGCATGAAAACCTTCTTGAAACATTTTTCTCAATTCGGAATATACCACTTCAACAGGTACACCATTACCGGGAATACTAACATCGGTTCCTTTAGCTGATAATGCATTTAGAATTGCCTCAAGCAAATTTTGAATCTGTTGATGATTCATTCGATCTACAGGTGGCAATTCCTGATAACTAACATTTAATAAATGTTCAGCTGAAACATTTGCTTCTTCCTCAATTCGAAGCATAGTGGCTTCAAATTCTTCGTAAGAATTTCCTAAATTTGTTGCAGGAGTGGGATTCGCCTCAGCCACAGCCAATTTTTCGATGAGTTGGGATACATATCTGTCCATATTCGATGTGCTATAATTTATTGTCAATAAACACTTTAAAGGCGGGCCGCACAAGTATTTGTTTGGGGTCAATTATTATTTCCTCCTCTTGTTCGGCAGTGATGATATAACCTTTTTCCAACTTGAAAAAATGCATAGCTTCCACTAATCCACTCAATTCCATCTTCCTTGTTTCAGCCTCTGATATATCATAACTTACCTGTATGCAATGGGTGAGTTTGTCAACTCTATTTGTGGCAAATCACTTGTATGAAAACGAGAAATGATAGTTTTAATCAGTTCATTCATAATGAATTAAATTTTCATTAAATCATACAAAAATGCATAATTATTTCTTAAATTTTCGGACAAAATTACTGTTTGTTTCCTTTTATTTCAGCAAACCATTGCTGGGCGGTTTTGTTGTTATATTTCATAGACTAAATGCTTTTTGAAATAAACTCTAACTTCTCAACTCTACTACCTTTATATATAATTTTCACGTTAATTTTCTCACCAACTTTTCGAGGTTTATGATTTAATAAATGTTGTGGCATATCTAAAGTTTTAGATTTTAAATCAGAACCCTCAATTAATTGTGCTTGAAGAATTCTACCACTAATGACGGTTACTTTAGCTTGCCCTGATTCTGTTCTATTTATTTTTTGAATTGGTGCATTAGGTTGTTCTATTTCTGAAAAATGATACAAAGCTTCCTTATCTTTCTTTATTTCCACAAAATCTTCAATTGTTGGATAGGTTAAAGATGTGTCTGTTTTACTTGAAGACATGGAGAATAGCTCCTTTAACTGTGATGCCTTTTCCCAATCTTTTACTTTCTGATTCATGAACATTTTGAATTCATTTAAGTAAATATTTTGTTCGGATTCCAAAAGCTTTATGTTTGAGACTTCAACTTTTACTTTGCCATATCCAAAAGATTTAGCACTGCCTAAAGAATGAAAGCAGTTTGATTTCCCGTTAAAAGAGATTGTAGCTATTAAGGCACCAATCTCAACTTTTTTCAAATTGTGAAATCGGATTTTACAACTAAATGAAGTATTAGTATCCAGAGGTTTAAATTCTGAAAACACTTTTTTATTTTTCAATTGTTTTTCATCGTAATGTCCGGTATTTGTTGTCAAATGAACCGGATATCTTTTGAATCCACGTAACGTGGCATTGCTGTTTTCGTATGTATTGTATGTATTTACTTTCCCATCTTTATTTACATTTTGAGTTAAATAAAATGGGAAGTAAGATGCTTTCGGACCGCCTAATATTTCTTTCTTATCTGCAATTGCCTTAGCATCTGTTGATATTGCATTACCAATCATAACCCTGCCTTTTAACGCATCTTCTTTGTCGGCAAATCCAAATATTGTTGTGGCTAAGTCTAAGTCTTTTTTATATTGATTAATGGGCAACATTTGATGAACGCTGTTTGAAAACGGTAATTTATACATATATGCCAGTCCAAAATGGTTCAATTTTCCAACACTGTCTTTAGAGAAAAATACAGGAACTTTTTTACCTTTCTCTAAAAAATTATTTCTCCAATACTCCCAATCAGTAGAAATATTGTTTTTGTCATGGTCGAGATAAATAAATTTAAAATCTTTATGCATTTTTGGTCCGACTTCAATTATATTTGGCTTTTCTGCATCAAAAAACACAAACTCATGAACTTTACCTGAAGACTTTCTATTCGGATCTTCATACTCTTTCCTTTGACTTGATTGCCCAGTAAAGACTAAAGTCCCTTTTTTACCATTTTCAGAAAAATGAGCCATGTTACGTGTTACATTTGCAAATAATTGTTTAATTGATTGCTCAAATGAAAATTCCAATTTCAACCCTTTTTGCTTAGACAAATTATATTTAAACTCAGCGTTTTTTTCTTTTTCAGATGGTATTTTAAAATAAAATAAATCCTTAAAAGGAAATCCTTTCTTATTCAACTCACTGTGATGAATATATGCTATACTCTCACATTCCTCAATTTGCCAATTACCATCAGCCTTTTCGGATAGCCACCCACCTAATATTTTCTGGTCTCGATATTTACTTAAATACAAGCTATCTCGAGTTAAATCTCTAAACGAATAACGATCATCATTAACTAATTGTTTATTCATCCTTGAAAAACTCAAAATCTCCAAAACATTCCGAAACATTCCTTTCAAAGAAGAGCCAGGAATAAAATAGTGCTTTCTACCATCTTTATCGAGGTAATACGAGAACTCGTTCATTACTTGATCTTTACTATGTCCATTCCGAATAAAAATTGGTGTTTGGGCAGTGATTTTTAATTCTATCTCGCCGCTTTCTCCATCGGAAAATGGAATGTCGTGACTAACTTGACTTGCCCAATCGGGTTTAAAAACTTGATCTTCGGTTGGGGCGGGCACAAAATTGTATGGTGATGTTACTTGACTCATAATTTCTATTTTTTAAATCCACAAAAAACAATTACTTTTAAATTCATTACGTCTATTCCTGCACAATTTTCGTCAGGTTCGGGCATCCATATTTGTTTGAAAATTAAGTTTTTAACCCCATTTAGACGATGGGGTAAATAGTCTTTTTCAACTAAATTCTTTTTGGAGAAATCATTTAAATGATATTCAAATATTTGATATTCACCCGTATGCTGAATATGGATAGAAATATCCTCTCCATCACAGTAAAGCAACGCTTCAATTATAAAAGGATTTATACCAATTTTACTAAAATCAAAAGTCTCTTTATTCAGAACAATTGGCTCTTTTGCATCTGACATCCAAACATAGCCTTCGTAAGGCAATTTAGGAATGTCAATTAATGATTTATGTTTTATAGTATGGTTCATCATAAGTTTTGGTTTTCGTAATTATACAATTCATTTTCATTTTTTAGCAAGCGGCCTGTAAACATGCCGTGTCCTTTAGTGGTCATTCCCCCCAATGGTAATAAGCCTTTGCAGATGTCTGTTAAGGCACATTCTAATGCATGTGTGATTTGGTCATCTTTGGCGTATTTAAGGTACACGTCAAAATTGAATTCATTACCCAGTAAATTAGTTACTTTCTCGCTAAACAAAGCTCCATCCATGGCACCCCCTGTAAAACGGTCGATGGCCACATGGTTGAAGATTTTGTTGTTGGCAACATGGTCTTCTGAATAATATAAATCGTTGATAAATACTTTTCCTGCCTGTGCATCAACAGCTTTTTTTGCAGCATCTTGTCCTGCTTTACCGAATAATTCAGCCACTGCTTGATTATCAATGCCTGTTTTGCCTTTACCTTGGTCAGCAAATTGGTCAGTTAATCGGTTGTAGTGAAATGCCACCCGATGTGAAATGGCACCCTTAATTGAACTCGCAGGTATAACGGTTTGTTTTTCAAATTTAATGATATCATTTTCGTAAACCACAATTTCTTCTTCCAATGGTCTATTATCGGCTCCCTCGTCACCAAAACCTTCGCTAAAAATAAAGAATGAATCGGGTTTTAACCGCAGTGAATACTTGGTAATCGATGAGTCAACAATTTGGGCTTGGTTGAAATTATTGAATTTGAGCGTGCTGTTAAATGAAGGGTCGTATTTGATGTAAGCATTAAAATCAGATTCGTCTTGTAGATTAAAAGTTTGATTAAACATCGCAATCACTTTCAAACTTCCGTAACCATTTCGTGTACCCGAACCAATGCGAAAAGTGGGGCCTTGCACTTGATTGATGATGCTATCCCAATACATTTTATCTTCTGCCGTGCCTTTTAACTCCAGCTCGAACATAAAACGAACGCCTTTATACACCACTTCGTTGTCGAAAAGTCCTTTGTCGGCAGCAACACTCTTTTCGGTAATACGCACATGCTGACGTGAAGGAAGATTATTAAAGCGGTTTAGAAGATTTGCATCAATATCATCCATTATACCTTCCGAAACCAGGCCATTGTTTAGAATCATTTGAGCGGAGCTTACTTTTAACAGGGAACCAGTTACTTTGTTTTTTTCAGCAAATCCAAATACTTGGTTTATCCAATTATTCGAAGCAAGAGCATGTCGAATTACTCCGGCCAACGATGTACCCAAAATCATAGGAAAACCATTCACGTCTTTTTGCACCAAAGCATCTTTGAGTAAGGAAGCCTGCCCGGAACCCACGAACAGTGGAGTTTCGGCTTCTATTATAAAACGGGCTATATATCTATGTGTCATCATAATGTTAGTGGTTTTGTTTGGAATCTAACTTGCGACTTTCTTTAGCCATTTCAGCGGCAAACTTGGCTATAAACTGAGTACCATGTGCTTTGTTTTGAGTAAAGATATTTTCAAATGCTTTTCGATTAGCTGCCCGGTTTTTACCCCAATGCTTTTCATCTGCTACACCATGGGTGAGATAACCAAATTTTTCATCTCTTTTTTCAGAAGCATCAGTAAGCTCTCTTTTGCCAAATAATTTAAGTGATAAAACCTTCATGTCACTTTCTTTTGTGGCGATAGCTCTAATTCCCCCCCATTGGCTCGATGTAATTTTTTTAAGTGCTGTAATTGCAGGTTCTTTAGAATAAACCAACATTTGCACAGCGTCAGAAATAGCTTTTTCAGATTCTTTCTCACTGTTTTTTAACGATAAAAACTTGATTAACAATGAACTTTCATTTGTTGTTTTAACTTCACTTTTTGGACTTTTATTAAGTTCAATAAAATTAAAATCTTTATCGCCTTGTAAGAAAACCGGATTATATAGAACACGACCAAATCCTTCAGCAGTGTGTAATCCAACCACCGATGAATCAGTACTTTTTTTTACGCCATCAACCACAAAAACTGACCCTTTAGTAATGCAATTTCGTTGGGTGTTCGTAGTGTTGCGTTTAAAATTCCAAGGGGAAAAAATATGCGTTCTGATTTGGGAACGGGTATAATCTATATTCCCCGAACTTAAACCCAATTGCTCAGCTGTGGGCTGGAATGTGGGCATGCCAAAATTATCAAAAAAACACAAATTGCTTTGAGCATAAACCAGCACTCTGTTTTCTAAATCAAATGACTTAATAGTCTCGGGTGCCTGATTTATCTTATCAATTTTAATTTGTCCAAATTCGGCATTTTTCGATTTTCCAAGCCGATGTGTTCCTTCGAGAACTTCGTTTACAGAATTAAACAGGTTTTCGTCGTCAAATTGAACAGAAAAAATAAACTCTAATCCTTTATTCAAAGATTCAAAGCCAAACATGGCTCCATCCAATGAAGTTCTCGTTTTTCGGTCTTGGGCCGATTTAAGGGCAAACGATTTGTATATTTCTTTAATTAGGGTAAAATCGCTTAAAAAATATCCACTTCTCACTTGCTTCAATTGGAGTTGTTTGCCCTGTTCGTTTTTGGGTGGGTTTTCTCGGTCAATAAGATAATCGATATAAATTGGGTCTATAGTTAAATCCTTTTTTAGTTTATCGGTATAAAACTGATTTGGAATAGAATAGGATGATTTTCCATTTAGCGAAATGGTAGCATCACCAAATCTAACTTTCCCAGAATGGAAAATATTAAAGGCTTCTTCAGCATCTATGTTATCATAAAGTTTGCCTGCCACTATGCCCAAGAAATTACTTCCCGGAATATAATCTAAGGTAGTCATATTGCCTTCGGTAGCCAATGTGCTGTTCAAAACCACATCGGACAAAAGTGTAACTTTGTAGTATATCTCTTTCATAACTAATTGGTTTTAATTTCAATTTTACAACGACCTAATCCGCGGTTTCTATTGCTGCCTAAATGTCTTAAATAGGCAAACGCTTTTCTAAAAGCATCAACGTCAGCCTTATTGACTCCATCAATGTATCCATTTAGCTGAACAGGAATACAAACCTCCATAACCCTCAAAGAATTCTTTTGGGCCACACCATTTTCTACTATTGCTGTAGATGCTATATTGCGGTAAAGAAACTCGGTCATTTCTTTTGAAATTTGGTTTTGTTCGTCTTGGCTTAATTCGGCGTTGGAGAAAAATAAAGAACCCGCATCAGAAGGTTTTTTCTTATCTGCATATTCACCAAAATAGCTTTTTACGAAATTAGCAGGCAGTAAATTTGGCCGCACTTCTTCAATGTCTTTAAAAACATCTTTGAGTAAACCTTTAATGGTTTTCCCAGGTAGGTAAGGCAGATTGTTTTTGTCTTTAATAACCACAGCATCTGCATCTGCACCTGAACTTAAGCCACTGCCTGCATGCCAATCGCTTAGAAAGGTAATGATATATTTAATTGGTTCTGTTTCCATAATTAAAACTATGTAAGGTGATTAAATCAATAAGTTGAGATTGGGTATTGTTTTCAAAGGCTGATAATTCATTTTCCAATTTCATTTTTTTATAAAAATCTGAATTGACTTCTGCCATTCGCTTCATCATAAAGATAGCCGTTGATTTATCTTTATAAGTTTCGGATACAATCTGCCTTAGTTTTCCAACGGCTTTCGATTTATCGTTTTTATCTGTTTCTTCTTTAATAATATTAAGTTTCTTACTCAGATTATCTGCTTCATCTAATAAATAAGGACACGCATAGTAACTTAATCCAGTGTCAGTTGTCAAAGTTCGTTCCTTTAGAATTTTCAAATCTTCGACAAAGGATTCTTGAACTTTGTATATAGCCAAAGCCGATTTGGGCATCTGATTATATTTTGGATCTATCATTTTACCTTCCTTATTGACTGCTTTCACACGTTTTTTGGCATCGGAGCAAAGTTGCTCAGCTAAGTGTAAACCATAATGCAGTGGATAAGACTCTTTGATATAAGCAATGCCTGCACAAGCAGTCAATCCTTGTTTGTATTCTGATAAGTCTAAGTTCTTAAATAATTCTTCCGATTCTAGCTCAAACTGACTTAAAAAGACTTTAGTAAACTCAAAAGCTAAATCCGCTCTAATGATAACTGTTAAATCGTCGCCTCCAATTACAATAGGCCGTATGGGATAACGGTATTTTGGATTTTCAGCTTTTGCTTTTTTTTCTGAATCTGAAAGAACCACTTCTTCAAAAGCTTTTTTAACGGCGGCTTTTGTGGCATCGTCAATGGCTTTAGAGAATTGAGGGAAAATTCCTTTTTGGGTCATTTCTTTACCATGGTTTTGGATAATTTGTCCTAAACCATTGCCGTCGGCGTGTATGATAGCAATCCACGAGTTTTTACCCGATTTGGTCATTTCTTCAATGTCGAAAGAAAGCTCAGATGCTTTTGGCTCAAAACCCGCCATTTTTTCAAAAAGTTTAATGTTGTTTGCCGATTTTAGTTTTTGACTTGCTGCTTCATCAATGGCTTCATCTTTTGAGAATTCTTTGGCAACCCCTCCGGTTCGGCGTGCACGTTCCAAAGCCATAAAGCCAATTTCGTTGCTTAATGGCACTTTGTTTCTTTGAGCTTTTAAAAGGTTCTCGAGGTCTTGAATTTTATCGGAGTAATCTTCTCCTTCGAATTTAACCACCGCTTGGCTAATGTTAATTCCAGGAGCATATTCCATGACTGATTTCGGGAAAATTCTTACAAAATCACGACATTTTTGTTCATCTTCAAAGATGTATTTAATATTTCCCGCAGCACCTAGAATAATTTTTTTATCATCCTTGTTGGTCTTTACCACTTCGTAAAAAAGATTTGTGCAAATATGTTCAATCATTTCACTAGCCCCCACAATCTCCTTGAGTTTGTTGGTCTCAAAAATAAAGCCTTGTATGCCTTGAACGGCAGCTCCGTATAAATATTTTTTATTTTCCATATCCATAATTTTATACAAATATTAATTCTTATCGTGCAATCTATCTGCACCTTTGTTACTCACTTTCTTCACTTGTCCTATTTTTTGTCGATTATGTTTCTCAATACTCCAAATCCTAAACTTGCATTTTTACCAAGTCCTATGTTATTTGGGAGAGAAATATTGCTGCTAAAATTTATTGTAAATGCTTCTAATTTAATACCCTTATAACTTATAGGACTAACTCTAACAATGTTCTGAATACGCAATTTTATTTCTTTTTCAATATACCAATCAATTCCTTTGGCAAAAGATAGAACATTACCTTTAAGTATTTTTTCTAAAAATTCTAATTGATCAATTTCAGATTTTAAAGTTTTAAAATCTTTATAATTTTTCTGATTTAATGGCAACCAATCTTGTAAGAAATAGTTGAAATTACTATCCCAGACTTGCAATGTAAAATTATTTAAACTAAGTTTATCCACCTTAAGTTCGTAAGGCCTATTGCCCAAAATAATTCCCTCTTGCTTGTTTTCAAAAAAATTATGAATATCATCTACTCCCATCTCAACACACACTAAATGAGGCTTTTTCCCAATTCGTTTATACTGAATAAGTGGATAGGAATAGCGAAAGACTTTATCAATGTGATTGTGAAATAGGAAGTGTTCGCGCCCAACAGTTGCAACAATAGCCCCTCTCAATGCTGGAACTTCCCATGCACTTATATCATTTTCAAATTCTACATCTAATATCCTTATTTTCTTCATTATGCTAATTAATAATTAAACATTTTTTTAAGTAATAAATACTGCCGCAGGTCTGCGATATGATAATCTATAAAAAGTGAGTTGATCCGATGGGGCAAATATAACTAAATAAATAATTATTTCGATTAAAAAATAATTTTTTTTAATCATGAAATTATAGGTTATTTGATATTTTATACGCTAAGTTAAGGGGGCTTAAAAAAATTAGATTTTTCGAGGCGGATGAAATTTTAAAACCGCTACCGACAGCTACGAGCATTTCACTTGTATATGCCCCGAAAGCTATCGGGGTTAAAATTGAAGGACAACGAAGAAAAATCAATTTAAAGAAGTTTTCTTAAAAATTTTAATCCCTATCATATACGCTAAGGTAACCCTAACCTATTTCTACAATTCCTAAACGCAGAACTCATAATCCTGATTAAAAAGATTTGGATAGATATTAGATTTTGATTTCCTCATAGTTTCAACATTAAAATTACTAAGCAAAAATTATATGCTTACCTAACAGCTCAAAAGTTTGTATTGATAAACAAACATTTTCATTTAATATAAAACCTTGTAAATGAAGAAAATAGTTGCCTTAGATGTACTTAACCTTTTTTAACTCAATTATACTTTACAAAGTCTCACTGTTGGGTAAATTTGCGCCTCAAACAAAACTATAATATTTATGGAAGAAACGACAGATATTAGAGAATTAAACGAGAGAATTAAATCCGAAAGTTCTTTTGTAGATCTCATTAATATGGAAATGGGTAAAGTGATAATTGGTCAAAAGAAAATGGTTGAAAGTCTAATGATTGGGCTACTTTCCGATGGTCATATTTTGTTAGAAGGGGTTCCAGGATTGGCCAAAACTTTAGCTATAAATTCGCTTGCTGGAGCTATTGATGCGAAATTTAGTCGTATTCAATTTACCCCTGATTTGTTGCCCGCCGATCTTATTGGAACAATGATTTACAGTCAAAAGAAAGAAGAATTTGCTGTAAGGAAAGGTCCAATCTTCGCAAATTTCATTCTTGCCGACGAGATAAATCGTTCGCCAGCAAAAGTACAATCGGCATTGTTGGAAGCAATGCAAGAAAATCAAGTTACCATAGGCGACACATCATACAAATTGCCTTCACCATTTTTGGTACTTGCCACTCAAAATCCAATAGAACAAGAAGGAACTTATCCTCTTCCAGAGGCTCAGGTAGATAGATTTATGCTAAAAGTAATAGTCGGTTATCCAAGCAAGGAAGAGGAGAAACTTATTCTACGTCAGCAGATTAAGAATGAAAAACCAAAGACTAATGCTGTATTAAAACCGGAAGATATTGTTAAAGCTCGAGCCGTGGTGAATGATGTTTATCTTGATGAAAAAATTGAAAATTACATAACCGACATAGTCTTTGCCAGCAGATTTCCCGACAAATATGGTCTAAGCAATTTGGCAGGATATATAAGCTATGGCGCTTCACCAAGGGCAAGCATTTTTATGGCTAAAGCCGCCCGTGCTTATGCTTTTCTCAAACGTCGTGGTTATGTGATTCCCGAAGATGTGCGAGCAATTTGTGCCGATGTGATGCGTCACCGTGTAGGCCTTACCTACGAAGCTGAGGCCGAAAACATAACTTCTGTTGACGTGATAAACGAAATATTGAATACTGTTGAAGTTCCTTAAAAATTTTATTATCAGAAAATTATAGCAGAATAATTTTAAATAAATTTCTGGGAAATAAATATAATTAACGAAATATAAGTTTTTAAAATAGATTTGTGTTTTTATAAAACGAGCGATAATTAAGAATTTTGGAAACAGTTGATATTTTAAAAAAGGTAAGGAAAATTGAAATTAAGTCGAGAGGCTTGTCGAATCAAATATTTTCGGGTCATTACCACTCTGCTTTTAAGGGTCGAGGAATGGCTTTTAGCGAAGTGCGCGAATATCAATTTGGCGACGACATTCGTTTTATAGATTGGAATGTAACAGCGAGATTTCATCATCCTTTTATAAAAGTTTTTGAGGAAGAAAGAGAAATGACGGTTATGCTGCTTATCGATGTGAGCGCGTCCAACCATTTTGGGACTCAAAAGGCTCATAAAGAAGATGTTATTACTGAAATTGCCGCGGTACTTTCGTTCTCTGCCATAGCAAATAATGACAAAGTTGGAGTAATTTTCTTCTCAGATATTATCGAAAAATTCATTCCTCCAGCCAAAGGCAGCAAACATATTCTAAGGATAATTCATGAGCTTATTAATTTTAAAGCCACAAGTAACAAAACAAATATCAGCGAAGCCTTTAAATATCTTACTAATGTCATTAAAAAGCGCAGCACTGTTTTTGTAATCTCCGATTTTATGGACTTTAAATACAAAAAAGCTATGCAGATTGCTTCACGTAAGCATGATTTAGCCGCTTTGCAAATTTTCGATATTGCCGAAAGTCGACTTACGGATGTGGGTTTGATAAAAATTAATGACCCGGAAACTGGTAAAGAACATTGGATAGATACTTCATTCGACAAGGTGCGTAAAACTTATGGCGATTGGTGGATTAAACATCAAGAAGAATTGAAGGCAACCTTTAATTCTGCTGGTGTAGATTGGGTAAATATAAGTACCAATGACGATTATGTGAAACCATTGCTGAAATTATTTAGAATGAGAGAGAGCAGATTTTAATATGAAGATAGCAAAAATATATTTAGGAATTATATTCATTCTGGCTTGTATTAGTTTAGAAGCCCAAGAAGTTAGAATTAAAGCAAGTATTGACACAAACAGAATTCTTATTGGCGACCAGACCAATTTGAATTTTGAGCTTATTCAACCTAAATCAAAAACTGTTATATGGCCTATTTTTACTGACACAATTAGCAGCCATATCGAAATTGTGCAGAAAGGGAAATTAGACACAGTAGATTTAGGTAGTGGCAAAATTTCTATAAGAGCAAAATATCTGATAACATCCTTTGATTCTGGCAGCTTCACTATTCCTGCGATGGAATTTATTTATGACCTAAAAAGTGATTCAACTTTTAGCAAGTCGGCCACCAACAGTTTATTATTGAATGTGAACACTTTAGCTGTGGATACCACAAAAGCTTTCAAAGACATAAAAGGAATCAAAGGTGAACCATATACTATTTGGGAAATTCTTAGAATAGTGTTGCCAATAATTTTGATTTTGGGATTGATAGGATTTGGAATTTATGCTTATAGAAGATACAAAGCAAATAAACCAATCTTCAATATGTTTACAAAACCTTTGCCGTCTGCAGATGTTGAAGCGATATCTTCGTTAAATGAGTTGAAAGACAAAAATTTATGGCAAAATAACGCGATAAAATCCTATTACTCAGAACTCACAAATATTATGAGAAGATATATTGAGCGCAGATATGATTTTCCAGCTCAAGAAATGGTAAGCAGCGAAATTATAGGAAGTCTCAGCAATGAAGACCTTTCAAAAGATTTGGTAGAAAAGACAGAAGAAATTCTACAAACCTCTGACCTTGTGAAATTTGCAAAGTACGAGCCATTGGGAAATGTAAATGATGCCGCAATAAAATGGGCCTATAATTTTGTAAATTCTACTAAGGAAATTACACAAGATAAGGAGGCTGAAAAATGATAAGTTATTTTCAAAATATTAGCTTTGCAAATCCTTATTGGTTTCTTCTTTTAAGCTTAGTTCCACTAATAATTCTGTGGTACATTTTAAGATATAAGCAGCTCAATGCAAGTCTAACAATGTCATCTACAGACTGGTTGAATGGTAAAGATTTAAAAAGTCCACGACAAAAAATCATTCATCTACCTATAATCCTAAGGCTTTTAACATTGATTATTTTGACTGTAATAATGGCAAGACCTCAATCGAGCGACAGTCATAAAGAGATGAATGTAGAAGGTATCGACATAGTAATGGCAATGGACGTTTCGAGTTCTATGCTTGCCATGGATTTCAGACCAAATAGATTGGAAGCAGCAAAAAAAGTCGCCAAGGAGTTTATAAGCCAAAGACCCAACGACCGAATTGGATTAGTAATTTTCAGCGGTGAGGCATTCACACAATGTCCTCTAACAATTGACCATCAAGTTGTTAACAATCTAATTGATCCAATGGAAAGCGGAATGATAGCGGATGGCACAGCATTAGGCGATGGATTGGCAACGGCTGTCAACAGAATAAAAGATTCTGAAGCAATTAGCAAAGTAATAATTTTGCTTACCGATGGAGTACAAACAGCGGGTTCTATGGATCCTGCAACCGCCGCCGAACTTGCGAAAACTTTTGGGATAAGAATTTATACCATAGGCGTAGGCCGTCATGGAATGGCTCCCTACCCCGTGCAAACACCTTTCGGAATGCAGGTTACAAGTTTGCCTGTAGAAATTGATGAAGTAGTTTTGAGAAAAGTAGCTAAAATTACTGATGGAAACTATTTTAGAGCAACATCAAACCAAAGTCTTTCAGAGATTTATAAACAAATAGACAATTTAGAAAAGACGAGAATTGAAGTAAGTATTTTTAATAATAAGTATGATCAGTATAAAGAACTTTTACTTGGAGCATTGGCAATTTTGCTTTTAGAAATACTTGTCAAATTAACAATTTTAAGAACAAAACCATAAAGAGATGAATATTTTTAGATTTGAAAATACCGACTATCTTTATCTTTCAGCAATAGTGATTTTGCTATATATACTGTGGTTTTCAATTAAGATAATTAACAATAAAACCTTGAATAAATTTGGTGAAGAAAAGCTAATTACACAGTTGATAAATGGATTATCACCCAGAAAAAAAGCTTTCAAATTTTTATTGATAAACCTTTCTATAATAATTATTTCCATAGCATTAGCCAATCCACAATTAGGTTCAAAGATGGAAAAAATTCATCGCCGTGGGGCTGATTTAATTATTGCAATAGATATATCAAATTCTATGCTCGCTGAGGACATAAAACCTAACCGTCTGACACGTGCTAAAATGGCTATATCGAAGCTTATTGATAAATTGCAAGGCGACAGAATTGGCATTATTGTATTTGCTGGCGATGCATATACTCAGCTTCCAATAACTACAGATTATGGCGCTGCACGTATGTTTTTAGCTTCGGTAAGTACCGATTATATCAACAAGCAAGGGACATCAATTTCTTCGGCAATAAATCTTGCCAGAGAAACTTTCAAGAGTGATAAATCATTTAAAGAAAGCAAAAAAAATAAGGCCATAATTATAATTACAGATGGTGAAGACCACGAAGATGGCGCTATTGATGCAGCTCAAGAAGCTAAAAACGAGGGAATTGCAATATACACCATTGGCATGGGATTAGAATCTGGCGCTCCAATTCCTATCTATAAAAATGGAATTCAACAGTCTTATAAAAAAGATAATGAAGGAAACACTATCATCACAAAACTTAATGATGAAATACTTAAAAAAATCTCCTCAGCATCCAATGGTATTTTCATAAGAGCCAATTCAAATAATGTTGGCTTGGACAAAGTTTTTAGCACTATCAACAAAATGGATAAAACCGAAATTGATACAAGAACATTTAAAGATTATGAGGGATGGTTTCAAATATTTGTGTTGGCAGCAATAATATTGCTTACTTTGGAGGCAATAGTTACCGAACGCAAAGGAAAATTTGCTTCAAAATTCAATATTTTTAAATAAATTATTTATAAGAAAGACATGAAAAAGCAATTTAACGTATTGAATATATTAACTTTAGCAATATTAATATTTTTTAGCCTGAAGCTCGAAGCCCAGACAGCTTCAAAAAAAACTTTGAGAGCTGGAAACGATAAATATAATAATGGCAATTTCACCGAAGCCGAAGATTATTATAGAAAAGCACTCGAAAAAAACGATAAATATTTTAAAGCAAAATATAATTTATCCAATTCGCTTTATAAACAGAAAAAATATAAAGAAGCAGGTGAAGGGTTTAATGAGCTTAGCGAGATGGAATTAAACCCAAGCGATAAAGCTAAAGTGTTGCATAACCTCGGAAATACATATTTGCAGCAAAGAGAATGGGAAAAATGTATTGCCGCATACAAAAAATCTTTGAAATTGAATCCTACCGACAAGGAGACAAAGTACAATCTTTCTTATGCTCAAAAGCATTTGTTACAAGAACAACAGCAAAAAAATAAAAACAAAAATAGCAAAGACAAAAATCAGAATAAAGAGCAGGATAAGAAAGATAGCAAAGACAACAAGGACAAAAACCAAGATAAAAACAAGCAGCAAAACCAGCAAGGCGACAAGGATAAACAAAAGAACGACAACAAAAAACCTGAAGGCGCTCAGCCAAAAGAACAGAAAATGTCGAAGCAAGATGCTCAAAGACTGCTGAAAGCCATTGCCGAAAAAGATAAGAATACAAAAAATAATTTGGACAAGAAGAAAGTAAAAGCTTCAAAAGTTACTATAGAAAAAGATTGGTAAACAGATGACTATGAACAAAATAGCTATTATATTTATTTCGTTATTCTTGAGCATTGTAGGAATAGGCCAGAATGTAAACTTCAAAGTTCAAGTTCCGGGTGCTGTGGAATTGGGTGAAGTTTTCAATGTAACTTATCAGCTCAACAATGATGGGCGCGATTTCAAAGGACCTACCTTTCAAGATTTTGATTATCTTGGAGGCCCATATCTTTCTACCTCATCATCTACTCAGATAATCAACGGCTCCATGAGTCAATCTTATAACAAATCCTTCACCTATCAACTCAGAGCAAGCAAAATTGGCAAATTTACCATCGCCGCCGCAAGTATTGTGGTTGATGGAAAAAGGTATAACTCCAATTCAGCCGTTGTAGAAGTTGTGAAAGGAAATTCATCTTCTAACGCTGCTCCCGGAAACAGCAACCAAAATGCCGACAATAAATCCAATGATGCTAATAATTCAAATGCTGACGGTTTAATTTTTGGGCGTACTATTATAAGCAAAAACTCTGCTTATGTTGGTGAGCCCATTTTGGTTACTCAGAAAATTTATTCCAAAAAACAGATTGCTAATATCACCGATTTCAAAGAACCTTCGTACACAGGATTTTGGAAAGAGATGATAGATATTGGACAGCTGAAACTTACCAAAGAGACATATAACAACCAGGTTTACAATGTGGTTGTTATTCAAAAAATGATTATCTTCCCTCAAAATTCAGGCACACTTCAGATAGGAAGCTTTAATCTCAAAGCAGTAATAACCATTGTAACCAGCCGTAAACCGCGCGACCAATGGGAACAGTGGATGTATGGCAATAAAATAAATACCAGTCAAAATACTAACGTAGAAGTAAATTCGCCAAAGCAAATTATTAAAGTAAAGCCTTTGCCAGAAAAAGGCAAGCCAAACAATTTCAATGGCATTGTTGGAAATTATACCCTCACAGCCACCGTAGATAAAAATAAGGTGAATGCTAATGATGCACTGAATTTAAAAATCAGTTTAAAAGGTAGTGGCAACATTGATTTGCTGGATATTACCCCGCCGGATTTTCCTTCTGATTTTGAGGTTTATGACCCGAAAATTAGTACTAAATCGGATAATTCTGTTGGTGGTGTTAGTGGTTCAAAGACATGGGAATATCTTATAATTCCGCGTAAAGAAGGAAAATTTGAAATCCCAGCAATAAGTTTCTCCTATTTTGATGTAAATAGAGGAAGTTATGTAAATCTAAAAAGCAATTCGTTTAATATTGAAGTAGCAAAAGGAAAGGCAGGAAGCTATATTCCTTCGGAGGCAAATGTGGATCGCGAAGACATAAAATATTTAAACAAAGATATTTTGTATATCAAAACAGATTTAGGTGAAATTAGAGAAAAGAATTATCACTTTTTTAATTCTTTTTGGCACATTATTATGTTGATAATCATTCCTCTAATCACAATTATTTTAATTATCTTGAACAAAAAATTCGCTAAACAGAGAGCTGATGTGGTTATGATGAAGACAAAAACAGCCACCAGAGTAGCAAGAAAAAGATTGACCAGAGCAAAAAAACTTATGGACGCTGGTGAAAATTCTGAGTTTTATGTTGAAATTTCAAAAGTTCTATGGGGATATCTGAGCGACAAATTCAGCATCCCATTATCTGAGCTTTCGATGGATAATTTACGCACTTCACTTAGCGCTTATATCGATGCCGCTACTATCGAAGAAGCCATAAAAGCTGTTGAACATTGTGAATATGCTCGCTTCGCACCTATTCAAAGTGATGATGAAGTCCACGGAGTTTATGACGAGAGTCTTATGATTATCAGTAAAATTGAAAAAATAATCAAATAATGAAAACAACAAAAATTTTACTTGCATTAATATTTATCTCATTGTTTAAAAGTAGTTTTGGACAAGAAGAAAAGAATTTTGCCTCGGCAAATGATTTTTATCAAAAAAAAGAATATCACAAAGCCATCAACATTTATAATTCCTTACTCTTCAATGGACAACAGTCTTATGAGATATTTTATAACCTTGGAAATTGCTGGTATAAATTGGACAATTATCCCAAAGCAATATTATATTACGAAAAAGCTAAAAAAATCGATAACTCCGACGAGGATTTGAATTATAATCTCAACGTGGCAAATACTAAAATCAGTGATAAGATTGAAGTAATACCAGTATTTTTCCTCAAAAAATGGTGGCTTCAATTTCAGAATATCTTTTCCGAAAAACAGTGGGCTTTAGTTAGCATTATTTTTTGGATTTTTACTTCCTTGGGAGCTTATTTATTTTTCACCACCCGTAAGTTTATCGTCAAAAGCATTTCCTTTTGGGCAGGCGTTACTATGCTTATAATTAGCTTTATAACTGGTTTCGCTGGTTATAATAAATATAAAGAAAGCACTCAAAATAATTCGGCAATTGTAATGACTGCTGCTGTAAATGTAAAAAGTTCTCCAGAAGAAGAGAGCACCATAATCTTTGTAATTCATCAAGGCACTAAGGTAAATCTGGCCTTAAAAATAAATGATTGGTATAAAATAAAGCTCGCCAATGGTAGCACCGGATGGATTAAAGAAGAAGATTTGGAAATAATATGATGAGTGATGATTTTTGAAAGATTGTAGTGTTAATACAATATTCATGACTTCCATTTTATTGAACACCTAAAACTTACATAAAAAACTTCGAATATTATCAAATATAACTTGATTACTGAATGATTTAAATACGTATATTTGTGGCATCCACATAAATACAAAGTCATGCAAGGCAAGAAGCTTTATGAAGAAAAACTATTCACGCAAATTCATTTGTCGTACAGAATACCCAAAGACAACTATTACCGCAACTTAAAGAAGAAATTAGACCTCAGGTTTATTTATAAACTCACCAAAGATTACTATGGTGTTGGCGGCAAGCAATCCATTGATCCAGTGGTATTTTTCAAGCTTTGTTTTATCAAAAATCATGAGAAACTTTCGTCGGACAAAAAACTTATTGACTTTTGCCGTATAAGGCTTGATGCAGCATATTTTTTAGATTATAATTTAGATGAAAGACTCCCACATTGGAATACTATTTACCGTACAAGGAGACTTTTTCCAGAAGAATTATTTCAGGACATTTTCGATAAGATATTGTTAATGGCAGCAACAGATTAGAAATTAATAATAACTCTATAACGCCTGCTTTTGTTAGGGTTTCTCTAAACAACCAAACTGTTTTTTCATCCGGAACTTTATCGCCAGATTCCAAGCCTAAGAACTTTTTGAAACTTGATCTGTCAATTATCTGGTATTCTACTTGTTTGTCGCCAAGACCATAGTAACGTTGTAAAATCATAATCTTAAACATCATAACAACGTCATAATGTTTTGCTCCAGCATTATTTTTCTTTTCAGTGTTTAGCAGCTTTGATTCTAATGTAGCGCGAAA